>NZ_CP019721.1:1200000-1342500 GCF_002005185.1 Veillonella parvula
AAGTCGTGTCATATGCAGCAATGTATATGGGTAGGGGAGCGTTCTCATCGGGCTGAAGCAGTACCGTAAGGAGTTGTGGACTGATGAGAAGTGAGAATGTCGGTATGAGTAGCGAAAAGAATGGTGAGAATCCATTCCACCGAAAGCCTAAGGGTTCCTGAGCAACGATCGTCGTCTCAGGGTAAGTCGGGACCTAAGCCGAGGCGGAAAAGCGTAGGCGATGGACAACAGGTTGAAATTCCTGTACCGGTGTGAATCGTTTGATCGATGGAGTGACACAGTAAGGTAGGTCAGCACGCGATTGGAAGAGCGTGTTTAAGCAGGTAGGTTGAGCTATAGGCAAATCCGTAGCTCTAAAAGCTGAGATGTGATGACGAGCGACTAGCAATAGTCGCGAAGTGATTGATCCTACACTGTCGAGAAAAGCTTCTAGGTAGAGACACATCGCCCGTACCAAAACCGACACAGGTAGGCGGGGAGAGAATCCTAAGGTGCGCGGGAAAACCCTCGTTAAGGAACTCGGCAAAATGCCTCCGTAACTTCGGGAAAAGGAGGACTCATGTAGTGTGAAGAGCAGAAGCGCTTGGAGCATGAATGAGTGGCACAAGAGAGGCGCAAGCGACTGTTTACCACAAACACAGGTGCCTGCTAAAGCGAAAGCTGATGTATAGGTGCTGACACCTGCCCGGTGCTGGAAGGTTAAGAGGAGGGGTTAGACTTCGGTCGAAGCTCTGAATTGAAGCCCCAGTAAACGGCGGCCGTAACTATAACGGTCCTAAGGTAGCGAAATTCCTTGTCGGGTAAGTTCCGACCCGCACGAAAGGTGTAACGACTTGCGCACTGTCTCAACGAGGGACCCGGTGAAATTGAAGTACCTGTGAAGATGCAGGTTACCCGCGACTGGACAGAAAGACCCCATGGAGCTTTACTGCAACCTAAGATTGAACTTAGTTAATGAATGTACAGGATAGGTGGGAGACGTAGAACCTAGGACGCTAGTTTTAGGGGAGTCGCTGTTGGGATACCACCCTTTCATTAATTGATTTCTAACGGGCCGAGTAACGACCGGCCGGACAGTCTTAGGCGGGCAGTTTGACTGGGGCGGTCGCCTCCAAAAGAGTAACGGAGGCGCCCAAAGGTTCCCTCAGAGCGGACGGAAATCGCTCGAAGAGTGTAAAGGCAGAAGGGAGCTTGACTGCGAGACGGACAGGTCGAGCAGGGACGAAAGTCGGGCTTAGTGATCCGGTGGTGCCGAGTGGAAGGGCCATCGCTCAACGGATAAAAGCTACCCTGGGGATAACAGGCTAATCTCTCCCAAGAGTCCATATCGACGGGGAGGTTTGGCACCTCGATGTCGGCTCATCACATCCTGGGGCTGAAGTAGGTCCCAAGGGTTCGGCTGTTCGCCGATTAAAGTGGTACGTGAGCTGGGTTCAGAACGTCGTGAGACAGTTCGGTCCCTATCCATCGCGGGCGTAAGAAACTTGAAGGGGGCTGCTCCTAGTACGAGAGGACCGGAGTGGACGAACCGCTGGTGTACCAATTATCCTGCCAAGGGTACAGTTGGGTAGCTACGTTCGGGACGGATAAACGCTGAAAGCATCTAAGCGTGAAACCAGCCTTGAGATGAGGTTTCTCATAGCAAAAGCTAGTAAGATCCCATGTAGACGACATGGTAGATAGGCCAGGTGTGGAAGAGCCGTGAGGTTTGGAGCTGACTGGTACTAATCGATCGAGGGCTTTACTTAAGCAGCGTAACCAACTTGAAGGAGCAACGCGACGCACAAGTTGCGTGGAGTCGCTTACGTCGAAACGTAAGATTTCACGAAGTGAAATCCACAGGCTTCGACGCAATCCTCCAGACGTGTACTTTGAGTATGGGACGCAACATACAACAAAAACATTAAGCAGAATGTGCAACAAATATATATATACTTCTATGTGGTTTTCAGAGTACAAACTCTGACAGATTCAGTGGCGATGGCTATGAGGATCCACCTGTTCCCATCTCGAACACAGTAGTTAAGCTCATAAACGCCGAAAGTACTTGGCTGGAGACGGCCTGGGAGGATAGGAAGCCGCTGATTGACTAAAAGAAAAAGGTCTACCTAAAGGTAGGCCTTTTTCTTTTTGCTAGTCTTCGACTAGCTAACCCTACTAGAGCAGCCTCCAGCCAAGGTTGTAGAAGTATTGTCTATGTGTATTGATCAATAGAGACGGCGTGGGAAGCCTAGGGCAATAGGGCGTAAAGGAGCGCAGCGACGCATACGTCCATTGCATCAGGTTCGACGAAGACCTTAAGGTATATATTTTAATTTTGATTATAATCTTAAAACTGCCATGGGCGAGTGTGATAGGAAGCCGCTGATTAAGCTAAAGGCACACCTGAGGGTGTGCCTTTTTTTATGTATAGCTTCCTATCCTCCGAGGGGACCTGGTAAGCAGGACAGTAAAAGTAGGGCAGTAGAAGATGGAGGAGCAACGCGACGACAGATTCACTGCATCACTTTCTTCCAAACGTAAGCTTTACCAAACTGCGAAGCGGTAAAGGGAAATCCACAGTGAGGAAGCAAGTAGGGAAAGTTAAAGGTAATAAGAATTAAGCGACGATAGATTCATTGCATCAACAGTTTTTATATTAATCTTATGAGGGTTTTTCTTGATAATAATCACTTATATATGGTATTCTCATTATGTATGTAAGTGGATGGGAGTGATTATTTTATATGTATAAATATGGCAAGAGTTGTATTAAAAAGTTGTTATATTGTATGGCAATATGTATTGCAATCTTAGCGGTTTCTATTGGGGTTATGTGGGGCCTGTCTTCAGATTACAAGTTATATGGTGTACCAGTACTTAATTACCATCAAATAAATGATGAGAAACACTCCGCTTTAACATTGCATGTGGATCAGTTTAAGGAGCAGATGGAATACCTCCATAATCATGGCTATAATACGATTACATTGAATCAGTTGTATGATTATTTACAAAATGGTTCGGATTTACCAGAGAAGCCTATAGTAATAACATTTGACGATGGTTATGTAGATAATTATGAACATGCATTGCCTATATTAAAAGAATATAATATGAAAGCTACTTTGTTCATGATTAGTGACGCAGCCAATACGCCTGGTTTTGTAAACACTGCACAAATGCACCAAATGGAGTCTGCTGGTTTTGACATTCAAGGGCATACAAATCATCATAAGATACTAACTCATATGGATCCTACGGAATTGCCTGATGCCATTCTCGGTGGTAAAACATCTATGGAAGGTATCTTAGGAGAACCTATCAATTATTTGGCGTATCCTGGTGGTTTTAATGATATGCTCGTTCAATATGTTACTAAACAGTCTGGGTATAAAATGGCTTTCACAGTCCAACCAGGAACAGTAAAGCCAGGGGATAATTTATATGCTCTAAATCGACTAGCTGTATTCCAAGGAGATACACCGTATTTATCTTTCTGGTTGCGCCTACATTGTGCACCGCTTATTAAGTATACATGGGCATTGCGTGATACATTACGCGATAATGGATGGACGATATTGGCGTCTATTGTGCCTTTATTTTAGGAGGAACTATGTCTTACGAAGTTGTAGCAAGACCATTACGTGTTGCAGTATTAACTGTATCTGATACTCGTACATTAGAAACTGATAAAGGAGGCAACAAAGTTCAAGAATTTTTGGAAGCAGCAAATCATATTGTAGCAGATCGAAAAATTGTAATTGATGATTGTGAGGCTATAATAAATGCTATGACTCCATGGTGTAATGATGAGTCTATTGATGTCATTATATCTACTGGGGGAACTGGTATTGCTATGAGAGATGTTACCATCGAGGCTGTAAATAGCTTATATGAAAAGCATATTCCAGGTTTTGGTGAAATTTTTAGATATTTATCCTATACGGAGGATATTGGAACAAAAGCAATGGCATCTCGTGCAGAAGCCGGTGTTAATAACAATACTTTAATGTTCTCCATTCCTGGGTCTGTAGGAGCTGTTATCTTGGCGATGAGCAAACTCATCATTCCTGAAATGGGGCATTTGGTGCGAGAAATTACAAAATAATACATATATTGAGACTGCTCTTTTGTGAAGCAGTCTTTTTTGAAAGTGCGATTATAATAAGCATTTTGTGGAGATTAAATCCGTCATTGGGGACATAAAGCATGTGCATGAGAACTAAGTGAATTTTTTCGTTATAAATAAAACAATACCATTGCAGTATTGTTTTATTTCATTTATACTAGATTTAGTAATACGTTCGTCCGAGTGCATGAGAAAGGAGACTTTATGAAGTTAAATCAGGCCACGGATTATGCATTTCGCATGGTCTTACATATGGCGCTATTACCTTCGGGTTCGAAGATAACTGGTGCTGTATTGGCTGAGCAAGAGTTGATTCCAGAACGCTTTTTGCTTAAGATTATGCGTAGTCTCATTGCAGCAGGGATTATGAAATCCTTTCGCGGTGTAGATGGCGGATTTGCCCTGAATCGAAGCCCTCAAGAGATATCGTTGCTCGATGTGATTAGAGCAGTAGAAGGGGATGCGTATTTACAACGTTGTTTATATGATGTAGGTTCTTGCTCTAAGTCTTGTAAGGGGCATTGCGCTATAAATGAAGCAATGGGCGTGATTCAGCATCAATTGGTCAATCAGTTGGAAGCGGTTAATTTTAAGACCCTTGCCCAACGAGAACAGTTGATTATTGCTGAGGCTTGAGCTTTTTTACAGTCGCAATGATGCAAGGTTTTTTGTAAAAGCTCGTCAAGTGATGTTAGTATTTTATTCTAAGGAGGAAAACACATGTTTGAAGCTGTAGATTTAGCCCGATTGCAATTCGCGCTAACATCTATCTATCACTGGTTATTTGTGCCGTTCACACTAGGTATGACAGTGACTGTTGCTGCTTTAGAGTGGACCTATGTGTCGACTGGTAAAGAAGTATACAAAAAAATGGCTAAGTTCTGGGGTAAATTGTTCCTAATTAACTTTGCCATGGGTGTGGTGACTGGTATTGTTCAGGAATTCCATTTCGGTATGAACTGGGCAGAATATTCTCGTTTTATGGGTGACATTTTTGGTGCCCCATTGGCCCTTGAAGCATTAATGGCATTTTTCTTGGAATCTACATTCATGGGCGTTTGGATTTTCGGTTGGGACCGCTTACATAAATGTGTTCACGCCCTTGTAGCTACATTTGTAGCGTTAGGTACTAACTTATCTGCGTTCTGGATTCTCGTAGCAAACTCCTTTATGCAACATCCTGTAGGCTTTGTATTACGCAATGGCCGTGCAGAGATGGAAAATTTCCTGACCATCGTTCAAAATGGCTATGTACCTGGACAATTTTTCCATATCGTATTAAATGGTTTATTAACAGCTGGTGTAATTATTATGGCAATCAGTGCATGGCACTTATTGCGTAATAATGCGACAGAGTTCTACCGTCGCTCCGCTAAATGGGGCATGGTTATTGCCCTTGTATTTGGTACTTTAGGTGCATTAGCTGGTCATCATCAAGGTCAATACATCACAAAAGTACAACCTATGAAAATGGCAGCTATGGAAGCGTTGTGGGAAACACAAGATCCAGCGCCATTCTCTTTGGTAGCTAATATTGATACTAAAGCACAAAAGAATACAGGTGCTCTTGAAATTCCTGGTGGTTTATCCTTCTTGACTCAAAACTCCTTTACGTCTGGTAAGGTAGAAGGTATCAAAGACCTTCAAGCAAAATCAGAGGCTCAATATGGCCCTGGCAACTATATTCCAGATGTTCCAGCAATCTTCTGGACATTCCGTGTCATGGTAGCATCCGGTTCTCTTATGTTACTTGTTGCCTTTGTAGGGCTTATCCTAAATGCAAAAGACAAGCTTGTTGAAAATCGTACATTCTTAAAAATTATGTTCTGGATGTTGCCATTGCCATTCATCGCTCACTCCACTGGTTGGTTTGTAGCGGAAGCAGGTCGTCAACCATGGCTTGTATATGGTTTGCAATTGACTGCAGATGGTGCGTCTAAATCCGTAACGGCTCCAGAAATTATGACTACAATCATCGGCTTTACACTTGTGTATATCGTGGCTGCTATCGCGGCTATCTACCTTGCTGTAGAACACATTAAAAAAGGTCCAGATGGAAATCCATCTCATGATGTAGTTGAAAAAGAGGAGGCAAGATTATGGAATTAATTTTTAATAACCTTGAAGTGGTATGGTTTATCTTAATTACTGTACTATTCGCTGGCTTCTTCTTATTAGAAGGTTTTGACTATGGTACTGGTATTTTGTTACCATTCATTGGTAAAACTGACGTTGAACGTCGACAAATGATCAATGCCTTAGGTCCTGTGTGGGATGGTAATGAAGTTTGGATGATTACTGCCGGAGGGGCATTATTCGCATCCTTCCCTCACGTGTATGCTACATTATTTAGTGGATTCTACTTGGCTCTATTCTTGATGCTTGCAGCTCTTATTATTCGTGGTGTATCCTTTGAATTCCGTTCTAAGAGCCCTAATTTGTTATGGCGTAAAACATTCGACTACTGCATCTTCTTTGGTTCCTTGATTCCTGCACTATTGTGGGGTGTTACAGTAGGTAACTTGATTCAAGGTACTCCAATTGATGCAAGTATGACATATGTTGGTACTTTTTCTGATTTATTAAGTCCATACACTATACTTTGTGGTATTGCGTTCATTTTGGTATTTACATACCATGGTGGCTTATTTACTTCTATTAAAACAGCTGGTGCTATTTCTGAACGTGCTCGTGCTGCATCATTGGTAGTAGGTGTTCCTACAGCTATTGGTGCATTGGCATTGGTAGGCGCAACTTACGTATATACAGATTTATTTAATTCTGTATTAGCTATAGTTTGCTTTGCATTAGCTATCGTGTCCTTCCTCATTTCTTGGGGTGCAGCACGCACTCGAAATACAAAATGGGGTTTCTTATTCAGTTGTTTATCTGTTATTTCTGTAACAGCCGCATACTTTGCAGGTTTGTTCCCTCGCATCATGGTTTCTTCTTTGAATCCTGAGTGGAGCTTGACTATTACTAATGCAGCTAACTCTACTTATACGTTGACTTTGATGACTTGTGTAGCCTTCGTATTTGTGCCAATTATTTTGGTTTACCAATCTTGGGTATATTGGACATTCCGTCATCGTGTAACAGAAAAAGATTTACATTATTAATCGCATAGCTTTACAACTTATGTAAGTTGTAAAAATTAGGTCTTAATGTGAGGCGTGCCGTAGCGGCACGCCTCTTTTTTATGGTAAGATGAATATAATATTGATAAATTTAGATTCACTTGGACTCTTGTAGGCTTAGTAATAGGGATTTAAATTTGTTTGAGTTTATATATTTAAATAGATTTACCGTAGAGGATAGTATGATACAGCGTACCGCATTTAAAGCGCTGCTAGAACATAAAGGACAGCTTGTGCTACTCGGCTTCACCTGTTTAGTAGAAAGTCTGTCCATTGTTGGGCAAGCCTGGTTCTTTGGAACCTTAATAAATAATCTTATATTTTTGGAGCATACACTAGCTGACGAAACGAACACCATTATTTATTTGTTTATTGCTATTATTGTGAGATTGGTGGCTCATTATGTTCAAGAGGCGGTGGCAAATCATTTGGGGAGTGCTGTAAAAGCATCCTTTAGAGAACGCTCTTTGGAGCATATGTTTAAGCTCGGTGTACAGCATAAGGAACGTCATGGCGATGTTATCCATATGCTTACCGATGGTTTAGAACAAGTAGATGCTTACATAGCACGTTATATTCCGCAGATTTTATATGCTATTATGATTCCTCTTATTATGGGGATTGCCATTGTAAATACATTACCAATAATTGGTATTATTTTGATTGTTACGGTGCCTTTAATTCCATTTTTTATGATCTTAATTGGGAAGCAAGCTGATCGATTAAATAAGGAACAATGGGAACGTATGAGCTTCCTATCGGGGCATTTTTTAGATGTACTACAAGGGATTACTACGCTAAAGCTCTTTGGTCGTGCAAAGGATCAAATTAAGGTTATTGGTCGATTATCTCAAGAGTTTAAAGATTCCACTTTACGCGTGTTGCGCGTAGCCTTTTTATCTGCATTAGTACTTGAATTAGTGAGTACAATTAGTACTGCTCTGATTGCGGTATATTTAGGTTTAACCTTATTAGATGGTGAAGTCACATTCTTTTCAGCCTTCTTTATTTTGTTGTTAGCGCCGGAGTTCTATACTCCATTTAGACAATTGGGGGCAGCTTTCCACACAGGGATGGCAGGAAAAACATCTATTCTGAAGTATGAAGAATTCATGCAGCGTCCACCTTCTTTACCAGTAGGTGGTGAGTCTAAACTTGATAAGCCTATACAGGAAATTGTAATTAAAGATTTAACTTTCACCTATAAAAATAGTGAGAATGGGGTACACCATATTACGCTGCAGGCTGAACGTAATGCACCTATTATGCTCGTTGGTGAAAGCGGAGCTGGTAAATCTACTATGGCCCATATTGTTGGAGGTTTTTTACAGGCTCCGAAAGGAACAGTCACTATCGATGGCATTGATATATGTGATTTAGATATCAACTGGTGGCGTCAGCAAATTATCTATGTATCTCAACATCCACATATTATGAAAGGGTCCTTGCGAGAGGTTTTATCCTTTGGTATGGATGTAAGTGATGCAGAGATTCTTGATGCTTGCAAAGAAGTTCAGCTATTAGATGTTATTAATCGAGAACAAGATGGGCTTGATGCGGTTATCGGTGAAGGTGGATTAGGTCTTAGTGGCGGCGAGCGGCAACGTATTGCTTTAGCTCGTGCATTTCTCCGGAAGGGTCAAGTATTGATTCTTGATGAAGTGACAGCACATCTAGATGTAAAAACAGAATCCATTATAAGTGCAGCTATCCAACGTTTGATGAAAAATAAGATTGTTATCATTATTGGACATCGCTTACAAACTATGCATTGGGCATCTAAGCTATATGTCTTGAAAAATGGATTAATTATTCAAGAAGGTTCTTATCATGACCTACTTCAAGAAGATGGTTATTTTAAAGAACTTGTTACATCTGGCTTAGGTCAATTTTCAGCAACTCTTGAAGAACCGTTGTATATTGGAAAACAATTTGGTTCAGAGAATACATTGGGCATAGATACACCTATCAATGGCATAGAGCATTTTGTTAAATCTGTTAAATATACTGAGACTTTTAAAGATAATGCAAAAGGTTCTAATATGGGCATACAAGGTTGGAAGTTGTTGTTTTCTGTATTAAATCCCGCTAAGTGGTCATTAGTATTAGCTTTGCTATTTACGTTCTTAACAGTGTTCATGAATGTTGGGCTTTTAACAGTATCCTCTTGGCTATTGGCATCTGCCGCATTGCAACCAGGGCTCACTTATTTAAGTCTTGCAATCGTAGGAGTTCGATTCTTCGGTGTTAGTCGTGCTGTATGTCGTTATTTTGAGCGCTATACATCTCATCGCATGGCATTCCAAGGACTCTATGGCTTGCGCTTGTGGTTTTATGCTCATTTGGAACCATTGGCACCTGCTATACTCAAACGGTTTGGGGCGGGTGATATGTTGGGACGCATCATGGGGGATATAGAGGTATTACAATTCTTCTACTTGCGCACTTTGATCCCACCCGTAGCAGCCGTTGCCTTGACTATATTGATTGCATATGGAGTTTCTACAATTGACAATAGTTTGATTATACCTATTCTTTTGTCGGCCTTTGTTTTAGGTGTAATAGTACCTTTGGTTGTTTATTTGTATAATAAAGAATCTTTACGTACGATTGGGCCTCAACAAGGCGATTATAAAGCGCTTTTAAGTGATACTATGGATAGTCTGGAAGATGTGATTAGTTATGGTAACGAAGACATGGTATATAAGCGTATTCAGCATATGATGCGCAATGTAGATGCTCAAAAAGGTACTATTGAGCGGGGCATGAATATGGGTAATACACTATTCATAGGCGGCGTTCAGTTAACTGTAGTTATTGTAGCTATTATGGCTTCTAATGTGTTAACAGGCGCTTGGGCTAGTGTTATGGTAGCGGTGGCTGCCATTGGCACACAGGCTTGGTTTGAAGCGTTACAACCTATGATTGCTGCTGTTCATCATGGTGCAGAAAGTAAAGTTGCCACAAGTCGTCTCATGGCTCTCAGTAATGAACCGATATCTATTGTAGAACCTATATCACCAAAATCATTTAATCCTAATGAGGATATTATTTTTACAGATGTATCCTTTGGTTATGATGAATATCGCCATATTTATGAGAATCTCAGACTACATATTCAACAAGGGGAATCCATTGCTATCGTAGGTGCTAGTGGGTCTGGAAAGACGACATTGTTTAATATGCTTGAGAGGTTATATGATTATGGTGGATCCATTCGTATAGGCTCGGTGGAGTTGAAGGATATTTCAATTGATACTTGGCGTAATGCATTGGGGACTATAACTCAAGATACGTATATTTTTAATGCTTCCTTTAAGGATAATATACTACTTGCAAGACCTGAAGCTTCTATGGAGGATTTAGAGCTAGCCATTAATCGTGCATCATTGCGATCGGTAGTTGAAAAATTACCAGAAGGTATGAATACGATTGTAGGGAGTGGAGGGCAAGGTTTGAGTGGTGGTGAACGTCAAAGAGTTGCATTAGCTAGATTGTTCTTGCGCAATCCTAAAATCGTTTTATTAGATGAACCTTTAGAGGGCTTAGATCAAGTCACAAGAAAAGCCTTACATCGTGACTTGATGCATTATGTAGAGGGTAGGACATGTCTATATATTACGCATCAATTGGAAGGTTTAGAACAAATGGACCGGATTTTATTTATGGATAAAGGGCAAATTGTTGAAGATGGAACGTATGAAGAGCTAATGGCGCTTAAAGGTCGTTTCTATGAATATTGTTATTTATCCATGGCAAGTATTCAATAAAACTAAATATCATTTAAAGTATCTATTATTAATGCTTAATTATAGATTTGGACAATGTTTAATATTACGTTGCAATTTAAGATCTATTATGAATATTAAATTATAATACGACTAATGTTTAACTACATTAATAAGGCCCCTTTTACTATGCAAAAAGGGGCTTTAATTATATTTATATTTAATAGTATATGTAGTATACTTTTATCGATAAATCATGCAATATATGGTATAATTTTTGTGTTAAGAGCTATTATTTCACCCTTGGAGGGGTTATGACTAAAATCTTCACCAAATTACGAGCTTTGGTGGATGAAGCATTATCTGATCGAGATGCGGTGGTGGATAAGGCGCCCGTATTAGAAAAAGCACCTTTAGAACAAGATTTGTTTGACCATCGCTTATTATATATAGAAGAAGATATGGTTAATCGCATGTTGCGTGCCGCTCTTCGTAATCATTGGTTCTTTTATGCTGTAACATTTGAATTTGAACCAAACAATCAAATATTCCTATCCATTATTACAAAATGGGGGAATGTGATTAATGTGGAATTCACCTTAGAGGATTTATGGTTCGATGATTATTCATCATCCTTTGCCATTCGTTTAGATACAAATAATATAGATACAGGTGGGTTTATTTTGAACTCTATTTTACACTTGTTGGGAAACTGGTGTCTAAGTCTCTTCGGTATTTTCTTTAACCCTATTGCATTAGGTGAAAAAGGATCTACTGTACGCTTTGAGAAGAAAGGTATAATTCAGTTTGACTTATTACCTAATACACAAGTGAAGAAATTCATACCCATGCCTGAGCGCCATATTGGTAGTAATGGACCTGTTCTCTTGGGTAACCCGCGGACCAGTCAATCTGTGTTACAGTTGGATTACTATGCATTCCATGATCCTGTAGATACTTTTACAGTACCTGATGTGCCAACTCGTACTAGCTGGCTTCGTTCTATCGATATTGCAGCAGTCCTTTTATTGCCAATAGGTGTATGGATTACATTTATTATCTTGCATCACTACTTACCGACAGAAACATTGGAATTTTCATTCTCTACGTACTTTTTAATTTCCTTAGGGATTTTTATCATTTCCTTCTTGGTTATGAATATTCCTCGGTATTTGTACATGTATTTTGATTCTCGCAAACAGTGGCAAAGTGCATTTGTACATAACAATATTAAAATTCAAATGCGTAAACTACACCGACGCATCTTCATGCAACAAGCTACATTGACAGCTGATTGTGATGAGTATACTGCTAATGAAAGCCAAGAGCGAATTAAACACCTTTTGTTGCAAATTCGCGATAAACGATTCCTTGCAAATCGACTTAAAATTGCAGATGATGATAGAGCGCGTAAACAAAAGGTTAAGTTTATTATTGCATATATAGGTTGTACCTTGATTGAGTTGATGTTGTTAATGAACTAATGTTGTACAAACAGAAGACATAATAAAAACGTATCTCTTTGATATGTACTCTCTTTACTGGTTGTCCAGTAAAGAAGGTATATATTACTTATAGAGATACGTTTTTTATTGTAGGGTGTTAATTTTTAATTATCGCTTTTTGCGTCGCTTACGAACTGTTTTTCGACCTTCTTGTTTTTTGTTAGATATAGGTGGCTGTATTGGTTCATAAACTGTCCGATTTACATTCATAAATGGAGGGTTACCATATTGATTAGGCTCAGGTTGTCCTGGTAATACCCAGAATAGGAAGCCGATGAGCCATATAAAAAGCTCTAGCATGTAATTGAATGGAGATACGGCAGAGTAGGTATTGATGAAAATCATGATTACAGACCAGAGGATTCCTGCCCATGCATTGAAGCCGATGTCGTGAATACGACGGCCAAATAAGACACAAGATAAAGGAAAGAGGGTTGCCAGTAAGAGCCAAATAATGACCCTAGTCAACCAATATGCTGGTAGTGATACAACAAAGTCCAAGAATATGTTATCGATGTAGTGGACAATATGAAATAAAATCATTAAAGCGATGAAGCATATGATAAATTGTAGTCGATTTAACCGTCCTGTTAAGTTAAAAATCGATAAACCCATGCGACGTCCTTGGAATGCAATGAGTAAACCGATGGTACATATGAGCAGTGTTCTTAATACAACATAAAGTAAATCCATAAGTTCCCCTTTATTTATAGCTTATAGTTGAGTTAATTCTGGCAAAACTAACTCAAATGCGACTCCATGTTTTAGCGATTGTACTGTATCTAACGTTGCTTGAATCGCGTTGGTAGTAAAATTCATTGCCAGTTCTGCCGCATCATAAGGAGAATATCCCTTCATTACAGCACCAGATAATACAGCAGTAAAAATATCTCCTGTCCCTGTAGCTTTTACAGGAACCAGAGGTATAGAGTATGTTTTTAAAAAGTCTGTAGGTCCATCATAGACCGCAATAACAGCATGTGTTTTCGATGGGACGCTGGTCATGATAACCATTTCAGGGCCCATGTGATGTAATTGTTTACATCGCTCACGTAATTCATCTTCGCTAATAGGATTTGTTGAGAATGGAATATCTAATAAGAAGCATGCCTCAGTATAGTTTGGCTTTACGATGTGGGCCTTAGATACAAGTTGGCGCATAGCTACAACCATATCAGGAGTATAAATGGAATAGAGGCGACCATCATCGGCCATTGCGGGATCGACGATAACCATCTGACCATTAGAGGCAAATCGATCGATTGCTTCTTCAACGAGGTGAATTTGTTCTGGTGATGCCAAGAATCCACTTACGATAGCGTGAAAGTCAATTTCGTTTTTATCCCAGCAGTCCATAAAATCTCTCATATGAGCAGATAAATCAACGAATTCATAGTGTGGATACTCTAAGTGATTGCTTAGTACCGCTGTCGCCAAAGGAACCGCCTGACAGCGCATGGCACTGATGATAGGAATCATAACGGTAAGGGCACAGCGTCCGATAGAGCTCATGTCTTGAATTGTTAAAACTCTAGGTACTGCTATCATAGACACCTCCAAATAATCATATATTTTATTGTACGTTATGTGAGCCTTTCTGTAAATGTAATGATGTTAATCATGAAATTAACTTCATAATGTAGTATAATAAAACGAATAGACTTTTTATGGAGGAAAGTGACAATGACGAGGTATGTATTTCGACGCCTAGGTGGCGCAATCATAATCTTATGGGTCATCATTACCGTAACATTTGCATTAATGCATGCGATACCTGGTGGGCCTTTTACAACAGAAAAGAAATTACCGCCTCAGGTGAAAGCAAGTATCGAGGCTAAATATCATCTCGATGATCCTGTATGGAAACAGTATGGAGATTATTTAGGTGGCGTCATTACAGGTGACTTGGGCCCATCATTTAAATATGAAGGCCGTAGTGTAAACGATATAATTGGTGATGCATTCCCAATTTCCGCACAGCTTGGTTTATTATCTTTAATGGTAGCTATAGTTGGTGGTATTACAGCTGGTGCGATTAGTGCCATGAGACCTAATAGCATTGTAGATTATGCGGTAACTGTATTATCTACAATAGGGATTTCGGTACCAACATTTATTATCGGTGCTGTTCTTGTGTACATAGTAGGCTTTGAATTGGGATGGTTCCCGGTAGCCTTATGGCGTGGCCCCTCTTACATGGTGTTACCTGTGTTGACATTAGCAGCGCAACCGATGGCATTTATTGCTCGTTTAACGCGCAGTGGTTTACTTGACGTGTATCAACAAGAATACATTCGTACAGCTCGCGCAAAAGGTCTAGGTTCTTGGACCATTTTGACACGTCATGCCCTTGGCAATGCAATTTTGCCAGTTATTACGTACTTAGGTCCATTGGCAGCTAGTTTGTTAACAGGCAGCTTTATCGTAGAAACAATTTTTGCGATTCCTGGTCTAGGTCAGTATTTTGTAACATCTATTTATAACCGAGACTATACGGTTATTCTTGGTATTACGATTTTCTATAGTGCGCTTGTAGTATTTCTTAATATTTTGGTGGACATGATTTATCCATTAATCGATCCACGAGTTACAACGGAGGAGGGGACAGATGAATAAGGAAGACTTTTTACCTATTGAACGAGCCCCTCAAGAAGAGATTACTAGCTTTATAAAACGTCCTAGTAAATGGGAACGATTTAAGGTAAATCGTTTAGCTGTAGTTGGTGCAACCATCATTATTGTGATGATGGTGCTTGCTATTCTAGGTCCACTTATTTCACCTTATACCTATGCGGACCAATCCTTAATTGATGCGAACCAAAGTCCAAGCTTTAGCCATTGGTTTGGTACGGATACATTGGGCCGTGATATCTATACACGTGTTATGTACGGCGCTCGTATTTCCTTAACCATTGGTTTTGTAGCAGCTTTTATTAATCTTGTGATTGGCGTTGCCTATGGCGGCATTGCGGGTTATATAGGTGGCAAGGTAGACCGTATCATGATGGGGATCGTAGATGTTTTGTATGGTATTCCACTTTTACTATACGTAATCTTATTGATGGTTGTACTTGGACCTGGGCTAATCTCTATTTTTGTAGCGTTGGGGATTGCGTATTGGCTTAATATGGCCCGTATCGTACGCAGCCAAATTTTGAAAGTTAAAAACGAAGAATACATCATTGCAGCAGAAGCTATGGGTATTCCTAAGCGTCGAATTTTATTACGTCATATTTTACCAAACTGTGTAGGACCGATCATTATTACTTTAACATTGGCCATTCCTGAGGCTATTTTTACAGAAGCATTTCTTAGTTTTATCGGCTTAGGTGTAAATGCACCTATGGCGAGCTGGGGCGTACTAGCTTCTGAAGGTATTAGTAGCATGCGCTCTTATCCGTTCCAATTGATTTTCCCAGCTGTTGCTATTAGTATTACCATGCTTGGTTTCGCATTTTTTGGCGACGGTTTACGTAATGTATTAGACCCTAAGGAAGGAGATAGATAATGAATAATGCTATTGTTGATGTACGTAATGTATCTATTACCATCAATACCTTCCAAGGTCCGTTGCGAGTTATTCGCAATCAAGATATTTCTTTATACCCTGGTGAGATTTTAGGTATAGTCGGGGAATCTGGGTGTGGTAAATCCGTTTTAGTTAACTCTTTAATGGGCTTATTGCCATATGGTAAAACTAAAATTAAAGCGGATACATTCATGATTGATGGTCATGATTGTTTAGGATTTACTGAAGATGATTGGAATGAACTTCGTGGTACGACGGTTGCCATGGTGTTCCAAGATCCTATGACCTCCTTGAATCCTATCATGACCATTGGAGAGCAAATGTATGAGGTTATCCGTCGTACAAATGCGTATGGTGAAGATTACGATGAAAGGGCCATTGCCATCGATTTATTGAAGAAGATGGGGCTGTCTACACCGGAACGCCGGTTATCTCAATATCCTCATGAGTTGAGCGGTGGAATGCGCCAACGCGTATGTATTGCTATGGCAGTGGCCGGTCGTCCCAAGATTTTAATTTGTGATGAGCCCACAACAGCTCTTGATATTACTACAGAGGCACAAATTTTGCGCCTTATGCAAACATTAGCCGTAGAGGCTGGCATAGGGATTATCTTTATCTCTCATAACCTACGTGTTATTGCTCAAATTTGTGATCGGGTTATGGTTATGTACGCAGGTAAATGTGTTGAGTCTGCTACAGTAGATGGTATTTTTAGCGAGCCTCGTCATCCATATACTTTGGGGCTGTTGCTTGCATTGCCTCAAGGTAAATGGCACGGCGAATTGAAGGCTGTTGAAGGTCAACCACCTGATCTATTTGATTTACCTCGTGGATGCGCATTTAATCCTCGTTGTAAATGGGCTATGCGAATCTGTGGTAGTCGGGTTCCGATGGTTACAAATGTTGGTGAAAGTCACCAGTTTACATGTTGGTTAGCTAAGTTGGAGGGACTTTAATGAGTTACGTATGGGAGACTGACAATCTCGTTAAAGAGTTCACCCTGTCAGGCGGCTTATTTAAGCCAAAACAAACGGTACATGCCGTACAAGGCGTGAGTCTATATCAATCACCAGGGGAAACCCTAGGTATCGTAGGTGAATCTGGATGTGGTAAATCTACATTTGGTTACACTTTGATGGGTTTATATCAAGCTACATCTGGTTCTATTTATATGAATGGTCGACATATCAACCCTTATGTGGATAGAGAGTCTGTTCACCCGGTGATGCAAATGGTATTTCAAAATCCTTATGCATCCCTTAATCCGCGGCTTACGGTTAATGCGATTTTAGAGGAGCCTTTAGAACTGGATCCAAAGTATACACCTCGAGATCGCGTGATTCGTGTAAAAGAGGTGCTTGACCAAGTTGGCTTAAATATGTCATTTGGTGAGCGTTATGCTCATGAACTATCTGGTGGGCAACGTCAACGTATCGGCATTGCACGGGCTCTTATTATGGAGCCTCAATGTATCATCTGTGATGAGCCGATTTCTGCGTTAGATGTATCTATCCAAGTGCAAATTATGACATTACTAGAACGGTTACAAGAACAACATGGTATTTCGTACCTCTTTATTTCTCATGATTTAAATATGGTGCGCTACATTAGTCATCGCATGGTTGTTATGTATTTAGGTGCTGTTATGGAAGAAGGTCCTGCATTGGACTTATATGAATTTCCACAACATCCATATACCCGTGCATTGACGGCTCTAAATGGTCCAGTTATGCCACATGCACCAATTGGGGCACCTCTTAAAGGGGATCCACCTAATCCACTAGAACCGCCAAAAGGCTGTTTGTTTAGTGGTCGATGTCCAGAAGCGGAAGGTCGTTGTTTTACAGAACGTCCACCACTTCGAGACTGGGCTGATCGCCGCATTGCATGCTGGCACATATAATGGGAGAATAGTATGGAAAAACTAATTGTTGGCAAGTCCCTGGAACATCAACTAGATACAGTCATTAAAGAATTGGCCCCAGCAGGAAATATATCTTATGCAGTGTTACAATTTGATGATGAAGAGGAACCAATACTCATCGCAGCTAGAGGTGAAAATACTGTACATTCTGGTGCGAGTTTAATTAAGGTACTTATCATGGAATATGTCTTTCATTTAGCTCGTACTGAGCAATTGGACATTAATGATACCGTTCCTTTATCTAGAACTCCACGCGTTGAAGGTGGCGGTGCACTACAAGAGTTAGTAGGTAAACATAGTTTTACCTATCTTGAGTTGTGCCGTCTCATGATGGTTCTTAGTGATAATATTGCGACAAATCTACTCATCACAGTGCTTGGAATGGAAAATATCAATGCTCGAGCGGAAAAGCTTGGCCTGGATGAGATGGAGCTTAATCGCATGATGATGGACCTTAACGCCTTGGTTGAAGGGCGTGATAATTATATTACAGCCATGTCACTAGCTCGTCTGTATAAACATATTTTTGAATATCGTGATAGAGATGCTTATGGCCGAGAAATGTGGAATATTTTAGGTCGCCAACAATTCCGTGATATCTTACCATTTTACTGGGGAGAAGGCATACGCTTTCACCATAAAACAGGATCCCTTGATCGCGTAGAGCATGATGGGGGTGTAATAGAAACATTTAGAGGTCATTTTTGCTTTATTCTTTTAATGAGCGATATCGATAATGGCCGAGGTAAAGAATTAGGCGCTCAAGTTGGGCGCATCATGAAAGAATTTGTAGAGGAAGCATTGCCATGATGGATAAACGAAACTTGTTAAAACTCATGGTCCTCGCTCTAGGGGTGAGCGTACTCTTATTTGTATTTGGGTACCCTCGTGGTGTTCAACCAATCGATGAACACACAATCCGCTATGTTATTGAGCAGGAACCATCCACATTGGATCCCGCAAAGTCTACTACCTCTCCGGAGGCTACGGTTCAACTTCAATTATTCGATGGTCTAGTTCGTTTGAATGATGAAAGTGAACCAGAAGCAGCACTTGCTAAAAATTGGGAAATCTCCGATGATGGCCGTGAGTATACCTTCCACTTACGACCTAATTTGAAATGGTCTAATGGAGAGCCTTTGACGGCTTATGACTTTGAATACGCTTGGAAACGCGTATTAGACCCTGAAGTCCATGCGGACAATGCATACATGCTATATGTATTGAAAAATGGCGAAGCCTTTAATACTGGCAAAGCCACGGCTGAAGAGGTTGGTGTTAAGGCTACTGATGAGGATACATTGGTAGTTACCTTAGAAAATCCAACAGCTTATTTCTTGAAACTATTAGCGTCTCATAGCTATTATCCAGTGAGCAAAAAAGCAGTAGAGGCTCATGAAAATTGGGCAGCTAATGCGGAAACTATAGTATCCAATGGTCCATACCGCTTGCTTTCTTGGAAGCATAATGGGGAAATGGATTTCATCAAGAATCCAAATTATTGGGACGCAGAATCTGTGAAAACAGAGAAAATGAATTGGCCTATTAGTGAGTCTCAAAGTACGCGTCTCACCTTAGTTGAAGGTGGCGAAGCTGATATGACTGTTGAGCCTCCTGTAGCGGATCAAAAACGTTTAGAAGAAGCAGGCCTATTACATATTGGCCCTATGCTTGGTAACTACTATTACGTATTCAATGTGAAAGCAGAACCTTTCACAGATCCAAATGTGCGTAAAGCCTTTTCTATGGTTATCAACCGTGCTAACATTGTTAATAATATTGTTAGAGGCGGTAAAGAACCAGCTTATGCGTTTGTACCATATGGTATGCTCGAAAGCAATGGCCGTGAAGACTTCCGTGAAGCTGGTAGTTATCTCGTATACGAAGATGTAGAGCAAGCCAAGGAAATCCTTAAAGAGGCTGGCTATGGTAAGAATCGTCCATTGCCACAAATTACGATTTTGTATAATACAAGTGAATTACATAAAGCTATTGCAGAAGCGATTCAAGATGCTTGGATAAATGCATTTGGTGCAGATGTACGCTTACAAAATCAAGAGACAAAGGTATTCTTAGCAGACCGTGAAGCTGGTAAGTACCAAGTTGCGCGCGCTTCTTGGGTTGCTGATTATAGCGATCCACAAAACTTCTTAGAGGTATTCTCTGCTGAAGATAATGATGGACAGTACCATAGTGATGAGTATAATGAGTTGATTGCTCGCATTCGTACAACTCCAAATGGGGCTGCTCGTGATGCGTTGATGCATGAAGCAGAAAAAATGATTTTTGATGAATCTCTTGTTATGCCGTTGTACTTTACAACACAACCATATGTGACAAACGGAACAATTCAAAATTATTTCTGGACCACATTGGGACTTGTTGACTTTAAAAAAGCATACAAATAAGATACACTTAAGACGTACACCTTGTGTACGTCTTTTGTTGTATGGGAATATTAATATATTATAAGTTAACAGGTATTTTCTGAGGATATATGGACTGGATTGAACCAAAACGTTTGGCACCGGGGATGACCATAGGTATTATGGCACCTGCTAGTGCTAGCGATGAAGATTTACATAGAATAGAAGAAATTTGTAAGGCTAAAGGCTATAAGGTGCTTGTAGGTGAAAGTGCAAGGAGAAAGGGGCTATATGGAGGCACACCTGAGGAGCAAGCCGTAGAATTTCAATACATGATGACTGTGGCTCCTTGTGATACGGTTCTTGCCTTGCGCGGTGGTTATGGCACGATGCGCTATTTAGATTTATTAGATTATAAAGCGATTCGTAAGTATCGGAAGGCTTTTGTTGGATATAGTGATTGTACAGCACTTCATATGGCTATTAATCGATATAGCCGCCTCATTACTTATCATGGACCTATGGGGGTAGATTTTAAATTAGACCGTAAGTCAGATATTGATACGCTATTTAATGCTTTAGAAGGCAAATTAAAAGTTATAGAACCCTTGCCAGAGCCTCCCCGAGGTGCGATTGGCACAGAACTCGGTGAGGGTATTTTACGAGGTGGTAATATGACGATGGTATCCATGTTATCGGGAACGCCTTATTTTTTAGAGAATGAATCATGGGAAGATACCTTACTATTTATTGAAGATGTAGGGGAGGCTCCTTATAAGCTGGATCGCATGTTACAACAATTTCGACTCAGCGGTTTGTTGAGCCGTATTAAAGGCTTAGTCATTGGTATCTTTACAGATTGTGAAGGAGATGAAGATGAGCGTGATTACGATTTAGGTTATGAAGCATTGCGCTATATGGAGGAAAATAGAAATCCAAAATTACCAGATCCTTTTGTATGCTATGTGCCAACGGGACATGGGGCGCCACATCAAACATTACCGCTAGGAGCGACGATTAGCTTTAGATATATTTCTAATACCATCATCGTTCATCCTTATACGAAATAGTTAAGAGCTTTTGGATGAACGATTTTACTTAATAGGCAAATAGATATTAGATAAAAATAGTAGTTACCGTGATATTAGGTAATAAAATAATAGGTAATAAGATATTAGATAATAACAAGGGGAGTTATGACACTACAAGAACGAGAGGCTCGCGCCTGTGCCATCATAGATAGTATGGCACGGGAATTGCGTGCAGTTTCCATATATTTACACGATAATCCTGAATTGGGCTTGAATGAGCATAAAGCAGTAAAGGTAATTCACCAATTCTTAGAAACACATAATTTTATATCTCATGTAAGTCTAACTAATCGGCCAGAGTTACAAACAGCGTTACGGGGCGACTATAACGGTACTGCACGGCATAAAATAGCCTTCTTAGGTGAATATGATGCGTTACCGGAACTAGGCCACGGCTGTGGTCATAACCTTATTGCTATGATGAGCTTAGGTGCTGCTGTTGCTTTTAGTCAAAGTGCACCACAGGATTGGGGTACAACATTCTTTGGGTGCCCTGCAGAGGAAACTATCGGTGGTAAGGTATATATGGCAGAAGCCGGTCTTTTTAAAGGCTATGAGGCAGCACTTATCATTCATCCAGGTGGAGAAAATGAGGTGGGAGGTACATCATTGGCGACACATCCTCTAGAGGTTACGTTCCATGGACGTTCTTGTCATATTGCATCCTTAACAGATTCAGGAATTAATGCCTTAGATTGTGCGGTAGACTTATATCAAAGGGTAAAAGATTTAAAAAAGACCTTTCCTAAAGGTGCTATTGTAGGTGCCATCTTTACAGAGGCAGGTACGGCACCAAATGTGGTTACACCAAAGGCTACGATTCGTATGACTGTTCGTGGTAGTACAGTGGATGATTTAGAAGGTATTATTTTGCCGGCTATTAAAGAGGCAGCCCAAGAAATCGGTTCATCCTATGGAGCTCAAGTTGAGATGCATCACTATGAGCCACTCTTTAAGGATATGCGTCAAGATAAACAGTTATTAAATCTCTTTAAAGATGTGATGACTGAATTTGGTGAAAGCCCACGTATATTGCCTGATGATGAGGCGGATGGTAGCACTGATGTAGGTAATGTGTCTTACGAAGTACCAACAGCACAGCCTACCTTGCAGATTGGATTAGGTTTAGAAGCGCATACGCCAGAATTTACTTGTGCTGCTGGATCTGACTATGGGTTAGACCAAGCGATTAAGGGTGCTAAGATTATGGCTGTTGTAGCCTTGCGTTATGCGATGTGTAAGTAAGTTCAATTTTTGACATATAGAGGTCAAAAAGGTACAATAGATATAATATTTAAGTAAGTATGAAATAAGCCGTCTTCAACAAGACGGCTTTTATTCCGGTGGAGATAGATATGAGTGTTTTAACCGTTTCAAATGTAACTCATGGTTTTGGAGCGCGACAAATTTTAGATGATGCATCATTCCGTTTGCTAAAAGGTGAACATGTAGGCCTCATTGGTGCAAATGGTGAAGGTAAATCTACGTTTCTTAATATCATTACAGGTAAATTGCCACCTGATGAGGGGAAAATTGAATGGTCCAATCAGGTAACTGTTGGGTATTTGGATCAACATGCTGTTCTTGAAAAAGGTATGACCATCCGTGATGTATTACAACGTGCTTTTGATGATTTATTCGTCATGGAGCAAAACATTAACGATGCGTATAATCGCATGGGTGATGTGTCCGAAGATGAAATGAATAAGCTACTTGAACAGGTAGGGGAATGGCAAGAAATTCTTGAGCAACGTGGGTTCTATGAAATTGATGCGGTTATTGAGCGTACCGCTGCCGGATTGGGACTTATGGATATCGGCTTAGATCGAGATGTAACAGAGCTCAGCGGTGGTCAACGTACCAAGGTTTTGCTCACAAAACTATTACTAGAGAAACCGACTATTTTGCTCTTAGACGAACCGACAAACTATCTTGATGTGGAGCATATTCAGTGGTTGCAAAACTATTTGCAAAATTATGAAAATGCCTTTATCTTGATTTCTCATGATATGGAGTTTTTAAACTCCGTAGTCAATGTTATTTACCATATCGAACAAGCGGTGCTTACGCGTTATACTGGTGATTATCATCAGTTCCAAGCTGCTTACGAGGTGAAAAAAGCGCAAGCAGCTAAGGCGTATGAACGTCAACAGCAAGAGATTGAGCGTATGGAAGACTTTATTCAGCGCAATAAAGCGCGCGTTGCAACACGTGGTATGGCAAATTCTCGAGCAAAGCGCTTAGAAAAGATGGAAATTCTAGAAAAGCCAAAAGAGTATATCAAGCCCACTTTTGGCTTTAAAGAAGGCCGTACGCCAAGTCGCTTTATCGTAGAGGCTTTTGGATTGCAATTAGGTTATGATGAACCATTAACAAGACCAGTAGACTTTCAAATTGAAAGAAACAAAAAAATTGCTATTCGCGGTGTCAATGGTTTAGGTAAAACAACGTTGTTGAAGACTATTTTAGGTCTATTAAAGCCTGTTAGTGGTGAGTTGGTAAAAGGTGAATTCTTACAAGTTGGCTATTTTGCCCAAGAGGATACGCCATCCAATTCTGAAACAGCATTAGATTATATTTGGAATGAATATCCGGCGATGACAAATGCAGAAGTGCGTGCAGCATTAGCTCGTTGTAGCCTTACAAATGAACATATTACGTCTCAAATGCGCGTACTTTCAGGTGGTGAGAATGCGAAGGTTCGTCTATGCAAGCTCATGCAGAATAAGTACAATGTGTTGGTCCTAGACGAACCGACTAACCATTTAGACATATATGCAAAAGAAGAGCTGAGCCGTGCACTACGTGATTTTAAAGGTACAATTATATTGGTAAGTCATGAGCCTGAATTCTATCAAGATTGGGTTACGGATATTTGGAATATTGAAGATTGGACGACAAAGATTGTTTAGGAGGACCGATGAATCAACGTGCAAATGACGGGATAAAGCAATTCTTAGAGGCTTTATCTGTTGATACAGAGGCACCAGAGTTAGAAAAGACACCAAGTCGTGTAACAGAATTATATAGTGAGTTATTTAGTGGCGTAGGAGTCGAAACAAAATCGGTATGGGGTGAAACGTTTAGCACTGATTACAAGGGACTTATAGCCGTTACAGGTATTTCCTTTTATTCTATGTGTGAGCACCACTTATTGCCATTCTTTGGGACTGTAGACATTGTGTATCAACCCAAGGATGGATGTGTGGCAGGGCTCAGTAAGTTTCAAGATGTTGTTAATATACTCAGTCGCAGACCGCAATTACAAGAGCGGTTAGCATCTGAATTAGCAGATGCGATAATGAATGATTTATCTGCTCATGGTGTTTTTGTTCGTATTACATCGACTCAATTATGTATGCTTATTAAAGGAACTATGCAGCAAGATTCAAAGGTAATTACATTAGAAAGCCGAGGCGTATTAGCTGAAACAGGTACAGTAAGGGATGAAGCGTTGGCAATGTTAGGCGGAGGACAGGTAAATGTTTAAACGTAGAAATTATACATGGAATGATGGCAAAAGCTTATCTTTGTGTGATCGTACTCTTATCATGGGTATACTGAATGGTACACCTGACTCCTTCTCTGATGGGGGGCAATTTAATATACCAGAAACAGCTACTGCTCATGTGAAACAAATGATTGAAGATGGTGCAGATATTATCGATTTAGGCGTTGAGTCTACACGACCAGGTTCTACACCTTTGACTACGGACGAAGAAATAGAACGTCTTTCTTTATTGATAGAACCTGTGTTAAAGGCCTCTACCGTTCCTGTATCTATCGATACATATCATGCAAAAACCGCAGAATATGCTTTCTCAAAAGGGGCACATATTCTAAATGATGTATGGGGCTTACATTATGACCCTGACATGGCCGCGGTGGTGGCTAAATATAAGGTACCTGTTATCATCATGCATAATAGTAATGATACAAATTATGGTGATATCATTGAAGATATGAAAGCGTTCTTCTTCTGTGCTATCGATAAAGCGTTGAAAGAGGGGGTAACGCCACAACAAATCTGGCTTGACCCAGGTATTGGCTTTGGTAAAACTGAAGAACAAAATATTGAAGTTATGCAACGCTTGGGTGAGTTAACGGCTTATGAATATCCTGTTTTACTTGCTCCAAGCCGCAAGCGTTTCATCGGATCTATGTTAGGCGGATTGCCTCCAGAAGATCGCGATGAAGGTACGGTAGCAGCTTGTATTACAGGTGTATTCCAAGGCGTTGATATGGTGCGTGTTCACAATGTGAAAATGCACAAACGCGCCTTAGCAGTAGCAGACGGCTTGTTACGAGGTGAATAATGGATAGAATCGTTTTAAAAAATATGGCATTCTACGGATACCACGGAAATTTGGCATCTGAGCAAGAACAAGGACAACGATTTTTTGTAGATGTAGAAATAATAACTGATCTTACAAAGGCCGGTCAAAGTGATCAATTAGAGGACTCAATCAATTATGTAGAGGTATATGAAATTGTAGAAGCGATTATGACTGGTGAAAACTACAATCTTTTAGAACGATTAGGGACGCTTATCGCCGATTCCTTGTACCAACATTATCAAGGTATTGTAGGTCTCTCTGTAACGGTGCGTAAACCATCTGTACCGATTTCAGGTATTTTGGATTATGTTGAGGTTATCACTACAAGAGGACAAATTTGATGTATACCTATTACATCAGTGTAGGCTCGAATATAGGGGACAAGAGAGACCACATCAATTCTGCTTTTCAATCCTTACAACAACATGGGGCAATTTCTAAGCTAGTCACTTCTTCTCTTATTGAAACTGAGCCGTGGGGATATACGGAACAAGATACCTTTGTTAATGGCGTATGGTCTTGTGAAAGCACTCTAGAACCACATCAAATGCTCAGCCTTATTCAGCAATTAGAGCAGGCGGCTGGACGAAAACGATTGATTCATTGGGGCCCTCGCACATTAGATTTGGATATTATTTTAGTGTACGATACAGAGGGGAAAATGATTTCTCTGTGTGATGAAAGTCTTGTGATACCGCATCCTCATTTTTGGAATCGTAATTTTGTACTAGAACCGCTATCTCAGCTGTTACCAACTTTCACATATAAAGGGGTTAAGGTTGCCGACCGATTATCTCAATTGGATGTATAAGCTAGAATCGTATATAAGCTAATGTTAGATACATTGTAAACACGATACATATTGTACGCATGCTTTTACGTTTTATGATTGGGGAGTCATGGAGAGCGTAGATGAATATAAAACGTATTGGATTATTTGCACTGGCACTTATTATAATGGGCATATCTTACTGGCTTGCTGTAGGGGCAAATTATGATAGTAAAACAGTACGTATTGATCCAGAAGCGCATACACTGGTTAATTCTAGTGATGCCATTATTTCAAAACGAATATTAGCGATGAAGACCAGTGGCTCACAAGTGTACTTCTTAGGTTATGAAGGACTAGGGATTTATAATTTATCTGATAATACACTTCGCTTGATGCCCATTACCTTTAGAGGGCAACATATAGAACCTCCTAAATCGGATGATTACCAACGAGGTTTACGGAATATAACAAAGGTAAAAGCATTGTCTGACTTCAGTAATGATGAGCAAGATGAATTTAAAAGTTTGTTGGACTCTACCGATGGAGGGGCCCATTATTATGGTGACTTTTACCATTCTGGTTATGAGTCGTCTCTCATTGATTTGAAGGACCAGTATTTTATTACGAATACAGTACGTGCATTAAAACGTGTTAATCATACATTATATGTGTATGATGGATCAGGTTTTATTATTATAGATTTAGATAATCGTCGTATCCAAGGGTTCTTTAATAACCGCATTAGTGGTGAAGGCTCTAAGGGGGTGCCTGATAGTTTACGTGGACATTATGGTTCTGATTTTATTATGATATATGCATTATCCAAATTAGATCCTAAAGATTTGGATATCTTATGGTCCATGCGTAAACAATATTTAGAAAAATCTCCTCAAGCGATGGAAGAAAAAGATTTGTTCCCACTCAATTTGAATGAGATGAATTTAAATGAGTTATGATTCTAGTAAGGTAAATTATATACGGATATACGTGATTTAAATAATTGGCATTTGAGGATATGTTATCGTTTTATGCTAAGGTATGGAGGCTCTTATGAAGTTACGCAAGGTAGGTATTATTGGTACTGGACATGTAGGCTCTCATGTGGCATTTTCTTTGGCCTTACAAGGTGAGGTTGATGAATTATATATGATGGATATTGACGAGAAAAAAGCTCAAGCGCAAGCTATGGATATTAATGATGCCGTTAGCTATATTCCACATCAAGTAACTGCTACATCAGGTCCTATTGAAGAATGTGGAGATTGTGATATTCTCGTTTTTAGTGCGGGACCTTTGCCAAATTTGTATCAAGATCGTCTCGAGAGTCTTGGTGAAACCGTAGCTGTACTTAAAGATGTTATTCCACGTATCAAGCAATCTTGCTTCAAAGGCTTTATCATTTCGATTTCTAATCCCGCTGATGTGGTAGCTACCTATTTATGTAAACATCTTGAGTGGAATCCTAAACGCATCATTTCAACGGGAACAGCTCTAGACTCAGCTCGATTGCAAAAAGAATTAGCGCATATCTTTACTATTAGTAATCGCTCTATTACGGCCTACTGCTTAGGTGAACATGGAGGTAGTGCTATGGTGCCATGGTCCCATATTTGTGTACAAGGGAAACCACTTTTAGAGTTACATCGAGAGCTACCCCATAGATTTCCTGAACTTGACCATGTAAAAACACTAGATGATGTTAAAATTGGTGGCTATCATGTACTAGCAGGTAAGGGGTCTACGGAATTTGGGATTGCTAGTGCTACCACAGAATTAATCCGCGTTGTATTTCATGACGAAAAGAAGGTATTGCCTTGCTCCTGTTATTTAGATGGACAATATGGAGAAGAAGGAATATTTGCATCTACTCCTGCTGTTATTGGTAAAGATGGTATCGAAAATGTTTTTGAACTGCAACTAACCAATGAAGAGCTAGCCTTATTTAAAACTTCTTGTGCTGTCATTCGTGAACATGTTGTAAAGGCTGAGTCTATGTAAGTGGATGTTTACTTTTGTATATAGAAAGTTTACATTGCATATGGAGTTTTAAATTTATACGGATTTATGTTACCGTTCTTAATGAGAAATATCTGTAATTTTCTTTAGTCCCAAGCTCTGTTATGTGGTATAATCTAAAAATGACAGTATACAGATGATGAATATTTGGGGGACATTATGACTCAGGACACTATGGATGTACAACGCCCAAAAAGGCCGCGCAAACGGGTTCGTCCTAATCGCAAAGCACAGGATCAGCGTATTATCCTCATGTGGATCAAGCGAATTGGTATAGGGATTATGGTGCTGTTACTGTTAGGGCAGGCTTATCGCTTGGTGGCTGTATATCAAGAAAAACAACATATAGAGCAACAATTGCAAGAGTTACAGCAGCGAAATGAAGAGTTAGAACAGGAAAAGGCCAGGTTACAAGATCCAAAGACCATAGAAGGGGTTGCTCGTGAGGAGCTAGGATTGGTAAAACCTGGTGAAGTACCATATGTAAAATAGAGTATATTCTATTATTTTTTCTTTGCATCAGTTTGTAGTTTAAGGTTTCCGCATTAATTAGGAGGTTGCATGGCAATCAAAGTTGGTAACATTATTGATGGTACCGTATCAGGTATTACAAAATTCGGCGTATTTGTTGATTTAGGAGAAAAGCAAACAGGGTTAGTTCATATTTCTGAAGTAGCTCATGGATATATCGAAGATATTAATACCCTTTTAAAAGTTGAGGATCCAGTAAAGGTTAAGGTTTTATCTATTGATGGTAATAAAATAGGACTTTCCATTCGTCAAACACAACCTAAAGAGGGGATGGACGAAGAAAAACGTCCTCATCGTGTTCAATCGAAACAAAGCATAGAGTCTTTCGAAGCGAAGATGAAATCATTCTTGCGCGATAGCAATGAACGATTACACGATTTAAAACGCAATACCGAAGGAAAACGCGGAGGCCGAGGTGGTCGTCGAGATTAATAGTGAGAGATGGCATCTAGCCATCTCTTTACTTATGTATAGAGTATTAACGCTATAATAGTATTAGAAAAATGCTATTTATATGTAAGGAGCAATTATGAAGTTAGCAATTATAGATATTGGCTCTAATTCGGTGCGTTTATTATTGGCTACCTATGAGAATAACGAGTGGCGTTATGAGCCTAAGCAGTTGTGGACTACCCGTTTAGGTCAACGAAATACAGATGGTACCTTGCGAGATGAATCCATGGAAGCATCCTATCAAGCCTTTACGGATATACAAAAAATAGCAAATGAATACGGTGCTGACTATTGCTTTGGTTTTGCGACGAGTGCTGTTCGTGAAGCAGCCAATGGACTTGCATTTATGGAACGTATTAATGAATACTGTCCTATGGAGTGGCGAATTTTATCTGGTGCTGAGGAGGCTATTTATGGTTTTAATGGTGCGTTAGGAGATCAATTAAAGGATGGACGTCATTATACGACCATCGATATTGGTGGAGGTAGTACAGAACTTGCATTAGGTAACAAGGACGGAGTGTACTGGAGTCGTTCTTATCCTGTGGGAGCGGTACGCCTTCAATCTATATCTGACGAAGGGCCTCAACGAGTGTGGGAGGAAACTCGTTTTCTTTGGGACCCGATGAGGATTGAAGGTGAATTTGGTGAATTTATCGGTATTGGAGGAACCCTAACAACCTTGGCTGCTATTGATTTAGGTTTAGACCATTATGATGGCACAAAGGTACAAGGTCATAAATTGAGCCGTGAAACAGTGGAAGGCATTATTATGAAATTGCGGTATATGAGTCGTGATGAGAGACTACAAGTAAAAGGTTTACCCGCTGGGCGTGCCGACATTATTGTTGCTGGGGCAGAGATTTTAACGTCCTTTATGGATTCCTATGAGGTCCCTCATGTATTTGTGAGCGACCAAGATGGTATGGAGGCGATGGCCCGTGAATGTGAAAGCACTCATTCGAACCGTTAATCACACTTTAAAATTACATGATATATTTCCTGAGAATTGTCGTATCTTGGTAGCTTGTTCTGGTGGTCCTGATTCGATGGCTTTATTGCATTTATTGCAAGATATTGCTACACATCGCCATACAGTATATGAGCTTGGAGTTGCTATCGTAGATCATTGTATTCGTCTTGAAAGTAAGGATGAGGTCCTATGGTTACGAAATCAAGCGGACGTGCTAGGACTGCCATTTTATACGGCTGTCTTTGACGTGCCTAAATTGAGTCAAGCTCAAAAGCTATCAGAGGAAACTATAGGCCGCCAAGTTCGGTATCAATGGCTAACCGGTATAGCACAGTCTGAGGGGTATGACTATATTGCAGTAGCTCATCATAAAGATGACCAAGCAGAATCAATTTTAGCACATCTTATTAGAGGGACTGGACTTAATGGTTTGACAGGCATGGCCGTTGTTAGTAATGATTATACTGTTCCAGTAGTAAGACCTCTGTTAGATGTCACAAAAGAAGAATTACTTCTATATTTAAAAGAGAAAGATATTTCTTACTGTATAGATAGTACAAATGAGGATGTACGATATCAAAGAAATAGAATTCGTCATCGCATTATACCTGAGTTAAAAGCCATTAATCCTATCGTTAGCGATGCCATAGTAAGGCTAGGGGCTTCTGTACGCGAAGACATTTCTCTTATTTCTAATTTAACGGATATGGCGTTTGATGAGTTAGTAACTATCTCTGATGAGGGCGCGTTTATATCTCGTAGGGGGTTACGTAAGAAGCCGTTGGCTATACAACGTCGATTGTGGCAAAGACTGGTGAGCATCTTTGATCCTGAAATCAAGCTTACCACTGCTCATCAAGAGCAATTACTTGACATTGTTAACACTGGGGAAGGGAAAACTTTCAATATTAAAAGTATAAAAGTAAGTGCTCAATGTGATACAATAAAAATATATTGCAAACATTAATATGAATCGTGGAGGTCATATAGATGCATCAAGATGCAAAAGATATTTTATATACAGAGGAACAATTAAAGACACGTGTGGTCGAATTAGGTCGTCAAATCAGTGCTGACTATAAAGGGGAATCCGTAGTTCTCGTAGGGGTATTGAAAGGTGCTATTGTATTCTTTACAGATTTAGCTCGCTCTATCGATGAGAATGTGGATGTAAGCTTCGATTTTATTTCTTGCTCTAGCTATGGCAGCGGTACAACAAGTACAGGGGTAGTTCGAATTTTAAAAGATTTGGATCGATCTGTAGAAGGAAAGCATGTACTCGTTGTAGAAGATATTGTAGATACGGGCACAACATTACATTACTTGCTAGAAAATTTACATGCTCGTGGAGCTAAAAGTGTACGCCTAGCAGCGTTATTAAATAAACCTGAACGCCGTAAAATGGATGTAGAAGTAGACTATGTAGGCTTTGTCATTCCCGATTACTTTGTTATCGGCTATGGTTTAGACTATGCAGAAAAATATCGGCACTTACCTTATATAGGTATTTTAAAGGAAGAAATGTATCAAGATTAAAAATATGATATAATATATGAGTGCATCTCTCAACGAGATGTACTCAATTCGTTTATGCCACTAAACTATTATTGAAAGGGGTAATATTTTGGGTCGATTTACTAAAAATATCGTCCTTTATTTACTTATCATTGCCGCTTTCGTTATCGCCATTGACGCTTTCTCTGGTCAAAGTGCGAATAAATCTGAACTCAGTTATACAGGATTTATTCAACAAGTACAACAGAAAAAGGTTGAGTCCGTAACGATTACCAATGATCATGGTATTAAAGGTAAACTAAAAAATGGAACAGAATTCAATTCTTATGCGCCAACTGATGAAACGTTAATCAAAACTTTACAAGATAATGGTGTAGAAATTACTGCAGCTCCTCCTGAGCAACCTGCTTGGTGGATGAGCTTGTTAGGTTCTGCTATTCCAATTATTATTTTGGTAGTATTGTTCTTCTTCATCATGCAACAAACGCAAGGTGGCGGTGGCCGAGTGATGAACTTTGGTAAAAGCCGTGCTAAATTGATGGGTGAAGGCAATGTAAAGGTTAGCTTCAAAGATGTAGCTGGCGCTGAAGAAGCAAAACAAGAATTAGAAGAAGTAGTAGAGTTCTTGAAGGATCCAGGCAAATTTACAACTATCGGTGCTAAAATTCCGAAAGGTGTATTATTGGCAGGACCTCCAGGCACAGGTAAAACATTACTTGCTAAAGCTGTTGCTGGCGAAGCAGGGGTACCATTCTTTACGATTTCTGGTTCTGACTTTGTAGAGATGTTCGTTGGTGTTGGTGCTTCTCGTGTGCGTGACCTTTTCACACAAGCGAAAAAGAACGCCCCATGTATCATCTTTATCGACGAAATCGATGCGGTTGGTCGCCAACGTGGTGCCGGCCTTGGTGGTGGTCACGATGAACGTGAACAAACATTGAACCAATTGCTCGTTGAAATGGATGGTTTTGGTGCCAACGAAGGTATTATTACTATCGCTGCAACAAACCGCCCAGATATTCTAGATCCTGCACTTTTACGTCCAGGTCGTTTTGACCGTCAAGTTATTGTAGGTCGTCCAGACCTACGCGGTCGTGAAGCAATCTTGAAAGTTCATGCTCGTAATAAGCCTTTAGCTGATGACGTAGATTTGAAAACGATTGCTAAGAAAACTCCAGGCTTTACTGGTGCTGACTTGAATAACTTGTTAAACGAAGCAGCTCTTTTGGCGGCTCGTCTTAACAAAAAAGTAATTACTATGGCTGAAGTTGAAGAAGCCAGTGAAAAAGTTAGCATGGGACCTGAACGCCGCAGTCATATTGTGAGCGATAAGGATCGTAAGTTGACAGCATACCATGAATCTGGTCATGCTATCGTGGCACATCTATTGCCTCATGCAGATCCTGTTCATAAAGTAACGATTATTCCTCGTGGTGCAGCTGGTGGCTACACTATGATGCTTCCTACTGAGGAACAAAACTACAAAACAAAATCTCAATTATTAGCAGATATTCGAGTTGCTCTTGGTGGTCGAATTGCAGAAGCCTTGATTTTAGATGAAATCAGTACAGGCGCTTCTGGGGACCTTCAAAGTGTAACTAATACTGCTCGCGCTATGGTAACGCGTTGGGGGATGAGCGATGAGCTTGGTCCTATCGTGTTTGGTGAACAACAAGAACAAATCTTCTTAGGAAAAAACCTAGGCCATGAGCGCAACTATAGTGAAGAAATCGCTGCGAAAATCGACTCTGAAATTCATCGTATCGTAGAAGAAGCTTATAAAGATGTAACAAAACTTCTTAGCGATAATGAAAAATTCTTACATGACATGGCAAATGCTTTGTTAGAAGAGGAAACAATCGATGCGAAAGCGGTAGATAATCTTTACAAATATGGTACAACAAAAGAACCTGAAGCTGAGGAGCCTAAAGTAGCTTCTGAAGTAGAAGGTAGCGTAGTACCAGAGAGTGTTGATGCTAAAGAAATAACTAGTACTGTAGCAGATCCTAGTGAAGCATCATCTAATGAAATTAAATAATGGATTTTGTCCAAATGAAAAAGAGCTAGCCTTTTTAGAAGGCTAGCTCTTTTTTACTGTCCATCGTTTATATGACGTGTGGCAAGAAGTTCTGTCATGCGTTGTTCTTTTAGTTTTTGCAAATATTTTTGTGCTAAAACATTTGGTATAGCTACACCGATTGCTATAGCTATAGTTGTAAATGTGCCAGTTACACCATTTTGTATCATAAGGATTAGACTAGCATCATTTAATGCATTGATGTGTAACATGTCGAAGAGAAATCGGTAGTACAGTATACCGGGCATTAATGCGATGGCAGACGGCACGATAATGATAGTGCTAGATGTTTTTAACCAAGTAGAAACTTTTACAAAAATAATACTCATAATGGCAGCACCAATAAAGGTAGCACCTGGTGTAGAAAATCCTAATTCTACGGATAGTATATTGCGAATACATACACATAGTACGCCACCAATACCAATGGATACTAATAGTCTGACAGGAGCATTAAAAAGTACCGCAAAAGCAGCTGCAGCTGTAAAAGAACCGATAACTTGCTCAATGGAAATAACATGAGGTTTAATATCAACAAAATTAAATGCTGGTGCAGGGCTAAAGTAGAGTGCCATGGCCATACCTAAAGTCATGCTACCCACGATGAGTAATGTTCTAATAGCGCGTGTCATACCCGATAAAATATGATTATTAATGATATCGATGACACAATTGATCAATGGTACCCCAGGAATCATGAACAAGGTACAGCAAACGAGTACATATAGTAAGGATTCATTATTTACATGACTATAAAAAGCGTAAGCCGATATCATGGCACCAAATCCGCCTAATGCGATTCCTACATATTCATTAAGCCCTAATCTGCCTGATAGGGTGCGCGTAAAATAACCAATACTAGAACATATGATGGTAACGATGAATGCGATAATATCGCCACTGTAAAGGTATGCAAGACCTGCCGAACCTAGTGCACAAGCTAGTCCTTTTATCCAGTTTGGATACGTTGGTATAGTTGTATCCAGTTTGGCAATTAGTCGTTCATAGGTCGTTAGTGAGTAATGTCGCTCAAAGGCGCGCCATGTGAGCTTTGATACGGCATTGATCATAGCCATATTCGGAATATGAACCGGTGTTTTTCTGAAGACTGTTATGGATCGTTCTTTGTGTAATAGATTGACCATAATAGTGGTATATGAAATATGGATATTTAAGTAATCATGAGGAATTCCCATAAATGTTGCGGCTTTTAGCATTTCCTCAATGATTCGATTTGTATTTGCCCCACATTCCATTAGTAACTTCCCTATATTGAGTAGTACATCCAGTTTTCGATGAATATGGATAAAAGGGTTCTCTAAAACTTGATTTTTCTCTTCTAATGTAAACTGTTTCATATATCTCTCCGAAGGATAATAGATAGCATTATTGTTATCTATTTTTTTATGTATACCTTTATACTATATACATTATAACATTAATTATTTTAAATAATCCTTGCATTTTACAAGGTACACTTGTACAATCGAATTGTAAACCTAGGTTGACAAAGAAAGGGGCTCTAAACTATGCGTGATGAAGTGCTAGAATTCTTGAGACAAAACCAAGGTAGTTTCGTATCGGGACAAGATATGTCCGAAGCCTGCCATGTTTCGCGCACAGCTATTTGGAAACATATCAAGGCGTTACGTCAAAAAGGCTACAAAATTGAATCTTATACCAAGAGAGGGTATCGATTATTGGAAGAACCTGATTTGTTGAGCCCCTTGGCAATGAAACAAATCTTAAAAACAGATGTATTTGGTAAACGATATGTTTATATGGATACCACGGAGTCTACGAACTTAGAAGCTCGTCGTTTAGCTCAACAAGGTGCAGAAGAAGGTACGGTTGTGGTTACTGAGGAACAGGCTGCTGGTCGTGGGCGTTTATCTCGCGGTTGGTATTCTCCATTTGGCAAAGGCTTGTGGTTTAGCTTGATTTTACGTCCTGATTTTCCACCTGTAGAGGCTCCAAAGTGTACTTTGATGGCTGCAGTGGCTTTAACAAAGGCCTTTCATAAGATGGGGCTCACTGATGCGGGGATAAAGTGGCCTAATGATATTCTTGTGAATGGTCGTAAGCTAGTAGGTATTTTGACAGAAATGTCTGGTTCTATGGAAGAAATTTCTCATATTGTAATGGGCATTGGGGTCAACGTAAAAACAAAACAAGAAGAACTACCAGAAGAGTTAAAATTAATTGCTACATCCCTTGCGATGGAAGATATTGATATTGAGCGCACAGAAGCATTTAGACTTATATTAGAAGAATTAGAACATCAATATTATGAAGTGCTCGATAGTGGCTTTGACGAAACCCTTAATGAATGGCGGCAATTATCTGTTACTCTCGGTGAAGAAATTGAAGTGCGTGCTCCTGGCAATACCTATGAAGGGGTGGCTACAGATATTGATGAAGATGGTAATTTATTAGTAAGAATCTCAGATGGGACAATTAAACGTATTGTGGCAGGGGACGTATCAATTCGTCCGCGTAAATAGGAGGCATTAATGTTATTAGTAATTGATGTGGGAAACACCAATATTGTTCTCGGTGTATACGACAAGACAGAACTTGTGGGTCACTGGCGTATTTCCACAGATCGGGTCCGTACCACCGATGAATATGGCATGCTGATGATGAACTTATTCTTTCACGACCGTAAGGTTGATGTAAAAGATATTAATGCTATCATTATTTCCTCGGTTGTACCACCATTAATGCCTACATTAGAGCGCGTGTGTTTGCGCTACTTTAATGTAAATCCTCTTATTGTAGGTCCAGGTACTAAAACTGGCATCGCTATTAAGTATGATAATCCTCGTGAAGTAGGGGCTGACCGTATTGTAAATGCTGTAGCAGCACATGAGCTTTATAAGGGCGATTTAATTATCATCGATTTTGGTACGGCTACAACTTATTGTGCGGTACAAGGTAATGGCGATTATATGGGCGGGGTTATTACTCCAGGGGTAACAATTTCTGCAGAGGCTTTATTCCAACGGGCGGCCAAACTACCTCGTATCGATGTGAGAGACCCGGGGCAAGTCATTTGTCGAAATACGGTGTCCTCTATGCAATCTGGTATGTTCTACGGTTATGTAGGTCAAGTAGAAGGCCTCGTGTCTCGTATGAAAGCGGAAATGGGGAATCATGTAACTGTAGTGGCTACAGGTGGTTTGGCACAGCTTATTAGCAGTGCTACAGACTGCATTGACCATGTAGAACCTATGCTTACATTAGAAGGCTTACGCCTTATTTACGAAAGAAATAAATAATGCTACTATAATATAGTTACGTATAGGTAACGAAGTAGTGTACATTCGGGTACAGCTTATGCTGTACCTTTTTTATTAAGGGAAATAGAATTATATGAATAATAAACAGTGGCAAATTGGGGCTGTCAAAATTGATGGTCAAGCCATATTAGCGCCTATGGCAGGGGTTAGCGATATTGCGTATCGACTACTGGCCAAAGAACAAGGTGCAGCCTTGGTATGTACCGAAATGGTCAGTGCTATGGGTATTAAATATAAGAATGAACGTACTCATGAATTATTGCGCATTGAAGAGGCAGAACGTCCTGTATCCATGCAAATTTTTGGCTCTAATCCAGAAGCAATCGCTTTGGGGGCTAAGGTTGTGGCCGATGCGGGTGCCGATATTGTAGATATAAACATGGGCTGTCCTGTAAAAAAGGTAGTTACCTCTGGCGATGGTTCGGCACTTATGAAAAATCCTGATCTAGCGGCGCGTGTTGCAGAAGCCGCTGTTGAGGCTGTTGATGTACCTGTTACTGTAAAAATGCGTATCGGTTGGGATAGTGACTCTATTAATGTTGTGGATTTTGCAAAACGCATTGAGTCTACAGGTGTGGCTGCTATAGCCGTACATGGGCGTACAAAGGAGCAAATGTATAGTGGACATGCGGACTGGTTTTATATTAAGGCTGTGAAAGAAGCGGTATCTGTACCCGTACTTGGCAATGGTGATATTGTGAATCCTGAAGATGCTAAGCAAATGCTTGATGAAACCGGTTGTGATGCTGTAATGGTAGGCCGTGGTGCACAGGGGAATCCTTGGATCTTTGGTCGTATTCATCATTATTTAGCCACTGGTGAAGTATTGCCGGCTCCGACCGATATAGAGCGTCTAGATATGTTATTAAAGCATTTTGACTTGTTATGCCAATACAAAGGTGAAAGTATGGCCGTTAAGGAGATACGCACTCATGCGGGCTGGTATATGAAGGGACTTCCGGAATCTGCATATTGGCGCAATCGAGTGAATACAATTCATACTGTAACGAGCTTTCACAATGAGCTAGAATCATATCGCAAAATACTGTCCGAAGGGTAGTCAGATTGACAAATAAATAGTATTTTTATATAATGATTGAGATAATTTAGAAACAAGAGATAAGGTGTCATCTTATTATGACACTTTTTCTTATTATTTATATGTAGAAAGAGTGGGGTACCCATGGCAGACGTAAAAGAAACATTACTCACCGCCGAAGGTTTAAAGAAGTTAGAAGAAGAATTAGCGTACTATAAATCTGTACGCCGTATTGAAGTATCTGAACGTATTAAAACTGCTATTGAATATGGCGATATCAGTGAAAACTCTGAATATGATGATGCAAAAAATGAACAAGCTTTTATTGAAGGTCATATTGTAGAGTTAGAGAATAAGATTAACACTGCGAAGATCATCGATGAATCTGTAAAAGGTGACGTTGTATCTGTAGGTAGTAAAGTTACTGTACTTGACACTATGTACAACGATGAATTGGAATATGTTATCGTTGGTTCCTCTGAAGCGGATCCATTTAACAATCGTATCTCTAATGAATCTCCTGTAGGTAAAGCTATTTTGGGAAAACGTAAGGGCGATGAAGTAGAGGTTTCCACACCAGATGGTCCTGTAACATTCAAAGTGTTAGCAATCCAATAATTTACAATTACCGACAAAGAGGCGATAACATGAGTGAAGAAATTAAAAATATACAAGAAGAGCTGAATGAGCAAATGCAAATTCGCCGCGATAAATTAGCCGAATATGAAGCTGATGGTATTTACCCATTCGGCCAACGTTTTGTCGTAAAAGATTACGCAAAAGATATTAAAGAAGACTTCTTCTTGAAATATGATGGTCAGCCTGTAGTTATTGCAGGTCGTTTGATGACAATCCGTTCCCATGGTAAAACGGCATTTGCGAATATTCGTGATAAATCTGGTGATATTCAAGTATACTTCCGTAAAGATGTTTTGGGCGAAGAGGCTTATAAATACGTTAAAATGCTTGATATAGGTGATATCATCGGCGTAGAAGGTCACGTATTTAAAACTCATACAGGTGAAGTTACCATTAAAGTTAACAAATTAACATTGTTATCTAAGTCTTTACGTCCATTACCAGAAAAATGGCATGGATTAAAGGATACAGAACTTCGTTACCGTCAACGTTATGTTGATTTGATTGTAAATCCTGAAGTACGTGATACATTTGTAAAACGCTCTCAAATCGTTGCTAAAATTCGTGAATACATGATGCGTGATGGCTTCATGGAAGTGGAAACACCGATGATGCATGCTATCCCTGGTGGTGCTGCTGCACGTCCATTCATCACTCACCATAATGCGCTTGATATCGATATTTATATGCGTATTGCACCAGAATTGTACCTCAAACGTTTAATCGTTGGTGGTATGGACCGCGTGTTCGAAATGAACCGTTGCTTCCGTAACGAAGGTATCGATAATCGTCATAATCCAGAGTTTACTACTATCGAATCGTACCAAGCCTATGGCGATGTAGAGGATGCCATTCGCTTAACAGAAAATCTTGTGTCCTACTGTGCTCAAGAAGTACTTGGTACACAAGAAATTACATACCAAGGTACAGAAATTAATTTGACTCCTCCTTGGAATCGTATCACAATGGCTGAAGGTGTAAAAAAATACACTGGTGAAGATTTTGATGCAGTCACAACTATAGAAGAAGCTCGTGCTATTGCTGATCGCTTAAATGTAGAATACACAGAAAATGATGGTATTGGTAAAATCTTAAATCTTTGCTTCGAAGATTATGTAGAAGAAAACTTGATTCAGCCAACTATCGTATATGGTCATCCTAAAGAGATTTCTCCACTTGCTAAAGCAAGTCGTGAAAATCCATTGGCTACAGAACGTTTTGAAGCTTTCATCTATGGTCGTGAATTGGCAAATGGCTTCTCCGAGTTAAATGATCCAATCGACCAAAAACAACGTTTCTTGGATCAATTAAAAGAACGTGAAGCGGGCGATGATGAAGCTCACCGCATGGATGAAGACTTCGTTACAGCTCTTGAATACGGTTTACCTCCAACAGCTGGTCTTGGTGTTGGTATCGACCGTCTTGTTATGTTCTTAACAGACTCTGCATCTATTCGAGATGTATTATTGTTCCCATTGATGAAACCAGAAGCTCCTAAGCATTTTGAAGCTGAAGAAGATTAATTCTAAAGCTCACTACCGTGTATGGTGGTGAGCTTTTTGCTGTTTAGCATACAAAAAAAATCGATATAAAGCCCGTATCAAACACTTTGATACGGGCTTTTATCAACTCTTATAATGTTGATTAATAAATATATGAAGTGTGATTAGATATACAATATAAAAATGGTGTACGGATTATCTATGATTACATTATGATATACATAAAAAATTTTGATTTACTTTGTGATGAAATAAAAGAACATGGATATATAGTATTTATCGTTGATTTTCCAATATTATAGAGATATATGTGATTAAATTTACACATACCTGTAATAGTATAGATTATACATTTAAATCATGCACAATGTATAATTATGATATATGTGTATAATTAAACACTTTTAAATGAAAAATTCAGATGTTAAGATAGAAATATAGATACGTGAATTACCTTTAAAACAAGGAGGTGTATTTAGTAAAGGTGAATTCATTAATAAATTTTATAAATCAACCCTATGTGTAAGTTATATTCTTTAAATTATCGTTGTTAACATAATTTAGGAGGAAACACATCATGAAACATTTAAAAATTGCTTTCTCTCATAAGGCGCAATTCTACTTCGGTTCTATGGAAGGGCGTACAAATGTGGAGCTTAGTCAAACTGATTTTACCGATGTGGGGGCCATCGTCATTAGCGAGTCCGATACAGATGTACTTGAAAATGAGTTGGTACAATCCTTTGGTATACCGGTTTTCTTGGTTGTGTTTGATAAGTCTGTAGATATTTCTCCTTTTATCGGTAAGGTGGAACGTGTTATCGACGGATCAACTACAAATTTTGATTTATATAAACGACAGATTGAAGCGGCTGCTGCAAAATATGAAGCATCTATGTTACCGCCATTCTTCCAGGCCTTGGCAAATTACGTAGAGGACGGTAATTCTCAATTTGACTGCCCGGGGCATCAAGGGGGGCAATTCTTCTGCAAGCATCCTGCAGGACGTGCTTTCTATGATTTCTTCGGAGAAAATGTATTCCGCGCCGATCTTTGTAATGCGGACGTTAAGTTAGGTGATCTTCTGATTCATGAAGGTTCCGCAGTTGAGGCTCAGCAACATGCTGCACAGGTGTATAATGCGGACAAAACATATTTTGTATTGAACGGAACATCATCTTCTAATAAGGTCGTGTTAAATGCATTACTTACTCCTGGGGACATTGTTTTATACGATCGCAATAATCATAAATCGATTTGTCACGGGTCGCTCGTCATGTCCGGCGCAACACCTGTATATCTTGAAACGGCACGTAATCCGTTCGGGTCCATCGGCGGTATCTTAGAACATTGCTTTGATGAAAAATATATTCGCAAGCTGATTGCTGAAAAAGATCCTAAGAAAGCAAAGGCAAAGCGGCCTATCCGGTTGGCGGTTATTCAATTGGGAACGTATGACGGGACCATTTATAATGCGCGTCAGGTAGTCGATAAAATCGGACATCTCTGTGATTATATCTTCTTTGATTCCGCTTGGGTCGGCTATGAACAGTTTATCCCTATGATGAAAGACTGCAGTCCGTTGCTTTTGGAACTTGGTCCTGATGATCCTGGTATCCTGGTATCTCAATCCGTTCATAAGCAGCAGGCGGGCTTCTCACAGACATCTCAGATTCATAAGAAGGATAAGCATATTAAGGGGCAAGACCGCTATGTAAATCATAAACGTTTGAATAATGCGTTTATGATGCATGCCTCTACATCACCGTTCTATCCGTTGTTTGCAGCCCTTGACGTAAATGCAAAAATGCATGAAGGCGAAGCGGGTAAAAAATTATGGATTGAATGTGTGGAAACGGTTATCGAAGCTCGTAAAGCCGTATTGAAACACTGTAAATATCTACGTCCGTTAGTACCACCGGTTGTACATGGTAAAAAGTGGGAAGACGGCGACACAAAGAAAATGGCACAGGATGTGGATTACTTCGCATTTGAACCGGATGCGAAATGGCATTCCTTTAAAGGCTATGGCAAAGGTCAATATTTCATAGATCCTTGTAAATTTCAATTGATTACACCGGGTATTAATGTGGAAACGGGTGAATACGAAGATTTCGGTATTCATGCCAATATTCTTGCAAACTACTTGCGTGAAAACGGAATCATTCCTGAAAAATGTGACTTGAATACCATTCTGTTCTTGATGACACCGGCGGAAACAAAGACGAAGATGGATGATTTAGTGGCGCAACTTGTCCGATTTGAACAATTGATTGAAGCTGATGCACCTATGCAAGATGTATTGCCGTCCATTTATTACAGCCACTTGGATAAATACAAGGGATATCACATTCGTCAGCTATGTCAGGAAATGCATGACTTCTATAAAGACCGGAATGTAAGTATCTTGCAACAACGATTGTTCTTATATGATTACTTCCCGGAATATGTTATGAATCCTCAGGAAGCTAATTTTGAATTCCAGCGCGGCAAAGGTGAACTTGTACCGTTGAGCGAAGCGGAAGGGCGCATCGCTCTTGAAGGTGCGCTTCCTTATCCTCCAGGGGTATTGTGCGTACAACCGGGCGAATGTTGGTCAAAAACTGCTTGTGATTACTTCTTGGCGTTGGAAGAAGGCATCAACAAATTACCTGGATTTGCTCCGGAAATTCAAGGCGTATACATTACGGAACAGCCGGATGGAACGAAGAAAGCATTCGGTTATGTGTTGAAAAAAGAATTTGAAAAATAATTCCTCTGTGTACCGTCGGAGGTTTTCCGGCGGTACAATACACAAGATAAAAGGAGGTAACTATGAGTACAGGCAAAAATAAGATGTCCGTATTGCAGCTTACAATTTTGACCGCTGTAAATATGATGGGCTCAGGTATTATCATGCTGCCTACAAAATTGGCGCAGGTAGGATCATTGTCAATCGTATCATGGCTGATTACAGCTGTAGGTTCCATGTGTTTGGCCTATGCTTTTGCAAAGTGCGGTATGTACAGTCGTAAAGGCGGCGGTATGGGCGGTTATGCCGAATATTCCTTTGGCAAGGCGGGGAACTTCATGGCGAATTATACGTATGGCGTGTCTCTTTTAATCGCCAATATTGCTATCGCTATTTCAGCCGTAGGCTATGCGGCGACCTTTGCAGATGTTACGTTGACTCCGTTGTTGACCGGTATTTATACGATTGTCACATTGTGGTTGGCGACGACGTTGAATTTCGGTGGTGCCAGCATCACGGGACGTGTATCCAGCTTTACGGTATGGGGTGTTATTGCACCGGTTATCGTAATCAGTACAGTCGGTTGGGCTTATTTCTCAACAGATATGTATGTGGCGAACTGGAATGTTAATAATATGCCGTTCGGCGAAGCGGCAACTAATTCCATCGCTATGACTTTATGGGCATTTCTTGGCCTTGAGTCCGCCTGTGCAAATGCGGATGCCGTAGATAATCCTGAAAAGAATGTACCGAAAGCAGTTCTCGGTGGTACATTAGGGGTTGCAGTTATTTATATCGTATCCACCAATATGATCTTTGGTATTGTTCCTGCAAATGAACTCGTTAACAGTAATGCACCGTTTGGTTTGGCCTTTGCATCCATGTTTAACGGTGTAGCCGGTAAAATCGTTATGGGTCTTATGGTTATGTCGTGTTTCGGATCTTTACTCGGATGGCAGTTTACCATTGCCAATGTATTTAAAGGTGCTGCGGACGAAGGATATTTCCCTAAATTATTCAGCAAGATTACATCTAAAGATGCACCTGTAGTTGGTATGGTAACGATTACAATCATTCAATCCTTCCTCAGCTTGATGACAATCAGTCCATCTTTGAGTGAACAGTTTGAAACGCTCGTTAATTTAGCGGTTGTAACGAATATCATTCCATACCTCTTGTCGATGGGGGCTATCATCGTGTTGATGAAAGCTACGGGCCGCAGTGGCGGCGAATTGAAGGGGACAACCTTTATCGCTTTCATTGGCTCCATTTATAGCTTATATGCGCTATATGCATCCGGTCTTGAAGCAATGACATATGGTGCCATTGTAACCTTTGCGGGCTGGACCTTGTACGGCTTTGTATCGGACCGATTTGATTTGGAACGAAATCTCGGGAAATAGTCTTTATACGATGCGCCTCCTGAGGGAGGCGCATTGTTAGGATGTTTATTTATTATTTATTATTTATTATTGACAGTATATAAAAATAATTTTATACTTAAACTAAGACATATTTGTTCGGTACATATTTTATACAATTGATATATATAATTTCATAGTAAGACTATACCTTGTATACCCTTGACATGATGGGTCAAGGCTTTCTAGCGGGAACCGATATTCACGACTACAAGAGCTATTTTGTGATGCTCTTGTAGTCGTTTTTATTTATTTTCTTCTCTTTAAGTTAGGAGGTAAGTAAGATGAATTCGATGTCGAATGAGAGTGTGAGACACGGACAGGACCGGTGCTGGCTTGATAAATTTTTCAAGCTGTCTCAGCATGGTACGAATGTGCGTACCGAGATTTTTGCGGGCATAACTATGTTCATCGCTTCCGTATATATTTTAGCGGTTATACCGAATTTGCTGGTTGCATCCGGTATGCCTCATGAAAGTACGGTTGCGGCAGTTATTTTGACGACCGCATTTACGACAATTTTAATCGGTTTAGTAGCGAACGTTCCGGTTATCGTCGCTCCGGGACTAGGACTTAGCGCATTCTTCGCCTATACCATATGCGGATCGATGGGACTGACCTGGCAGACCGCACTAGGTGCCGTATTTATTTCCGGTGCTGTCTTTATTGTTTTGACAATAACGCGTATTTTGAATCTTATCATCGACGGTATTCCCAAGGTACTTAAAACATCTATTGGTGTCGGTATAGGTCTCTTTATTGCTTTTATCGGATTTAAAAATGCTCATATTATCGTAGCGGATAAGGCCACATTCGTAACACTTGGCAATATGCAGGATCCTGCGGTATTGTTGACATTGGCCGGTTTGCTCATCACCAGTGTGCTCTTAGCCAAGCAGGTGAGGGGCGGTTTGTTGTTGGGTATGATTATCACGACTGTTGCGGCCATGATTTTCGGTTATACAAAGGTCCCTGAAACTAGTGCGGATATTTTCAACTTGGTGCCGCCATTTCCTGTGGATACATTTGCTCAATTGGATGTGATGAGTGCTATTAAATATGGATTTTTGTCTATTATTTTCTCTATTACAATTGTAGATATGTTTGATAACATCGGTACGCTTATCGGTGTCACGCGAAAAGCGAATCTCGTTGATGCGGACGGTAAATTTAAACGGTTAAATCATGCATTACTATGTACATCTATAGGTGCCGCGGCCGGTGCAATCATCGGTACGTCTACGGTAACTTCCTATATTGAAAGTGCGGCCGCTGTTGCCGATGGTGGACGTACGGGTCTTACGGCATGCGTAACGGGTATATTATATTTAATCGCTCTGTTTTTTGCGCCATTATTCTTATTGGTACCTGCTCAAGCAACAGCTCCGGTACTCGTTATCGTAGGTGTATTTATGATGAGTGAAGTGACGCATATCGACTTCGGTGATTTTACGGAAGCGTTGCCTGCATTTTTAACGATTCTTCTTATGCCGCTTACCTTCAGTATTGCGCAAGGTTTATCCTTCGGTTTTATCTCTTATACATTGGTGAAACTTATTACAGGACGTCGTAAGGAAATCCATCCTGTTATGTATGTAATGACCATTGCTTTCATCATACATTTTGCTATATAAGCTGTGAGAGTCGGGATTGTTATATGTGTTTTTATTGTTGAGAGAGTAGCATCGAGCAATTATAGTTCATTGTAGTTGACGTACGTATATTACGGTTAAGCGGTATTGTTGAAAAGAGGAGATTATTCGATGAATTCCGTTTATATAGTAAAAGGTAATATTATTTATACATCACGACCAGCGGAGTTTGCAGTGATTCCAAACGGCTATATGATTGTGCGTGACGGTCGTATCGCATATTGTGGTGAAAGTATTCCCTCCGAATTTGAGTCGTATCCGGTTGAGGACTACGGGGATAATTTAATTATTCCCGGATTTGTCGATACCCATGCTCATGCGCCTCAATTTTGCAATCGAGGCCTTGGCATGGATAAAGAATTGCTGCCTTGGCTTGAAACGTATACATTTCCGGAGGAGGCGAAGTTTTCGGATTTAGACTACGCAAAGACGGTATATAGCGCTTTTGTTAACGAATTATGGCGTTACGGTACAACGCGCAGTATTTTATTTGGCACTATTCATAAAGAAAGCACATTGCTATTGATGAGGTTGCTTTCAGAAGCCGGCCTATCCGCTTTTGTAGGCAAGGTTAATATGGATCGGAACAGTCCCGATTATCTGATTGAGGATACGGACCAGTCCTTACATGATACGAGAGTATGGCTTGAAGAGGCTCGACAGTTTGGACCGCTCGTACGACCTATTGTAACCCCTCGCTTTGTGCCATCCTGTACGAGCCGCCTGATGAGTGGTCTCGGAGATTTAGCGGTGGAGTATAATGTGCCAATTCAATCGCATTTATCTGAAAATCATGGTGAGATTGAATGGGTTCATTCACTTCATCCGGATTCCTCCAGTTATACGGATGTATACTGTGAACATCGTCTGATGGGTACAGTGCCGACGGTCATGGCTCATTGTATTCATCTGAGCGATGAAGAAATGGAGCGGATGCATGAAACGAAGACGATGGTGGCACACTGTCCGTATTCTAACGTGAATTTGTCCAGCGGCATTGCACCTATACGAAAATTATTGAATCATGGTATTTCCATTGCACTGGGATCAGACATTTCAGGAGGCCATGACATCAGTATGGCTAAGGTTTTGACCGAAGCCGTGGGTTTGTCAAAGATGAAGTGGGCCGAGGTGGATGCCAGCTATGCATCGCTTACATTACCGGAAGCTTTCTATATGGCGACTAAGGGAGGCGGACAATTCTTTGGTGACGTAGGTAGCTTTGAAACCGGCTATGAATTTGATGCTCTTGTTATCGATGATCATGAATTGTTTGATCCGAATGAACGGAGTATAGAGGAACGTCTGGAACGGTGGCTATATATAGGTGATGATCGCCATATTGTTGGGAGATATGTAGCCGGTAAATTGTTAGATGAGCCTCCGATGGCTATGTAGCTATCATATAATAGAATAAAAGTTCATATGTTAGTGATTATTGAAGGTCCACCGTGCATAAGGTATACGGTGGACTTTTTGTAATACATTTTATACACTTCGATGATTAGTGTATAATAAAGATGTATATAAGTCAGAAAGGAGTGTGCTCAATGGATATATTAGGGGCAAGGCGCTCCATTGAACAGAAACTGCTGATGCAATCCGTAGGGCTTATGGCTTTGGTGGCTGTGAGCGGTACGATAATGGGGATTGTAACGGGATCTAGTGCAGTGTTGTTAGATGGGGTATTCTCCTTCGTTGATGTTGTTATTAAGATTATGATGCTTATGACAGCTAAGTTAGTTGCTAGAGAAACGAGTAAGCGATTCCAATTCGGTTTTTGGCAATTTGAACCTCTGGTGCTCGCCGTGGAGGGCTTTTTTATTCTTCTCATAGTAATTTATGCCTTATCTAGTGGGATTACAGATCTTTTGTCTGGTGGACGTCACGTAGACTTCGGGCCAGCTATTTTCTATGCTATATTCTTTACTGTTGCGGATACTGCTTACTATCTTTATGTACGTCGTATTAATAAAAGTTTGCAGTCTAACTTGATTAAATTTGATAATGTAAGCTGGTATGTCGATGCTTTGTTAGAAGCGGCTATCTTGATTAGTTTCGTTGTAGCTACTATGCTAGAAAGTACTGAATATGCTAGATGGGCTACTTATATTGACCCTATTGTATTAATTATTTTAGCGGTACAGATGATACCCTCTGCATTTCGTATCATTGTGCCATCCATGAAACAAATATTAGGATGGGCACCAACTTCATTGCATAATGAAGTGCAAGAAATTATGGATCGATTTATGGAAAAGTATAATTTTAAAGATTATGTGACGAGCGTGCAAGTATATGGCAATACTCGAATCATTGAAATTGATATTTTAGTTCCTAAAAGTTTTCCATATCAAACCATTGCTGAAATTGATGCTATTCGCAATGAAATTGACCAAGAAATCGGCGGTAACCCAACGGAAAAATGGGTGACCATTTCTTTTACAGGCACGCGTAAATGGATGGCAAAAGATTATTTGCTAGATGAAGAAGAGGATGAATAATATAAAATATTGGTGAGAAGTCTAGTATATAGCACATAATTTAATGATAAATACACCAATATATGGTATACTTAAACGTATTGAATATATTGTGCGTAACATAGTTGGAAAATGAGGTTTATAGTATGTTAGATTTAAAATTTGTCCGTGAAAATATTGATTTAGTGCAACAAAATTTAGATAATCGTCATACAAAAGGCGATCTGAAAACCTTTGTATCCGCTTATGATGAACGTCGTCAATTGATCGGTCGAGTAGAAGAATTAAAAGCGCTTCGCAATTCTGTAACAGAAGAAATTAGCAAATTAAAACGCAACAAAGAAAATGCTGATGAAAAAATCGCAGAAATGAAAAAAGTAGGCGATGAGATTGCTGAGTTTGATAACCGTATTCGCGAAGTGGAAACAAAATTGCGCGATGCGGCATTGATGTTGCCAAATATGTGTGATGCATCTGTTCCTGTAGGGGCCGATGAAGATGAAAATGTGGAGCAACGCAAATGGGGCGAACCACGTCAATTTAATTTTGATGTACAGGCTCATTGGGATTTAGGTGAAAGCCTCGATATCCTTGATTTCAATCGTGCAGGCAAAATGAGTGGAGCTCGCTTTACTGTGTATAAGGGGTTAGGGGCTCGTTTGGAACGCGCTCTTATCAACTTCATGGTGGATCTTCATGTAGATAAACATGGCTATACTGAAATGATGACTCCATATATGGTAACACGTGAAACTTTGACGGGCACTGGGCAATTGCCTAAATTTGCTGAAGATATGTACCATGTAGAGGGAACGGAATATTTCTTGATTCCAACTGCTGAGGTTACATTGACTAATTATCACGGTGGTGAAATTTTGAGCGAAGAGGAATTGCCTAAATACTATACTGCATTCACCGCATGTTTCCGTGCTGAAGCGGGTTCCGCGGGGCGTGATACTCGTGGCCTTATTCGACAACATCAATTTAACAAAGTTGAAATGGTTAAATTAGCTAAACCAGAAGATTCTTTCAAAGAATTAGAAACATTAACAGATAATGCAGAAGAAGTATTGCGCTTATTAGAATTACCGTTCCGTGTTATCACTCTGTGCACAGGTGATATGGGCTTTGGTTCTGCTAAAACCTATGATGTAGAGGTGTGGATGCCTGCACAAGGCAAGTATAGAGAAATTTCCTCTTGCTCTAATATGACTGATTTCCAAGCTCGTCGTGCTAATATTAAATTCCGTCGTGGACCTAAGGGTAAACCGGAATTTGTTCATACATTAAATGGATCTGGCCTTGCAGTAGGGCGTACAGTAGCTGCTATCTTGGAAAACTATCAACAAGCCGATGGGTCCGTTGTAATTCCAAAAGTTCTCGTGCCATACATGGGTGGCGTTGAAGTGATTTCACCGGCTAAATAAGAGGGGGCATTTTATGAGATTCTTTATTGATACAGCAGAATTTGATGAGATTAAAGAGGCCTATGATTTTGGTTTTATTGATGGCGTAACTACAAACCCATCGCTTATCGTGAAAGCTAAACGCGATTTGAAACAAGTTATTTCTGAAATTGTAAACCTTGTTGATGGACCTGTTAGCGCAGAGGTTATTTCCTCTGATGCTGAAGGCATGGTGGCGGAAGCACATGACCTTGTGAAATTAGGCTCTAATGTGGTTATTAAAGTTCCTATGACTCCAGAAGGTCTTAAAGCCGTTGCTATTTTGAGCAAAGAAGGCATTAAAACGAATGTGACTTTGATTTTTTCTGCAAACCAAGCCTTATTAGCTGCTCGTGCAGGTGCAAGTTATGTGAGTCCATTTGTGGGTCGTATTGATGATATCAGCATGGATGGTCTTACATTGATTCAAGATATTACAGATATTTTCGCTATTCATGAAATTGAAACTGAAATTATTGCTGCAAGTGTGAGAACTCCGCTGCATATTATTCAATGTGCTAAAGCAGGTGCTCATATTGCAACTGTTCCATTTAAAGTACTCATGCAAGCTATGAAACATCCGTTGACTGATGCAGGACTTGCAAAATTTATGGAAGATTGGAAACAAGCTAATCAATAAGTTAGAGACTCTAGGTAAGAGTCATATCAATACATAGAGGACTTATAAGGAGGCCCATTATGGATCGTACATTATCTTTGGAATTTGCTCGTGTCGTTGAAGCCGCAGCTTTGCGTAGCGGTCGTTTGCTTGGCCGTGGGCAAAAGGATGCAGCCGATGGTCTTGCTGTAGATGCTATGCGTCAAGCGTTTGATTCTGTTCGCATTTCTGGTACTGTGGTTATCGGAGAAGGCGAAATTGATGAAGCTCCTATGCTTTATATCGGAGAACACGTAGGTGCTGGCGGACCAGAAGTAGATATCGCTGTTGATCCTATTGAAGGGACAAACTTGATTGCTAAAGGTCAAAATGGTGCTATTGCAGTTATGGCGATTGCAGAAAAAGGTGGCTTGTTACATGCACCGGATATGTACATGGAGAAACTTTGTGTTGGTCCTCGAGGTGCAGGTGCTATCGATATTACGAAATCTTTGACCGAAAATATCAAAAATGTAGCGGCTAAAATGGAACGTAATGTAGATGAAATCACGTTGGTTATGCTTGATCGTGAGCGTCATCAAGGCTTGATGAAAGAGGCTCGTGAAGTAGGGGCTCGTATTATGCTCATTTCTGATGGTGATGTTAATCCAGCTATGGAATGTTGTATCGAAGGTTCTGGGGTGCACATGGTTGTAGGTACTGGTGGTGCACCTGAAGGTGTATTAGCGGCTGCAGCCTTAAAATGTGTAGGCGGCGATATGCAAGCTCGCTTAAAACCAGAAACGGAAGAAGAAATTCGTCGTTGCCATGAAATGGGCATTGCCGATGTAAACCAAGTGCTCACATTAAATGATTTAGTTCGTACTGATGATGTTATTTTTGCGGCTACTGCCATTACACGTGGTAACTTATTAAATCCAATTCAATATTTCCCAGGTGGTGCGCGTACACATACTATTGTGATGCGGTCTAAAACTGGTACGGTTCGTTTCCTTGATACAGTGCATATGGATCATAAACTTAAAACATTAAAAGCTAAATAAGAATAAAGCCCTGAAATATACTCAAAAATTTGGCACAAATTTTTGAGATATATTCAGGGCTTTTTTTTCTTTGTATTTTCTCTCATTCTCTTGATGAGATATATCGAAAAATAGTATAATAACATTTAGTATATGACGTTATAAATACAAGGTCTTGTAGCTTATACAAGATGAACGATATAAAGTGTAGGAGGAATTCTGTTGGAAAAGTTAATCATTCAAGGTGGCAATCGATTGGAAGGACGTGTACGTGTTAGTAGTGCTAAAAATGCAGTACTCCCTATTATTGCCGGTACTTTGCTAGCATCAACGCCTAGTAAATTGCTTGAAATTCCAAATTTAGAAGATGTAGGCACGATTTGCCAAGTTATCGAGTCTTTGGGGGTTAAAATCACTCGTAATAATGCAGATGGTGAAATTGTTTTCGATGCTTCTACATTGACTGCTACGGAAGCTCCTTATGAACTTGTGCGTAAAATGCGTGCATCCTTTCTTGTCATGGGTCCACTTTTGGCTCGTAAAGGGGAGGCTAAAATCTCAATGCCTGGTGGATGTGCTATCGGTGCACGTCCCATTGATCTTCATTTAAAAGCATTTGAAGCATTAGGTGCAAAAATTGAAATTACTGAAGATTATGTATATGCTCATGCTCCGGAAGGACTTAAAGGGACTCAAATTTATTTGGATTTCCCAAGTGTGGGGGCTACAGAGAATGTAATTATGGCTGCTTCTATGGCGGAAGGTAAAACCGTTATCGAAAATGCTGCAGAAGAGCCTGAAATTGTTGATTTAGCTACATTCTTAAATGCTATGGGAGCTAATATTCGCGGAGCTGGTACAAATGTGATTCGTATTGAAGGTGTACCTCAATTACACGGTGCTATTCATACAGTTATTCCTGATCGCATTGAAGCTGGTACATATTTAATCGCTGCTGCTATGGCAGGTGGTGATGTATTCGTAGAAAATGCATTGCCAGAACATCTAAAACCAGTAGTGGCTAAATTAAAGGAAGCTGGTGTAACAGTAGAGGAAGAAATCGACGGCATTCGCGTTATCAGTAGTGGTAAAGGCATTAAAGCTGTCGATATTAAAACCTTGCCATACCCTGGATTCCCAACAGATATGCAAGCTCAATTCATGGCTCTTACCACGATTGCGGAAGGCACTAGTACAGTAACAGAAACTGTATTTGAAAATCGTTTTATGCATGTTGCTGAACTTCGTAAAATGGGGGCGCATATTGACATCGATAATCGTCAAGCTATTGTCGAAGGTATGCCAAGCTTACACGGGGCTATAGTGAATGCTACTGACCTGCGTGCTGGAGCGGCGCTGGTATGCGCTGCATTGACTGCGGAAGGTAGAACAGAAGTCGGTCGTTTACATCATATTGACCGAGGTTATGATGATTTTGTAGGTAAATTGCAAAGGTTAGGTGCTGATATTGTTCGGGTTGACGAATAAGAGTACACAGCCAAAACAAAATAAAAAGAAAAGAAGCCGGCGCTCTAAAGGGCCGGCTTTATACAACGAGCAACAGAACTTAGGTGCTGCAAAGGTTGAAAATTCGAAAGTGAGTACTACACGCAAACCATTGAGAAGGACAAAACGTAAGTCTACTAAGCTTTCAAATGGCGTGGCAAAGCAAGCTAATCATTTGGCCTCCAATATGCGTGAGACCATGATTAAAGTTACAAAAATGCGCCGTGCTGAACGACGTAGTCGTGAGACTGTAGCGATTGCTAAAACAACACCAGCCATGACATTAAAACGTTTAGTTCGACCTGAGCAAGTCGGAGATTTTATGAGTCGTTTAAATCGATCCTTAAACTTCGATTTGGGAATTGATTTAGGGACTGCAAATATCCTCATTTTTGCGAAGGGTAAAGGCTTGGTATTAGATGAACCTGCGTATATTGCACGGGATGATAAAACCGGTGATATTCTTGCTTTAGGTGAGGCTGCACGTTCTATGGTGGGCCGTACTCCAAAAGGGATTTCCGTCATCCGTCCAGTTCAAGCGGGCGTTATTGCAGATTATGATATGACAGAATTCATGTTGAAGTACTTTATTCGCTCCGTTGTACCTGCTTCTAGATTGATGAAGACGCGTATTATTGTATGTGTTCCGTCGGGCATTACACCAGTTGAAAAACGCGCTATTTTGGAAGCTTTACTCAGAACTGGTGCAAAAAAGACAGTCCTTATTGAAGAACCATTGGCTGCTGCTATGGGGACTGGCCTCAATGATGCTAAGCACGTAGGGGCGATGGTTGTCGATGTTGGCGGTGGCACTACGGATATTGCCGTTCTTTGTGATACGGGTGTAGTTGTAAGTGAATCACTTCGCATCGGTGGAGATTCTTTTAACGAATCTATTATTCGCTATATCCGTCGTAAGAAACGCTTGGTTATTGGTCCGCTAACAGCAGAGAAAATTAAAATTTCTGTAGGGACTGTGGATCGCCGTGCAAAGGAGCGCACGATTGAGGTACGAGGACGAGATTCAAGTTCTGGATTACCAAAGATGGTTGCGGTGAATTCTTTAGAGATTCAACGTGCTCTAGAAGCACAAGTGATGAATGTTTTGGAAGGCGTTAAGTCTATTCTAGAAAAAACTCCACCGGAACTTGTGGCCGCTATCAACGATCATGGCATAATTCTTACTGGTGGTGGCGCGCTCATCGATGGATTAGACCGTGTTATTACACGTTCTATTGGAATCGCGGCATACCTTGTAGAATCTCCAAGATATGCAGTGATTAAAGGTGTTGCAAAGGCTTTAGATGAAATGTCACAGCTTCGTGATACATTAGATGAGTTACAATAATATATCATGATGATGTAAGCTTAAATTGACGAGGTTATGGTCTACAGTTATTCTATTTTATGTATGGAGTATCTTTAGACTGTAACCTCGTTTTTCGTTTATTTTTTGAATTTTTTATCTTTATGCTGTATACTATAGTAAAAGTATATTGTGTAAAATTGATGTAATAATATAAGGCCATTATTATGGTTTGTAGCTATAGAGGAATTAAAGATGAAACGATATCTGTATATGACTTTTGCTGTTTTAGGTCTACTGGGTAGTACCGTTCCTCATGCTGAGGCCGGTAATTTAACAGGGGTGCGCGTATCTAATCATGAAGGTACAAGCCGAATTGTTTTAGATGTATCTGAAATGCCTGTATCTTGGACTCAATCCTATAATGAAGAAACACATGCTCTTACATTGAATTTAGGGGGTACTACAAATGGTTTAACTGGCCCCATATCACAAAATGATAAAAAAACGGGAGTTCTTAAAGGCATTGGCTTACAACCGATTAATGGGGCCTTACGAGTAACATTAACAGCGAATAAGGATGTACAACATCATGAGTTTGCATTAGAAAAGCCTTCGCGTATAGTAGTGGATTTATTTTCTGGCTATGCGCAACAGACTACAAAAGATGTAAATAAATCTGTAACGTATAGCAAAATTAATAACACCGTAGCTGAAGGGAAAATTCAAGCCTTTGCATTGACCGTAGATAATGATTCACCTATGGTGGTGGCGCATGTTCCAGAAGGTAAACCATTATCTTCTGTTACTCAAGCTCATACAGCTATCATTGGAGCAAAGGTAAAAGGGGGCAGTTTTGAACGACCTTACTCAGTGGCGAGTGATGGAGCCATTGATTTAGAGCGTATTTCTAATCGTGGTACGTTACGATATACGCCTAATAGAGGATACTTTATAGAAGAGAAAAAACCTTTGCTTCAAGCTAAAACAAAGAATGAGAGTTTTGTAATCACCTCCGTTGATACGGTTCGTAAAGAGAATGCCTTGACCCTTTATACGTCAACTTATGGTCCTTCTACAAAGACCAATGAATATGGTTATGAAGTGACTGTAGCTAATGGCAAGGTTATTAGTAAACAAAAGGGAAATTCTAAAATTGGGGAAAACCAATACGTATTGTCTGGTCATGGCGAATCTGGAAATGCTTTACGTAAATTAAAAGTTGGAACACCTATTATGATTCAAAATAGAGAAGAACTTGCTCAAGTTAGTACTACTGGTGGAGCTAGTTTAGAAGTGGGCACTATGGTGATGAAAGGCGGTCGCTATGTAGGAGCTGATGAATCTAATAACAAAGGTCGTAGCTTCATTGGAACCACAAAGGAACATGATTTAGTTGTGCTAACAGTTGATAAATCCGAACTTCAATCTGTAGGTGTGACTCAAAAAGAAGGAGCTCAGTTATTGTCTAAATTAGGTGTTGTTGATGGCGCTGAATTATCAAATCAAGGTAGCATAGATATAGTTATCAATGATGATTATGTACACAAATCTTCTGCACCTATGAGTTATGAGGATATAGTAATCATAAAATAGATTCGTTGCATACAATTTTGTTTGAAATATTACTAATAATTTAGTATACTATAAATACATAACTAATTTTGTAAAAGGAGGGATCGTTATGAAAAGAGTAGTGTTAGCTTTAGCTGCATTAGGCATTTTAAGTGTTAGCTCTGTAATGGCGGCCCCTGTATCATACCAAAGTGTATTAACAGGTAAAGTTGCTTCTACAGTTTCTGTTGGTACTTCTGTAACAGAAGGCCAAACCTTGGTGACTGTAGAGACATTGGCTGGTCCTATGGCTGCTGCTAAATCTACTGTAACTGGTACTGTAACGGCGGTTAATGTTACAGTGGGTTCAGACGTTTCTCGTGATCAAATCGTTGTCACTGTAGAAAGTAAATAAAGGAGAGAAGGAATGAAGTTTTCTCATTCTTGGCGTCGGTATAGAAAATCGATACTGGCGCTTTTCTTCTGTACTTCACTTACAACTGCACAGGCTATTGATTTTATGCCTGTCAATGATGTAACAACAGGTATGGAAGGTATTGCAAAAACTGTAATCGTAGGGGATACTATTTCTACCTTTGATGTAAAGGTACTGGGTGTCATGAAGGATAAGGGACCATCTGGTCATCTTATCTTAGCAAAGTTTTCTGGACCCGTTATGGATCAAACTGGTGGCATTGCGCATGGTATGAGTGGTAGCCCTGTATATATAAATGGTAAACTCGTTGGGGCTGTTGCTTATGGCTGGGGGTTTGCAGATGGTACGATAGGTATGATTACTCCTATTGAGGATATGGTCAAACTATGGAATATACCATATGAGAAAAACTTATCTAAACCTTGGGATGATACACAATTGATTCCTTTAGGTACTCCCCTTATGGCGTATGGCTTCGATGCGGCATCAATGGATTACTTTAAATCGAAGCTACCACAATATAAATATGAAACATATGATACCGCAAGTGCTAGTGGTGATGAAATTGCAAAACCACTAGAGGCTGGTGGCTCTGTAGCTGCTTTGTTAGTTGATGGTGACCTCAAATTGGGCGCTATTGGTACTGTGACTCATGTAGATGGTGAAAAGGTTGTTGCCTTTGGTCATCCATTCTTAAAACATGGTTCATCTAATTATTTCATGCACAATGCAAGTATCTTTACCGTTGTAAAAAGCTATAATGCTGCTTTTAAACTTGGCTCCATGGGGAAAGAAATAGGCTCAGTTACTGAAGATAGAGGGGCAGGCATTGCTGGCGTATCTGGCGTGATTTCTCCTGGTATTCCATTGCGCTTCCATTTAAAAGATCTTGATATGGGACGTGATAGAACTAGCTCTGTAAAGGTTATTGAAGATGGTGAAATGACACCAACTTTAGCAGCTACAGCCTTATACAATATGTTGAATAAAACATTGGATCGCAGTGGCTCTGGTACGGCTACAATTTCTTATACTATTACGCCAAAAGGAAAAGAACATAAGCCATTAACGCGAACAAATATGTTCTACAGCTCTGATTCCATTAGCGAAAAAGCAGTTGATGAATTTTATAATGTCATTGATGTTCTTATGAACAATCGATTCATCAACTATGAAATTTCGGATATTTCGGTTGAAACAAACGTAACGCAAGATAAGAAAACAGCAAAGCTTATAGATGCTTCTGCTTCGTCTACTGTAGTTTCTCCTGGGGATACTATCGTAGTAGATGTAACATTAGAACCGTTCCGCGGCGAAAAGGTTATTAAACAAATCTTCTTTAAGGTCCCAGAAGATCAAGCTATTGGTAAATATACCTTAGAGGTACGTGGCGGTGGCGAGATTCCATTGCCATACGTATTGGAAAAACAAAAGTATAATTTAACAGACGAAATTTTACGCCGTTTGAAAGTTCATAAAGATTTTGATGAGCTTTATGATGAAATTCAAAAGACTGATACAAATAATCAAATCGTTGTAGAATTTTTGGAAGATGGCATTAGCTTAGTTGATGAAGATGGTTCTCAATCTGTTAAAAAGGCTAAACTTAAAGATGTGGAATCAAAGCCTATGCCAGGGGATGTAAAGAAAAAAACAGGTCAAGAAGATTTGAGTTCTAGTAAGGATGATGAAAAGAAACCTGAAAAGACTGCCGTTGATACTGAGTACATCGTGCAAGGTGATGGTCAATTTACGATTCATGTAATGAAGCCCGCTGATCGTGATAAAGAATTAGCAAAACGTGTCAAAGAAGCGAAACATCAGATTAAGATGGAGCGCAAGTTAGAATTGGAAGATCAATCTAAAAAAGATAAAACAGATAAAGCTGAGTCTAAAAAGGACCCTAAAAAAGAGTCGAAAGAAACTAATAAAAAAGATGAGGCTAATGCTGGTGGAACAAATACACCTGAATAAGTTGAAACTGTAAGGGAAAAGGAGACACTGTTGAGTTGGCTAGAATCGATAGGTCGAGTCGTCATAAACGGCCTATCACAGATGGGTAGTGCTACATTATTAGTGTGGCAAACAATAAAACAATTAAAAATGATTAATTTGTGGCATGTATTTCAGCAGATGGCTCACCTAGGGGTAGACTCTTTGCCTATTATTAGCTTAACTTTGCTCTTTGCTGGGGCTGTTATGACCTTACAGATTACAGATGTACTCATTACCTATGGGGCTCAAAGTACGGTAGGTGGTCTTATGGCTGTAGCTATGGGACGTGAATTGGGTCCTATCTTAGTAGGTGTAGTGTTAGCCGGCCGTGTTGGCGCCGCCATCACGGCTGAAATCGGTACAATGAAGGTAACAGAACAAATTGATGCCCTACGTGTTATGGCTGTTGACCCTGTTGGTTACCTCGTGGTACCACGTGTAGTAGCGTGTATGATTATGGTGCCGATTTTGGCATTTTATGGTGTTGTTATCGGTATTGCCGGTGGTTACTTTGTAGCTACTGTTATCAAGGGTTTGGCGCCTAGTACATATTTAGACTCTATTCAAATGTTCTCTACCATTTCAGACTTCACTTTAGGTCTTATAAAGTCTAGTGTGTTTGGTGCTGTCATTGCATTGGTAGGTGCTTATAAGGGCATGGAAACTAAAATGGGCGCAGAAGCTGTTGGTTTTTCCACTACTAGTTCTGTAGTAACTAGTATTATTCTAGTATTTGTATTAAATTACTTTTTATCTACATTGTTATTTTAGTGGATATTTTTAGAGGGATTTATGATTGAACTACGCAATGTTGTAGTTGCCTACGAGTCACGTGTGATTTTAGACTCTGTTAATCTCACTATTAATGATGGGGAGACGTTAGTTATATTAGGCGGCAGTGGTAGTGGTAAAAGTACATTACTTCGCTTATTAATAGGTTTACAACGTCCTACATCAGGGCAGATTATCGTAGATGGCACAGATATAACTACATTATCTGAAGATGAATTTAATACGGTACGAAGAAAAATGGGGATGGTATTCCAATATTCAGCTTTGTTTGATTCTATGTCGGTAGGTGAGAACGTAGCTTTTGGTTTGCGTCAACATACGAAGTTAAAGGATGACGAAATCAAACGCATTGTGGCAGAAAGACTTGATTGGGTTGGTTTAAAGGGATATGAGTCCTATATGCCTAATGAGTTATCTGGTGGTATGAAAAAGCGGGTTAGCTTAGCTCGTGCTATAGCACTAGATCCGAGTTTAATTCTTTATGATGAACCTTCATCAGGGTTAGATCCTATTACATCAGGTACGATTAGTATACTAATTAAGGGGATGCAGAATCGGCTTGGTTGTACTTCTATCGTGGTAACACATGATATGCAGTCAGCATTTTATGTTGCTGACCGCATAGCTTTACTCGATCAGGGGCATTTTGTAGAAATTTCTGATACAATAGAATTTAAGAATTCTACAAATAAGAAGGTACAACAATTTATTCATGGTGAAGCAGAGCCGATTAACGAATCTGCGATGGGAGATATATAATGAAGTGGACGACGGAGGCCAAGGTAGGGGCTTTTACAATAATAGGTATAGTTCTATTTATTGCAGGCATACTATTTGTAGGCCGTATCGATATTTGGGCTAAACCGCAAATGACAATTACAGGTGATTTCACTCAAGTAAATGGCCTAAAAAATGGGAATCAGGTTAAATTTTCCGGCGTGGCCATCGGGACTGTTTCTGATATTGAAATTACACCGCGTGGCGTTGTGGTTAAGATGAAACTTGATGAAAAAACGCAGATTCCAAGTGACTCGATCTTTTCCTTGGGGTCAGATGGTTTTTTAGGTGATAAATTTATTCAAATTTCACCAGGACAGTCTAAAGTATATTTACAAGATGGTGACTCCGTTAAAGGTGAAGGCGTTGATGCTGTGGATAAGGCCATGCAGAGTGCACAAAAATTAATGGATGGTACTGAGAAGATGCTACAGTCTATTAATAGTATTATTGGTGATCCTGCAACTCAAAGTGCACTTAAATATTCTTTGCAATCTACAGCTGTGATGGCTGATAATGCGGTAGCTATTACACAAAATATGGCGGATGTAACGGCTCAGCTAAATCAAGCAGCACAACAGTTTAATGCTGATGGTAATGCAGGCAATGATATGCGTGCTATTTTAACTAATTTAAAACAAACTACTGATCGTGTAGATAATATGGCTCGTACCATGGAATCAACTGTAACAGATCCTAAAGCACAAGAAAATATTAAGGAGACTTTACATAATACGGCACAGATTTCAGCTCGCATCAATAAACTGATGGGCGGAAAGGCGTACCAAACGGATGTAAATGGAAATAGTGTAGAGGTTGGTATGACTGAAAAAAAGTCATCTACCAAGATTGAACCATCTGTAGATTTGTTGTATAACACAACGGATAATGAATTCCGTGTCAATGGTAGAGTACGTGCCTTTAACAATAAAGGAATGGCTGAAATTGGCCTTTCTAATATGGGTGATGATACTACTTTTGATCTGAATGCAGGTCGATTTATTAGTTCTAAATGGTTAGTGCGTGGTGGTATTTTTGAAAGTGAATTGGGTCTTGGGGTGGATTATAACTTCCGTGGTCCTGTGTCCTTATCAGCCGCGCTATATGACCTTAATCATCGTAAATATCGTATTCGTAGTGATATACGTTTGCATAAAGATACCTATGGCGTTATTCAAATGACCAGACCGTTCAGTTCTACGAATGGAGGTACCTATTTCGGTATTAAACAAGTATTCTAATGACTAACACATTTACTCTATATGAGTATGGAGGTACGTATTATGAATAAAAAGGTTCTTTCCTTAGGTGTAATGCTTTCTTTAGTTACTACTGGTGCATTCGCCGCTGATGTAGTAACTACATCCGTTAACAACGGAGACCAATTAAGCAAATATCAAAAAGAAGCTATTCAATTAACACAAAAGCAATTAGCAGAAAAATCTGTTTTAGACAGTAAAACCTATGAACGTACATTAGCTTTAAACGAAGCCCGTACGGTTGATTTAGCATTAGCTAATAATCGTACAGCTAAGCAAACTAAATGGGGTTATGAAGCTGCTAAATCTGCAGTAAGCCAAGTAGCAGCTGGTAAGAATCCAAGTGTTAGTTATGGTTGGAGTGCTCAAAAAACGGGCGGTGACACAGGTAGTGGCAAATCTGGTAGTCATAACTTCTCCATTAGTGCGCCTGTATTCAATCCACAACTCGATGCAAGCATTGATTCTGCACGTTATACTCGTGAAGGTACTGGTGCTAGCTATGAAGAGGCTTTACAACAAGCAAAATATGATGCTCTTAACGGTTATTATACATTGATTATGAGCCGTAATATGGTAGATGTAGCACAACAAGCTGTTAAAGATTATCAAGGTCATGTAACTAATGTAGAGGCACAGTATAATGTTGGTTTAGTGGCGAGCTCCGATGTATTGGCAGCTAAAACAAATCTTGATGATTCTCAAACATCTCTTGTAAAAGCGCAAAATGCTGCAAATTTAGCAGAGGCGAACTTAAATCAAGTTATTGCATACCCTGCACAAACAGCTATTACTACAGCAGAGCATGATTTACAATATAAACCATATAATGTAACCTTGGAGCAAGCGAAAGCATATGCTATGCTTCATCGTTCCGCTCTTGTTAAATCAGCTCTTGATGTAAAATCTGCGGAAGAAGCTGTAAAATCTGCTAAGGCGGGTTATTTGCCTACGGTTGCTGTAAAAGCTGGTCGTGGCTATGGTGATCCAGATGGTTACTTTGGTACAAGTACAAAGTCCTGGAGTGTTGGTGCTAGTGCTACTTGGAACTTATGGGATGGTGGTGCAACACAAAATGCTATTAAAAAAGCAAATGCACAACTTGAACAAGCAAAAGAAGCTAACTTGGCCACTGTTGATGCTGTATTGTTAGCTGTACAAAAAGCATACTTGAATTTACGAGCTGCTGAACAAACAATCCAAAGTACACAAACTGCAGTCGCACAAGGTCAAGAAAGTTTCCGTATTGCTACGCTTCGTTACCGTGCAGGTGTTGGTACGAACCTTGATGTACTTGATGCAGAAACTAAGTTGACAACAGCTCGTAATAACTATGTAGAAGCTCTTTACAATTACAATATTAGCATTGCGGCTCTTGAACAATTAACAGGCGTTCCATTGTCTACACCTGTAGGTCAAGGTGCTGAAGTTATCGCTAATAGTGGTGCTGTTGAACAATTGTCAAAACTAGGCGGCAATCAATAATATGATCTTTAAAAAGACGACTTCGGTCGTCTTTTTTCTTGTAATGGACATTATAGACAATGAGTGTTCTTGATAGGTTTTATAAAATTCACTCTGAAAATACTATAGTTATTACTGTGTCTGTGGTAAGATTAGTATATATATTTATATTATTCATAATGTGTATGGGAGTATCATTATGACCCGTAAAAAGTGGCTCCTTATCGGTGCAGCGATTTTAGGTTTGTCTGGTATTGTTGGTGCCAGCATTAATCCTATGGCTCAAACTTACATTGCACCTATGGTTAAAGAACAAGTAAATAATGTCATAAACGGTTCTATAGACTATGATTCTCTCCGAATTAATTGGAATGGTGATGTTGTTCTAACAGATGTGATTATCAAAGATAGAGATGGACATTTAGTTGGAACTGCTCAAGAGGTAGCTGTAGGAGTTAAATTATCTTCTTTACCGAAGATTATTGGTGGCAACACATCAGGGGCTACGGCTATTTCTAGTGTAATCGTCGAGGCGCCAGATTTTCATATATGGCAACTAGCTGATGGGTCGTGGAGTATAACTAAATTAGTAAAACCATCCGATCCAAATAAGTCGGGTACTTTTGATGGCTCTGTGACTATTAATGATGGTCGCGTAGCGCTACGTACTAAAGATGGAATAAAGAGGAATGTAGAAAATCTTGATGGGACTATGGCGCTTGATATGAGTGGCATGTCTAAAGGTGCCTTTACTGCTGATGTAGATGGTTCCGCAATTACCTTGAATGGCAAAATTGATATGAACAATGTATCTAATTTTGATCTCTTTGTACAAGCTGATGAAATTGATACTGCTGGTATTATGAGTTTTGTTCCACTTCGTAAGGATCTATCTGTAACGAGTGGTAAGTTACAAGATTTACATTTAAATCTTAAAAGTGAAGATGGCAAATACATTATGAGTGGTAATGTAGGCTTTAAAGGTTCAACAGGCACTTATAAACGGGGTAATACAATTTATAATATTACCGATGGCACGGGTCGCATTATGCTTAATAATGATCAAATCGTTATTAGTCGTAGTTCTTGGAGGGTAAATGATCAAGTAACAAAGATCAATGGCTTAGTTACACTAGGCAAAGATGAAGAGTATTTAAATCTTAATGTTGTGGCCGATAAAGTAGATTTAGAGGCGATAACAGACGTCGGTGTTTCTGGTATTGTAGGTGGGCGTGCACATATTGGTGGCACGACAGTATCCCCTCGTGTAGATGCAACGATTGCTAGTGATGGTATTTCTTATAATGGTTACTATATTGATCGTTTACAAGGTGATATTGTATATGATAACGGTTTAGTTCGTACGGATGATGTGCGCCTATCAGTAGGCGAAGGTAGTGCAAAGGTTAAGGGCCAATATGTGGTTGATACAGGGGATTTTGATACTACTATAAAGATTCAAAATTTACCTTTAGGCACTTTCACAAAAGATATGACCTCACCAGTTACAGGTAATATCGATGGTGAGATGCGTATCTTAGGAAAAAATAATCAAGTTACAGATGTTGTAGGCGCTGTTGAAGGTCGCCAAATAGGCATTCGCGGTGTTGTAGTTGATACTGCAAAAGCTAACTTTACGCACGCTGATAATAGTACAAATATGACCGTTGTAGGCACTATAGGAGATGGGGCGCTAAGCGGATATGGCTATATCCAAAATGGTAATATAGATGCCACTATTTCCGGTAATGCATTGCCATTGACCGCACTAAGTCCTATTATTGGTCAAGATGTTGATGGCACCTTGAATACCTCTTTTGCGATACAAGGTACATTGGATAATCCAAATGTAATGGGCACTGTATGGGGTCAAGAGGTACATTATAAAGGGGCTCGATTCAATAATATCCATGGAGATATTAAGCTAGATAACCATATTCTCACTATCACCAATGGACATATTGGTGATGGCGATGGGGGCTATGATGTTAATGGTTGGTATAATCTTAATACAAATGTGTTAGATCTAAATGCCAAGGCTCGGGCTGCTCGTATTGAAAATGTGATTCGTACTGTTACAGATGTTCCTATTACAGGTTGGTTTGAAACAGACAATCATATTACAGGGACGGCTGCAAATCCGATTATAGAAGGTCGTGCTCATTTGTGGGATGGTTCTGCTTATGGCAAACTCGTGACCAATGCGTTTGCAAAATATAACTATCAGAATGATACATTAGAGCTTTATAGATTTGATATTGAAGGTTATGGTGCAACTATCACAGGTGGCGGTACAGTATCTAAAGAAGCAATTAATATTGATTTTGAAGGCAAAAAAATTGATATGGGCAGATTGCTCATTAATACGGATTACAAAGTTGATGGTTTGCTATCTGGTCGAGGACAAATTACTGGATCTGTGGATAACCCTCAATTCAATGGCTATATTTCATCCGATGCCTTATCAGTTAATGGGGAATTATTGAACGATATTCATGGTCGTGTTTATGCAGATAAATCGGTTGTAAATGTGCAAGATTTCACCTTTGCTGAAGCCGATGGTGGTCGCTACACTGCTAAAGGTGGTATGAAGTTTGATGATAGTAGACAACTATTTGGTGTATTAGATGTTACTAATGGTAGCGTAAAGAATTTGTTAACCTTGCTAGACCGGTCCAATGAACACATTGATGGCAAATTAAATGGTTCTGTTGAAATCGGAGGTACACGCGACAATCCAAGCGTTAATGTAACAGGCAAGATTAATGATGTAAGTATTGATGAAAAGATTGTTGGTGATGCAACTATCGATGCAAGTCTTGCTAATCGTAAATTCAAAGTTACAACTTTGAAACTGCCTGTTGATGAAGGTCTCATTGCAATAGGCGGTACGATGGATCTTGATGGTCAAGCGGACTTACAGGTTGCATTAAAGGATGTTGATATAGTACCGTTCTTGCCACTTATGGGTAAGGATATTCAAGCTACTGGTTGGGTGACTGGCGTTGTAAATATCACTGGGGAAACTAAGAATCCTAAAGTAGAATTATCCGGTGCTGTAGAGTCGGGGTCCTTTAATGGTGTTGGTATTGATGAAGGTTTTGTATTGGCTACAATGCAAGATCAAGTTATTCAGATTCAACGAATTCAAGGTGCCAAAAGTGGGTATAAACTTAGCGTCTATGGTAAGATTCCATTAGCGGCAATCTTTACGTCTGGGTATATTCCAGCAAATGATAGCAAATCTATGGATGTAACTATTGATTTTAACGAAGCAGATATGGCTGTTATCCCTCTTCTTACAACTAGTGTTAAGGAGGCAACAGGTCCGTTAAAAGGCACGGTTCACATTACAGGCACTATTGATCAGCCTGAAGCATATGGTACTGTATCGGTACGTAATGGTACGATGAAATTGGCAAGTGTAGAAAATCAAATTACTGGTATTGATGGTGACTTAATTTTCTCTGGTCAACAAGGTGATTTCCAATCCCGTATTAATATGGGCAAAGGCTCAGCTGGTTTGGCTGCTAAAGTAAATTGGTCTGGACATACTCTTACTAATTACAAGGCGGCAGTTCAGCTAGAAGACTTAGAGGTTCGCAGTGAATATGTAAGAGGACCTTTGAATGGTGAACTTTATATTGCTGACCGAGATGGATTGCCGACCCTTATTGGCACTTTAAATCTTGAAAAGATTCAATTCAAAATTCCTCTTTCCTTACAATCTAGTGAAAGTACCAAAGATATGGGGGTGGATGTTACTGTTCATGCGGGTAAAGGTGTACGTTTATATGATCGCACCTTATACAACATGTTTATCAGTGGCGATGTTCATTTTGGTGGATCCTTACAAAATCCAACTGCTAGTGGTCAATTCGATGTTAGAAATGGCACGTTTAAGTATTTGAGCCATGTATTTAATATTACAAAAGGGAATGCTCATTTCGTAGGTGGCTCTTATTTACCAAACTTACAATTAGAGGCTGAAACAAATGTAAGTAATTACACTATTATGCTTGGCGTAAAAGGGACAGTGGATCATATGGACTTATCATTGTCCTCTAATCCTACATTGTCTAGAAAGCAAATCATTTCCATGTTGACCTTCGGCCGCGGTGCAGATTCAAATAGTAGTACTTTGACAAATGAAGATGTGAATGCTGTGGCTACAGCAGGGCTTCAAATGTTTGCTTTTGGCTATGTACAAGATGCATTACAAAATACACTTGGGTTAGACCGCATCAATATTACAACAGGGTCAATTGATCCCGATGAGCCAACCAATAGGGATACGGCAAGTAATTATAATATTGAAATCGGTAAATATGTATTACCGAGAGTCATGTTGACTTATTCTCAAGGTATTAATAACAAACAAAATAAATATGGTATAGAATATTCTGTTAAACGAAACCTTAAGTTCACGGGATGGCATACATCAAAAGGGAACAATTATATAGGTGGTCGTTGGACACGTAGCTTTTAAGAGTATGGCTAGAATGTGTAAACCCCTTAGGTATGCACATTCTAGTCATATTAATTTCATAAAATTTGTTTAATATAGTACTCATTCCAAGCAATTTATGCTATAATGATAAAGATTTATTAGTCTTTATAAATAAGATGTAAACTCTTTATGGGGATGAGTTCTAGGAGGAATTTATGTTTAAACCAAAAGCTTATAAAAGTATGCTTGCAGCGTCCGTGTTGACCGCTGTCATGGGGACAGGCAGTGTATTTGCTGCTGAGGTACAAGCTGGCTATACTCCAGATTTAAATAGCACAACGACGACTAATGCTGCTACAGCAAATGATGCAGCTACTACACAAGCTGTTTATAATGCTGATGCAACTACTACAACTATACAAGATGAAACTGATGCAGCTATCTTAGCTGCTCGTGGTGATACGACTATATCTAGTGACGGCACTGTAGTAAAAGGTTCTGATGGAACTGTTACAGTCAATAATGCTGCTTTAAAAACTGATGATAAACAAGTAAAAATGGTATCTAAAACTACTGGTGGTACTGATCTTGATAAGGCTGCTGAAAATGGCCAAACTCAAGCTGTTACAACAGTAGAAGCACAATATGTCACATCTGCTAGTGCAGAATCTGTTAATCCTTACGTAGGTAAATTGATTACCGGTTTATCTATATCTGGCGTTACAGCTGAACAGCAAGCAAATTTGTTGCCAATTTTAACTGAAAAAGTTGGCGATGCCGTATCTGTTGATGGCGTATTTAAAGATGTAACTAATCTTGGTAATACTGGGTACTTCTCTGAAGTAAATCCTGTATTTACTTCCGTGCCTGAAGGCGTAAAATTGGACTTTGCCGTAACCGTAAATCCAGTTACTACTGGCGTTTCCTTTGAAGGTAATACTGTATATTCCTCCGAAGTATTGACTAAGTTCATGGATATTCAACCAGGTCAAGTTCTTAACTCTGTATCTGTAGGGCAAAAAGTCCAAGGTATTAATGCTGCATATGCTCGTGATGGCTATATGTTAGCACACGTTGATGGTGTCCGTGTAGATGACCAAGGCGTACTTCATATACACATTGTTGAAGGTATCGTAGAAGATATCATTCCAGCAGGTAACAAGAAAACTCGCAATAAAGTTATTACTCGTGAATTTGTTCAAAAGAAAGGAAAACCTTTTAATAAATTCTTGGTACGTCGTTCTGTAGAACGCGTATATAACTTAGGTTTCTTTGATGACGTAAACGTTCGTATGTTGCCAGGTGAACAAGATCCAAATAATGTAATTATTGAAATCGATGTATTGGAACATAAGACTGGTACCATTACATTAGGTGCTGGTTACTCTAAATCTGATGGATTGATGGGCATCGTTGAGTTTGGTGAAGATAACTTCCGTGGTACTGGTGATAAATTTAAAGTTCACTGGGAAATCGGTGGTAAGAAAAAATATAAGAACTACCAAATCTCCTACTTGAAACCTTGGATCGATAGCAAAGGTACATCCCTTGGCTTCTCCTTCTTCAATCGCGAAGATGAATACACAGATTACAATGAAGATGGTAGTGAAGTAGCAGAATACAATAAGAAATCTCGTGGTTTCAATATTTCCTTCGGTCGTCAAACTGGGGAATATACTCGTGATTACTTGACATTAGAATCTCGTAAAGATACTTATAAATGGGATGATGATGATAGCTCTGGCTTCCGTTATGATAAAAATGCGGGTAAAGGTACAAACTGGGATAATGGTTCCTATAACTTTGCATCTGACAACTATGTAAAAAATAACTTCGGTCGCATTAACTCCGTAACATGGCAAAAAGTATACGATTCTCGTGATAATATCTATGAACCAACTCGTGGTCGTCGTATTTCCTATACTACACAATGGGCTGGTCATGGTTTAGGCGGTGACTTCGACTTCTATAAATTCACAGCTGAAGCACGCATGTATAAAAAACTTGGTGCTAAGAATGTATTGGCATTCCGTGCACGTGGTGGCTTTATTCAAGGTGATGCTCCTTATAGCCAATTGTTCACATTGGGGGGTGCTGACTCCTTACGTGGTTATGAAGATGATCAATTCCGTGGCAAGTATATGTACAATGCTACATTGGAATTCCGTTTCCCAATCGTTAAAAAGGTTAGTGGCGTATTGTTTACTGATATTGGTGATGCATGGGATGCACCAAATGTTACATGGTATAATAGTAAGAAAACCTTTAACTATGGCGTTGGTGCTGGTGTTCGTATTACAACCCCAATTGGTCCAGTTAAACTTGACTATGGTGTGGGTAAACACAAAAATAAATTCCACTTCAGCTTCGGCACACAATTCTAATATAGTAAATGTATATGGTGGAGGCCTCTTTTCTAAAGAGGCTTTCACCAATATCTCTATATGGCATCCTTTGATGCAGTGATTTAAAGAAATGAGGGCACTCTATTATGATGCGAATGATGAATAACAAGGCGAATGTAAAGATTTTTTCCATCGTCATTGCTGCAATTTTTATTGTTGGTATTGGTGCGTTAGCTTATACGCAAATGGCTTCGCCTAGTAGTAATAGTGGGACTAGTACTATTGGGGTTATCGATACATCTCGTATGTTGTCGCAAGATAATCCAATTTATATCTCTGCAGCTCAAGAATATATGAGCTATCAAAGCCAATTACAACAAGAAACGCAAGCTAAAATTGATGCAGCACAAGATGATGCTACTAAACAAAAAATTGCTGAAGAAGCTCGTCAAAACCTAGCTAAAAAAGATCAAGAAATTGCTAAATCCGTTCAAGATAAAGCTATGGAGGCTGCAAAAGCGGTTGGTGATGCTAAAGGTCTTAGCGTTGTCATGACTAAAGACACTGTACTATACGGTGGTGTTGATATTACAGATCAAGTATTGAAAAAACTAGCTACTGATGCAAAAAAATAAACTGTAGTTCTATGTAAGGGAGAACGACAATGAACGGGAAACAACGATATATAGGACTAGTCATATTTCTCGTTGCTGCAATAAGTGCTATGGTTTGGGCCTATGGTTTTGTAACAAATCACCAACAGGGTCCTGATGGCATGTCAATAGGTGTTGTACGCATTGATGATGTACTAGAGTTTAATCCATCCTATGCGGATTATAAACAAGCCAAAAATGAACTGGAACTTTTACAACGTCAATATGAACTTGAACAACAAGCCTTAAATGCCAAGTCAGAGACACAAGATAAACAGTTGAAAACGCTTGCACTGGATTCAACCTTGTCAGATGCTCTTACGGTCGAATTGCAAACTCGTATTGCAACAAAAGAGAATGAACTAAATCAGCAATTAAATGCAAAGCGCAATGAATTGACTCAAAAGTATTTAGCTGAGTTAAAGGTTAGTACTAATGAATATGATCTGGAAATCGTAAACCTTCAACTAGACTTATATGCCTATGATGCACGTGTATATATAGATGATGCACAAAGAGCAGCGGCTATGGCTGAAAAAGCTAAAAAAGAAGAAAGATTAAAGGACTTATTAGCTAAGAGAAAACCATCGGATTTCGATGTAAATTCAATTAAAGCAAGGGTACAGGCTGAGCTTGCTCCAATGCAACAAAAAGGGCAGGAAGAGCTCAATCGATACGCTGCATCCCTACAGAAGGAATTAGCTGAGAAACGAGACTCTATGGTACAACAACAAGCACAATCCATCATTGCTAATAATAACCTGCCTGTGGCGCAAGAGTGGAATGATACATGGGCAAAAAAGCTTTCAGATAAAGAAGCTGAAGTGAGTGCACTTCATGAGGCTATTTTAGAAGATGTTCGTATGCGTGTAGCAATTATTGCTGAGGAACAACATTTGGATTTAGTTATCATCGATGATGGTGGTAATATTAAAGGGCTTGATATTACTGATGCAGTGAAGGCGTCCTATCGAGTTCAATAAGGAGTTATATTATGAATAAACGTATTAAATCTTTAGTATTAGGTGCATCTTTAGTAGCTTCTATGGCTATCTTAGGTGGTTGTGGTTCTAATAATGTTGGTTATGTTGATAGCGTGAAAGTGGCAAACAGTACTGAAAAAGGCATTGAAATTACTAAAGAAATCAATGCTAAAAAAGCGGAATTAGATGCTAAAATTGCTGCTGCCGATGAAGCATCTAAACAAAATGTATTTAATCAAGCGAATCAAGAATTAAATGCCTTTGCGAATGCAAAAGCGCAAGAATATCGTCAATATCAAGAACAAAAAATCAATGAACTTGTGAAAGAGAAAAAACTTGATGTTATTATTGAGAAAGGCGCTGTTGTTGGCGGTGGCTCTGATGTAACTGATGATTTGATTACAAAAATGGGTAAAGCTTCTGACGACCAAATCAAAGAAGTTGAAAATGCAGCTAAAGCCCAAGAGCAACAAGATGCTCAGCAAAATGCACAACAAGCAGATCAAGCTGCAACAAGTACAACTGAAGCTGCACAATAATTGAAGATTACCACGGGGGAGGAGTTTGCCTTGGAAAAAACTTTACAGGAACTCGCAAATTTAGTAGGCGGTCAACTTATAGGGGATGAGTCTATTGTCATTACTGAGACACGTAGCTTTGAGCAAGCAGTAAAACAATCCATAACTTTTGCAATAGGTGAATATGTTGAACATATTGCATTATGCCAAGCGGGTGCTGTTATCGTTGAATCGGAAGTAAAAAATGCACCGATGGCACAAATCGTAGTTGATAATGCAAAAGCCGCATTCGCCCAAGTGCTAGAAGTATTCCATCCACCTGTTGTAGTTCCCCGTGAAGTGCATAGTACAGCTATTATTGGCAAGAATGTTACACTTGGTAAAAATGTAGCTATTGGTGCCTATTGTGTTATTAATGATAATGCTGTTATCGGTGATAATGTAACAATTCGACCTTATGTATATATTGGTCATAATGTACGAATTGGGGAAGATTCTGATATCTATGCAGGTGCTATCGTACATGAGAACTGTATTTTGGGTAAACGCGTTGTATTGCGTGCTAAAGCAGTTATCGGTGGTGAAGGTTTTGGCTTTGCCACAGAAAATGGTATTCATACGCATATTCCTCAAGTAGGCAATGTTATTCTTGAAGATGATGTAGAAATTGGTTCTTGCACTACTGTTGATAATGCTACAATGGGATCTACCTTGGTACGTCGCGGTACAAAAATTGACAATCTTGTTCACCTTGGCCACAATGTTGAGATTGGAGAAGATTGTTTCTTGATTGCACAGGTTGGGATTGCAGGTAGTACAAAATGTGGTAACCATGTAATCTTTGCAGGACAAACAGGCTGTACTGGTCATATTACAATTGGAGATAATGTACAATTTGCAGGTAAAACAGGAATTACTGGCAATGTACCATCTAATTCTGTTATGGCTGGGTATCCAATGAGACCTCATAAAGAGTGGTTAAAATTGGCTGCTTACGAGAATCGTTTGCCAGAAATGGTGAAAACTGTAAAACAATTACAAAAAGAAATTGACGCTTTGAAAGCACAGCTTAAGGAGAGCTAATAATCCATGTATAGGTTTATGAAAATCTTTAGTGCCTTTATTTGCTTATTACCTAAAGGTTTGCAATATGCTATTGGTACATTGCTTGGTGAAATTGTGTGGTTAGTGGTGCCACCTAAACGCAAGCGCCTGGCGATAGGCCAAATTTTATTCTGTAATATTACAGATGACCCTAAAGAAGCTCGACGTATTGCGAAAGCTAGTACTACACGCTTTGGCCGTATGATTATTGATGTATTGCGCTATCCTGAAATTAAAGATGGCGCATACAAAGATATGGTGGAGTTTATTAATCGAGAGTACTTAGATGATGCCTTAGAAAATGGTCGAGGTGCAATTTTAGCTGCTGTTCATAGTGGTAACTGGGAACTTTTAGGTGGCGTTCTTGCTTCTGAAGGATATCCATTGATTTCTGTGGCTATGAAACAGAATGGTGATGCCGATAAGTTTATCAATGAATATCGTCGGATTATGCATCAACATGTGACCTATAAAACAGGTGTTCGTGAAATGATTAATGAACTAAAAAAAGGTGCATTTTTAGGCCTTATTATGGATCAGGACCCTGGTGATGATGGCGTTCTTGTACCATTCTTTGGCTATGAAACATTGACGGCTGCTGGGCCAGCTGTACTGGCTCGTATGCAAGATGTGCCTATTATTTTTGTAACCATACATTATAGCCCGTTTTCTGAGAAATATGAGATTGAAGCACATCCACCAATTTATGTGGAACGTACAGATGATAAAAAGCGTGATATAGCGGTAACAACAACTCGTCTAAATGAGTTTATTGAAGATTATATTCGACGATATCCTGAAGATTGGTTCTGGCTTCATAACCGTTGGAAATGGACTCGTCGTTTTTATGGTGAACAAATAGATACACCACCTGATGTTTTTCAATAGTTAATAATTTTAAAGAGATTTTGTTTATGCGATTGTGGAATCTTCAAGATGAAACTGATTCCTACTAGCATGGATGAAATCTCTTTTTATTTTATAACTTATAACTTAGTGTTTAAAAATAATCTATTAAAATTTTAAAGACTAAGAATAGTCTTTCCAATTAGCGTAATATATGGTAAATTTCTTGTAACGCCTATGCAAATAGGGTATAATACATATTGGTGTATAGTAAACGTGAATTCGGATTATGAAAGGACATTCTTATGAGTAAGCCACAACAAACAATAAAAAAGGCTGTTTCATATCAAGGGATTGGCCTTCATAGCGGTGAACCAGTACATATGGTTTTTAAGCCTGCACCTGAAGATACAGGAATTGTGTTTGTCCGCACGGACATTGAAGGGCATCCTTCTGTGCGAGCACACATTGATAATGTGACGAACACTATGCGCGCTACCACGCTGGAAAATGGTGAAGCAAAGGTATTTACTGTTGAACATGTGATGGCAGCGTTCAGTGCTATGAATATTGATAACTGTTATATTGAAATGGATTCTCCAGAACCTCCTGTAGGTGATGGTAGTAGTGCTATTTTTGTCAATCTTATTGAAGAGGCTGGCATTGAAGAACAAATAGCATCGCGTCATATATACAAAGTGACTCGATCTCATGCTGTTTATGATGGGGATCGTTTTATTGTGATTTTGCCATATGATGGCTATCGCATGACTTTTACATCAATTAACAGCCATCCGTTGCTTGGTACGCAACAATGTGATTTTGAAGTATCGCCTGAGTATTTCAAAGCACACATTGGATCGGCTAGGACTATCGGATTTATGAAGGAATTGGAACAATTACAGGCCATGGGGCTTGCAAAAGGCGGTAGCCTAGATAATGCATTAGTCTATGATGATGAGAAATGTCTATCTATACCACGCTTTGAGGATGAATTAGTTCGCCATAAAGCATTAGATGTTATAGGGGATTTATTCTTGTTAGGACCGATTGAAGGCCATGTAATTGCTTTGAAATCGAGTCATGAATTAAATTCAAGATTGGCTCGCAGTATAATGGAAGAAATAAGGGAGACACAGCCATGATTCTTAATCACGAAGATATTTTAGAAATTTTACCTCATCGTTACCCAATGCTTTTGGTTGATCGCATTGTTGAGTTAGAACCTATGAAACGTGCTGTGGGTATTAAAAATGCTACATTCAACGAATTGTTCTTCCAAGGTCACTTTCCAGGGAACCCAGTTATGCCAGGTGTATTATTGACTGAAGCTATTGCTCAAGTCGGTGGTATTGCATTATTGTACCCTGAGGAAAATCGTGGTCTTACTCCTATGTTTACAGGTATTGATAAAGTGCGTTTCCGCCATCCTGTAAAACCTGGCGATCAAGTTCGCATGGAGGTAGATATTGTTAAAATTAAAGGTAAAATGGGCAAGGTTGAAGGCCGTGCCTATGTTGGCGACAAATTGTGCGCTAGCGGTGAATACATGTTTGCCCTTGTATAATAGAATGAGGAGTGATTGTAGTGATAGTTGTAGGCATGGAAAATGCGGAATCCAACATCCATAGTACAGCCATAGTCCATCCAAATGCTAAATTGGGCAAAGATGTAATCGTAGGTCCTGGCGCTGTTATCGGCGAACATGTCGAGATTGGCGATGGCACACAAATCGGTGCACATGTTGTAATTGGTGGTTGGACAACCATTGGTAAGCGTTGTGAAATTTATCCTAACGCATCTATTGGGTTGGAACCGCAAGATTTAAAATTTAAAGGCGAAAAAAGCTATTGTAATATTGGCGATGAAACGGTTATTCGTGAATTCGTAACTATTAGCCGCGCTACTGGTGAAGGTGAAGAAACACGTGTAGGCAATAATTGTTTACTTCAAGCCTGTACACATGTGGCTCATAACTGTATCGTTGGTAATAATGTAATAATGAGTAATTGTGCTGGTCTTGCAGGGCACGCTATCGTTGAAGATCGCGTTGTTATTGGTGGCCTTGCAGGTATTCATCAATTTGTTAAAATCGGTCGTAATGCAATGGTTGGCGGGATGGCTAAGGTGGTACAAGATATCCCACCTTACGTAATTGCTGATGGTCAACCGGCACGTGTTATCGGGCTAAACTCTGTAGGCTTATCTCGTGCAGGAATTTCCGAAGATGTACGACGTGATTTGAAACAGGCATTTCGTATTATTTATCGTTCTGGATTCAGTTTATCTAAGGCGATTGAAGAAATGGAATTACAATTGGATTCTTCCGTAGAAATTGAAAATTTATTACGCTTCCTACGCAATGCTGATAGGGGAATTATGCGTACTCGTCGCGACTAATTATGAGGACCTCGTACAATGTACGAGGTCTTTTTGTGTGCATTATCACTAGTTGAGTTTTATATCAATGATTAATTTACATTATATTTTTATATTTATAGAAAAGTTTTGATAGATATAATCGTAGATTTTTTAGTGCTTAAAAGGAATAAGGGAATTATAATAAAATGATGAAGAAAAGGGCATAAACCATGGCTTTTTAATGGTAAAAAGTAGCTATTTATAGTACAATATATTGTATATGATTATGTCTATTTTTAGGCCTTTTCATAGGGAACTTGAAATTACTAATTGATATATAGGCCGTGAGGCCATCTAGGAGGTATAGTCTTGGCAAAGGTAGGATTAATTGCGGGCATAGGTGTTTTGCCTGTAGAATTCATGCGTGCCGCTCATGTATTGGGCCACGAGGTGGTTGTTATCGGTGTAGTACCTGATATAGACCCGGCTCTAAAGGCTGAGGCTGATGCTTTCTACGATATTGGTGTTGCTAAACTAGGTAAAATCTTCAAAACCTTGAAAAAAGAAGAGGTTGAAGAGTTAACCATGCTTGGGAAAGTTACTAAAGAGATTCTTTTTAAAGGTCTTACGTTTCCTGATTTAAAAACATTAGGTGTTTTAAAGCGTCTTAAAAATCGTAAAGATGATACGATTATGCTTGCCATCGTTGATGAAATAGAGCGAGAAGGCTTTAAAGTATTAGATCAAACCGTATACTTAAAACCATTTATGCCAAAGGTTGGAGTGCTTTCAAAAGCACAACCTACAGATGAGCAATGGGCTGATATTTGTTTTGGTTTTGAACTAGCTAAACAAATGGGTGCCCTTGATATAGGTCAAACTGTTGTTGTTAAGCATAAGGCGGCCATGGCTATTGAAGCTATTGAAGGTACTGATAAGTGTATTTTACGAGGTGGCGAGCTCGGCCGTGGGGATGCGGTTGTCGTTAAAACCGAAAAACCAAATCAAGATGTACGCTTTGATGTGCCGGCAGTAGGCATAAAAACGCTCATGTCTATGATTGATAGTGGTTGTAAGGTACTAGCTGTAGAAGCGGAAAAGACTATTTTCGTACAACAACAAGACGTGCTTGATATGGCAGATCGTCATGGTATTGTTATCTGTGCTGTTGACCAAGAATTTGTAAATTCCAGAAAGGATGCATAATGAAAGTCATGTTTTCCGCCGGTGAAGCTTCCGGCGATACTCATGCGGCAAGTGTAGCCAATGCATTGAGAGAAATAGATCCTTCTGTAGAAATGTTTGGTATGGGTGGCACCTTGATGGAGCGTGCTGGTGTTCGTATCGTGTATGATATTAAGAATCTTGGTGTCATTGGTATTGTAGAGATTGTGAAATCATTGCCAAAATTCTTTAAGTTGCGCACGTATTTGAAACGCGTCATGATGAAGGAGAAACCGGATATTCTCGTTTGTGTAGATTACCCAGGTTTTAATATGAAATTAGCTGCGGTGGCTCATGAACTGGAGATTCCTGTTTTGTATTATATTGCTCCAACGATTTGGGCATGGCATAGTAGTCGAGGTAATACAATCCGTAAGTATGTAACTAAGGTAGCATCTATCTTTCCATTTGAAGCTGAAGCATATCGCAAGTATAAATGTAATGTAGATTTTGTAGGGCATCCTTTACTCGACATCGTACATCCTACGATGACTAAGGATGCGGCCGAAGCATACTTCGGGGCTCGCAAAGAGGCTAAAAAGGTATTGCTCATGCCAGGCAGTCGTAAACAAGAGGTTTTATCCTTACTTGATACGATGTTAAAAAGTGGTGAGCAATTGATGGCGAAGCATGAAGATATTCAATTCTTCTTGCCGCGAGCACATACAATTGATCGAAGTGAGCTAGAAGCGTTTATCGATGCTCATAAGGTTCCTGTTACGATTACGGAAGACCATACATATGACTTGATGCAGATTTGTGATGTGTGCCTTGCTGCATCAGGAACGGCTACATTAGAAACGGCGATGATGGAATTGCCAACGGTATTATTGTATCGTGTATCTCCAATTACGTATGGTATTGGTAAGATGGTTGTGAATGTAACACATGTGGGCTTGCCTAATATTGTAGCGGGTAAAGAAGTCATTCCCGAATTATTACAAGATGCTGTCACTCCAGACGCAATTGTGTCTTTGGTAGAACCATTGCTCAGCGATGTAGACAAAAATGAAGCTATGCGCAGTGAATTGCGCGAAGTACGTCATAAATTAGGTGAGCCGGGTGCAGTAAAACGGGTAGCACATCTTGTATATAATCTCGGTAAGGAGAAATGTAATGAATAGTTATTCTAGGCTCTTATACTTTGTAAAGCCTTATTATAAGCGAATGCTTTTTGCAGTATTCTGCATGATTGTCGCTGCTGCTGCCTATTTGGTAGTACCTTGGCTAATTAAGAATGTAGTAGACCAAGTATTAGATGAAAAGAATATGTTTATGTTGAACCTTATTGTAGGTGCTATTATACTCATTTTCCTAATTCGTGGCTTTGCTACCTATGGTCAAACTTATAACATGTCCTACATCGGACAGCGCGTGATTATCGATGTACGTGAGGCTATTTTTAATCATCTACAAAAATTAAGCTTATCCTATTTCGATCGTCGTAAGACGGGCGTTATCATGAGTAATCTTACAAATGACGTAGCTGCATTGCAAACGGCCGTGGTAGATAATTTGATTTCTTTTATCACTGAATCTGTAACACTTATCGGTTCCTTGGTGTCCATGCTTCTCATTGACTGGAAATTGACGTTAGTTACTTTTATTACGGTTCCCGTAGTTTTAGTGATTATCAATGTTTTTGGTAAGAAGCTTCGCGTGGCAGGGCATGATGTCCAAGGGCGTGTAGCTGATATTACGGCACTTTTACAAGAGGTAATTAGTGCAGTTCGCGTTGTAAAATCCTTTGCTCGTGAAGATTTTGAGCGTAAGCGCTTTGAAGACGAAAATGATCGCAATTTTAAAGCAGTTATCAAAGCTACTAAATTGACTAGCTTGTTAAGCCCAATGGTTGAGTTTTCTGCGGCAATCGCTGTAGCGGTCATCCTTTGGTACGGTGGTTACTCCGTAGTAACAGGTGCTATTACTGCAGGTTCTTTAATTGCGTTCTTGATTTATGCTATTAACTTGTCAAATCCCGTAAAACGTTTGAGTCAAGTATATGGTAATATTCAAAAGGCGTTGGCTGCTGCCGATCGTGTATTTGAAATTTTAGATACTAAAACAGATGTTGTGGAGAAACCTGATGCTATTACATTGCCTGCTATTACCGGCAATGTGGAGTTTAATGATGTTTCTTTCTCCTATGATGGAGAAAAGACTGCCTTAGAAAATTTTACCTTGTCAGTTAAGGCTGGCGAAAGTGTAGCCCTTGTTGGACCATCTGGTGCAGGCAAGACAACTCTCGCTAACTTACTACCTCGTTTCTATGATGTAACTGGTGGTTCTATTACAATTGATGGTTATGATATAAAAGATGTTACTTTTAAATCTTTGCGTGAACAAATTGGTCTTGTACCACAGGAAACCGTATTATTCAATGCTACAATTAAAGAGAATATCTTGTATGGCCGTTTAGATGCTACTGATGAAGATGTGTATGAAGCGGCTAAAGCGGCTAACGTACTTGAGTTCGTTGAGAAGATGCCTGATGGTCTCGATACAATTGTAGGCGAACGAGGCAGTTCATTATCTGGTGGACAACGTCAACGCGTTGCCATCGCACGCGCTATTTTAAAAGACCCTCGTATTTTAATTCTAGATGAAGCTACATCTGCTTTAGATACGGAGAGTGAAAAACTTGTACAAGAGGCGTTAGATCGCCTTATGAAAGGGCGTACGGCATTTGTTATTGCCCATCGATTGAGCACTGTTCAAAATGCTCATCAAATTGTTGTACTCAATCAAGGCCGCTTGGTAGAGCAGGGGACTCACCAAGAGCTATTAGCTATTGACGGCGGATTGTACAACCATCTTTATTCCGTTCAATTCTCCAATAAAGGATAACCATGTACTGGATATATAACGTATTGCTCATATTCTATTGGATTGGCTTGATTCCGGTTATTTTATACCGACTTGCCTTTGAAGATGGATTTTATGAGCGTATCAAACAGAGTGCAGGCTATATGCCAGCTTCACTATTAAAGAAAATTGAAGGGCGTCGTGCTATTTGGATTCACGCCGCTTCTGTAGGGGAAATTGTGGCTACCAGTCCATTGGTAAAAGAAGTCAAAAAGGAGTTTCCTGAAGCTGTTGTGGTCGTGTCTGTAGTTACTGCTACTGGTCATGCTATGGCTCATCGTATCATTCCTGAAGCCGAAGGAATTATTTTCTTTCCCCTTGATTTACCATATTTAACTCGTAAAATTTTACATATTATTAAGCCGATTACTATTTTACTTGTAGAAACTGAAATCTGGCCAAATTTCTTGCGTATCGCCGAATCGGAAAATATTCCAGTTATGATGGTTAATGGACGCATTTCAGATCGCAGTATGAAACGTTATAAGTATATCAGTGCTTTTACGCGTGAAATGTTACGTTCTATTGAGCGTTTCTGCATGCAGTCCAAATTTGATGCGGCGTATATTGAAAGTTTAGGTGCTCATACACCTGATATTACCGTAACAGGTAATATGAAATACGATCAAACATATGCCACCGTATCATATGAAGAAAAACAAGCTCTTCTCGATGAATTTGGCTTTGGGAATAATCATCCTATCATTATTGCAGGTAGTACTCACAAAGGTGAAGAAGAGGCTATTTTTGAAACTTTCAAGCAAGTATTGAAAGCGTATCCACAAGCTCGTTTATTGATTGCACCTCGTGAGATTTATCGCGGTCATGATGTGCAAAATATTGCAAAGCGTTATGAATTGAGTGCTATTTGTCGTAGCGATATGAAGGAGCCTGTTCACGAAGGCATTCCCGTTGTTGTTTTAGATACCATTGGTGAACTTGGACGACTGTATAGCTTAGGCGATATTATCTTTGTTGGTGGTTCCCTTGTTAAAACTGGAGGCCATAATATTTTGGAACCAGCTGCACATGGTAAGCCAATTTTGGTTGGGCCTCATATGTTTAACTTTAAAGAAATTTTCGCCTTATTAAACTCTCGAAATGCTTGTGAGCAAGTGAAGAATGGAAAAGAGTTAACCGCTATGGTCTTGCGGTTATGTAATGATAGAGACTTGGCTAAAAAGATGGGGCAAAACTGCCTGGATATCATTAAAGAAAATCGTGGTGCTACGCGACGTAATACACAAGAGTTGCGTTTGCTATTTGAGAAACATCAAATTATTCCGTAGTAAGACTAAATTTGTAGATTAGTTTACTGTATTACATAATAGGAGGCGTCACCTATGAGTGGGGAAGCATTATTCAAATCCATCGTTAGTGGTGAAGATCAATCCGTATTAGGTGATATAGCTCGCTCCAGTTTAGGCCTTTTGAGTAAAGGTTATGAGAAAGCTGTATCAATACGCAATGCTCGATTTGATGAGGGTAAAGGCGTTACGAAAGTTATAGTGCCTGTAATCAGCGTTGGCAACATTACGGCTGGTGGTACTGGAAAAACACCGATGGTGCGATTTATTTGTGATGTGCTTACTCAGAAAGGCCTTCATCCTACTGTTCTTAGTCGTGGGTACCGTGCAGAAGATAATAACAAAAATATTATTATTTCTAAAGACGGAACAATGCTTGTAGAGCCATCTATCAGTGGTGATGAGGCTTGGTTACTGGCTAAGGTTTTACAAAAATCCAATGTAATTATTGGACGTGAACGTTCCAAATCTGCAGAAATCGCTATTAATGAGCTAGGTGCCGATTGTCTTATTATGGATGATGGATTTCAACATCGTGCACTAGCAAGAGATATTGATATTGTACTAATTGATGCATCCAATCCGTTTGGCTATGAACATGTGTTACCACGGGGACTATTACGTGAACCCCTTAGTGGTTTACAGCGCGCGGATATTATCGTTCTTACTAAGGTTGATCAAGTAGCACCAGGTATTGTATCCGGCATTCGAAAGCGATTAACTCAGATGATTCCCAATATACCTGTCTATGAAACAACACATAAACCGCAATTTATGTACACCTTAGATGAGTGGGCTAATGGTTTTGTTGGGGCTTCTGTAGATGCTTACAAGGAACAACGCATTATGGCTGTAAGTGGAATCGGAAACCCTCAATCCTTTACACAAACGTTAACTGATGTAGGGTATAACGTTGTTCATACCTTGCCATTTGGAGATCATCATGACTTTTCAAATGATGATGTAGTTGAGATTTGGAAACAAGCATTTGCTCATCAAGCTGATGCTATTTGTATTACAGAAAAGGATGCAGTTAAGTTAAGTCAGTTGCATGCAATTGAAGACTTAAAAATACCGATTCTGGTGCTATCTATAGGGATTGAATTTGTTTCTGGAAAACAAGAATTCATAGAAAATTTAGAGATTTAGTGTATAATAATAAGATACACGAATAACAGAAATGGGGTTTTATCGTGAAGTTTGGATGTGTTATTCCTGCGCGTTATGGTTCTACAAGATTACCAGGCAAACCATTAGCTGATATTGCAGGTAAACCTATGATTGAACGGGTTTATGCAAGGGTATCACAAGCTACAAAGACAGTATGTACAATTGTAGCCACTGATGATAACCGCGTATATTCTGCAGTACAACAGTTTGGGGGAACTGTTATGATGACAGATCCTAATCACCCTACAGGAACGGATCGATTAGCAGAGGTTGCTAGTCATTATACAGACTTAGATGTTGTTATCAATGTCCAAGGTGATGAACCGATGATTGATCCAAATCTTATTGATGACTTGGCACGTCTATTTGAGGAAGATCCAAACTTGCAGATGGCCACAGTAGCTACTCCTTTATTAGAGGAAGAGTACGAGGAGCCATCAGCGGTAAAGGTCATTTTAAATAATCGTAATGATGCGATGTATTTTTCTAGATCTTTAATCCCATATCCTCGTCATGACTTTGTGCGTCCGCCACTAAAACATATTGGCATCTATGCATATCGTAGAGAGTTCTTATTAAACTACGCTAAGATGGAGCCAACTCCGGCGGAGCAAACAGAATCTCTAGAACAATTACGTGCTCTAGAAAACGGTTATACAATTCGTGTTATTCTAACAAATAAACGATTTATCGGTGTTGATACACCTGAAGACTTAGCTCGTGTTAATGCAATTTACGAGCAAGAGGAGAAATAAATGAAAACAGTTCAAATTAAAGATATTACTGTGGGTGGCGGCAAGGGTTTATTTGTCCTTGCAGGTCCATGTGTTATTGAGGACTATGACCGCACATTAGCTATCGGTAAACGAGCAAAAGAGATATGCGAACGTTTAGGTGTTCCTTATATCTTTAAAGCTTCCTTTGATAAAGCTAATCGCTCTAGCTTTAACTCCTTCCGTGGACCAGGTCTTGAGGAAGGGTTAAAAATGCTTGCTTCTATTAAGAAGGAACTCAATGTACCTGTTGTCAGTGACATTCACTCTATCGAGCAAATTGAACCTGCAGCTGAAGTATTAGATATTCTACAAATTCCAGCTTTTTTATGCCGTCAAACTGATCTTGTTTACGGCGCTGCTAAAACTGGTAAATGCGTAAATGTTAAAAAAGGTCAATTCATGGCTCCTAAGGACATGGAAAATGTTCTTAATAAAATGAAAGAAACAGGTAATGAAAATCTTATGCTTACCGAACGTGGTTTTAGCTTTGGTTATAATAATCTCGTAGTTGACATGAGATCGTTCCCAATTATGCGTTCTTTCGACTATCCAGTAATCTTTGATGCTACTCATAGCGTTCAATTACCAGGTGGTGCAGGGACTAAATCTAGTGGTAACCGTGAATTTGTACCAAATTTGGCGCGTGCGGCTGTGGCTAGTGGTGTAGATGGGCTATTCTTTGAAGTGCACGATAATCCTGAGGAAGCATTATCTGATGGTCCTAATATGTTGTATTTAGATCAATTCGAAGATGTGCTTCGTGATTTAGTAGCTATTGATAAAATCGTAAAAGGTTAGGGGCGGTATTTGTGACTATTTTAGAACAAGCGGCACAGGTGCTTCATGAGGAAGCTCGTGCTATTGAAGAATTAAGTTCTCGTTTGGATCACAATTTTGTAAATGCTGTAAATATGATTTTGGCTTGTAAGGGCCGTGTAGTATGTACAGGAATGGGAAAATCTGGTCATATTGGTCGTAAAATTGCGGCTACCTTGGCTAGTACAGGGACACCGGCACTTTTTATGCATCCTGGTGAAGGCGTGCATGGTGATCTTGGTATGATTACTGAAGATGATGTAGTGTTAGCCTTTTCTAATAGTGGTGAAACAGGAGAAATTATTAGTATTTTGCCGTCTCTGCGCCGCATAGGGGCTAAATTAATCTGTGTTGTAGGGAAACCAGAGTCTACATTAGCAAAAAATTCTGATATTGTATTGTTGGCAGAGGTAGAACGAGAAGCTTGCCCATTAGGTTTAGCACCTACTACAAGTACTACTGTTGCCCTAGCACTAGGTGATGCGTTAGCAGTATGTTTATTGGAACGCCATCATTTTACTCCAGAAAACTTTGCTGTATTCCATCCAGGTGGTTCCTTAGGTCGCAAATTATTGTTGACTGTAGAAAATATCATGCATGGTGGCGAGGATAATCCAACAGTATTTAAAGGGGCTACCGTTCGTGATGCACTTTTTGTAATGACAGAAAAAGGGTTAGGTGCTACAAATGTTATTGATGAAGAAGGACATTTGTTAGGTCTAGTGACTGATGGTGATGTTCGACGTGGACTTGATTCTGGCAGCAATTTTTTAGAATGGCCCGTAGAGGATATGATGACGTCTATGCCGCGTACGATTACAAAGGATAAATTGGCCGCAGAAGCGCTTCATTTGATGGAGAAAAATCAACCTCGCCCTATCACCGTATTACCTGTGGTTGATACTAATAATGTATGTCTTGGCATTGTTCACATTACCGATTTATTGCGTAGAGGCATTGTATAATGAATATTCAATGGATTGTTCTCGATGTTGATGGAGTTTTATCAGATGGCACTCTAATTTATACATCGACTGGAGAAGAGCTCAAAGCCTTTTCTGTAAAAGATGGTTTAGGCTTGACTGCGGCTCGTAAATCAGGGATAAAGCTAGCAATTATTACGGCTCGTGTATCTCCGATGGTAGAGCGCCGTGCGAAGGAGTTGCATTTTGATGAACTTCTTATGGGGCATGCTAATAAAACTGAAGCATTAAGAACTCTTTGTAAAAAACATCAAATCGACTTAGACTCGATTGCTTACATGGGGGATGATCTTAATGATTTAGGAGCTCTTCAACTCGTAGGTTTGCCGATGGCACCAAATAATGCGGTATTAGAGGTTAAATCAATAGCTAAATTTATTTCTACCGTCAATGGTGGACATGGTGCTGTTAGAGAGGCTGTAGAATATATCTTGAAGAATCAAGGTTTATGGGATTCTGTTGTTGCAGATTATGCGCAAGAGGCCCATGCTCATGGACAATAAAGGAGGTGGGCAGAATGAATAACGAATGGCAATACCATTTAGTTAAAGGCATTAGTTGGCTTGTTTGTCGACTACCATACAAGCTCATTTTGCTCATAGGCGCTTGTTTAGGTCCTGTATATGGGCTAATAGCGAAGAAGCAAAAGCTTAGAGGCATAAATAATATTAAAATTGGTATGAATATGAACGATCAAGAGGCGGAACAATTAATTAATAAGTTGTTCAAGAATCTTGGTCGAAGTGTTATGGAAGTATTATACATGCCAAACCTGACGAAATCCTTTATCAATAAACACATAGAGATGCGTGGTGTTGAACATTTAGAAAAGGCCATTGCTGAAGATAAGGGAGTTATCGTTCTTACTGGCCATGTAGGCAACTGGGAATGGATGGGGGCTGCTATGGCAGCTCATGGATATCCTTCCACTACAATTGTTAAGAAACAACCTAATGCTCAATTCACACGCCTTATGAATGAATATCGTGAGATGGTGGGGCTTGACGTATTTGCTAGTGGTGGCAACGAAATCGTTTCTGCTGCTAAGGCTTTAAAAAAGAAAAAACTACTTGGATTCTTAGCTGACCAAGATGGATATATAAATGGTTTACCAGTTCCGTTTTTGGGACAAGATTCATCAGCTGTTATGGGACCAGCAACATTTGCAAAGAAATTTGGCTCTCCTGTAGTACCTATTTTTGCATCTCGTAAGCCTGAAGGAGGACATATCGTTCATATCTTGCCAGCATTACATTATGAGGAAACTGGCGATGAAGATGTTGATATGTATCGTCTAACTGAAGCCTGTGTACGTGTTACGGAAGAATTTATTCGTGAACATCCAGATGAGTGGCTTTGGTTCCAACACCGTTGGATGACTAAGATGGATCAAATTATTGATTACGATAAGAAGATAGCTATACGGGAGAGAGCGCATGAAAAACAATAAAAAGTTAATTGCCATTGTGGTCGCTATAGTATTAGCTCTAATCGGTCTTATTGTATTTATTATGAAAGACTCTAATGAGGCTAATTCCACTCAAAATCAAAGTGGACAACTCGTTAATTTCCAAGGTGCGGACTTGCAAGAGGAAAAAGATGGCAAGCTAGTATGGGCATTATCGGCTGAGAAGATTGAATATGACCCGCGTACAAAAGCTATCGTTCTGACCAATTTGAAAGGTCTGTTCTATCAAGATGATGTGACTACTACGATTACAGCGCCTCATGCTGTCCTGACGGGCGATCGAAATTCTCTTGATATTGATCAAGGCGTTACTGCTACTAATACGGAAGGTGCAGAATTTAAAACTGAGGCCCTTCATTTTGATAACAAAACGAAAACATTGACATCTAAAACGGCTTTCACTTATAACAGTAAGGATGTAACCCTCACAGGGGACAAGCTTGAGGGCAATATGTCTTTAAAAATTATTAAAGCCATTGGACATGCGAAATTAACAAAGAAGTAATTGAGAGGAAATATGATGAATAAGAAAAAACAGATTGGTATGGCTATATTAGCTGTACTCATGACTGCATCTGTTACAGTTTGGGCTGCAAATGATCCGTTGACTATCAGCGCTGATACATTGTCTTATGATGGCAATTCAGGTCGTGCAGATGCAACAGGTAATGTTGTTATTACCCAAGCGGATAAAACTATGACTGGTGCCAAGGGTTGGTACAATACAAAAACTCAAGAAGCAAATCTTGATGGTGGTGTATCTATGATTGGTTCTGATATGGCCATGTCTGCTCAAGCGGTTCACAGTTACAATAATAATAAATTCACTGCTAATGGTAGCGTTCATTTACAACGTGCTGATCGCCAAATCTTTGGTGACAGTGTTGAGTATAATACTGACTCTGAATACGGTCTTGTTACAGGCAATGCCCGTTTGATTGCTGAAGGGACAACCTTAACCGGTGATAAGGTAGAAGGATGGATGAAGGAAGTTCGTGCTGTAGCGCAAGGTAATGTTACTTTCTCTAATCCCGAACGAAACGTGTCTGGTTCTGCTGACCGAGCTACATATACACAAACGCCAAACCAAAATGATGGAGTGGTACTCTTATCTGGTTCTGCGCATGCCGTTCAAAATGGTAATGTACTGAATGCACCGGAACTGAAAATTCGTTTAGCTGATGATTCTGCTGAAACATTAGGTGGACGTAGTACACTCGTCATTGTTCCGAATAAATAAGGATAATATATGTATATAGAAACCAAAAACTTAGTTAAAACCTTTAGCGGACGCAATGTGGTAGATGGTGTAAGTCTACGCGTTGATAAAGGCCAAGTTGTAGGTCTATTAGGGCCTAATGGGGCCGGTAAAACTACGTCATTTTATATGATTGTAGGCATTGAAAGACCAAGTTCTGGTATCATTACCGTTGATGGCAAGGATATAACAAATATTCCTATGTATAAGCGGGCGGCTGAAGGTATTGGATACTTACCGCAAGAGGCATCAATCTTTCGTTCCATGTCTGTAGAGGACAATATTCGTGCCATGCTACAGACTACGGCAAAAAAGCCTGATGAGATTGAAGCTATCGTGGAATCATTGATTGAAGAATTTCATATTGGACATGTCCGTGACCGTATGGGGATGCAATTATCTGGTGGTGAACGACGCCGTGTAGAAATTGCGCGTTGCCTCGCCTTAGAACCTAATTTCATCCTTCTTGATGAACCTTTTGCAGGTGTCGATCCAATTGCGGTTGCTGATATTCAGCAAATTATCTTACACGTTAAGAACCGCGGTATTGGTATCTTGATTACAGACCATAATGTTCGCGAAACATTGGGGATTGTAGATAAGGCTTATATTTTGAGTAATGGTAAAATCCTCCTAGAGGGTACCCCTGATGAAATTGCGAATGATCCAATCGCTCGTGAACATTATTTAGGGGATAACTTTAAATTATAGGAGGGGCTATGCGATTATTAGATAAATATATTTTAAAAGCTTTTGTAGGCCCATTCCTATTTGGTGTTTTTGCTTTTACTAGTATTTTTATTGGTACAGGCACATTGTTTAGGATTGCTCAATATATTACTGAATATGGAGCACCATTGTTGCTTGTTATGCAAGCATTTGTCTTGGCTTTACCAAGTATTGTTATCTTGACATTCCCGATGTCGGTTTTATTGGCTTCTCTTATGACCTTTAGTCGTTTGAGTAGCACTAGTGAAATCGTTGTTATGCGTGCTGGTGGTCTAAGCTTTTTACGCTTGGCCATGCCTGTATATATTATTGCCCTCATTATTTCCATTGGGGCAGTAGCATTTAATGAATTTGTTGTACCTCGTACAAATCATATGTATCAAACGATTGTGCGCGAACAAATTATGAAAAATGCATCACCTCAAACACAAAATCATATTGTGTTAAAAACGATGAATGGTGATGAGCTAGGCACATTGATGTATGCTAAGAGCTATGATGCTGAAACCAAACAGTTGTCCATGATTACGGTTCAACAATTTGGGGAGGGCGGCAAGTTACAACAGGTTGAAAATGCTGATACAGCTATCTGGAATGGTCAATATTGGGTGATGCAGAATGGTATCATCTATGATTTATCAGCTGGTAATGGTGTTGAACGTACCATGAAATTTAAGGAGCAATCCTTGCCGATTAAGTCTGCCCCAAAAGATATTCAACAAGATCAACGTAAACCTGAGGAATTAACGATTAAGGAGTTACGTCATCAAATCAGAGCTTATAAGGCTGCTTATACTAATGCTAATAAACTTGAAATGGAAATGTACCAACGTTTTACAATTCCGTTGGCAAGTTTTGTATTTGCTCTTGTAGGTGCACCTTTAGGCCTTCAAAAACAACGTTCTAGTTCATCTATCGGCTTTGGTATTAGTATTCTTATCATCTTTATTTATTATGGGGTGATGACCTTTGCTGGTGCCTTAGGGAAAGGTGGAGCATTGCCAACCGTATTAGCTGCATTAATACCGGATACATTAGGTATTATTGCAGGGTTGTATTTGAATTGGCGCGTATCGAAATAACAGATTGTATTCTTAGGAGAAAGGAGGGACATGATGTTAGTAGGTGTCAAAATCTTAATAATTATCGCTCTTATGGGTGGTCTCATTGCTTACATGGGGGATAAGCTAGGCACTAAAATTGGTAAACGTCGTATGTCCCTCTTTGGATTACGACCTAAGCACACATCTATTATAGTTACTATTGTGACAGGCCTTTTGGTTGCAGCAGCTACAGTTGGGGTATTAACCTTTACGTCTCAAAGTGTGCGAACCGCATTGTTCGGTATGGATCAGTTGCGAGCTGATATGAAGCAGCTGAATAATGAGGTTGCTGCAAAGACGCAAGAACTGATTCGTGGGCAGGCTTTGTTAGAACAAAATAAACAAGAGCTTGAAGAACGGATGGCTGAGATCGAACAAATTCGCCGTGAAGTAGAGGCTACAAAAGCTGAATTGGCGAGTGCACAAGCTGCTAAAGACGCAACAGAAGCCGAATTGGCATCTTTACAAGCCTCTTATGCAGAGGTGTCTCAAAAGGTAGCTGAGCTTGAAGCAACACGTGCTAAGATGGAAGCGCATATTAAGAATCTACAAAATACACAAGAACAATTGCAGAATGGCATCATTCATTTACGGGAAGGAACCATTCTCTTCCAAGTAGATCAGCTATTAGCACAAGCTGTTGTACGACCTGGTTTAAGTGAAGAAGATAGTAATAATGCTATTAAACATATTATCGATGATACAAATAAACTTGTTTTACGTCGCTTAGGTATAGAAGATAATGGTCAATCCGTTGTGTATGTAGATCGACAAAATGTTGAGGTAGCTACTCAAAAGCTAATCAATTCCAAGACTCCTATGGTGGTTCAAGTTGTGGCAGCCGGAAATATTATTTCAGGTGAACCTGCAGTTGCAGTTATTCAAGTATATCCACAACAATTTATCTATAAAAATGGAGAGGTAATTCACTCTACAGTAATTGATGGGGGTACTAATGCTCAATCGTCTATGCTTCAATTCTTGAAACAAGTAAACGAGCGTGCTAAGGCAAAGGGGATTATTCCTGATTCCTTATCAGGTGATATTGGAACGATACCTGGTGATGATTTGTTTACAGCAATTAAGAGAATAAGCACTATGCGTGGTAAGGTTCATGTGGAAGCTTATAGTGATGGCGACACATATTCATCTGGTCCTGTTCACCTCAAGTTGCGTATTACTCAAATGCCAGATTTCAATGATAAGGCAAAAATGCAAACTAATTAATATGATGAAGGTATGCTGTTTTCATACATTATAAAAGAAGGTCTTATGTAATTTTCAACATAAGACCTTCTTTTTATGTTAAAATATAACTACTGTACTTACAAAGGGGATAATCAAATGACTGAAAATACATATATTTTAGCAGTGGATCCAGGAAATGAGAAAACTGGCGTAGCTATACTCTCACCTTTCGGTGAGATGATATGCCGTAAAATTATTTCCTCAAAGACCTTCAATGATGATATTGAACGTGTTTTAACTGAATATTATGGTATCGTTCATATTGTTTGTGGCAATGGCACGAATCATAAGCATTTGTATCCTTCTCTTCAACAAATTGGACGCAATCACAAAATTACAACTAGTTTAATAGACGAATCTCACAGTACGGAGGAGGCTCGTAAATTATATTGGCAATATAATCCTCCTACAGGGTGGCGAAAGATTATTCCTACATCTATGCAATTTCCACCAGAACCTGTAGATGATTTGACTGCTCTCGTTATTGGTTTGCGTTATACGAAGCAATTAGCTCAAAATGAACTAGCTGCTAAAGAAGATACTGTGGACGCAAACGAGTTAGAAGAAAAGCGATTACATGCTATGGAACAGTTATACGGAAAAGGAGAAGCTCATGACAAGTGAAACTTCAACGCGTAACTGGTCAAACCTTATTATGCGTTGTGTAATGATGATTCTAGGCGCCCTGATATATACGATGGGCTTAGATTTATTTTTAGTACCAAATAGCATCATCGACGGTGGTATAGTTGGTATCTCTTTGATGGCTGCGGAACTATCAGGTATTTCTTTTAGCATTTTCGTAGTACTTTTCAACTTACCTTTTTTATATTTAGGCTATAAAGTAATTGGTAAAGGATTTACCTTGTCTACTTTGTTCTCTATTATATGGATGGCAATATTTTCTAACATTGCACACCGCTTTACACCTATTACAACTGACCCATTTTTAGGGGCAATCTTTGGTGGTATAATCTTAGGTATTGGGGTAGGGCTAATTATTCGTAATGGTGGCTCATTAGATGGATCTGAAATTGTAGCTATTATCTTTGATAAACGGTCCACCTTTTCTGTAGGCGAAATTGTAATGGCCATGAATTTAGTTATTCTTGGAGCAGCGGGCTTTGTATATAGTTGGAATAGTGCCATGTATTCCTTAATTGCTTATTTTATTGCTTATAAGATGATTGATGTGACCATCACTGGACTTGAAGAATCTAAAGGGGTTATGATTATTACCGATGCAGATAATTCGAAGATTATTGCTGATGCATTAAATGCTAATCTTAATCGTGGTGTTACTATTATGTACGGAGAAGGTGGGTATTTAAAACAACCGAAACATGTATTATATTCTGTAGTAACGCGGCTAGAAATTACAAGATTAAAGGATACCGTTTATAAAGTAGATCCTACAGCATTTATTACGATCCAAGACGTACATGATGTCTTTGGTGGGAGATTTACGAAAGGTGGTCATTAAGAGGAAACTATGAGTAATAAGTTAGGTAATACAATAGTAAAAGAAATATTAGATTGGATTTATGCTATTGCATTGGCATTAATCATTGCTATGGTAATTCATATTTTCTTGATTCAACCTACTAGAGTGTCTGGGGAATCAATGGATGATACATTACACAATGGACAATATTTGATTGTTACCAAATGGCATCATATTATGAATGATATGCCCGAATATGGACAAATCGTTATTATTGATAGTCGTGTTAATCGTGTTCGTACATGGGTGGATGATGTAAAAGAACCACTGATGAACTATACATCTGTTTTTAATAAATCCGCTCAAACAAATGATGTATGGGTAAAACGTGTAATAGGTAGACCTGGTGACGTACTAGAGTTTAAAGATGGTTATGTATGGCGTAATGGAGAAAAATTACAAGAACCATATACAAAAGATACAAAAATGAATTATACTCGGTCTACACCTGTAACAGTTCCTGAAGGTCATGTATTTGTGATGGGGGATAATCGCAATCATTCTAGTGATAGTCGTTTTATCGGCCCAGTTCCTGTTGATCATATTCTAGGATTTGTTTCTTACGCAATTTAATAATCGTGAAAGCCTATCTACGATAAATTTCATCGTAGATAGGCTTTTTATAAGTTAAGAAGGATTAAGTTATGTTGTATCTTGTGAAATGTATACTAAATAAAATTTAGCAAGACGGCTAGGTCGAATCTAAATATATCACTTAGTAATCTTATAGAAAATAAACAATTCAAACAAATGAATTAATATAAATTATAAGTATAGATAAATTTAATAAGTGATAATTATTAAATTTGTGGCTGTAGATAATAAAATTATCTATTTTTTTAGACTGTAAAATGAAATTTTGTAAAATTAAATTTTTAAAAATGCAGTAATAATCTATGTTTTTGGTATAATTTTTATTCATGAAAGAAATTTCATAAAATTTAGTTGTGTAAAATGCTTTACAAAGTTTTGGGGTGGTGGTATATTCACATCAACAGAAAGGCTACGCTACAAAGAAGTGGAGCTAAGATAGATAATTTAGTTGAGGAAACATGGACACTCCTAATACATCTTTCATAGTGATACTACTTATGTAGTGAACGTCTTCTGCAAATATAAATTCTTATTTATAAGAAAGAAGGAATTCATTATGAAAAAACAATTCGCAACAATGTTAGCAGCAACAGCAGTGTTAGGTGTAACAACAGCATTTGCTGCAAATCCATTCTCCGATGTAACTCCAGATAGTTGGGCATACCAAGCAGTATCTCAATTAGCACAATCTGGTATCGTTAATGGTTATCCAGATGGCACTTTCAAAGGCCAAAACAATATCACTCGTTATGAAATGGCTCAAATGGTAGCTAAAGCTATGGCTAACCAAGATCGTGCTAACGCTGAACAACAAGCTATGATTAACCGCTTGGCAGATGAGTTCTCTAACGAGTTGAACAACCTCGGCGTTCGAGTATCTCGCTTAGAAGACCGTGTAGGTAATGTAAAGGTAACTGGTGATGCTCGTATCCGTTATCAAGGTTCTGAAGACAAAGGTGTTTACAAAGCTAATAGTAAATCTTTAACTGACGGCCGTGCACGTGTACAATTCAATGCTAATGTAAATGATAAAACACAAGCAGTTGTTCGTGTAAAAGGTAATTACGAATTTGGTGACTCTACTAAAGGTTCTCAAGCAACAATCGATCGTGCTTACGTAGATCACAAATTTGGTAGCAACGTATCTGCTAAAGCTGGTCGTTTCCAACAAACAATTGGTGGCGGTTTGATGTACGATGATACATTTGATGGTGCACAATTGAACGTAGGTAATGATAAAGTTCAAGTACAAGGTGCGTATGGTTATATGATTGATGGTGCTGCTGATGGCAACTCCAAATCTGATAACCCATCTGTATCCTATGTAGGCTTAAAAGGTAAAGTTGGTAAAGAATCCTCCGTTGGTGGTTTCTACTCCAGATTATCTAGCGGCAACTTGAACCATAATGGTGTAACAGTTAATTCCGATAAACAAGATGTTTACGGTTTCAATGCGGACTTCCGTAAAAATAAATTGTGGGCTGGCGGTGAATGGTTGAAAGCTTCCAACGTAGATAATTCTCAAGCTTGGACAGCAGGTCTTGGCTATGGTAACTACGACATCGCTAAAAAAGGTACATGGGATGTGAAAGGTCAATACTTCAACCAAAAAGCTAATGCACCAATCGTAAGTTCCACTTGGGATCAAGCATATGATTTAACAAATACATCTAATGGTTACAAAGGTTACATGGCTAGCGTAGACTACGCAGTACAAGATAACGTAGGTTTATCCGCAGGTTATGGCTTCAACTCTAAAGACCAAAGCGGTAATGATCTTTCCGATTTCTATCGTGCAGAATTAAATTACAAATTCTAATTCCCTCACAAACAAAAAAAGACTTCTTCGGAAGTCTTTTTTTGTTGCATAAAAGTATTATGAATTATTTTATATATAATAGTATATATATATAGTAAAATGTTTTATAAATACATAATATTAAAAGTAATCGAATAATTTAGTGGTTATCAAGAATTATATCCCTTATATTGTAGGATATATTTATAAAATCTTTCTGTATAGAAAGATAAATTTCTTATTAATTATATATATATTAATAAGTTTAACTTAATGAAAAATATAATAAAAATTCTCAATTAATAGAAAAGGATATAAAATTAAATTTTTTTATGAAAAAAATTATATCCTATAAAACTAGATAAAATCTAACTTAGCAAGCATTTTAAGTTATAAAAACAAGATAATGAGAACACAATTGAGAAAAAAGGGTTTACACGAAAAAGTGGTTGTGCTAATATCACCGTACGAGAAGTAGCAAACACATGAAATGAAGAACTTCGATGTAGAATGTGGCGAGGAAACGTGGACACTCCCAAAGATTCTTAATCTGAAGAACTGAGTAGAATGTGAATGTTATGACTTGTAACATTTTATTTTCTATTTTTTTCAGAAAGAAGGAATTTAACTATGAAAAAACAATTCGCAGCAATCTTTGCAGCAACAGCAGTATTGGGTGTAACTACTGCATTCGCAGCTAACCCATTCTCCGACGTAACTCCAGATTCTTGGGCATACCAAGCAGTTTCTCAATTGGCTAACGCTGGTGTTATCAATGGTTACCCAGATGGTACTTTCAAAGGCCAAAATAACATCACTCGTTACGAAATGGCTCAAATGGTAGCTAAAGCTATGGCTAATCAAGACCGCGCTAACGCTGAACAACAAGCTATGATCAACCGTTTGGCTGATGAATTCTCCAACGAATTGAACAACTTGGGCGTTCGTGTAGCTCGCTTGGAAGACCGCGTTGGTAATGTAAAAGTTACTGGTGATGCTCGTCTTCGTTACAAAGATGCTGAACATGCTAAATCCAAATTTGACGCTCGTGCACGTGTACAATTCAACGCAAAAGTAAACGATCGTACAGACGCTGTAGTTCGTTTGACTTCTGGTAACTTCGAATTAGGCAATTCTGAAAATGAAGATAAAGCAGATGCTACAATTGACCGCGCTTATGTAAACCATAAATTCGGCGAACGCGTATCCGCTAAAGCTGGTCGTTTCGGTCAATCCTTCGGTGGCGGCTTGATGTTCGACGGCACATTCGACGGTGCTCAATTGAATGTTGGCAACGATAAAATTAATGTACAAGCTGCATACGGTTACATGGTATCCGGTGATAATGGTAGAATTGTTGCCAATAATACCAATGGTAACGAATTAACAAAAGATCAAAATGTAACTAACACATATATTGGTTTAACTGGTAAAGTAGGTAAACACACTATGGTAGGCGGTTTCTACGACCGTGTAAATCAAGATACTGATAATGGTTACAAAAACATCTATGGCTTCAATGCTGATGCTAACTTCGACAAAGTTTGGGTTGGTGGCGAATGGTTGAAAGATTCCCATGTAGACGACTCTCAAGCTTGGACTGCAGGTCTTGGCTTTGGTAACTACGACATCAAAAAAGCAGGTACTTGGGGCGTAAAAGGTCAATACTTCAACCAAAAGAAAAATGCACCAATTGTAGATACTACTTATAATCAATTCTACACTACAGATGCTAAAGGTTGGATGGCTTCCGTTGACTATGCATTGCAAAATAACGTTGGTTTATCTGCTAACTATGGTTTCGACTGGAAAACTCAAGATGGTACTGACAAAGGTGACTTTTACCGTGCAGACCTTAACTACAAATTCTAATTTGATAGTTAATTATATGAAAGAGACTTCTTCGGGAGTCTCTTTTTTGTGTTTAATATAAAGTTAAATGAAAATTATATGAAGTGTTTATTATAGTGTTTTATTAATATTATACAATTGATTAAGAAATAATAATTAATTGATAATAGAGGATTTTGCATTTAATGAAAGTTTTATGACTATACTTTCTAATCATTATTAGAGTTCTTACCGCTAATTTCTATCTATATAGCCACTATTAATGGTATAATAAAGAGTATTTAAAATTTTTATAAAGGAGGCAAACATGAATCCTTCTTTTTCTCATATTAAAATGGTTGCCATTGATTGTGATGAAACCTTGGTACGCAGTGATAATACTGTATCTGACTATACAGTAGATGTGTTACATCGTTTACAGCAAAGGGGCATCGTTGTTACCATTGCTACGGGACGGATGTATCAAACGGCAAAGCCTATTGGTTCTGCTTTAAAGCTTGGTAATGTACCCATGATTTTGTTCTCTGGAGGACTCATTCAAGAATTAGAAACAGGGTGTAAACTATTTGAGCAGACCGTTTCTGTTGAGGCTGTACAGCGTATTTATGAATTAGCAAAACAATATGATTGGCATATACAATCCTATATAGATGATCATTTGCTATGTCATCATAAAACATGGCAGTCCGATCTCTATGAAGTTCAAACGGGAGCGAAAGCAGAGTTTTTAGGTGATGGGTTATATACTTTAGAGTCTGAACCAAATAAGCTAATCGCTATTGATACAGTAGAGGGGATTGATCAAATTATTGATACTTTGACTCCTGAAGTGGGCGATTTGGTTAATCTAGTTCGTAGCCAAAAAGACTTTTTAGAAATCGTTGCCCTTAATGTGTCAAAGGGGCGTGCTTTGACACAACTAGCTTTAGATAATCATATTAGTTTAGAACATATCGTTTCTTTTGGTAATGCAGAAAATGATATTTCTATGCTACGTAAAACAGGTTACTCTGTAGCTGTTGAAAACGCTACAGATCATGTAAAATCTGTGGCTCATACAATTTGTGGCCATCATAATGACGATGGAGTAGCCCATTGGATTAAAGATAATCTTTTATAATGGAGTAAAACTATGGAAGCATTTCGTTTGTTAATAGTTACAGGTATGTCAGGTGCCGGCAAAACTCAAGTATTGCAAGCTTTAGAAGATATGGGGTATTTATGTATTGATAATATTCCCCCTGTGCTGATTCCTAAATTAAGTGAAATTTGCCGACAAGGTGGAGAACGGACTAATCGCGTTGCTCTTGTTGTAGATATTCGGGGGGCGAATTTTTTGAAGCTCTTTCTTCATCTTTAGATACATTAAAAGATATGAAGGTAGATTTTGAAATTGTATTTATGGATGCTACAGATGAGACTTTGATTCGTCGATATAAGGAAAGTCGACGGAGTCATCCATTGGCTCCTAATGGGCTAATTACAACAGGGCTAAAAAAAGAACGCCAAATTCTTAACTCTGTGCGCCATAAAGCAGATTTTATTATTGATACCACTAATATGAAGACGGCTAGCTTGAAAGAGTATTTAAAAACGCGCTTTGCTCAAGTTGATGAAGCTCATGGTATGGCGATTACTGTAGTGAGCTTTGGTTTTAAGTATGGTATTCCTCTCGATGCAGATATGGTATGGGATGTTCGTTTTCTACCTAATCCATTTTATATTCCTGAGTTTCGTCATAAAACAGGTCGTGTGAAAGCAGTGAATGAATATATCCATTCCTTTGAAGTAACCGAGGAATTTAAAAAACGTTACTTTGATACCATGGACTTCCTTGTACCAAATTATGAACAAGAAGGGAAATCTCAGTTTATTGTGGCAGTAGGTTGCACAGGTGGTATGCATAGATCTGTAGCTATGGCAGAGGCTCTATACTCCCACTTGTTAGAAAAAGGATATCGTGTAACTGTTGAACATAGAGATATGATGAAAAATAATGTAGAAGAAGATTATAATCCTCATGAAATTATAACACTTGATAACTAGGTAGGGGGGATTATGTTGCGAAAAGGATGGTTCCGGTGGCTAATTCCGGGTCTAAATATAAAACGTTGGCTTGCCCTATTTAGTTGTGGTGTAGGTCTTTTAATTATTGGTATTTCTTTGATTTTTAACTATCAATGGCTTGCGGTTCTTGAAGATATTGTACTTGCCTTTTCCTATAATATGACGGGCTTTTACAATTATAATGTACTCATTGCTGTAGGGACTGTAGTATTATCGATTGGTGCTGTATTAATGCTCATCGGTACGAGTAAAGTTATTAAAACGATTATTCGTGCGGTACTACCTAATCCTGACAGCAAGGTATCGGATATTATTTTTCAAAATATCCGACTCGATAAGGGCCCAAAAATTGTAGTAATCGGTGGTGGTACGGGCTTATCAAATTTATTGCGTGGTTTAAAATCACATACATCAAACCTATCTGCGATTGTAACTGTCGCTGATGATGGAGGTTCTTCTGGTCGCTTGCGAGAAGACTTTCAAATGATAGCTCCTGGTGATTTGCGAAACTGTTTAGTATCATTAGCTGAACAAGAAGGAGTAATGGAGAACTTATTCCGTTATCGTTTCGATGGTGAAAATGAGCTTTCTGGGCACAGTTTTGGTAATCTCTTTATCACTGCGCTTGCTCAAGTTTATGATGGAGATATTGAAGAAGCTCTTGAAGCGGCTAGTAAATTGTTGCGTGTCCGTGGTCGTGTAATTCCTTCCTCTACAGAGTTCATTAAATTGCGTGCAGAGATGACAGATGGCACTATTGTAGAAGGTGAAAGTAATATACCACACTCGGGTAAACGAATTCGTCATATCTATAGTGATCCAGCATTGCCTAAGCCAGAGGGGGCTGCATTACGTGCCATTGATGAAGCGGATGTAATTATTTTAGGTCCTGGTAGTTTATATACAAGCATTATCCCAAATTTACTAACCGATAAGTTGGCCTCTCATGTACGTGCCAGTAAGGCTAATAAAATCTATATTGCTAATGTTATGACACAACCGGGTGAAACCACAGGCTACACATTAAATGATCATGTAGAGGCTTTAATTGCTCATGGCGGAGAAGGAATTATAGATACTGTTCTTGCCAATGATGGGCCGTTGCCAATTCAAATGGTTGAACAATATAGTGCTGTAGGATCTGAACCATTGGTATTAGATACTAAGAAGTTACAAGACAAAGGAATCCGCACTATACGAGCTACCTTAATTAACCCTCAAAAACCAGCTGTTCACGATCCTGAACGGTTAGGTAAAGTTATTATGGATATCATTCATGCTATGCAATCTAACACTGAACCGCATATCTTAGAGTATTATCTTCAACGAGATGATCATTAATGAGAAGGGATGCCCATGTCATTTGCAGAAGATGTAAAAAATGAATTATGCCAATATGAAGCCTCTAGTGATGCGGATGTGGCCATGAAAATTGAAGCGTCTTGCTTATTGCGTATGGGCGGATCTATCATTTTGGGGATGAAAGGTGCCGTCGGTATTCGTTTAGCTACGGCTAATAATGCAGTAGCTCGTCGTTTGCTTGGTATTTTGAAAAAGCAATACGAATTACCTACAAATGTTTTAGTACGACAAGGTTTAAACTTGCGTAAAAAAAATATGTATACGCTATCTGTAGAACCCTCTGTAGAGGGTAGACAGGCTCTAGAGGATCTTGCTTTATGGCCTGTGAGCGAACAAATTCCTCGTAGTTGGCTCAAATCAATGGAAGCGCGACGGGCCTTTTTAAGGGGAGCTTTTTTAGGGGGAGGCTCTGTCAATAAACCACAAAGTGATTATCATCTTGAGTTTATGACGGGAAACGAGACCTTTGCGAGGGAAATTATCCATGTATTACGGCTCTTTCACATTCATGCGGGCTTAACGGAGCGGAAGGAAGAGTATGTAGTATATCTTAAAGAAGGGGACGCAGTAACAAACTGTTTGCAAATCATGGGAGCTCAATCGGCTCTTATGGAATTTGAAAACGTGCGGATTATGAAAACTGTACGAAATCAAATTAATCGACAAGTCAACTGTGAGACTGCAAATTTACAGAAGGTTGTGGATGCAGCAGTTCGTCAGGTAAAAGCAATCCGTATTATTGATAGAGAAATCGGTATTGAAGAATTACCTGAAAAGTTGCGCGTCGTTGCAAGACTTCGGTGGGAGAATCCTGAAGCGAGTTTAAAAGAACTTGAAGAGTTGATGGAGGGGAAACTATCTAAATCTGGAATTGGCCATCGACTAAAGAAGATTGAAGCATTAGCACTTACGTATGACCCGTTGGGGCTCGAAGAAGTATAGAGGTAATAATATATGTTTTCCTATAAATCAAGATATTGTGTAGCTGCGGCTATGGCTGCCATGGCTGCCCTTACAGGCCATGTAGAAGCTCGTGATATAGATTTACAATCAATTGGATATTTTCAGTTTTCTCCGTTGCCACCATCGTTGGTGTCTCAAACTGATACATTGCTCCTATCGGATAGTCCTGAATATGTAGGCCCCGTAGGAGGTACGTTAAGTGCAGGTACAATTAATGGCAATGGTCGTATCTATTTCTATCATGTAAATGAAATGGATTTACCTCACAAGATTGCTATCGTCTTAGAAAACCAAACGGCTTATCCAACTTCAGTACATGTCATGAGACAATTAAAATCTGTAGCTACACCTGATTATTTTGCAGCAGGTCGTGATTTGTCTCGAAAGGATTTGGAGCAACCTCTTAATGAAAGCCGAGATGCAAGACCATTATATTCTCTTAGCATCCCACCACAAGGGCGCCAATTAATCTTTAGTGACTTAGAAAATACACCGGTAAATCGAGATGCATTATTTACGGGTATTGTAGATATTAAAACAGAAGGGCCTATATTTGCGCGTGTCATGATGTTGCCTATGGGGATGGACCCTGTAGATGCGTCACATTGGGTGAAAAACCTTCCTATTGATGAAATACAATTACGCGGTACTTATACTGGTGCTAAGCGTAATATGGAGGTTACTACACCATTCGATACCTCTTTAGGTGGTGCCTTTGTAGAAATTGGTAATGACCGAGAAGATACGTTTATTAATGGTGTAGACGAAATGCAAAATAAAGCATTTGTTCGAGATCGTGGTAACTATGGCGTATCGTATACGTTAAAAATTCCTACAAAGGGGAATGAACCGTTTAGACTGTATTTTAACCCTCTTGGGGGACCTTATTCTGGTTCCTTTACGGTAAAAACATTGCATCAACAAGGTGCTAGAAGGGGGCAGACAGATACACGGACTTATCACATTGGTGGTGCAGATGGTATTTCCGCATTAGGGGAAGGTACTATATTAGATAGCCGTCTTTTAGGGAACTATAATGCGGGCGATTTATTAACATTAAACTTTATGCCAGCCGGTGCATCGAATTTGCCAATTCGTTTCTTGTTGATTCCTGAATCTCTTGCAAATCCACAAAAACATCAAACTATTGCTGTTAATGTACCAAAAGATGTTAAAGATATTTTAGGGAACCCAACTCAAGGGGGAACACAAATACCTGTAGGACCTGTAGGTGGTAAAGATGGAGATAAAGGGTCCGTAGATACTAAAAAATCTACTGTTGAAAGTCCAGCTAAACGGGCAGAAGTAATTGCTCATGAAGAAACTAAAAAGTTAAGCGATAAAGCTGTAGCAGATGTAAAAAAAGAAGCACAACTTAAAAAGGCAAAAGACGAGAAAGAAGCATTAGCTCGTAAAAAAGCTGAAGAGGCTCGACTAGCTGCAGAAAAAGCCGAAATGTTGCGAAAGGCTGCAGAAGCCAAGCATGCTGAAATTGAGCGCAAGATGGCTGAAAAAGCCGAAGCAGAGCGTAAAGCAGAGGAAGCTCGCAAGGCGGAAGCGGCTCGTAAAGCTGAAATGGCACGTATCGAGGCAGCGAGAAAAGCGGAAGCAGATCGGCTAGAGGCGGCTCGTAAAGCAGAAGAAGCTCGACTAGCAGCGGAAGCAAAACGTCTTGAAGAAGAACGTAGAATTGAAGCTGCTCGTATTGAGGCTGCACGCAAAGCGGAGGAAGAAAGAAAAGCGGCCGAAGCTAAGGCACGCTTTGAAGCGCAAAGAGCAGCAGAAAAAGCTGCTTTAGAGGCCAAAAAGGCCGAAGAGGAACGCTTGGCTGCTGAGGCTAGAGCTCGTTTAGAAGCACAACGTAAAGCTGAGCAGGAAGCATTGGAAGCAAGACGTGCCGAAGAAGCTCGTAAAGCAGCAGAAGCGAGAATTGAAGCGGCGCGTAAAGCTGAACAAGCTCGTTTAGAAGCAGAAGCACGTAGAGCAGAAGAAGCTCGGAAAGCAGAAGCAGCTAGACTTGAGGCACAACGTAGAGCTGAACAGGAACGACTCGAAGCAGCGCGCCGTGCTGAAGAAGCTCGCATTGCTGCAGAGGCTAAACGTGCCGAAGAAGTGCGTAGAGCTGAAGAAGCTCGTCGCATAGAAGAAGCAAGACGTGCCGAAGAGGCTCGTAAAGCAGAGGCGGCTCGCATAGCGGCGGAAGCTCGTAAGGCAGAGCAAGAGCGACTTGCTGCAGAACGAGCTGAAGCAGAACGTCAAGCAGCCGAGGCACGACGCCTTGCTGAGGAACGATATAAAGCGCAACTAGAGGCAGAACGTAAAGCTGAAGCTGCCCGTCAACAAGCGTTGGCTCAAGCTGAAATAGAGCGTAAAGCAAAAGAGCGTGCTGAAGCGATTCAACGTGTTCGAGATCAACAAGAAAGCGCTCGTCGTCGTGCAGAACTTGCCCGTCAACAACTTGAAGCCGAACGTAAGGCTGCTCAAGCATCTAAGAGGACTCCTTCCTTCAGTGAACTTGATGATATTCATGGGGATACATCAAATGTAACTATTCCAAATGCTGTATCCATTGATGAGTTGACTAAACCTAGACCGACTGCATCTCAAAATACACGTCGTCGTGAGCAACGTCAACCTCAATTGTCGCCAAATCAGCAATATGTGCAGATAAATCCTGTAGCGAATGAGCCGCAACAAGATCAAATGCCATATACTCCACAAAATGAACAGCAAAATGATGAAGAAAACCCACCAAGATTATATCCATTAGGTTAAGACCCTTAATTTCTAAAAAAGAAATTTTAGATTAAAGTTTAAGATATAGAAGTGGATTAATAGCTGTTTAAATATAGAGAGGACAAGCAATTTTATATGCTTGTCCTCTTTTTAAAATACATATGAATTTTGTGTTTTACATTGACTTTCAAAGGTGGATTCAGTACAATAAATAAAGAAATGCATATATGGTACGAGAGACCATTGCATAATACAATACCTTTTAATTTAGTCCAGAGAGGCTGAGAAAGGAATATAGTTGAAGTGCCCATAGGGGCTTCTTTGTGCAAACTATTTGACCTTTTGCCCTGGGCAAAAGGTCTTTTTTGTTACGTGAGTTAGGAGGAAATCATGGGACAAGTTAGCCTAAAAGGCAAAGATTTATTGGGTTTGCAAAATGTGTCACCTGAAGAAATCAAATTGATTTTAGATGTGGCAAAGAAAATGAAGAAAATCGTTCTTTCTGATGACAAGAAGGTTCCACTATTAAAGGGGAAATCCATTATCAACCTTTTTATGGAACCAAGTACTCGTACTCGTAGTTCCTTTGAGTTAGCCGGAAAATATTTAGGGGCTGACGTAATCAATCTTTCTCCTAGTGGTTCTTCCATGGGTAAAGGTGAAAGCTTCCGCGATACATTGTTAACAATGTCCTACATGGGCACAGATGCTATCGTAATGCGCCACAGCGCAGAAGGTGCACCTTTATACGCTACGAAAGCCGTAGATCCTATCATCATTAATGCAGGTGATGGTGCTCATGAGCATCCAACACAAGCTTTACTAGATATGTACTCTATTTTAGAGAAAAAAGAATCCATAGAAGGCTTAAAAGTCGTTATCATTGGCGATATAATGCATAGCCGTGTAGCACGCTCCAACATCTATGGACTTACAAAAATGGGGGCTGATGTACATCTAGCTGGTCCTCGCACAATGGTATATCCAGAACTTGAAAAATTAGGTGTTACCGTACACCATGATATTCGTGAAGCAGTTGCTGATGCAGATGTGGTAAACGTACTTCGTATTCAATTAGAACGCATTCACTCTGCACTATATCCTACAAATAGAGAATATGCACGCATCTTTGGTATCAATAATGAAGTATTGAAACTAGCTAAAGATGATGCAATGGTAATGCATCCAGGTCCAATGAACCGCGGCCTTGAAATCGCACCAGATGTGGCGTATTCTGATCAATCAGTAATTCAAGAACAAGTGCGTAATGGCGTAGCTATACGTATGGCTGTATTGTACTTAACTATTATCGGAGGTGACGGTAGTGAGCTTGCTTATTAAAAATGGTACGGTAGTAAATCCGGCGAAAAAACAAAACGAAGTAGCAGACATTCTCGTAAAAGATGGTAAAATTGCAGCCATCGGTCAAAACTTAAATGCTGAAGGTGCTGAAATATATGATGCAACAGGTCTTATTGTAGCACCAGGCCTTATCGATATTCACACACATTTGCGTGAGCCAGGTCAAGAAGCGAAAGAAGATTTCCACTCCGGTACACAAGCCGCTGCTGCAGGTGGTTTCACACGTGTTGTAACTATGGCTAATACAAATCCTGTGGTAGATAATGCTGCGCTCGTAAGAGGGTTGCAAAAGCAAGCCGAACTTACTGGTGTTGTTAAGGTAGAATTTATTGGTGCTGTATCAAAAGGTCTTGAAGGTAAGGAACTTGCTGAAATGGGGGATATGGCAGAAGCTGGTGTAGTAGCTTTCTCCGATGATGGCCACTATGTAGAAAATGCTGCATTTATGCGTCGTGCTTTAGAATACTCGTCCATGTTTAATAAGATGGTTATCGACCATGCAGAAGATATTACATTGACTAAAAATGGCCATATGCATGAAGGTATTGTTTCTTATGAATTAGGTGTTATTGGTCGCCCTGCAGTAGCTGAAGATTTGGCTGTTGCTCGTGATATCTTGTTATCTGAAATGACAGGTGGTCATATCCATATTGCTCACGTAAGTAGTAAAAATACTGTAGATATGGTGCGCCGTGCGAAGGCTAAAGGCCTTAATGTAACCTGTGAAGTTACAAGCCAACATTTGTCTTTCACAGATGAATACCTACGCGAATATAATCCAGCATTTAAAATGGCTCCTCCAATTCGCTCAGAAGATCATCGCCAAGCATTATTAGAAGGCTTGAAAGATGGCACAATCGATGCGATTATTACAGACCATGCACCACATGCATACGAAGAAAAAGACCATGAATTCTGCTGTGCACCAAATGGTTTCAGTGGCCTCGAAACATCTTTGGCAGCGGTTATTACAAATGCATATGGTCCTGATAAACTTAGTATTGATCAAGTTGTGTACTATATGAGTACTCGACCAGCTGAGTTGATGCACCTTGATGCAGGTGTTCTTGAAGTTGGTAAGCCAGCGGATATTACTGTATTCTCTACAACTGAAAAGTGGACAGTAGATAGAAATAAATTTCATACAAAAGGTAAAGTTAGTCCATTTGATGGTATGACTGTTACAGGTAAAGCTAAACTGACAGTAGTTGATGGCAAAATTGTTATGAAGGAGGGCGTAGTCTTATAATGAAAGGCAAGTTAGTTCTTGAAGATGGTTCCGTGTTTGAAGGTTCCTTATTAGGTGGCGCCCCAACGGTAGGTGAAGTTGTATTTAACACAGGTATGACCGGGTATCAAGAAATCTTGACTGACCCATCCTATGCGGATCAAATTATTACATTAACCTATCCTTTAATTGGTAATTATGGTACTTTAAATTCTATCACTCAAGGTCCTAAGCCATATTGTAAAGGTTTTATTGTAGGTGAACTGTGTGACTTTCCATCTAACTGGCAAAATGAGGGGTTATTTAGTGAGTATCTTCGTTTGCACGGCATCCCTTGCCTTTATGATGTAGATACACGTGCGATTACACGTGTTCTTCGTAACCATGGTGTAATGAAGGGCGTACTCGTACGCTCTGATTACCCTATGGAGGATATTCAAAAATTGTTTAAACAAGACTTGCCAACAGATCAAGTTATGCGTGTAACTACAAAATGGCAAGGTATGCGTGGCGATAAAAATGCTGAATTCCACGTAGCGGTAATGGATTATGGTGTAAAGGAAAATATCCTTCGCTCTCTAGAAGCTGCAGGCTGTCGTCTTACTGTATTTCCTGCAGATGCTAAGGCTGAAGATGTGTTGGCAGCAAATCCAGATGGTATTTTTTTATCTAATGGCCCTGGAGACCCTCAAGATCTTGGCTATGCAGTAGAAGAAGTAAAGAAAATGTTTGGTAAGAAACCAATCTTTGGCATCTGTATGGGGCATCAAGTATTGGCACAAGCTTATGGTGGCACCACATTCAAATTGAAATTTGGTCACCGTGGTTCTAACCATCCTGTACAAGATTTACGTACTGGCCGGGTATATATTACATCTCAAAACCATGGTTATGCGGTAGATGATACTTCTTTGCCAGATTTCGTAGAAATTACACATCGTAGTGTAAATGATGGTACCGTAGAAGGTATGCGTCATAAAGAATTGCCAATCTTCTCCGTACAATACCATCCAGAAGCATCCCCAGGACCTACTGATAACCTATATTTATTTGACGAATTTGAAGACTTAATGAGAAAGGGAAAATAATATGACCTCAGAAGCAAAAAAAGTACTTGTAATTGGTTCTGGTCCAATTATTATCGGTCAAGCTGCAGAGTTTGATTATGCTGGTACACAAGCATGCCGTTCCCTTCGAGAAGAGGGTTATAAAGTAGTATTAGTTAACTCCAACCCTGCTACTATTATGACTGATACAGATATTGCAGACCGCGTATATGTAGAACCGATTAGTCTTGAATTCGTAACAGAAGTTATAAAAAAAGAACGTCCTTGGGGCTTGTTGGCTACATTAGGTGGTCAAGTAGGTCTTAATATGGCGGTACAATTGTCTGAAGCTGGCGTATTAGAAGAATATGGTGTAAAACTTCTTGGTACAACTCTTGAAGCCATTAAACAAGCCGAAGACCGTGAACTCTTCAAAGAAGCGATGAAGGAAATCAACCAACCGGTTCCAGAATCCGATATCTTTAACGATCTTGAAGAAGCAGTAGCCTTTGCTAATCGTATTGGGTATCCTATTATCATCCGTCCTGCATATACATTAGGCGGTACTGGTGGAGGTATTGCCCATAATGAAGATGAAATGTATGAAATCACACGTCGTGGTTTGAAACTTTCACCAATTCACCAAATTCTAGCAGAACGTTCCGTTGCAGGCTGGAAAGAGATTGAATACGAAGTAATGCGCGATAGTGCAGATAACTGCATCATCGTATGTAATATGGAAAATATTGACCCTGTTGGTGTGCATACTGGGGATTCTATCGTTGTGGCACCAAGTCAAACCTTGAACGATATTCAATACCAAATGCTGCGTACCGCATCTGTAGAGATTATCCGTTATTTAAAAATCGAAGGCGGTTGTAACGTACAATACGCTTTGAATCCAAATAGCAACGAATATATTGTTATCGAAGTAAACCCTCGCGTATCTCGTTCCTCTGCATTGGCATCTAAAGCAACTGGGTACCCAATTGCGAAGGTAGCAGCAAAAATTGCAGTAGGCATGACATTGGATCAAATTACAAATGCTGTAACCGGTGAAACTAAAGCATGCTTTGAGCCGACTCTTGACTATGTAGTAACTAAGTTTCCACGCTGGCCTTTTGAAAAATTCAATTTGGCAGATCGTACCTTGGGCACACAAATGAAAGCCACTGGCGAAGTTATGGCTATCGACCGTTCTTTGGAAGGCTCCTTACTTAAAGCAATTCGTTCCTTGGAAATTGGTTTAGACCATATTGAGCTTAAGAAAATCGCTCATGAGTCTATGGAACAATTGATCGAACGTTTACATTTAGTAGATGATGAACGTATCTATGTTGTAGCAGAAGCACTTCGCAAGGGAATCAGTGTAGAAAAAATCCACTATATTACAAAAATTGATACATTCTTTATTGAAAAAATTAAAAACATTGTTACTGTGGAAAAAGCATTGGCTGAGCAAGGTTTAACAGAGGATGTATTGCGCAAAGCAAAACGTTATTCCTTCACTGATTCTGTTATCGCTCGTTATGCTAATACAACTGTAGAAGATGTTCGTGCAAAACGTAAAGAATGGAATATTCTTCCAACATATAAATACGTAGATACTTGCGCAGCTGAATTTGAATCTAAAACACCTTATTACTACAGTGCGTATGCACAAGAGGATGAGGTTCGTCCATTAGGCGATAAATCCGTAGTGGTACTTGGTTCCGGTCCAATCCGTATCGGTCAAGGGGTAGAGTTCGATTACTGTTCCGTACATTCCTCTTGGGCCCTTCGTAAAGCGGGTTACCAATCTATTATGATTAATAACAACCCAGAAACAGTGTCTACTGACTTTGATATTTCTGACTCTTTATACTTTGAGCCATTGACTGTGGACGATGTAATGGAAATCATCAATAAAGAACAGCCAGCTGGCGTCATTGCTCAATTTGGTGGTCAAACGGCTATCAATTTGGCAGGCCCATTGGCAGAACGTGGCGTCAAAATCCTCGGTACATCCGTAGATAGCATTGATATGGCGGAAGACCGTGAACGCTTTGATGAATTGTTGGCGAAACTTGGTATTCCTCGCCCAGTAGGTGCTCTGGTAACCTCTGATGAAGAAGCACAAGAAGCAGCTAAAAAGTTGAAATACCCGTTAATCGTTCGCCCTTCTTATGTATTGGGCGGTCGTGCGATGGAAATCGTATACAACGATAAAGAGCTTGATGTATACATGAAGGAAGCCGTAGTAGCATCTAAGGAGCATCCTGTTCTTATCGACCGTTACATGGTTGGTATGGAGGTAGAGGTTGACGCTATTTCTGACGGTACCGATGTATGTATCCCTGGTATTATGGAACAAATCGAACGCGCCGGTGTTCACTCTGGTGACTCCATGGCCGTTTATCCAGCTCAACATTTGAGCCAAGAATTGATTGATCAAATCGTAGATTATACACGTCGTATTGCGGTAGGTCTCAATGTTAAAGGTGTTCTAAATATTCAGTATATCGTGGCTGACGGTGAGCTTAATGTTATCGAAGTTAACCCTCGTTCTAGCCGTACTGTACCATTCATTTCTAAGGTTACAGGTATCAATATGGTAGAATGTGCAACACGCATTGCCCTTGGTGAAAGCTTAAAAGACTTAGGCTTACCACTTGGTCTTGTACCTAATAAACCATATGTAGCTGTAAAAGCACCTGTATTCTCCTTCTCTAAAATGGGTCTTGTAGAAATCGCTCTTGGACCTGAAATGAAATCTACTGGTGAGGTTATGGGGATTGGTCGCACATATTCTGAAGCTTTATTCAAAGCTATCAATGGTGCCAACATGCGTATCCCAGAGGATGGTACAATCCTTATGACTGTTGCAGACCGCGATAAAGAGGAGGCTAGTCAATTAGCAAAAGGCTTTATTGATTTGGGCTATCATATTGAAGCGACAGGTGGTACTGGTAAATACTTCAAAGAACATGGCGTTGACTGCAAAATAGTTAACAAAATCTCTGAAGGTGATGATAACTGTGCTGACCACATTCGTCAAGACAAAGTCGATCTTGTACTTAATACATTGACTGCAGGGAAACGACCTGAACGCGAAGGATTCCAATTGCGCCGTCTTGCTGTAGAAATGGGTACACCATGCTTAACAAGTCTCGATACAGCACGGGAAGTATTGCGTGTTGTGGCGAATCGTAAAGATGATGCGAACTACACTGTAGAAGCATTACAAGATTTTGAATTGGAGTAAAACCATGAGTGGCTATGTAGAACAGGGCGAAGTCGTTCGCAATGAGCAAATAGGCTCTGATGTGTGGGTTATGGATATTCACGCACCAAAACAGGCAGCAGAAGCAAAGATAGGACAGTTTTGTAATGTTCGCGTAGCGGACTCTACGGCGCCATTATTGCGCCGTCCTATTAGCTATGCTGGATTTGATGCCCGAAAGGGTACGATTACCCTTTTGTATCGCGTCGTAGGCAAGGGGACTAAAATTATGACACGTCTCGTGCCTGGTGATACATTAGATTGTTTGGGACCTTTGGGCGAACCGTTTGTAACATCTAATAATATGCTTCTCGTTGGCGGTGGCGTTGGTATTGCACCGATGCTATGTATCGCCTCTCATTTGCAAAAAGGTGAAGAAGCACAAGTTATTCTTGGTTTTAGAAATGAAAGTGAAACCTTCTGGGCTGATTTATTTAAAGATACGCCTGTTCAAGTCCACATCACTACTGATGATGGTAGCGTAGGTACAAAAGGCTTCCCTACAGCAATTATGCCTGATCTAATTAATGCTAATTCGTTTACTTCTGTTATGACTTGTGGTCCTATGCCTATGATGAAAGGCGTAGCACAAGTGGCTAAAGAACTCGATGTGCCATGCCAAGTATCTTTAGAAGAGCGCATGGGATGTGGTACGGGCGGTTGCTTAGGTTGCGCTTGTGATGGTGCCGGTGGCAAACGTTATAAAGTTTGTAAAGATGGTCCTGTATTCCCAGCTGAGGAGGTGTTCTTTTAATGAGTGAACGCGATTTAAATAACACCGTTACGCCTAATCCAAAGCTCGCCATCGATTACTGCGGGATTAAGATGAAAAATCCTATTATCGCTGCATCTGGTACCTTTGGTAATGGCCCTGAGTATGCTGGTTATTTAGACCTTAGTAATGAAGTAGGTGCTATTTCTGTAAAAGGCTTAACACCTAAAGGTCGTCATGGGAATCCTGGCACTCGCATTGCAGAAACACCATCTGGCGTATTGAACTGCATTGGCCTTGAAAATCCTGGGGCTGAACATTTTGTTAGGGAAATTCTACCGGATCTTGAGAAATATGATGTACCATTGCTAGCGAATATGTCTGCTGGTACGGTAGAGGAATTTGCGTGGATGGCAGAAACACTATCTGTAGATGGTATTGCAGGCCTTGAAGTTAATGTATCTTGCCCAAATGTAGAATGTGAAGGAATGGCTTTTGGTGTAGACTCAAAGGTCGTTGAAGCGGTAACTAAAGCGGTTCGTAAGGTAACGGATAAACCTGTTATCGTTAAGCTTTCACCAAATGTAACAGACATTGTAGAAATCGCAAAGGCTGTTGAGGCCGGTGGTGGCAATGGAGTAAGTCTCATTAATACCTTGTTGGGCATGGCTATAGATATTCACCGTCGTAAACCTGTATTGGGGAATATTTATGGTGGATTATCTGGCCCAGCCGTAAAGCCCGTGGCTCTTCGCATGGTTCATCAAGTTTATAAAGGGGTAACTATTCCTATTATTGGTCTTGGTGGTATCATGACTGGCACAGATGCTATCGAATTTATGATGGCAGGGGCGCAAGCCGTTCAAGTTGGTACAGCTACGATGGTAGATCCAACAGCAATTTCACGTATTGCCCGTGAAATGAGCGAATATGTAGAACAATATAATCTTAACAGCATCACTGATATTGTAGGTGCTGTTCATCAAGCTTAATAAAATCATATCTACGGTGAACTTAAGCAACCATAAGCATTGCCGTAATGTAAGATCTGATACAAAAAGACCTAGTACAAATTGTACTAGGTCTTTTCTTATGTATTGTATTGGCATCTATAATCAAATAGGTACCAATCATATGAGCTGTTAATGTCATAGTATGGTAATAGTATGTACAAATATGATTATACATAGGCTTTGTAAAAGTCAATAAATTGCTGTGCTACTGGGGAAAGTGCATGTCCTTTAAGTGTGATAAAAGCTTTTTTGAAATCCCCCGAGAATTCTGGCAATTTGATGCGGGCCATTTTGCGATGATTAATAAGTTCCTTAGCGTCCATTGGGACTAAAGAAACTGTACGACCAGAAGAGGCCCACTCAATAGCTGAGCTTTTTGTTGTAGTTATAGCTACCGCATTAAGTTGCTCCATATCTGTTAAGCTAGACTGCATAATCATTCGAACAGAGCCACCAGAAAGGGATAGAGGACATTTTTTTATGTCTTCCCACGTGATGGTATCATGCTCACGATCTGTCCAGAATACATCACGACGGAAAATAGCGTATAAATGCTCTTCTTGGGTAAGCAGGATATCGAATTTATCGACATCTACCATTTGAATATTGGCGATACCTAATTCGGCGCTACCGTTGATGAGTTGGGTCACTACATTTGTCATAAGTCCTTCATAAATTTCAAAATGGACAGATGGATATTTCATGGAAAAAGCTGGTAAATATTGCTGTACGATTGGCGTTGAACGAGATGCAGACGTCGCAATACGTAAAGTACCTTCAATGCGTGAATTCAATTGTTGTACAGCATTATATGTAGATTCTTCAATAGAGCAGAGTTGTTGCGCTTTTTCGTAGAAGATTTTACCAGCATCTGTTAATTGTAAGTTTGATCCTCGTTGGCCGCGTTTAATGTTGATTAATTGAGCCCCAAATTCAGCCTCTAAATATTTCAACTGCTTACTTAACGCTGGTTGTGTAATATGAAGAATCTCTGCGGCCTGTGTCATATTGCCCGTTTGAACAAGGGTAATAAAATTGTGGTAGTAAGATGTATCCATAGAATCTCCCTATTATACACATAATATGATAAATAAAAATTATAACGAACTAAGTAACGGTCATTTCACATTTAATAAAATGCTATATATACTAAATTCAACAAAGTAATAGAAAGTAAATTGAGTTTTAAATTATCTTTCTATACTTATCACAAATTTTGATATACAACAAGAGTTAAGAAAGCAGGTACTACTATGGGCGTGGTAAAAAGAACCTTAGGTCAAGCAATTCGTAATTGGGAAGCACGTAGATTAATGACGGCTCGTAATAAAATTAGCCGGAAAAAACAATTAGAACGAGTATGGCCTTATCCTATGACTAAGGAAAAACGTCGTGAACTCGGTCAAGGCATAGCCGGTTTAGTTAATAACGGCAATTAAAAGTTTGGAATCTACTAACTAGATTATTTATCTAGTGGTAGTACCACCTCAATAGAATCTAATACAGTACAAGTAGCAGCTCCATGACTTATGTCTTGGAGCTCTTTTTGTATGTGCTCTACACCAGTAGGTGGTATTAGAATTGTAATGTCTACATATTCACCAAAGCTTGCTTCATAATGTAATTTTTCGTCCTGGACATATCTTTCTACTGCTCCATACAGCGAATAGTCAATCTTTGCTTGTAGTCGGGTTCGTGTTGTATGTAGTTCTTTAGGGGCAAGACGTAAGGTTTCCGCAACGGAGTGTGAATAGGCCCGAATCAAGCCACCAGCGCCCAATTTAATACCTCCAAAATAACGTGTTACGACGACGGCTACATTGGTAATGCCAGTCTTTTTGAGTACTTCTAGCATTGGTTTACCTGCTGTACCTGATGGTTCTCCATTATCGGAAGATCGTTGTTGTTCTTGCTGTGGTCCTAATGCATAGGCTGTGCAGTTATGACGTGCATCCCAGAATTCTTTATTGATGCGGCTTATAAAGGTTTGGGCTTCCTCTTCAGTCTTGCAAGGATATACAGTTGTTATAAACCGTGATTTTTCAACAACATATTCATGGCGAAATTCTTTTGCTAGAGAAATAAATTCCACCGTAGGGCTTACTGATTCAGACATATATTCACCTCCTTTGGAATCAAAGCTTATGTTTATTCATCATCACTTTATTATAATCTATTTATGAAGGCTATGTATAGGTAAAAGCGGTTAATTCCCTTATAAAAAAGAAATAACCCTCTATATTTGGTAGGATATTGACGTAATGAGAATTTATGTTATCATTAAATATAGATATATGAGTAGTTAGTCATGTAATATGTTCATATATTGAAGTTTTAGAATATATTGAAACATTCTTAGTGAACGTGTTTATTGCTATTTTATTTACAATAGGATATATAGCTTTTTATAGATAGATGTTTAGACGTATATTTAAGTACATAAATACAAAATATAGTACGAATTTGTAATAATATAGTAAGTTGTAAGATAAGATATATCTACAGAGTAGAAAGGCCTGTGAATATGAGCGTAAAAAAACAAGAATTTGATATTACAGGTATGCACTGTGCAGCCTGTGTAAAACGCGTTGAAAACGTTGTTTCTAAAGTCGAGGGCGTAGAATCTGTTAAGGTCAACCTCTTAACTCGAAAGGGGAGCGTTGAATATAAAGATGGCGCTACTATAGATTCACAACAGATTATTGATGCCATTACGAATATTGGTTTTGGTGCTACAGAAGCAGACGAAACAAAGCAAGAAATAGAAAAGGTTAACTTAAAACCTCATATTATACGACTTATTATTGCCGCCTGTATGGCAGTACCGATGATGATTAATATGACCTTACATCGATTTGGTATTCAGGCATTGCCTGTATGGGTAGAGTTTGTTCTTGCTACTATTGCTCAGTTCGGTCCTGGTCTTATGTTCTATAAGAGCGCCTGGAGTGCAGTGAAAAATGGGGCGCTTACGATGGATGTACTCGTAGTAATGGGCACGACGGTAGCTTATCTATTCAGTATCTATAACTGGCAATTTCACCCTGAATTAGGCCCTCATGGAATATATTTTGAAACCTCTGCGTGGCTCATTACTTTTATCCTTCTTGGTAAACTTTTAGAAGAGATTGCAAAAGGGCGTACCTCCGAAGCACTTCAAAAATTGATTGCCTTACAACCTGCAACGGCTCATGTGTTGCGTGATGGAGAATTTATTGATATCCCTACATCTAAGGTGGTAGCCGGTGATATTTTACAAGTTCGTGCAGGTGAAAAAATCCCTGTTGATGGCACGATTACTGAGGGATATTCCACAGTAGATGAGGCTATGCTGACCGGTGAAAGCTTACCGGTAGAAAAACAAGTTGGTTCTGAAGTTATTGGTGCTACTATAAACCTAAGTGGTGCTTTTACCATGGAAGCCAAGCGTATCGGTTCCGATACGATGTTGTCTCAAATTATCAAGGTTGTAGAAGAGGCACAAACCTCCAAGGCTAGTATTCAACGTATTGCAGATATCGTGGCTCAATATTTTGTACCGACCGTTATTGGCCTTGCTGTTTTGACAGGTCTTGTGTGGTACTTCATTATGGGAGATTCTATTAACGTTGCTCTCATTAATGCAACAGCGGTACTGGTTATCGCATGTCCTTGTGCGCTTGGCCTTGCTACACCAACATCTATCATGGTTGGGTCTGGCCTTGGTGCGGAACACGGTGTGCTCATCAAGAGTGCAGAATATCTTGAAAAAGCGGGTAAACTCGATGCCATTGTTATGGATAAAACCGGTACCCTTACACAGGGTGTATTGGATGTGACGGCTTTTAAAAATTATAATGGTGATGAAAGTACTAATATGTCTATTATGATGGCTCTTGAAAGTGGTACATCTCATCCGATTGCAAAGGCCATGGTTTACTATGGTGAAGATCATGGCTATAAAGGTAAAGCTGTTGAACTTGAAAGTTTTGCTGATGTACCAGGTAAAGGGTTACAAGGTGCATACCAAGGCGTATCCATACAACTTGGGCACAGTCGTTGGATGAATGAACTAGGTTATGATTTAACGGCGGTTCAAGAAGATATTTTACAATTTGAAGAACAAGGTGCTTCCGTATCTGTTCTAGCTGTAGATGGCGTTGTTAGTGCTTTGTGGGCTGTAGAAGACGAATTACGTCCAGAAACTATCGAGGTTGTAAAAGAGTTACATGCTCAAGGTATTGATGTATGGATGCTTACTGGTGATAATCGTCGAACTGCTCAATATATTGCTAAACAGGCGGGTATCTCCCATGTTATAGCTGAAGTATTGCCTCAAGACAAGGCTAGTAAGGTAAAAGAATTACAAGATAAAGGTCTTGTAGTGGGGATGGTTGGTGACGGTATCAATGATGCTCCTGCTCTCGTTACGGCAGATATTGGTTTTGCTATTGGCAGTGGTACAGATATTGCGGTAGAAGCAGCCGACATCGTCCTTGTACGAAATGATTTACATACCTTGGTACAAGCAGTACGACTCAGCCGTAAGACAATGACCAATATTAAACAAAACTTATTCTGGGCATTGATCTTTAACTGTATCGGTATTCCGTTGGCCGCAATAGGTGCATTAAATCCAATGATTGCGGGTACAGCGATGGCATTTAGCTCTGTAACAGTCGTAGGTAACTCGCTTCGTTTGAAGCGAGCTAAAATTTAAGATTATACATATAATTGAATACTATAAAGCACCTATACAGGGGTATAGGTGCTTTATTATATCTACAGACATATAGTTAAGTATATATTTATATCTTATATTGAGACGTGAAATGGATATTTAATTTCTACGATAATGGTGTTTTTAGACGGCTTATGATTTGTTATACTGAATATAGTAATTGATTTAAAAGAGAGGTTCATGATTATGAAATTAAGTACTCGAGACATTGTCTATATTGGTTTTATTGCCGCGTTATGTGCAGTGGCTACTACAATTCGCATTGAAATACCAGGTGGCGCTATGGTTCATTTAGGATCGGCTGCACTCTTTACAACATCTATACTTTTTGGTGGATTATATGGAGGCTTGGGTGCGGCAATTGGATCTGCACTATTTGATCTCTTTGGTGGTCATACACAGTACATCGTATTCTCTTTCTTTATTAAAGGAATTGCAGGACTTATCGTAGGTGGTATGACTGCAGGCTATCTGCCACCCTCTATTACAAAACCAACTGCATCCTTTGGTCGTATTTTAGTAGCCCTTATTATTGGTGCTGTTTGGACAGCTTTAGGCTACTTCCTTGCGTGGTGGTTCGTTCTTGAAAGTGCGGTCGTGGCGGCTAGTAAAATTCAATACTCTTTGATTACAAGTGCCGCAGGGATTGTGGTTGCTATTGTATTAACCCCTAAATTACAAACGATAGTGCGCAGATTGTTTACTAAAAATTAATTGCTACAATGTCTTAGCATGTTTTAGTTAGGCACTGCTAAAAAAGCTATAATAATCTGATACATTGATAAATAAACTATCATATCGATAAATACAAAAGCCTTTAGTTGCTAAATTAGTTTAGCGTCTAAAGGCTTTTGTGTTAGGTTATTATTTTATAGTTAGTGCTTGTATTAGCTATTAAGCTATTAGAAATTACAAAGATCGTTTAAATTTTCTGCCATTGTAGGGTGTGTGAAGATTTGATTTTTGAAATATGTATATGGAATGTTGTTATCCATAGCCATTTTAATTAAGTTGATCAATTCTTCTGCGCCTTGGGAATAGAGTGTAGCGCCCAGGATTAAGTCGTTATCCGCATCTACAACAATTTTAAAAGCACCTTTTAAATAGTCGTTTACATGTGCTCTAGGCATGGTAGCTACGAGCATTTCTTTCGTTTTAACAGTATATCCTTGGTTGATTGCATCTTCTTCTGTAAGACCTACACGAGAAAGTGGAGGTGTTAAGAAGGTAGTATAAGGTATATTTTTACGATCTTTTAAGGTATACTGGCCGTTGCCTGTAAGTGCACCAAATACGATACGGAAGTCATCAAGAGATATATATGTGAATTGAGGTCCACCATTTACATCACCGACTGCGTATACGCCAGGAATGGAGCTTTCACAAGTATCATTAACTACAATAGCACCGCGTTTGTTAGTAGCGATGTCCGTATGCTCTAAACCGATATTAGCTGTATTGGCTTTGCGACCTGTAGCGTATAGAACAGCATCAAACGTATAGTTTTGATTATTAGCTGTGATAACTGGTTTGTTGCCATCATTGGATACAGATTCTAATGTTACATTATTAAGAATGGTAATGCCTTGTTCAGTTAAGTACTCAGTAGCTAACTCTTGAACGATAGGTTCTTCGCGTTTTAAGATGCTAGATTCGATGTTGAATACAGTTACCTTAGCACCAAGTTTTGCATATAGACTTGCAAATTCAAGGCCGATAGGACCAGCGCCGATAACGCCTAATGTACTAGGTTGAGTAGGTAATTGTTGAATTTCAGTACTATTATAGAAACCTGTAGCTGTATTGATGCCAGGAATATTAGGCTTAATGGCCACAGCTCCGGTATTAATAATAATCGTGTCAGCAGATAAGATAATCTTATCTTCACCGGCAGTAACAGCGACTTCTTTATTGCTAATGAATTCGCCATGCCCAGTATAGACATCGACATGATCATTAGAATCTAACATAGTAAAGTTTTTATTGCGTAAGCGCGATGTAACAACCTCACGTTGATTTAATACTTGATCGTATGATAAGCCTTTTGATGCGGCAATGATCATAGTCTTAGTAGGGATACATGCGATATTAATACATGTACCACCGTACATTAGAGGATTTTCTTCAATCATGGCTACGGATTTGCCCATAGAGCCAAATTTTGCGGCTAAGGTTTTACCAGCCTTGCCGAAACCTAAGACGATAATGTCATATTGTTTGGTATTCATATAATACCTCCTGTTTTTTATATTGAAAATATTAGATATTGATATTATAGCATATTATTATAGATATAAAAGTAGAAATTAGAATTAATTATCATTGATTATGAATTAAATTTGTCTAGAATGATTATGTTAAGGTAGTCAATTAGTTTATGATTTTGGTTCAAGGGGATGAGATAGCTTGTATAACTGTGATTTATATGTATTATAGTAATGAATTAAGTGTGTTAAGTATTTCTACTTGACACATCTTTTTTTATAATGTACCATATGTAAAGTAATATGACTTGACAGTGATGGAGGTGGCGAAATGGAAGAACGAGTACTCATAAGTTTGCTCTTAGATTTCTATGGGCCATTGTTGACGGACAAGCAACGCATGTCCTTACAACTTCACCACGAAGATGATATGTCTCTTGGCGAGATTGCTGAGGAATTAGGCGTATCACGACAGGCTGTACACGATAACTTACAGCGTGCTCGACACATTTTAAATGATTACGAATCAAAATTGCACTTGGTGGCACAATATGAACAACGGGAAGGCTTGCTTTCACAGTTGAAAGCAACATTGCCTAAAGAGGTGTTAGCCGAAACCAAGGTGCAACAAGTATTGGCGCAAATGGAGGGATATTATGGCATTTGATAGCTTGTCAGAAAAACTGCAAGAAGCCTTTCAATCCTTAAAGGGGAAGGGCAAAATTACAGAAGATGATGTCAATCTTGCGTTGCGTCAGGTACGTACGGCTCTATTAGAAGCGGACGTTAATTTTATGGTAGCGAAGGACTTTGTTAAGTCCATTAAGGAAAAGGCCCTCGGTGAAGAGGTGTTCGGTTCCTTGAATCCAGCTCAAACGGTTATTAAAATCGTAAATGATGAGTTAACGGCTCTCTTAGGTGGTACACAAAGTCGTATCATGATTTCTAGCAAGCCACCAACAATTATTATGCTCGTTGGTTTGCAAGGTGCTGGTAAAACCACAACAGCTGGTAAACTAGCTGTATACTTACGCAAACAAGGTAAACGTCCGATGCTTGTCGCTGCCGACGTATATCGTCCAGCTGCGATTACTCAGTTGCAAGTTGTAGGTAAGCAAATTGATATTCCAGTATTTTCGGATGAAACACCTGGTGCAAATCCAGTAGATATTGCGCGTCGTGCCGTAGAGCAAAGCACGCATATGTTGAAAGATGTTGTTATTATCGATACAGCAGGTCGTTTGGCAATTGATGAAGTCCTCATGGATGAGTTGTCCAATATCAAAGCTGCTGTTCGACCTCATGAAATTCTACTCGTTGTAGATTCTATGATCGGTCAAGATGCGGTAACAACAGCGCAAACATTTAATGAAAAATTAGGTGTTGATGGTGTTATCCTTACTAAACTTGATGGTGATGCACGCGGTGGTGCTGCATTATCTATCAAAGCTGTAACAGGCTTGCCAATCAAGTTCACTGGTGTGAGCGAAAAAATGGATGGTTTCGATGTATTCTATCCAGATCGCATGGCTTCTCGTATCCTAGATTTGGGCGACTTTAAAACGTTGATTGAAAATGTTCAAGGTGCCATCGATGAAGAAGAAGCTCGTGAAATGGCAAAGAAAATGGCTAAAAACAATTTCACTTTGGATGACTTCTTAAAACAGATGAACCAGGTGAGAAAGTTAGGGCCATTACAAAATATTATTGGCATGTTGCCAGGTATGGGGCAAATTAAGGACCAATTAAAGGACCTTGATTTGAATAGTAAAGAGGTGCGTCGTATTGAGGCTATCATTACATCCATGACGGCGGCAGAGCGAGAAAATCCAAGTATTCTTAATGGTTCTCGCCGCAAGCGTATTGCATTAGGTTCTGGTACACAGGTTCAAGATGTAAATCGCTTGTTGAAACAATTTGAAGAAGCGCGGAAGATGATGAAGCGCATGCAAGGTTTACGTGGCGGTAAGGGCGGTTTCCCTGGAATGCCTAAATTGCCGTTTATGTAATACATGGGCAGGGGCGCTGAACTTGTCCATCCACATCAGTATAAGGAGGTGAATTTCACAATGTTAAAAATTCGTTTGACTCGTTTAGGTGCTAAAAAAGCTCCTTTCTACCGTATCGTAGTTGCTGACGCACGTGCTCCACGTGAAGGTCGTCCTGTTGACACAATTGGTCAATATGATGCTACTAAACAACCAGCTATCGTTAATGTAGACGAAGAAAAAGCTTTGGCTTGGTTAGCTAAAGGTGCTCAGCCTACTGACACTGTTCGCTCCTTGTTCAAAAAACAAGGCGTTATGCAAAAATTTGCAGACGCTAAAAAGTAATTAATAGAGAGGCATACTGTGATGATAGAATTAATTTCATTAATTGCGAAATCATTAGTGAAGCAGCCTGATGCCGTTTCTGTTACCATGGTCCAAAAGGGGAATGTGGAAGTTTACGAACTTCATGTAGCCCCAGAGGATATGGGTAAAGTCATCGGAAAGCAAGGTAGAATTGCTAAAGCGATTCGCTCTGTGGTGAAAGCGGCGGCTATTAAAGAGAACAAAAAGATATCTGTTGATATTGTCTAAAAGGGAGTATTCCAATGGAAGAAATGACATTACGTGTCCCTGTAGCAGTAAAAGCAAAAGTAACAGACGACTTGAAAGCGAAAATTGTATCCGATCTTGAAACTCGCCTTGATATGGTAAATAAAGATTTGGAAGCAATTGAGTTTCAAGCCCAACGTATTTTGGCTGATGCAGCTAAAGTTGATGCTACAAGTCTTACTGCTATTCGTCAACAAATCGACGAAGAAAAAAATAAACGCTTGGCTTTCAAAGAAGAAGTAACAGCTAAATTGAAGGATGCTAAGGAGTTGTCTTTAGGAACTGAAATTCCTCAAGGTACATTAGAGCAAACAGTTACCGTTAAAATCGGGGATAATTTGGATGCCTTGATGGGCGCTGAAATCCTATTAGAAGACGGTAAGATCGTTGCGTTTCGTCAATAATGAAGCATAACGATTTCATCACAATAGGTGTTATCATCGCCCCGCACGGTGTGCGGGGTGATCTTCGTATTATGCCTCAAACCGATTTTCCAGAACGGTTTATGCATATGGATGCCTGTTACATCGATGGTAAAGAATACCACGTTGCATCCGCACGATTTCACAAGCAATTTGTTTTAGCATCTTTTAAGGGAATTCCTGATCGCAATACGGCTGAACTATTCAGTAAGAAAGCAATTCAAGTTCGTCGTGAAGATTTAGTGGAATTGCCAGAAGGTCGTTACTATATTTTTGATATCATTGGCCTTGAGGTACAAGATACTATGGGTAACGTGCTTGGCACAGTTACTGATGTATTACAACCTGGTGCTAATGATGTATATGTGGTCTCCAAAGATGGGGAACCAGATCAATTATTTGCAGCCATTGAAGAGGTCGTTAAAGACATCGATGTGGAAAATAAATTGATGATCGTAGATCCGCCTGAATGGATATAATCCTTTGGGCGGTTTTGTTTTATCTACATATAGGTATATTAGCGTAAAAGTTATATAATATAGCTATATATAGATAATACTAATGGGTTAATGTGAGTTAATAAGTACAGGGGACGGTTTATGCGTATTGATATTGTATCTTTATTTCCAGATTTTTTTGATGCGTTTTTTAATCATTCCATCATAAAACGAGCTATTGAGACAGAACGTCTATCTGTGGGTGTAACGAATCCTCGAGATTTTAGCCATAATAAGCATGGCCAAGTAGATGATACACCATATGGTGGTGGGGCTGGTATGCTTATGATGGCACCTCCTATTTTTGAAGCCGTAGAATCCGTTATTGCTCAATATGATAGTGATATTAATGATATTTATACCACAGATGAGATGTGTGATGAAATGAGTCTTATTGGTAATCCTAATGAAAGTATACGACGTCGTATTATCTTTATGGGACCTACAGGACAGCCTTTCACACAGGAGAAGGCTCGTGAATTGGCTAGCTATGATCAAGTGGTCCTTATTTGTGGTCATTATGAAGGTGTAGATTATCGCGTAGAGAAACATCTTGTAGATGAAACGATTTCTATTGGTGATTATGTATTGACCGGTGGTGAGTTGCCAGCTATGGTAGTTACTGATGCAGTGGCTCGCATGATTCCCGGTGTATTAGGCGCAGCTAGTGGGGCCCAAGAGGATTCCTTTTATGAGCCCCTTTTAGAATGCCCACAATATACAAAACCACCAGAATTTAGAGGTTGGACTGTACCAGATGTATTACGCAGTGGTCATCATAAAAATATTGCTGCATGGCGTCAAAAAGAAGCACTGAAACGAACCCGCTTGTTGAGACCTGACTTATTAGAACGACCATTAACAAAAGAGGAAGTTAAACTGTTAAAAGAAATTGTTGCAGAAGAGTCTAGGCTATGAAATTTAAGTGTTATGATGTTGTAGAGATTCAGGGAAAACGATATGTAGTCGGGGAGGTCATTTCTTATCAAGAGTTTATCGTTGATAAAACAATACGTTATGACCTTAATGATGAAAATTATAAAAAAGAACTGGGTGTTTCCAAAGGAGCTCAGTCTTGGACAGAATATGGTCTTATGCCCGTTAATGGAACGGATAAAAAATGGCTTACCATTGTAAACGGTGAAAAAGAATATTGCACTTTTTCTGAAACAGTTTTACGTTCAACCCCTCCTGCAGGATATAGACTACATGATAAAGGTATAGAACGTGTCGTAGCTGTGGAGGGACAATCGAAGGCTAGAAGTGGCGACGAAGCAGATTATAAAGAATATAGATCAATTAAAAAGGATAAAACCTATGTATTCTTTATTGAGGGCTGGCATGGTGGTTTGACGGACCAAGCTCAAGGTGAGAGGATTCGTTTGTCTGATGTACATCGACGGCGAGATCAGGCTGCTCAAACAGCGAGTAAAAAGATTCGTAATGCAGCGCGCAGAAAAGAATGGACACGATTGGGTCTGAGTTGGGGAATCATTTTATTCTTTTTTGGATATTTGTTTATAGGAGATATGTCTTGGCATGAATTGCGTGATGAAGTAGGATTCCCATATACCATGGAAGAGCGCATTAAAGATTCCTATTATTATGAACCGCAAGGTACAAAAGACGGTTTGATGGTATATACGTCAAAGCAAGATCCAAATGCAACGGCTATCGATCTTATCGATGCTGTGTGTGGCAAGGTTTATACCATTAAACAAGATACTAAGTCCCCTGAGCAGTGGATTGTCATTTATACGACTAAAGATGTATCTGTTATTAGTGTGGTTAATGGCACTACGTATGTTGAAGTGGGGCAATTAAAAAACTTGTCAGATTCGGAGGATAGGCGTATAGCGACTATTAGAAATGACAGTGAAATATTGTTACGATATGCGTATATGGTGGAGTTAAAGAATAAGCAGGGTCGTAAGACGTTATCAAATATAATAAAAGATTGATATAGTATTGATTTCAGTTACGAAATCAAACGAAGGAATTTATATGTATGAACCAAGTAAGAATACTGTTTACATAGCCATAGCCTTTACATCTATAGCAGCTCTAGTAGGCGCTTATTCGTATTGGGACGATGTTAGCTATGCTCTATGTGATATGGTCAAACCAGAATTAAATAATGGTGAAGTACGGCTCGTTGATGATGAAGGTAAAAGCTATACCTTGATTAATCACGGTGATGGAAAAGAAACTGCGCTCTATGATGATGCAGAAAAATCTGTTACCTTTCATCGTGATGAGAAAGGCAATATTATATGGGATGCAGGCTTAGCCAGTTTGATTCCAACTTTGGCGGTAGGTTACTATGCGTTCCATGGCTTTTCAGCTCCAACGGCATATATGGATGCACCCAGTATGACCTATCGTGCTACATCGCCACTTACATCTTTTGATGCAAATACAGACGCTAGCAAATCTAATAGTGCAAGAGTGGCTAGGACTATTAATGAGATGACTAGAAATCGTTACAATACTAAAACGAGTAGTCGGGCACATAGAATTGGTGAAAAGTATGGCTTTGGTAGTGTAGGGGCTCGAACTTCGAGCGGTGCCTCTTAATGAAAGGATGAACAATGAAATCCTATATTGATGAGCTTGATAGAAATATATTTAATTTCGTGGAATATGAAGGGTATGATGATCGTTATCCGTCATTGTCTATGCAGGCCTTTTCATCCGACTTTTACGATGAAATTCGTCATGCTTCACGTAGATTATTTCAAATATTTTGTAAAGCTGCAAAAGTATTTCAAATGGCCCCAGATGATTTTGCACGAAACATGGATATGCCAGACAATTTAATTCCTTATTTACATAAGTCGAATGCCTTAGGGTTACCGACGTGGTTATCTCGCTTTGATTTTGTTCTCGATGTAAATGGCAATTTGCGCATGGTAGAACTTAATGCAGATACGCCGTGTTTTCTTATTGAGAGCTATTATGCCAATGAAATTGGAGCTAATTATGTAGGAAGAAAACATCCTAATACAGAATGCCGAAAAGAATTACATACATTTTTAAAGCGCATGTATGATGCTGTTTTATCTGCTAAGTATGGTAGAAATCAATATAAGTCTATGCTGGCAAATAGAGAAAGACTACCTAAGGATCCCTTTGTATTCTCCTGCTTCCATGATTATTTTGAAGATTACGGAACAGCACAGTTTCTTATGAATGAGCTAAAAACGGCCTGTCCTGAGGCTGACACGCGCTTTATATCTTTTTATGATATGAAGATTGATGATGATGGTATTCCTTTAGCAGATGGTAGTCATGCGACCCTATTATATCGATTACATCCCATGGAGCTTTTGATTGATGAGCGGACGCCTGATGATGAACCTTTGGGTGAGATGTTCTTAGATCTTTACGAGGAGAATAGATTTGCTCTTTTTAATCCGCCAGAGGCAATTATTTTACAAAACAAATCATTTATGTCTTTAGTGTATGCGTTGTATTTAACAGATCAATTTTTTACGAAACCAGATCGAGATATCATTGAGCGTTATTTGGCACCATCCTATTTTGAAAATGATTTTTCCTCTCTTGATGATGGCCTTTATATTCAAAAGGAGATTTGGGGGCGTGAAGGAAAGCATGTACAAGTTGTTCAAAAGCGTGGTGATACATCTGAGCTTTACATGGAAAAGCTAGTTGATAACTATGACGATATCATTTGTCGTGATAGTAAAAAGGTTATGTATCAAGATTTTATACAGCAGAAACGTTTTACTCATACAGTGGATTGTGGAGTGAAAGATGGATTTTTAACCTTATCCTGTTTTATGCTTGGTGATCAAGCTTCCGCGGTAGGATGCCGTTTTTCTCCGGAAGAGATAGCTGGTACAGAAGCATACTTTGTACCATTATTAATAGAGTAAGCGAAATACTATGAAATTTGTGACCATATAGTATGGGCAAACGAATGATAATAGGTGTATTTAGTAGCAGTCGTGCTTATGTCTACTTTAGCGAGGGTGCGTATGGAGTTTAATTGTTATGATGTCTTAGAGGTTCATGGCAGCCGTTATGTAATCACTGAGAAAATTAAATATATAGAGATTATTCCAAAAGCAGATAAGGAACAATCCTATAGGGGCCAGCCGTCTATGACAAAATCACCAGGTGATTATTGGCATGAATATGGACTAGAGGCTGTTGAGGGAATCGATAAAATATGGTTAACCATTGAGTACAATGATAATGAATGGTGTACCGTATCTAGAACATCCTTTCATACACGGCCGGGGAAAGATTTTACATTACATCAAATCGGCTTAGAAAAGGTTGTCGATGTGGATGGTGAAAGTGGTGCCTCCGTAGGGGACCGCGCAGGATATAGAGAATATCAGCTACCTTGTGAAGGTGGTGCTAGTGTATTTTTTGAAGAAGAGTGGTTTGAAGGTAAAAAAATGTTTGCCGAAGGATCACGAGTACCCTTGGTGAACATTCGTCTTTGTAATGATGCAGCCGCTCAAGCTATTAAGCAAAAGATGCGTAACAAATCAATGAAAAAGAGGTTTGGATCTATTGCTGTTGGCGTGGGGTATGGTGTACTATTTTTACTATTTCTATTTTGGTCGGACAATGATTTGTCTTGGCATAGTATACGCGCTATGTTTGGAGTGCCTTACACGGCAAAAGAACATATGCATGACACATCTGCATATTATACAAAAACAGATTCGGATAGCGACTATGTATACACGTCTACACTAGATCCTGTTAGTACCGCATTAGACTTGATTGATTCTGTGAATGGTGATATTAAGAATGAGCGGGATAACTTAGAAGAGGGACATGAAGTTATTGTATTTTATTCTGGGGACTTGGTGTATCTCATCACTAATACGGATGGACAAACTAGGGTTAAGGTATGTGAACAATCAAAATTAACACAAGAGGATTGGAAAATTATTGATCGTACATTAATCAGCTCTCATATGCTCGATAACTATGCGACCATGGTTCGACTAGGGGATAATACGGGACGCGAACGATTGTATCCTACCAGCAACTCTAACAACACATCCAATACAAAATTATATTATTAGGAGGCTTATTATGATTTATATACCAGATGTATTATTGACAATTTTTTATGCTTGTTTTGGCATTATGCTGATGTTAACTGCGAATACGGTTATCGATTTCTTCGTACCTGGTAAATTTAGTGAAGAAATTAAGCGTGGTAATTGTGCTGTGGCGTGGCTTTCAGCGGGATCATTTATCGGTATCGGTGAAATTTTGCGCGCTGTTATTATGTCACCAGCCGTGACTACGGCTGATACGTCCCTGTTACATGGCATTGTAGCCAGTGTTGTATACGCTGTGCTAGGTATTATACTATTTGTAACGGGCTATATGTTTATCAATATTTGGCATCGTAAATATAAATTGTCTGAAGAAATTATGCGTGGTAATACAGCGGCTGGTATTCTTGTATTTGGCATTTTCGTAGGTCTTGCCCTTGTTATTAGCGGTGCTGTGCACTAAGGGAGTGTTCTATGTATAAGCCAAGTAAGAAAACCATATACCTTACAGGTGCTTTCGCTGCCGTTGCTGGTCTTGTAGGTGTATATTCCTACTGGAATGATATCTCCTATGCTGTGTGCGACAAGGTTTACCCAGAAGCAAATGAAGGGGAGGTTCGATTAAAGGATAACCAAGGAAACCGATATTCTTTATTAAATCATGGTGATGGTAAAGAAACAGCCTTATACGACGATAATCGATCCGTTACCTTTTACCGAGATAATAGTGGCAATTTGGTGTGGGATGCGGGGCTAGCAGGGCTCTTACCAAGTATTGCTGCAGGATATTATATATTTCACGGTTTTAATCCACCTACTGCACGCATGGATGGACGAACCATGACATATCGCATAGCAGCACCATTACAAACGTATGAGGAGCCCTATGTATATACCGCATCAGGGTCGAATGTACATAGCGCTATGGGGCGGAGCTTTTATAGAACTTATGAACGCAATAGAAGTAAAAAGGCGTCTTCCATAGGACAGAAGTCTGGATTTGGTAGTGCTGGCGCACGGTCTAGTGCTTCGTAATGGATATGATGGCAATGTATGTTAATGAAGGTTAGTTTAGAATTTAGGAGATATAGTATTGGCTAATTTATATATTGGACTTGTTCATTATCCTATTATGAATAAACATAAAGAGGTCATTACGACGGCTATTACAAATTATGATATACATGATATTGCACGAGCATCTATTACCTATGATGTGTCTAAATATTTTGTCATTCATAATATTCCAGCTCAACGTGAGTTGGTAAGTACGATTATGGAACATTGGAAATCTGGATTTGGCTCTACTTACAATCCAGATCGCAAGGATGCTTTCACCGGCGTGGAATTGGTAAACTCAATTGCGGTAGCGGTGCGAACAATTGAAGACATAGAAGGTATAAAACCTATAGTAGCTACAACAGATGCTCGCACCTATGATAATACGATTTCCTATGCACGGATGCGTGAACATCTTGAAAATGAGGGGCGCCCTGTGTTAGTATTATTTGGTACCGGTTATGGTATGACAAAAGAAACGATGGAAAGCTTTGACTATATTTTAGAACCTATATATGGCCATGGTGAATACAATCATTTATCCGTGCGTAGTGCCGTATCAATCATCTTAGATCGGCTGCGGGGCGAAGCATGGTGGAATAAATAGGAGGCGTCTATGTCAGGACATTCTAAATGGGCAAATATTAAACATAAAAAAGGTAAAACCGATGCATTAAAAGCTAAATTGGCTACAAAAATCGGTCGTGAAATTACCGTTGCAGCACGCATGGGTGGTGCAGATCCAACTGGTAATATGCGTTTGAAATTGGCTTTGCAAAAAGCTCGTGAAAATAATATCCCTAAGGATAACATTCAACGTGCTATCGACAAAGGTATCGGTGCTACGGACATGAATGCATATGAAGAAATCGTATACGAAGGTTATGGTCCTGCAGGCGTTGCCGTTACTGTTGAAGTTATGACAGATAACCGTAACCGTGCTGCTGCAGACGTGCGCCATGCTTTTTCTAAACAAGGTGGTAACCTTGGTGAAAGCGGCTGTGTAGGTTGGATGTTCAAATCTAAAGGCGTATTCGTTATTGATAAAGAGGGTCATGATGAAGACGAAGTAACAATGCTCGCTCTCGAAGCTGGAGCAGAAGATCTTAAGTCTGAAGATGATGTGTTTGAAATTTATACAACACCAGAGGATTTTGATGCTGTAGAAGCAGCGATTGCTGATGCGGGTATCGAAACTGTAGTAGCTAAAATTACAATGGTTCCAGATACAACGATTGAGTTAGCTGGTGATGATGCTGTAAAAATGCAGAAAATGCTCGACGTATTGGATGATCTTGATGATGTACAAAACGTATATCACAACGGTATTTTGCCAGACGACGAAGAATAAATAAACAGGGGCACTCTATGGGTGCTCCTTTTCTATTGATAAATAAAACTCGGGCATTTATAAAAGTTAAGAAAATTAATATGTCTCATATATAATTCATAGGAAAATTCATGAACTTCGATATGATATTGTGCTATAATAAAATAGATTATGTAATGGAGGTAGGCGATAGCTTATCTCATTTTTAAACTAAGGGGGTTGGGGTGCGTATTATAGGAATTGACCCAGGCACGGCTATATGCGGCTACGGCATTATTGACGTGAAGGGTAGCAAACTAACACCAGTAGCCTATGGGGCTATTACAACTCCTAAGGAATTAACTGATTCACAACGATTGGAAATTCTATTTAATGATCTTAGTGATTTATTGGAGGAATATAAACCAGATAAGTTCGGTGTAGAGGAATTATTTTTTAACCGCAATGTAACAACAGCCATTAAGGTAGGGCAAGCACGTGGTGTTATTTTATTGGCTGCTGAACAACAACGGATTCCTATTTATGAATATACACCATTACAAATTAAACAAGCCGTCACAGGTTATGGTAAAGCTGATAAGAATCAGGTCATTTATATGACGATGAATATTTTGGGGATTCGTGAGAAAATTAAGCCTGATGATACGGCAGATGCATTAGCTGTTGCTATCTGTACGGCTCATAGTTCTCACAATGATAGATTAAAGAGGTTGGTATAATGATAGGGTATGTGCGGGGTATCGTAACACATCTTTTTAAAGAATCGTGCTATGTTGATGTACATGGCGTAGGGTATCGCGTATATGTGCCGACCACTACGCGTCAACAGCTGACAGAGGGCCATGAGGCGACGCTATTCACGTATCTTAATGTACGAGAAGATGCGATGCAACTTTATGGCTTTTGGACGGAAGAAGAATATGAGTTGTTTATACTCCTCATTTCTGTTTCTGGTATCGGGCCTAAGGTGGGGCTTGGCATCTTGTCAGGCATGACACCTGAGGCTTTCAAATTAGCGATTATCAATGGACAGGTACAGCAATTAACTAAGTTACCTGGTATTGGTAAGAAGTCTGCGGAGCGACTTGTTTTAGAGTTAAAGGATAAAATCGCTAAGATGACACATATTTCTGTGGAATTACCTGCGACTATTCAGCCTGTTAGCGTTGCTGCAAATGGTGCTGCAGGAGAAGCCATTGAAGCCCTCGTATCCTTAGGATACTTGGAACGGGATGTAGCAGATATTGTAGAGTCTTTAGATGATGGTAAGCGCGATGTATCTGAGTTGATAAAAGTCAGCTTGATTGAGCTTGGGAAAGGACGATAAGGATGAATGAAGAAGTACGCCTTGTCGGTAATGGCGAGCATGAAGAGGATATATGGCAATATAGCCTTCGACCTAAGTTATTTAATGAGTATGTAGGGCAAGAAGAGGCTAAAGGCAATCTAAATGTGTATATTCAGGCTGCAAAGCAACGTGGAGAAGCATTGGATCACGTGCTTCTCTATGGGCCACCAGGTCTTGGTAAGACAACATTAGCAGGGATAATTGCGAATGAACTGGGTGTTAATTTTCGTATAACTTCTGGTCCTGCTATTGAAAAGTCTGGTGATTTGGCTGCGATTTTAACAAATTTAGATGATCATGATGTATTATTTATCGATGAGATTCACCGCTTGTCCCGTAGCGTAGAGGAAGTGTTGTACTCTGCCATGGAGGACTATGCTATTGATATTATCATCGGTAAGGGGCCAAGTGCTCGAACTGTACGCATTGACTTGCCAAAATTTACATTGGTAGGTGCCACGACTCGAGCGGGTGCTTTGGCGGCACCGTTACGGGACCGATTTGGTATTATTAATCGGTTGGAATATTATAAACAGCCAGAGTTAGAATTTATTGTGTCTCGAGCCGCAGAAATACTTAATATTGGTATTGTGCCGACTGGGGCAAGCGAAATTGCGCGTCGTTCAAGAGGAACACCGCGTATCGCAAATCGTCTGCTTAAACGGGTACGCGACTTTGCACAAGTCATTGGTGATGGGGTTATCACTCAAGAAATTGCAGATGAAGCATTACAACGTTTATATGTAGATAAAATGGGACTTGATCGAATTGATCGACGTGTATTGGAATGTATTATTGAAAAATATGATGGCGGTCCTGTAGGGATTGATACCATTGCGGCGGCCATCAGCGAAGAGAGAGATACCATCGAAGATGTGTATGAACCATATTTGATGCAATTAGGATTTTTAGGACGCACACCGCGTGGGAGGGTAGCTACTAAATTAGCCTATGAGCATTTAGGTATTTCACAGACAGGGAAATAACAATGAAAACAAAACGATTACAATTGATGATAATGGCCACTTTGTTTTTAGGTGTAAACATTGGCGGTGTTTCTATAGCACATGGAGCGACGCTGCAAAATAAAGGTACAGTGGTAACGAAAAAGCCAACGCCAAAATCAACAGTATCTAATACAACTGTATCGAAAGTAAATACGACGAAGAAATCTAGTTTTCGTCCACTTGCTACTAAACCAGCTGCAAAGCCGGTTACAATAACTAAAACGGTTTCTAAGTCAACAGCTACGAAATCAGCCACTACAGGTAAAGCTACAATGGCTATAAAACCTGCGGCTTCTGGTACTTCGAAGCCAACTGCTAAACCTGCAGTTACTGATGAAAAGCCTGTAGTACAAAAGAGAGCTACTGAAAAAACTACTACTAAAAAGGTAGTAAAAACAACGGATGAGAATAGCATTCAAGCCAATACAGCAGTTATTACTCGCAACAAAGTGGGCTCCGTAGTGACGCCTGCTACAGAACGCAAAGAAAACATGCCAAATGTACGTGTTCTACTAGGTAGTCGTAGCTCTGATGCTATTGTTACATCTACAGCTAATATGGTTGTGTTGAACAGCGGTAATGGTCAAGTTAGCACAATCAGTGCTAATCGTAGTACATCTATTGGCGTTCGCGGCGGTAAGATTGCTGTAAATGGAAAGGCTATTGATAGTGTGGTTACATTGAAGCCTGCGAATAGTGATGCACCATTTTTGTTCGAAGGTAAAGGTTATCGTGGTGGGCTCACATTACGTGCCAATAATGGAACCATGATGATCATTAACGCTGTGCCTCTTGAGGATTACCTGTATGGTGTTGTTCCACAAGAGGTAGTACCGTCTTGGCCGGCTGCTGCATTAGAAGCGCAAGCCGTAGCAGCTCGCACCTATGCTCTTCATACGATGGAACAAAATAAAGGTAAATTTTATGATGTGAGCAGTTCCACGGATCATCAAGTATATAGTGGTGTGAGTGGTGAATCGCAAGCTACCACAAATGCTGTAAATAAAACTAAAGGCATAGTTATGCTTTATGATCAACGTCCTATTAATGCCTTGTTCCATTCCGATGGCGGTGGCTATACAGAGGATAGTGTAAATGTTTGGGGTAGTGATGTGCCTTACTTGAAAGGGGTAAAAGACTTTAGTACTGGTACATCTACATCGAACTGGACTGTTACTACCTCTCGTCAAGCTCTTGAAAGCAAGCTTAACGCGGCAAGTAAAGGGGTAGGTAAATTGAAGAGCATTCAATTGACTCCTCTTGGTAAACCAGGGCAACAAACATCTGACCGCGGTGTATCTGGTCGCATCAAGAGTGCAACTTTTATAGGCACATCTGGAAAAACTACTGTAGATGGCGATGCATTACGTAGCATTTTAGGTTTAAAATCTACACTATTTGATTTCTACGTAAATCATAATCCTGCTAAAGGCACGAGTAAGGCATATCATAGCTTTACTGGAAAGAATGATACTGTCTATATTAAAGGCCACGGTTGGGGACATGGTCTTGGTATGTCTCAATGGGGCGCTGCAGAAATGGCAAAGCGTGCTAACCCTGGAGATACAAATTATTACCAAACTATTTTGCGTCACTACTATAGTGGCATTACATTGAAGAAAATGTATTAATAAGGATAACGATGAAAGTTACAGATTTTGATTATGAATTGCCAGAGGAACTGATTGCTCAGCATCCTGTAGAACCTCGTGATACAGCACGGCTTTTAACCTTAGATAAGGTAAGTGGTGAAGTTAAACATAAAGGACATTTTTATGATTTACTAGAAGAGCTTCATGAAGGAGATGTGCTTGTATTTAATAATACAAAGGTTATCCCTGCGAGATTATATGGACATCGTCAAGGTTCTGGTGGCAAGGTGGAGGTACTTCTACTCACACCATGTGGTGAAAATCGATGGGAATGCCTTGTTAAACCGGGAAAAAAATGTCCTATCGGGCAAGTTATAGAGTTTGATGACCGCCTAAGTGGAGTTATTATAGATAAAACAGATTTTGGAGGCCGTATCATTCAGTTCACATGCAACGGTGTGTTTGATGATGTGATTCAAGAAATTGGTGAAATGCCATTACCTCCATACATTCATGAAAAGTTAGAAGATAAAGACCGTTATCAAACGGTATATGCTAAGGAGAAAGGCTCTGCTGCGGCACCAACTGCAGGACTTCACTTTACACCTGACCTCTTAGAAAAGATTAAAGCTAAAGGTGTAGAGCTTGAGTTTGTAACCTTACATGTTGGACTTGGCACCTTTAGACCTGTATCGGCAGAGACTATTGAAGACCACGAAATGCATAGTGAGTTCTTTGTTGTACCTCAAGATACGGCGGATCGAATCAATGCAGCCAAACAAAAAGGGTCTCGTATCATTGCCGTAGGTACTACATCGGTGCGTACTCTTGAGTCTGCTACGAATGATGATGGTGTATTACAAGGTATGAGTGGTTGGACTCAAATTTTTATCTATCCTGGCTATAAATTTAAGATGATTGATGCATTGGTAACGAATTTTCACTTGCCTCAATCTACATTGTTAATGTTGATTAGTGCACTAGCTGGTCGTGAACACTGTTTGGCGGCCTACGAAGAAGCTGTTAAAGAACGTTATCGTTTCTTTAGCTTCGGCGATGCTATGTTTATACGTTAGGAGGGACTATGCCGAGTATTACTTATGAATTACAAAAGACATGTCCTCATACGGGGGCACGGGCAGGTTTATTGCATACGCCACATGGTACCTTTCAAACACCGATGTTTATGCCTGTAGGCACGCAAGCGACAGTTAAAACTATGACACCAGAAGAACTAAAGGCTATGGGTTCTCAAGTTATTTTGAGTAATACCTATCATTTATTTCTTCGCCCAGGGCCGGAGCTTATAGAAGAGGCTGGGGGCCTACATAAATTTATGAATTGGGATCAAGCGATTCTTACTGATAGTGGTGGATTCCAAGTATTTAGTTTAGGCGATATGCGCAAAATTACTGAGGATGGTGTTACATTTAGATCCCACATTGATGGATCAAAACAGTTTCTATCTCCTGAAGTGGCTACAAAGGTACAAGAACAATTAGGTTCTGATATTGCGATGGCTTTTGACGAATGTATTCCGTATCCCGCGGATCATGATTATGCGAAACGCTCTACGGCGCGTACCACGCGTTGGGCGCATCGTTGCCAAGAGTCTCGTAAAGCTCATGACCGCCAAGGCATGTTTGGTATCGTTCAAGGTGGCATGTACAAAGACTTGCGCAAACAAAGTGCGGAAGAACTTGTAGCTATGGATTTTGAAGGTTATAGCATCGGCGGTTTATCCGTTGGGGAACCTCATGATTTAATGAATGAAATCTTAGAATATACTACGCCATTATTGCCAACTAACAAGGCTCGTTATTTGATGGGCGTTGGCACCGCAGATTGTCTGGTAGAAGGTGTAGCACGTGGAGTTGATATGTTTGATTGTGTATATCCAACTCGTGTTGCTCGAAATGGGATGGCCATGACCTGGAATGGTCGCCTTAATATTCGAAATGCTCAATTTGCTCATGATTGGGGCCCTTTAGAAGAAGGTTGCCAATGTTATACATGTAAAAATTATTCCCGTGCATATATTCGTCACTTATATAAGGCAGAAGAGATTTTGGCATTACGCCTTGTAACGTATCATAATCTCTATTTCTTATTAGAGTTTATGCGTCAAATGAGACAAGCTATCTTAGAAGATCGGTTTCCGCAATTTAGAATGCAATTTTGGGATAGCTTTAAAAAATAGTAATTAAGTCTAGTCAAATTTATATTAGGTGGCTATACTAGAAAAGAAATACATATTTATTAACCTAGGAGGATAACATGGGAGATATTCAACAAATCTTGCAAACTAGCTGGCCTATTTTGTTAATGGTAGTAATTTTTTACTTTTTATTGTGGCGTCCACAAAAGAAACAACAAAAAGAGCGTGCTAGTTTGTTAGGTAGCTTAAAAAAAGGCCAAAAAATCGTTACTATTGGTGGTATTTATGGTGAAATTGTTGAACTTGATGATGAAAAAGTCAAGGTACAGGTATCTGAAAAAGTTGAATTAACATTTGCTCGTACAGCAGTTGCTAACGTACTGTCTAAGAAAAACAAGGAAGAAAAATAATGAATACAAAGGAAGCAGTGCGCCAGGCGTGTAAGTCTCAGCGCGCTGCTTTATCCGTTGCTGATTGTAGGCAGTGGACGTCGATATTGACGAATCAAATCGTCAATAGTCCTGAGTATATATCGGCAAAAAACATTATGGCCTATTTGGCGATGCCTAAAGAGGCCAATTTAGACGATGTGATTCGTCATGCTTTAGAACATGATAAATCTGTATACGTTCCAGTATGTACTGATAAGACGACTATGATTGCAGTTCGTCTTAAGTCTCTAGAATCTATCACTCGGGGTGTGTTAAATATACGCATTCCCTCTGAGCCATACGATATTATTGATCCGTGTGACTTGGATTTGATTTTAGTGCCTGGTGCTGGCTTTGACCGTCAAGGTGGTCGCATGGGAATGGGGAATGGGTATTATGATCGATTTCTCAAGGAACTTTCACCAAGTACATTTATGGGCGTATGTTGGACTGTACAATTATGGGAAACACCAATCCCGATGGATGAGCTAGACCAACGAATGAGTAAAATTGTGACAGAGCAAGGCATTATACATTGTGTATAGCAGAAGGGAGCAACTATTTTGAACGGTAAAGCTATTATCAAGTTTTTAGTAGTCATTGCTGCCATCATTGGATTATTTGCGTATTTTATTCAACCATTAGCAGGCTCTTTGAAACAAGGCCTAGACTTGCAAGGTGGTACGCATATCGTATTGGAAGCAGAGGACTCTGCGACTGGTACAGCTGACAATGATGCAGTGGAACGGGCGAAGCAAATTTTAGAACGTCGTATTAATGAAATGGGTTTATCTGAACCATTGGTACAACGTGAAGGTGCTCGTCGTATTATCATTGAATTGCCAGGTGTAAAAGATCCTGACGAAGCGATTAAACGTATTGGTAAAACAGCGGTCTTGGAATTTAAAAACGACCAAGGTCAAACCGTTATGACTGGTGATGACTTAAAAGATGCGAAAGAAGAGTTAGGTCAAAATAAACAACCACTCGTTGCTATTGAATTAAGTGATGAAGGGGCTAAGAAGTTTGCTGATTTAACATCTAAAAATATTGGTCGTCGTATTGCCATTACATTGGATGGTAAAGAATTGACTAATCCTGTAGTACAACAAGCAATTACAGGTGGTAAAGCCACTATCTCTGGTAGTCAAAGTTTAGAAGAAGCTAAAGACTTAGCTATTTTATTACGTTCCGGTGCATTACCTGTTAAAATTAATGTATTAGAAGTGCGTACAGTTGGTCCTTCTTTGGGTCAAGACTCCAAGGATAAATCTGTTGTAGCCTTCAGTGCTGGTATCGCAATGATCATGATTTTCTTGGTTATTTTATATCGTTTTTCTGGCATTGTAGCTAATATAGCGTTACTTGTATATGTTATGCTCTTATTACTCGTGTTGGGCAAGGGCTTTAATGCGACTATGACATTGCCAGGTATTGCTGGTATTATCTTATCCATGGGTGTTGCGGTAGATGCGAATATTCTAATCTTTGAACGTTTCAAGGAAGAGGTATTTTCCGGTAAATCTATGCGGGTTGCTATGGAAGCAGGTTTTAGCCGTGCGTTAGCCACAATTACTGATGCAAACGTATCCGTTATCATTACAGCTGGTATCTTAACTATTTTAGGATCTGGTCCTGTAAAAGGCTTTGCTATCAGCTTAGGCGTAGGTGTTGTTGTAAGTATGTTTACAGCGATTACTGTGAGTCATTTCTTATTGCGCTTATTAATTGATTGTAACTTTACAAACCATCCATTCTGGTTTGGTGCGAATATTTCTCCAAGCACAAGTGCTGACGCATTTGCACCTAAATCTTTGAAAGGAGGTAAACGCAAATGACATTAGACGTAATTAAACATCATCGTTGGTGGTTTGCTATTTCCTCCACACTCGTTATAATCAGCTTAATTTCCATATTTACTAAAGGGTTTAACTTTGGTATTGATTATACTGGTGGTACGATTGTTGAAGTTGTATTTGATCAACCTGTAGAGGTTAGTCAAGTTCGTGACGTTCTAAAAGAATATAATCTTGAAAATGCACAAATTCAGCTTTCTGGTGATACTACTGGTGATACAGCAGGCGAAGACGTAATGATTCGTACACGCAATCTTGAGTCTAGTGAAAGTGCCGCTGTTGTTGATTCTTTGACTAAATCTATTGGTAACAATACAGTTAAACGTATTGAAACTGTAGGAGCTGTAATTGGTTCTGAAGTTACAGAACATGCGTTATTGAATCTTGTTATAGCATTTGCAGCATTAGCGCTATATATTTCTTATCGTTTTGAATATAAGGTTGCCATTTCTGCGTTAGTTGCCATTTTCCATGACTTGATTATGGTTCTTGGTGTTTTCTCTTATTTCCAACTAGAAATTGATGCATCCTTCTTAGCTGCCATTCTTACGGTTGTAGGTTACTCCATGAATGAATCTGTAGTTATCTTTGACCGTGTTCGTGAAAATACGCATACACATAAACGTTCTGATACATTTGCAGATTTGGCGAATGCGTCTATTACACAAAGTATTCACCGCAGTTTCTATACATTGGCTACCGTTATGTTTGCTTGTGTATCCCTTTATCTATTCGGTGGGGACACTACAAAGAACTTTGCCCTTTGCATGATCATCGGTTTTGCTAGTGGTGCGTACTCCTCTATCTGTGTAGCTACATCCTTGTGGGTTATGTGGAAGAGCCGTAATAAAAATGACGTACGTAATCAATAATAAGTTATAAATTATTATTATTGTGTTAATGATTAAAGTATAAGAACCTCTCTGGATTTATTTTTAGAGAGGTTCTTTTATTTTGCTATCTTTTATTATGTAAAATGGTATAGGTATTTTACAGATAACAGTCATTTTTAACTATATAAAATTTTAAAAGGCTTGTTCTTGAATTCTATAAGATAGAGGCGTAAAATGGCTAGGTGACACGATACAAAAGGAGATACAAATATGGATTCAAATAGATTATGGAGCCCTGCTTTTACTAATTATGGTATTAGTAGTGGTATTTTATATATGACTCAATATGTTCTCGTAGCGGCATTGCCAATCGTAATCACGTCTGAGCTGGCTGGCAGTGATCTTGATGCGGGTTTAGCGATGACATATTTCCAAATTGGTACAATTTTATGTAGGATTTTTGCAGGACGATTAATAGATGGTTTTAATAAGCGTATTGTTCTATTAATATCAACAGCCTTGTTTTTCATTATTATGGGATTATTTAATTTTACTACATCCTTAGAGGCTGTTTTCGTACTACGTGGGTTACATGGTGTTGTGTTTGCCCTTGGAACAACTGTAATGGCTACTCTAGCAGTATTAGTATTACCTCCTAGTCGAAAAGGTGAGGGAGTTAATATGTTTGCTATCTTTTCAAATATAGCAATGGTATTAGGACCTGCTATCGGCCTATATGCTTTATCGTCATACGGTAGTATGGCATTGTACATATTTTTAACGGTTATGACTGGATTGGCTATGGTCTTAAGTAATATTATTCCCCTATCAAAGGAGTTAGCATTACCTAAACAATCAAAATATAAAGGTTGGCATATTTCCCAGTTTATAGAAAATAAAAGTTTACCTTGGGCTTTAATGGGCTTATTTATTGGTTTTACTTATTCTGGTGTTTTAGTTTTTATACCCATAGAACTTAATAGCATGGGGGCAGGAATATGGGGAAGTGCTTTCTTTGCTATTTTTGCGTTGATGATTATTATTAGTCGACCTATAGTAGGAAAAGTATATGCTCGATATGGTTCAAAAATTATTATCTATACAGGATTAGGATTATTTATACTAGGCTTATTTGTATTGGGATTAGCTATAACCCCATTAGCTATTCTATTCACCGCTCCGTTGTTGGGGTTAGGCTATGGTGCAGCACAACCTGCATTTCAAGCGCTGGCTATACAATCAGCTCCTATTGAGCGTGCGGGTGTATCAACAGCAACATATTTTTTAGCATTAGATATAAGTGTTGGCGCTGGATCAGTTATACTTGCAGTATTAGCTAGTGCGTGGGGCTATCAATATTTATATATGTTCACTGCATTGGTTATGGTGATAGCGCTTGCTTTGTATCATATATGGGTAAAAAGATATACTCCTTTAGAACTATAGTTGTTTAAGGTAAAAATTGGGTAAATAAATATTAAACAAGTTAAAATGGCTTCTAATGAGATATTATGTATAGGATGCAATAAAAATAATGAAAGCAAGATGAAATTATTGGGATAATAATTTTATATATTGACGTTTATTATATTTATGCTATACTTATACAAGTCATTAGGACACAGCTCAAATGATAAGTATGAAAAACTTCTTAGAAGTTAAAAAAAGCACTTGACGGAATGAGCTGGACTTGATAGAATAATCAAGTCGCCAGTTGATGAAACACTTCGAAGAAAGAGTGTGTAGACTGGTACAGATCTTTGAAAACTGAACAATGATAGGTAATCAATCATAACGATTGAACATATGCCAGAGTGCGGGTTTTGACACAGTCAAAACCAACCATAATTCAAAGTTACTTCAATGTAACGACAACAAATAATGAGCTATTCAAATAGCTTCAAGATATCTTGGAGAGTTTGATCCTGGCTCAGGACGAACGCTGGCGGCGTGCTTAACACATGCAAGTCGAACGAAGAGCGATGGAAGCTTGCTTCTATCAATCTTAGTGGCGAACGGGTGAGTAACGCGTAATCAACCTGCCCTTCAGAGGGGGACAACAGTTGGAAACGACTGCTAATACCGCATACGATCTAATCTCGGCATCGAGGATAGATGAAAGGTGGCCTCTATTTATAAGCTATCACTGAAGGAGGGGATTGCGTCTGATTAGCTAGTTGGAGGGGTAACGGCCCACCAAGGCGATGATCAGTAGCCGGTCTGAGAGGATGAACGGCCACATTGGGACTGAGACACGGCCCAGACTCCTACGGGAGGCAGCAGTGGGGAATCTTCCGCAATGGACGAAAGTCTGACGGAGCAACGCCGCGTGAGTGATGACGGCCTTCGGGTTGTAAAGCTCTGTTAATCGGGACGAAAGGCCTTCTTGCGAATAGTGAGAAGGATTGACGGTACCGGAATAGAAAGCCACGGCTAACTACGTGCCAGCAGCCGCGGTAATACGTAGGTGGCAAGCGTTGTCCGGAATTATTGGGCGTAAAGCGCGCGCAGGCGGATAGGTCAGTCTGTCTTAAAAGTTCGGGGCTTAACCCCGTGATGGGATGGAAACTGCCAATCTAGAGTATCGGAGAGGAAAGTGGAATTCCTAGTGTAGCGGTGAAATGCGTAGATATTAGGAAGAACACCAGTGGCGAAGGCGACTTTCTGGACGAAAA
>NZ_CP019721.1:1345000-2178518 GCF_002005185.1 Veillonella parvula
AGGGGAGCGTTCTCATCGGGCTGAAGCAGTACCGTAAGGAGTTGTGGACTGATGAGAAGTGAGAATGTCGGTATGAGTAGCGAAAAGAATGGTGAGAATCCATTCCACCGAAAGCCTAAGGGTTCCTGAGCAACGATCGTCGTCTCAGGGTAAGTCGGGACCTAAGCCGAGGCGGAATAGCGTAGGCGATGGACAACAGGTTGAAATTCCTGTACCGGTGTGAATCGTTTGATCGATGGAGTGACACAGTAAGGTAGGTCAGCACGCGATTGGAAGAGCGTGTTTAAGCAGGTAGGTTGAGCTATAGGCAAATCCGTAGCTCTAAAAGCTGAGATGTGATGACGAGTGACTAGCAATAGTCGCGAAGTGATTGATCCTACACTGTCGAGAAAAGCTTCTAGGTAGAGACACATCGCCCGTACCAAAACCGACACAGGTAGGCGGGGAGAGAATCCTAAGGTGCGCGGGAAAACCCTCGTTAAGGAACTCGGCAAAATGCCTCCGTAACTTCGGGAAAAGGAGGACTCATGTAGTGTGAAGAGCAGAAGCGCTTGGAGCATGAATGAGTGGCACAAGAGAGGCGCAAGCGACTGTTTACCACAAACACAGGTGCCTGCTAAAGCGAAAGCTGATGTATAGGTGCTGACACCTGCCCGGTGCTGGAAGGTTAAGAGGAGGGGTTAGACTTCGGTCGAAGCTCTGAATTGAAGCCCCAGTAAACGGCGGCCGTAACTATAACGGTCCTAAGGTAGCGAAATTCCTTGTCGGGTAAGTTCCGACCCGCACGAAAGGTGTAACGACTTGCGCACTGTCTCAACGAGGGACCCGGTGAAATTGAAGTACCTGTGAAGATGCAGGTTACCCGCGACTGGACAGAAAGACCCCATGGAGCTTTACTGCAACCTAAGATTGAACTTAGTTAATGAATGTACAGGATAGGTGGGAGACTTAGAACCTAGGACGCCAGTTTTAGGGGAGTCGCTGTTGGGATACCACCCTTTCATTAATTGATTTCTAACGGGCCGAGTAACGACCGGCCGGACAGTCTTAGGCGGGCAGTTTGACTGGGGCGGTCGCCTCCAAAAGAGTAACGGAGGCGCCCAAAGGTTCCCTCAGAGCGGACGGAAATCGCTCGAAGAGTGTAAAGGCAGAAGGGAGCTTGACTGCGAGACGGACAGGTCGAGCAGGGACGAAAGTCGGGCTTAGTGATCCGGTGGTGCCGAGTGGAAGGGCCATCGCTCAACGGATAAAAGCTACCCTGGGGATAACAGGCTAATCTCTCCCAAGAGTCCATATCGACGGGGAGGTTTGGCACCTCGATGTCGGCTCATCACATCCTGGGGCTGAAGTAGGTCCCAAGGGTTCGGCTGTTCGCCGATTAAAGTGGTACGTGAGCTGGGTTCAGAACGTCGTGAGACAGTTCGGTCCCTATCCATCGCGGGCGCAAGAAACTTGAAGGGGGCTGCTCCTAGTACGAGAGGACCGGAGTGGACGAACCGCTGGTGTACCAATTATCCTGCCAAGGGTACAGTTGGGTAGCTACGTTCGGGACGGATAAACGCTGAAAGCATCTAAGCGTGAAACCAGCCTTGAGATGAGGTTTCTCATAGCATAAGCTAGTAAGATCCCATGTAGACGACATGGTAGATAGGCCAGGTGTGGAAGAGCCGTGAGGTTTGGAGCTGACTGGTACTAATCGATCGAGGGCTTTACTTAAGCAGCGTAACCAACTTGAAGGAGCAACGCGACGCACAAGTTGCGTGGAGTCGCTTACGTCGAAACGTAAGATTTCACGATGTGAAATCCACAGGCTTCGACGCAATCCTCCAGACGTGTACTTTGAGTATGGGACGCAACATATAATAAAACATTAAGCAGAATGTGCAACAAATATATATACTTCTATGTGGTTTTCAGAGTACAAACTCTGACAGATTCAGTGGCGATGGCTATGAGGATCCACCTGTTCCCATCTCGAACACAGTAGTTAAGCTCATAAACGCCGAAAGTACTTGGCTGGAGACGGCCTGGGAGGATAGGAAGCCGCTGATTAACGAAAAGAAAAAGGTCTACCTAAAGGTAGGCCTTTTTCTTTTTGCTAGTCTTCGACTAGCTAACCCTACTAGAGCAGCCTCCAGCCAAGGTTGTAGAGGTTGTATCTATGTACGTGTCCGTGTAAGACGGCCCTGGGAAAAGCAGGGCAGTAGAAGATGGAGGAGTGAAACGACGACAGATTCACTGCATCGCTTTCTTCCGAACGTAAGATTTACCGAGCTGCGAAGCAGAGAAGGGAAATCCACAGTGAGGAAGCAAGTAGGGCAACCGAAGAGGTCTTAGAGCTAAGCGACGCAGCCGAACCATATGAGTGCTTCCGAACGTAAGATTTACCGAGCTGCGAAGCAGAGAAGGAAAATCCACAGTGAGGAAGCAAGTAGGGCAACCGAAGAGGTCTTAGAGCTAAGCGACGCAGCCGAACCATATGAGTGCTTCCGAACGTAAGATTTACCGAGCTGCGAAGCAGAGAAGGGAAATCCACAGTGAGGATTGATAGGAAGCCGCGGCTAATGGTAGTATCTAACTAATCCATACGGTAACGAGGCACAACGTGCCAATGTTACCGAACCGTAAAGCAGTTGAGCTACTTTAAATATATGTAAATAAACTTTATCTAATCGATACCGCGGTGCGCAGCACCAATGGTATCGAACCGTAAACTAGTTGAGCAACTCCATATTTATGTAAATAACAAGCCCCATGATCACAAAATCATAGAGCCTATATATTAATAACAACTTATTAGGAATTTAATATATATACAAAAAAAGAGCTGCCTAAGCAGCTCTAATTCTTTATTATTCTACACCAACCATTACGCTAGTGGATTTGATAACAGCGACAACTTCTTTGCCAACTGCTAAGCCTAATTCTTTAACGGATTGAATAGTAATGTCAGCAGTAACAATATTATTATTACCTACGTTGATTTTTACGATTGCATTTACAGCGCCTTCTTGGATCTCAACGATAGTACCTTTTAATTGATTTCTTGCACTTAATTTCATGGATATCTCCTTAAAAAACAATACAAAAAGTATATATATTATAATATTTTGCATATAATTTGTGATATACATTACATCACAAATTATATGGAGCGGGCGAAGGGAATCGAACCCTCCTCTCAAGCTTGGGAAGCTCGCATTCTACCGATGAACTACGCCCGCACGATGTAAATATTGTATCATATATTTACATATACATTCAAGTAATCATAGATATATCTATGATTATACCTATAGTAGTAAATGTATTGAATTACTTTCAATCTAGATGTATAAAATAATAGAAAAGGAGGAATTCGTATGTCAAAAGTATATAAAGTTCATAAATGGTTATCTATCATTTCCTTAATTTTCTTCTTAATGTTTTGTATTACAGGATTAGTACTCATGTTTCGAACTGAGTTAAATGCATGGGCTCAAGGTGGAACAACACATCATTCATCAGCTATAATGTCGATGAATGAACATGAAGAATCTATATTTAAGTATGCTGATCAGGGGGCACTACTTGTTAAACAGAAATATCCATCAAAAGATATTTTGAATATATCCCCTGCTATGGGGGCTACACATATTTTACGGTATCGTATTATTGAATCTACGGCTACGGTAGCACCTCCAGCTCGCATGGGAATGGGTGGGGATTATGTTTTATATAATCCTATATCTAAAGAACTGATTACTTCACATAATGAGCCTCCTGTACATCCTTGGATTCGTAGTATGTTACATACTCTTCATCAATTACATACACGATTAGATTTAGGTAAAATTGGCATATATATTGTAACATTCTTATCATTTTTATGTAGTCTCACTATTATTTCAGGGATTTTTTTATATGGTCCATTTCGTAAAAGTTATTCTAAAGCCTCTGTTTTATCTAAGAAAATGAAAATAGGTGCATTACATCGTGAATTCTCAATAGTTGCAACGGTCTGGGGATTTATATTATGTATAACAGGTGTATGGATTGGGGGCTTTTTTATTGCAAATGATAACTATAATGCCGATGTACTTCATAATGCTAAACAGGAACTTTCGATTGGACAATCTGAAATATTGCAACCATCAGAAGCAATTTCTCGTATAATGAAAGTATATCCAGATCGACAAGTTATTTCTATGGATTATCCATCTAAGTTTAACAATTACCATTATGCATTTTATTTAGGTGCAGAAAATGATGATGATCCAGCTATGTTTCTTGGACAGCCTGTATATGCTAACTTGTATGTCGATTCTAGTAATGATAGATTTTCTACTAAAGCAGTTCCATGGTATTTTACAGGTATGACGACTATGATTAACCTACATATTCATAATCATAATACGATGGCTCTGAAGATATTGTGGGCTATATGGGATATTGTTCTCATTATTGGTATCGTGACTGGACTTATGATGACTATTATTAGAAAGTATAAAAAATCAGATGTAATTCTATCTAAAGTATCGGTAGAGGAAAAGCATATTTGGCGTACACCATTATTTTGTAGTATATCTGTTCTTATAGGATTGCTTCTACCACTTTGGCAAAATCCTGTTATGAATACGATTGCTGCTATTTGTTTAACTGTATCACTTATTGTATTTTTTATCTCTTTACTTAAAGAAAGTAAACAATATTGATTATTTTCGAACTGAAATGATATAATAATAAATATAGTTGTTTTTATATACATAAAAATACGTATTATTATTTATGACTCAGAAAGTGGTAGTTATTATGAATTTTATAAAAGCATTTTTCCAGTCAGAGTCTGCTGGTGGGATATCCTTGCTGTCCGCTGCTATTTTAGGCGTTCTTGTGGCGAACTCACCGATTGCAGCACAGTATTTTGCAGTCATGCAAATACACCTTGGTCCAATGACTATACTGGAGTGGGTAAATGATGCCTTAATGGCTCTTTTTTTCCTTTATGTTGGTATAGAGATCAAGAAGGAAATGATTTCTGGGGAGCTTGATACGAAGGCGAAACGTGTGCTTCCCGTATTAGCCGCATTTGCAGGTGTTATTACGCCAGCTATTGTGTATTATTTTGCGGCTGGATATATGCCAGAATATAGACATGGTTGGGGGATTCCTACCGCTACAGATATCGCTTTTGCTATAGGCGTTATTACAATGCTTGGTAATAAGGTATCTACAGCGATGAAAGCCTTTCTAGCTGCATTAGCTATTATTGACGACTTGATTGCCATAGTCGTTATTGCTCTCTTTTATGGGGCAGGCGTTAATTTTATGGATTTAATAGCTGCTGCGGCTGTAACTGGTTTACTGATTTATACTAATAAGCAAGGCTATTTAAGACCACTTCCGTATTGTGTTCTAGGATTAGTTCTTTGGTATTTAGTTTTAAAATCTGGTGTGCATGCTACCATTGCTGGTGTTGTACTGGCTATGACAATTCCTTTTAAAGGTAAAGTTATAGATAAGGTAGTATATCCTATGGAAGAATGGGCCCATGCTTTACGCAATTGGGTAAACTTCTTAATTATACCATTATTTAGTTTTTTAAATGCTGGTGTATCCTTTGCTGATTTTTCCATAGATAATTTATTCCATCCTGTAATCATAGGTGTTTCATTCGGTTTAATCTTAGGAAAACAATTAGGTATATTCTCTGCCGTCTACATTTTGGTTCAATCTAAGGCAATTAAGATGCCTACAAAAACGACGTGGCCTGAAATTTATGGGACAGCTATTTTGTGTGGTATTGGCTTTACTATGAGCCTTTTTGTTGCTACACTGGCTTTCCCACCAGGTATAACACAAGAAATGGCTAAGGTAGGTATCTTTATAGGATCAATCACGGCAGGCTTGCTAGGTGCGATTGTCCTAATTTTAGCTTATCAAATACGCAAGATGCGTGGTAAAATTTAATAAAATAATCTTTTGTAAGTATAGAAAGGATTCAAATGGAACGCATTTTTGTTTTCTTACGTTCTCCAGGTGCAGCTACATCTGTACTCCTAGGAGCAACAGTACTCGCTTTAATTTTAGCGAACTCTCCATCATCTGAACAATACTTTCAAATCGTTAATCACCATATAGGTAATCTAACAATTTTAGAATGGGTTAATGATGCATTGATGGCAATCTTCTTCCTTTTTGTAGGTCTCGAAGTTAAGCGTGAATTAGTATCAGGTGAGCTTAATACTAATGCTAAGCGTGTGATGCCAGGCATTGCCGCATTATTTGGTGTTCTAACGCCCGCTTTTATCTACTACTTAATTGCAGGTTTTCATTCTGAATATATACATGGTTGGGCAATACCAACTGCTACGGATATTGCATTTTCCATCGGTATTATATCTGCATTAGGCTCTAGAGTACCGAATTCAATGAAAGTATTTCTAACAGCTCTTGCCGTTATAGATGATTTGATTGCTATCATCGTAATTGCAATCTTCTATGCGTCAAGTATTCACATGATGTATTTAGGTGCAGCTGTCGTAGTTGTAGCTGCTTTAATCTATTGTAATAAGCAAGGATATGTACGACCTTTACCATATATCATTCTAGGGTTTATCCTTTGGTATTGTGTATTAAAATCTGGTTTACATGCAACTATGGCTGGTGTAATCTTAGCTATGACAATTCCTTCAAAAGGCAAACGAGGCCGTAAGTATGTTCGCCCAATGCAACATTGGGAACATTTATTGTCCAATTGGGTTAGTTTTTTAATTGTACCAATATTTGCATTCTTTAATGCTGGTGTAGATTTACGTAATGTATCTGTTAATGACTTAACACATCCTGTAGTGCTTGGTGTTGCATTAGGCCTTATTATAGGGAAACAAATAGGTATTTTTGGTGCAGTATTTGCGATGGTGAAATGTGGCCTTGTACCAATGCCGACAGAAGCTAATTGGAAGCATGTATATGGTACTGCGATTGTATGTGGTATAGGCTTTACAATGAGTATCTTCGTATCTATCTTGGCATTTGAACCCGGTCACGCTCAAGAAATGGCAAAAGGTGGCGTTATACTTGGCTCATTAATCTCTGCATTATTCGGCTACATCTTCTTAAGACTTGTTGGTGCAAACCGAAAAGAATGTCATATTGGTGTATACCATAACTGCTAAAATTGAATAAAACTATTAAATCTCCATTATAGACTGAAGAGTATTTCCGACTTTAGAAGTAATCTAAGCGAATATTCTTGCAGGATATAATGGAGATTTTCATTGGTATCTTATAATTTTATGATATATATGTAATACACCCTTAAAACTATACTATAACTATAATTTAATATATATGAATTATTGATATTAATAGAACTTTTATGGTTTATAGATTATTTAAAACTGTATAGTATACTACTTAATGTAAGGTGAGGTGTATATGATAAAAAAAATAATTATTGCATGTACGCTTGTTTGTATGATTGTAATGGTATCCTCTGTATCATTAGCAAAAACTATTGATCGGGGGCAACGAGGGCATCACGTTAGTAAGGTGCAAACCATGTTAAAGCATCAAGGTTTTTTACATGATTCTATAGATGGCATTTACGGTCATAATACAGAACAAGCTGTTCGAAAATTTCAAAAATCTAAAGGGCTCCCTGTAGATGGTCGTGTTGGTCCTGCTACGATGAATGCTTTAGAAAAGATGGAGACTCGTTATGGTGGACATGGCACAGAACGCGATCATAATGGAGTGCCTAATAAATACTCTAAAGTTTTAACGATGGAGGCTAGTGGCTATTCATCTCAAGATCCTGGCAACGGAAAATATACAGCTACAGGCAGTCGTCTACGGAAGGGACTTGTATCTGTAGACCCTAAATTAATTCCTTTGGGAACGCGATTATATATTGAAGGTTATGGCTATGCTGTAGCTGACGATGTAGGTGGTGCTATTAAAGGGCATCGCATTGATTTAGCCTTTGATTCTCGTGCAGAAGCATTGCAGTTTGGACGTCAATCTGTAAAGGTTTATATTTTATAATGATAACTCTCTAGTTTTATATGATTATATGATAGATGTATAGACTACAATCATATTCTTGTATAACATGCTAGAGAGTTTTTCTTTTACCGAATTATAATGTATTCAAAACCTCGAATATTCGGAAAATATGGTATAATAAATAATAGATATATGATGATGACTCATGATGTTAAATTAATAAGCATACTTAATAGTTATATGATGAATGGTAAAGGATAATCCTATGGATAAAGTACGGCGCGTAGAACGAATGGTGGCAATGACAAAACTGTTAGTTGATTCACCGCAAAAATTGATTCCTTTAAATTACTTTTGCGACTTTTTTGGCATGGCTAAATCAACGGTTAGTGAAGATTTAACATGTGTAAGGCAGTCTATGGAACACTTTCAACTGGGGACCTTAGAAACGGTGGCCGGTGTAGCTGGTGGGGTACGATTTATTCCGCATCGCAAGGGAATACAAGCGAACGATATTCTACGCGATGTGCAAGCTCGTTTAATGGAGCCAGATCGCATCATTCCAGGTGGTTTTATTTATATGTCTGATATCTTATATGATTGGCATGTAATGACACGTCTGGGTGAGATTATTATGACTCGTTTTGTGGACCGTGAACCAGACTATATTTTGACTGTAGAAACAAAGGGGATTCCTTTGGCTGTAATGGTAGCGAGAGCTTTCAATAAACCACTTGTTATTGCTAGACGTGATAGTAAGGTAACAGAAGGTTCTGCTATTAGTATCAATTATGTAACAGGTTCCTCTGGGCGCATTCAAACTATGACTCTAACTAAACGGGCAATTCCTCCAAATGCGAAAGTGTTAATTATCGATGACTTTATGAAAGCTGGCGGTACCGCTAAGGGGCTTAAAGAATTAGTTCTTGAAATGAGTGGCGTCGTTGTTGGCACAGGTGTTCTTGTAGCTACAGCTGAACCAAGTCCGAAGTTGATCGATGATTATGAATCACTATTTACTTTTTATGGTATCGATGAAAATACAAAGAAAATTAGTATAGAGCCTGTGTTAGATGCAGAGTAAATCATTAATATTAGGAAGATTATAGGCTGATATAATGGTTTATATTGAGTATTGACCTATGGGCTAAATAATGACGTAAATAATATTTAAAATGGTTTAGAGATATAAGAGATAACAGATAGGAGATTACTATGAATATTGCAAGCCTTATTTTAGCTGCTGGTAAGGGCACGCGTATGAAGTCTAAATTGCCAAAAGTGTTACACAAGGTCGGCGGTAAGGCGATGGTAGAACGCGTTCTTGAAACGGTTCAATCCATTGGTACCAATCGCGATGTTGTTATCGTTGGTTTTGGTGGCGATGCAGTACAAAATTACTTGGGAGAGCGTGCTGAATTTGTTCGTCAAGAAGAACAAAATGGTACAGGTCATGCAGTTAAGATGGCTCAACCAGTACTTGGTGATTATGATGGTACAATCTTATTGTTATGCGGTGATACTCCCCTGGTTACAAAAGAAAGTTTAGAAGCACTTTTAGAAGAACATAAAAATTCCGGTGCAGCAGCTACAATCTTAACTGCTCATATGCCGAATCCAACTGGTTATGGACGTATCATTCGTAATGAAGCGGGTTCTGTAGTTCGTATCGTAGAACAGAAAGATGGTAAACCTGAAGAATTAGCGGTTCAAGAAGTAAATACAGGTATGTACGCTTTTGATAGTAAAAAATTATGGCCTTGCTTAGATCAATTATCTGATGATAATGCCCAAGGTGAATTGTATATTACTGATGTAGTTGGTATTCTCGTAAATGGTGGCGACAAGGTAAGTGCATACATGACTAAGGATTTTGAAGAATCTTTAGGTGTAAACTCACGTTTGCAATTAGCAGAGGCTGAAGCTATATTAAAACATCGTAAAAATGTTGAGTTAATGACTGCTGGCGTAACAATTATTGATCCTGAAAATACCTATGTGGCTCCTGAGGTAACAGTAGGTGCAGATACAATTTTGCATCCTGGTACAATTCTTGAAGGTGATACCGTGATTGGTGAGCGTTGTGAAATTGGACCACACACTCGTTTGACGAATGTAAAAGTCGGCAATGATACGATTATCCACTTTACTTATGGTCATGACTGTGAAGTAAAAGACGGTGTAGATGTAGGTCCATATGTCCATTTGCGTCCAAATACAGTTTTAGGTAACAAGGTTCATGTAGGTAACTTTGTAGAAGTTAAAAACTCTAATGTTGGGGAAGGTACTAAGTTCCCACATCTCTCCTATATCGGTGATAGTGATGTTGGGGCCGGTGTTAATATTGGCTGTGGCACTATTACCGTGAATTATGATGGGAAAGTTAAGCATCGTACGACTATTGGTGATGGTGCATTTGTTGGTTGTAATAGTAACTTAGTTGCCCCTGTAACAGTAGGTAATTATAGCTATGTAGGTGCGGGCTCTACTATTACTAAAAATGTACCAGATAAGGCCTTGGCTGTAGGGCGCAGTAAGCAAATTGTGAAAGAAAATTGGGTAACAGAGGATACTTTCAAAAAGAAATAAAAAAAATCTCATATTTTTTAACACAATTAGGTCAAAATAGTATACAATAAAAAGGCAATAGTGTGTATCTGTAATGTATAGATTATGGATAAGTAACCAGTATAGGAGCAAATGAAAGGGTAACAAAATGGCATTTGAAGACGGCAAAAAACTCAAGATTTTCACAGGTAATGCAAATCCTGCATTGGCAAAGGAAATTTGTGATTATTTAGGGTTGCCTTTAGGTGAAGCATTTGTAGGTCGTTTTAACAATGGCGAAGTACAAATAATGATTGATGAAAGCGTACGTGGCAAAGATGTATTTATCATTCAACCAACTAGCTATCCTGTAAATGATAATTTAATGGAACTCATGGTTATGGCTGACGCGTTAAAACGCGCTTCTGCACGTCATATCACTGCAGTAGTACCTTACTATGGCTATGCTCGCCAAGACCGTAAGACTCGTGGTCGTGAGCCGATTACAGCTAAATTAGTAGCTAATTTGATGCAAACGGCAGGTATTACACGTCTTGTAACAATTGATTTGCATGCAGGCCAAATTCAAGGTTTCTTTGATGTGCCTGTAGATCATTTGTTTGGCGCATCTATTTTGGCTAAATACATTAATGAAAAAAATATGGAAGATGTTATCGTTGTATCTCCTGACCTTGGCGGTGTTACAAGAGCTCGTGATTTGGCTGACCGCATTGGTGCACCGATTGCAATCATTGAGAAAAAACGCCCTGAACCAGGTGTGGCTAAAGTTATGAATCTCATCGGTGATGTGGCAGGTAAAAACTGTATTATTATCGATGATATCGTAGATACGGCTGGATCCTTGGTTGAAGGTGCTAAAGCATTGGAAGAATTCGGTGCTAAATCCGTTACCGCCGCTGTTACACATGCAGTGTTGACAGATCCGGCAAGTGAACGAATTGCAAATTCCAATATTAAGGAACTTATCGTTACTAATACTATTCCATTGCCGGAAAATTGCAACTTACCAAATATTACGCAATTATCCGTAGCTCCATTGTTGGGTGAAGCAATTATGCGTATCTTCCATGAAGTGTCTGTAAGTAATTTATTTGATAAATAATAGGTGATTTTTGAAATTAGTAGTAGGCCTCGGTAACCCCGGCAAGCAATACGAAAAGACAAAACATAATATTGGATTTATGGTTATTGATGCCATTGCCGATAGTGTCCCTCATACGCCTTGGAGAGAGGAGCAACGTGCTGAGGTATGCAGTATTACCGTAGATGGTGAGAAAGTATTACTTGTAAAGCCGCAAACATTTATGAATCTAAGTGGTGAGTCTGTAGGACCGTTAATGCGGTACTACAAAATTGATCCATCTGATGTGTATTGTATTTATGATGACATGGATTTACCTATAGGTAAGTTGCGTATTCGACCAAACGGTAGTTCGGGTGGACATAATGGGATTAAATCCTTAATTTCCCATATAGGAACAGAAAATTTTCCTCGATTCCGCGTAGGAATTGGACGTCCATTGCCACAATGGACTGTCATTGATCACGTTTTAGCACCATTTAGTGAAGAGTCGCAAGAGAAGGTGCAAAAAGGTATTAAGGATACGGTAAAAGCCGTATTAGGTACCTTAGAGGTAGGCATTGATAAAGGCATGAATCAATTCAATCCTAAACGTCGTTCACAGCGATAAATACATGCATAAGGGCATGAGTCTCATTGAGATTCATGCCCTTTTTACGAGGTACATATGAGTAATCAAGAAAAAATGCCTTTTGTAGAGGCTTTAGAATCATATAAAGAACAACATTTCGTGCCCTTTCATACACCAGGTCATAAGATAGGCGTTGAAGCACCTCAACTATTAAAGAATTGGATGGGGCCAGCGTTACCCTATGACTTAGGTGTTATGTATGCTTTAGATGATTTACATGAACCTGAACGGGAATTAAAAGAAGCGCAAGACTTAACAGCAGAGTTATATGGAGCTGATTGTTGTTGGTTTTCTATTAATGGTACTACAGCTTTGATTGAAGCCATGATTATGGGGACTGTAGGGCCTGATGAAATCATTATCATTCCTCGAGAAGCACATCGTTCCGTTATTAGTGGGCTTGTCCTCTCAGGAGCCAAACCAGTATATATGGACTGTGATTTTGATGAACGCTGGGGAATTCCACTAGGTGTATCATTAGAAAATGCTATCAAATCAATGGATGCACATCCAGAGGCAAAGGCGATTCTTTTAGTTTATCCAAACTATTATGGCGTGGGCATAGATATTGTTAATATCATACAAGAGGCTCATAAGCGGGAACTTATTGTACTTGTTGATGAAGCTCATGGGCCTCATTTGCCGTTTTCTGAAAGTTTACCTATAGAAGCTACAGAGGCTGGAGCAGATTTGGTGGCTCAAAGTACACATAAATCTGTTGGCTCTTTGACACAAACATCTTGGCTATTAGGGCAAGGTAAAAAAATTGATAAGCGGCGTATTACGCAAATGCATCAAATGTTACAAAGTACGAGTCCAAACTATATTTTCCTTGCTTCCTTAGATATGGCGCGCCATCAATTAGCCACAGCAGGTAATGATTTAGTAAGTCGTGCAGTAGAGTTGAGTATGTACTTACGTGAGGAACTCAATAAAATTTCTGGTATTGCTACTATGGAATATACAGATATTCAAGAGCGGGTAATAAATTATGATTGTACTAAGGTGCTGATTGATGCAAAAGGCTTAGGTTTAACAGGTGTAGAATTTGAACATTTATTGCGCAATCATCGTATCGAAGTGGAGTTAGTACAGGCAAATCATGTGTTAGTGCTTATTACCATAGGTGATACAAACGAGTCTGTAACTGCTCTTATTAAGGCTGTACAAGCTGTAAGTGAAAAGGTGTTACGTACATTTAAAGAATTTAATAATACAGAGGAAGAGCAATTGCAAGACATTAGTAAAGATTCTGCGCTGCTGCCAGCGCCTATTGTGCGAATAACCCCTCGTAATGCTATGTATGCAAATCGTGAGCAAATACCGTTAAAAGAAGCACTTCATCGTATTGCAGGGGAGACAATTGCTTATTATCCACCGGGGATTCCCTGTGTAGCAGTAGGTGAAGAGATTAGTGCCTCTGTGTTACAATATATAGAGAATCGAAAGGCTCTAGGTTATGTACCTAATGGGTCTGATGATATGACATTGGAAACAATTTGGGTGTTACAGGAGTAATTATGGGGACTTTGATTATATTAGAAGGCGGAGACGGCAGCGGTAAGGCTACACAAACTAAACTCTTAGTAGAACGCTTGACCAAAGAAGGGCATGCCGTTAAGTCTGTGAGCTTTCCAAACTATGATAGCGGCGCCGCTATGCCTATTAAAATGTATTTAGCTGGTGAATTTGGTAAGAATGTACATGATGTAAATCCTTATGTGGCAAGCTCCATGTACGCTATCGATCGATTTGCTTCCTTTAGAACTGATTGGGAACAGTTTTACAAAAATGGGGGAATCATCATTGCAGATCGTTATACAACGTCTAACATGGTGCACCAAATGGTAAAATACGATAATCCGAAGGAACGCACTGCATTTTTAGATTGGCTTGAAGATTTTGAGTTCCAAAAATTTGGCTTGCCTAAACCTGATGCGGTATGCCTTTTAGATATGCCCCTTGAAGTGAGCGAAGCCCTTATGGCGGAGCGCACTGGTAAAACAGGAGGCAATACTGGTGATATTCACGAAGGAAATCATGCATATTTAGTAGCCGTTCACGGTGCGTATGAAGAATTAGTAAAGCGTTATCAATGGCACCGCATACCTTGTGCTTATAAAGCTAAGTCTAGTCAGTATACGTTGCGTACTATTGAAGAAATTCATAATGATGTATATAGTGTAGTAGAAAATCTACTACCTTAGAAAAAGGCGACTCTTTTAAAAGTCGCCTTTTTCCTATATAATATTAATATTGAGCATGTATTGATAGGAGGCGCTATGACATATTTTGATTCTATAATTGGTCAAGATTCGATTAAGGCACACCTATCTGAACTTGTAAGTCGTAATGCATTACCTCATAGTCTCTTGTTTTATGGCGAATCTGGTCTTGGCAAGCTAGATATGGCCATAGGCCTAGCATCTTTATTACTAGGGCGTCAAGTATTCTCTCAACCTAAGGGGGAATCTTATTTAGCAGAGGTTAAGGAAGCCCGTTTAGCAAATGGGGATACGGAAAAACGTATCGAAGCCGAAGGATTACCTATCTATATGGATAAGGGTGATGCCTTTTGGATTCGCCCTATGAAAACAACCTTAAAGGTAGAGCAGTGGTATTCATTATTACAAGATCATCTGTCTGTGGCGGGCAATGGGAACCGCGTTGTCATTGTGGAGGACTTTCACACAGCCAATGCAGTCATGGCAAATTCTATGCTAAAAACCATTGAGGAACCGCCCGAACAGGTGTACTTCATCATTATTACGAACAAGATTAACACCGTATTGCCTACCATCATTTCTAGATGTATGGGCGTTGGTTTTAACAGTGTTGATGTAGATACGATTCGCACCGCTTTTGTAGCGCGTGGAATTACCGGTGATATAGAACAGGCTTTGTTAGCTGGTCATGGTAATCCACAATTGGTGGAAAAACTGGCGACACAAGGTCGCATTGAAATGCTAGAGTTAGCCGTTAAGGTGATGGACATATTAGCTTTTGAAACACGATGGTTTTCTATGATTTCCTTAGCTTGTGAAAGCTTATCTCGTGAAAATTTAACAGAATTGATGCACTGGTTACGCCTTATAAGTAGAGATATGATGGCTCTTAAAATGGGGGCTCAAGACACGCAATTACAAGTACCTATGTACAAGACTCAATTATTACGATTATTACCGCGCTGGTCCATGCAAGCATTGTCAGAGGTTATTACCGAAACATTGCAAGCAGAACGGGCTTTGCGCTTACATATAAAAACCGCTCTCGTGGTGGACGGTCTCTGTATCGCCCTTCATGATGCTCGGGAGGAGGATTAAATGCTAACCATAGTTGGCGTACGCTTTAAAAAGGCGGGAAAGATTTATTATTTTCAGCCTGAACAATTAGAACTATCTGTTGGGGATGGAGTTATCGTTGAAACAGCTCGTGGTGTAGAATACGGCACGGTTGTGATTGGACCAAAAGAGGTCTTTGAAGATTCTGTTGTTGCCCCTGTTAAGCCTGTTATTAGACAGGCGACGTCAAAGGATTTGAAACAAATCGAGAAGAATAAAGAGCGCGAAGAAAAGGCCTTTGAAATTTGTCTAGAAAAAATTGAAAAACGCAAGTTACCGATGAAACTTATCAATGTGGAATACACATTTGATATGAATAAGATTATATTCTTCTTTACTGCAGATGGCCGTATTGACTTCCGTGAGCTCGTTAAAGATTTGGCAACTATATTTAGAACGCGCATCGAGTTACGCCAAGTGGGTGTCCGTGATGAGGCTAAAGTACTAAATGGTATTGGTGCTTGTGGTCGACCTTTGTGTTGTTCAAATTTCTTAGGTGACTTTACGCCTGTATCGATTCGCATGGCAAAGGATCAAAATTTGAGCTTAAATCCTACGAAGATTTCTGGTGTATGTGGTCGATTGATGTGTTGTCTTAACTATGAAGATGATTTATATAAAAAAGGTGGCGACCTATATGTGAAGAAGGAACGCACTCAATCTCCTCAAGATATAGCACCTCCTGGCATTGGTAAGGAGGTTGTTACCGATGAAGGTATTGGTAAAGTTTTAAAGGTAAATCATCATAAGCATACTGTAAAGGTACAGCTCGAAGCGGGCCGTACTATCGATTTGAAATGGTCCGAGGTGGCATTGCCTGATGAATGATCAAGAACGACTTGATGATTTAATTATCGATGGCTTACAGATTTATCAGCGTTCTGATATGTTTCGCTTTTCCTTTGACGCCATAGCACTCATTCATTTTTGTCGTTTTAATGGTCGTCATACCTATGTTGATCTTGGAACGGGGTCAGGGGTTATGCCGCTTATAGGTACGTCATTAGGGGCAGGTCATATTACAGGTATAGAAATTAATGAAACTCTCGTTGAGTTGGCTAAGCGTAGCGTAGAACATAATCGTAAACAAGATGTGGTAAATATGTTATGTGGTGATTATCGGCATATGACATATCGAGATATACAAGATAAGCCTTTTGATGGTGTTATTGTTAATCCCCCTTTTTATGATTGTGAAAGCGGTGCAAAGCCTACATCTGAAGAGCGTACTTTAGCACTTCATGATGGACATACAACTTTATGTGATGTTCTGAAAGCGGTACAGTCTTTTATTAAATGTAAAGGTCGCTTGTGGATGATTTATAGTGCTAGTCGCTTGCAATATGTATTACATGAACTAGAAAGGTTTAACTTTCAAGCAAAACGAATTCGGTTTGTTCATGGTATGCTAGATAAACCAGCAAAATTAGTTTTGATAGAGTCTATTTTTCAAGGTCAGGCAGGTCTTGTACTTGAGCCACCACTCATCGTTTACAAAAAAACGAATGTGTACACGAAGGAGGTGTCCTCTTGGTATGAACGATAATGAATGGGGCACATTATACTTGGTGCCTACACCGATTGGTAATTTAGAAGATATGACGTATCGATCTGTTCGTATTTTGGGTGAGGTAGATGCTATCGCGGCTGAGGATACACGTCATACGGGCATATTGTTAAAACATTTTGATATTAAAAAGCCTTTGATTTCTTATCATGAACATAATAAGGAGGAAAAAGGTGCTTATATTTTGGAACTTTTGTTAGAAGGACAGTCGATTGCTTGCGTTAGTGATGCGGGTATGCCTGCTATTTCTGATCCAGGGGCAGACCTTGTAACAAAGGCCATTGAAGAAGGCATAGCTGTAGTTCCATTACCAGGAGCCAATGCGGCGTTAACAGCACTTATTGCATCAGGTTTAGATACTAAATCCTTTACCTTTGCAGGGTTCTTGCCTAAACGAGGGAAACATCGTATTGAAGAATTAAAAAGACTTTCACAAGTGATGGGAACCTTGCTATTTTACGAAGCCCCGCATCGACTACAAGAGGTTTTACAAGATATGTATGAAGTCTTTGGTAATCGCTCCATAACGGTGGCAAGGGAACTGACGAAGAAGTTTGAAACCTTTGTACGCACGGATCTGGAAAACCTTGTAAAGAATTTAGAACAGCTCACCTATAAAGGTGAATTCGTCCTCATCGTAAGCGGTGCTGATACAGTGGAGTCCGATACTAGTGAAGTGTTGGATGAACCAGTATCTTATGAAGATGCTGTGCAAGCCCTTGTAGATACTGGGGTACCTAAAAAAGAAGCTATTCGCCAGGTGGCAAAGCGTTTTAACGTTTCCCGCCGGGATGTATATAATATTGTAGAACGTTAAACCTTCCCATTCGAAGGTTAGAAGGAGGCTCATCATGGGAGACACAAAGAAAACGTATTATATTACGACACCTATTTATTATCCAAGTGCTAAGTTGCACATTGGTCATACGTATTGTACATCTGTAGCCGATACAATCGCACGTTTTAAACGATTAGCAGGATATGATGTACGTTTTTTGACTGGTTCAGATGAACATGGCCAAAAAATCCAACGTGCTGCAGAAGCACAAGGCATTACTCCTCTTGAATATACTACAAATATTGTAAATGGTTTTAAAGCATTGTGGGAAAAAATGCATATTTCCAATGACGATTTTATTCGGACTACCGATGAACGTCATGAAAAGGTTGTTCAAGCGTTATTTACAAAAGCTTATGAGAAGGGCGATATTTACAAAGCCGAATATGAAGGCTGGTATTGTACACCGGACGAAACTTTTTGGACAGAGCAGAAGCTAGGACCTAATCATACTTGTCCGGATTGCGGTCGCCCTGTAGAGCGTGTTAAAGAGGAAAGTTATTTCTTCAAACTCGGTAAATATACGGATCAATGGCTTAAGTTTATTGAAGAGAATCCTGACTTTATTCAGCCTGAATCTCGTCGCAATGAGATGATTCAATTTGTAAAGCAAGGTCTAGAAGACTTGGCGGTGTCTCGTACATCCTTTGATTGGGGAATCAAGGTTCCATTTGATCCTAAACATGTAGTATATGTTTGGTTCGATGCATTAGTGAACTATATTAGTGCCCTTTCTCCATTTGATGGTGATGGTGAACTATATAAAAAATACTGGCCTGCAGATCTTCATTTAGTAGGTAAGGAAATCGTACGTTTCCATACAATTATTTGGCCTATGATGCTCATGAGCCTTGAGTTGCCATTACCAAAAAAGGTATTTGGACACGGTTGGATGATTGTAGATGGTACAAAGATGAGTAAATCCTTGGGGAACGTAATCGATCCAATCCCATTGATTGATACATATGGTGCAGATTCTTTGCGTTATTACTTATTAAGCGAGATTACGCTAGGTAATGACGGCAACTTTACGTTACCTAACTTCGTTACAAAAATTAATGCAGATTTATCTAATGATTTAGGTAATTTATTAAACCGTACTATTGCGATGATTGAAAAATACCATGGTGGTGTGATTACAAAATGCGATGATATAGACGATTTGGACCGTGATGTATCTACATTAGCCGTTCAAACTGCAAAAGATTTTGAAGCGGCGATGGAAAATATGGAGCTTAATAAAGCTATCAAAACTGTATGGGCTTTTATTGGTCGCATGAATAAATACATTGATGAAACAATGCCTTGGGTATTGGCTAAATCTGAAGATGCGCATGATAAAGCGCGCTTGCAATCTGCTATGTATCACTTGGCAGAGGCATTGCGTATCATTGCCATCTTGGTAAGCCCTGTAATTCCTGTAGGAGCTCCAAAAATCTGGGAACAATTAGGGCTTACAGGTTTTGAAGCGGCTACGTTGGAAGATGCTAAAACTTGGGGATTATTGGCAACAGGTACTAAGGTTGTAAAAGGTGAGCCTATCTATCCACGTTTTGAAGTTCCTGAAATGGTAGATGTAGTTGTTACAGAAGAAGTTGAAGAAGCTGTAGATACATCTAATATTCCACCATTAAAAGAAAATATTACCTATGATGACTTTGAGAAACTCGATCTTCGTGTAGCTAAAGTTATAAGCTGTGAAAAGGTGCCTAAGTCCAAGAAGTTGTTGAAATTTGTATTGGATATCGGTATTGAAGAACGCACCGTATTAAGTGGTATTTCCCAATATTATGAACCGGAGACTATGGTTGGTAAAAAGGTAATCTATTTGTCTAACTTGGCTCCTAAAAAGATGATGGGCATTGAGTCTTATGGTATGATTTTGTCCGCCTCTGATTGGGAAGAACATTTAGAGGTAACAAATATCGAATCATTACCGGCAGGAAGTGTGGTTAAATAATGAAACTTTTTGATACACATGCTCATGTAAATGATGGGCGTTTTGATAATGATCGTAATGAGATGTTACAAGCCTGCTTTGATACAGGTGTAGAATATATTATGATTCCTGGTGTTGATAGAGGTACCGTTGAGTCTGGTTTAGCTTTGGCTAAACAGTACGATCAATTATATGCTGCTGTAGGGACTCATCCCCATGAATCAAAGGACTTTACAGAAGAAGACTACGAGTTTTATAAGGAACAAGCTCTTAACAATGATAAGGTACGTGCTATTGGTGAAATTGGACTAGATTATTACTATGATTTTTCTGACCGTGAAACACAAAAACGCGTATTTATTCGTCAGTTAGAGCTTGCTCGTGAAGTAGAACTCCCGATTATTATCCATGACCGCGATGCACATGGTGATATTATGAATATCTTGCGCAATGAAGGGAAGGATAACTGGGGCATTTTCCATTGCTATTCTGGTAGCTGGGAGATGGCAAAAGAAGCCATTAAAATGGGCTTTTATATTTCCTTTGCAGGTCCTGTAGTATTTCCTAAGTCTACAAATCTTAAGGAAGTGGCAAGACAAGTGCCATTAGAACGAATCCTCATTGAAACCGATTCACCGTATTTGACACCACCACCATTTAGAGGCCGTCGTAATGATCCAAGTAAAACTCAGTTTGTGGCAGAAGAAATTGCAAGCCTTAAAGGGCTCGATGTAGATGAGTTTTGTGAAATTGCTTTTAATAATGGTAAACGAGTATTTGGTATCGAGTAAATGTAGAAACTAGTTCATAAGATAATTAGCGAATAAAATATCTGTTTGGCTTTAATTACTAAGTTTTTGCGTACAAAGTATTAGAATACATGATAAAACTAAATTAGAATTATAAATTATAAAACGCGGTTCTCCCTTATCGGTGAGAATCGCGTTTTTCTATGGTATACTAAAGTATATTCATACTGAACAGAAGTAAGATGAGGATAGCAACATGAAACGTATTGCATTTATAGATTTAGGCTCGAACTCAGTTCGTTTTGTCATATATGAAATTTCTAAGACTGGTAGTTATCGACTGATATATCAAGAGAAAGAAAGTGTACGTCTCAGTGAGAATATGTGGGGAACTCACGAACTGACCAAAGAAGCTATGGAACGCTCTTTGCGTGCTCTAAAAGGTTTTGTACACATGGCTGATGCAATGGAGGCAAATACGATTAAAGCTGTTGCTACCGCAGCAGTACGTTTGGCTAAAAATGGGGATGCTTTTATTAAATCTGTAAAAGAACGAACGGGTTTGGATTTAGAATGTATTGCTGGTGAAGAAGAGGCTCGCCTAGGGTTTCTTGGCGTTATCAATACCATTGGACTTAAGGATTTTATTATTTTTGATTTAGGTGGTGCCAGTACCGAGATAACCCTTGTACGAAATCGTCATATTACAAAATCGGTGAGCTTGCCGATAGGGGCCCTTACCTTAACAGGCACCTATCAGAAGGGGGATGAATATACTCCTAAAGAACTTGATAAACTGACGAAGGTTGTGAAGAAAACGATTAAGGAACATACATGGCTTCGCAATGTGAAATTACCGCTCCTTGGTATCGGCGGCACTGCTCGTAATATTGCTAAAATGGATCAACGCAAGTTATCTTATCCTATTACAAAGCTACATAATTATGAAATTCCATATCATAGATTCCATGAGATTTTGGAAGAAGTAAAAGGTAAATCTCTAGAGGAACGCAAAAAGATTAGTGGTTTATCATCGGAGCGCGCTGATATCATTATTGCAGGCCTCACTATCGTAGAAGAATTATTTAACTACGTAAATACTAAAACACTCGTTGTTGGTGGTTGTGGTCTGCGTGAAGGCTTATTTTACGACTATTATGGAGAGCACTACTTAGGTGGTAACTCTATTATTGATGATATTTTAGTACATTCTGCAGAGAATGTCTTGTTAGGTATGACTAAACATGAGTTAGTTCATGCTAAATATATTACAGGTTTAGCTATTAAACTGTATGATGTATTAGAGCCACTTCATAGAGCTGATAAAAAAACAAGACGTTGTTTGATTGCTGCTAGTTTATTACATGATATTGGTAAACGGATTAACTATTATAGTCATGCCCGACATGGCTGCTATATGCTTGTCAATAGTAATTTATATGGGCTTTCTCATGTTGAACAAGCTTTTAGCGCGTTCCTTGTTATGAACTCTCATGGTTTGACACCAAAAGAGTATAAAAACTTCTTATACGGTAAATTATTAGATCAAGAGCAGCGTTTGTTGGGTCAAAAAATATCTATTATTCTGGCTTTAGCTGAAGCTCTTGATGAAAGTCATGAACAATTTATTCGCCATTTATCCGTGAATCTAAAATATACTAGTGTACTATTAGTAGTAACCTATTTGAACGGTCGCGATATAAGTGTAACAAAAGCGGCTGTAGAGAAATTAGGAAAATCTTTCAAAAAAGAATTTAAGAAAACATTAGAAATAGAGTGGAAGGAAGCTCGTAAGGAGGCATAATGGCATTACCAAAAGCATTACGATATGCAGTGCTACATGTAGGCTCCAGTAGCATGAGTATTACTATTTTAGAATACAAGGGCATCGATGATGTACGCGTTATAGATTATGCAGCTAGGGAGGTAACCTTTGGGGAAGAATTATTCCAAACCTCTCGTTTGAGTTTTGAAACAATTGAGGAAATTTGTCATATCCTAAAGGGATATAAACAATTAATGGCCGATTACGGTGTGAGTCGCTCTAGATTATATGGCACTACTGTAATACGTGAAGCCGCTAATCGTCGTAGTATTCTCGATCAAATTTATATTCAAACAGGTATGCGTGTTGAGGTTATCGACATGCCTAAAGAGGTGTATTACAAATATGCCTTACTATACTACAAGATGACTAATCAGTACCGCTTGACGGATCCTACAAAGGCAACATTATTCCTTGATATTACTTCTGGTGGTGTAGGCTTGACTGTTTGGCGTGGTGAAAGCTTATTATTCCAGCGCAATATGCATAGCGGGTCATTACGTGTTATGGAATCTTTTAATCGCAACCAACGTTCCTCTACATCGTTTCCAATGGCTATTACTGAGTATTTACATCGCATGATAGGCCCATTGCGGGAGGAGCTTAAAACTTTTAATATTAATAGTGTCATTTTATCTGGCGATGAAGCTCAATATATGGCGCGTCTCATGGGAGATGGCAGTAATAAGGACGATATTATTACCATTGAACCAGAACGTTTTAAGGGCTTCATCAAATCCTTTGATGGTGTAACAGCCACTAAGTTGATCAATCGATATAAACTACCTGAATATAAGGCGAATATTTTGATGCCTACTATGATTTTATTTAATGAAATTATAACGGCTATAGAGCCTAAATCGTTGATTTTTAGTAGCTTCTCCTTTTCACAAGGAATAAGCTGGTTCTATGGAGTTGAAGCTGAAAATAATCCCTTTATGTACCAATTGCGTGAGCAAAATGCTCAGCTAGCTCGTGCTGTTGCCGCTAGATATCATACTGACAGCATTCATGATGCTGAGGTGGAACGTTTCAGTTCTTTGTTTTGTAAAACATTACGCCATAAAGGTTTACCGGAGCGGTGGGGTTACTTATGCCGCATTGCAGCTATATTGTGTTCTGTAGGTAAGTTTGTTAATTTACGAAACCATGGAGAGCATGCGTATCATATTGTGATGGGCACAGATATTTTCGGGCTTTCAGAAGAAGAAAAACAAGTAGTGGCAAATGTCGTATTTTATCACTATAAGGGAACTCCATCAGATGATGATACATATTTTAATTCTTTGACAGAATTACAAAAGATTCAAGTTACAAAGTTAGTAGCTATCATTCGTGTGGCCTGTGCTCTCGATGCAGGGAGTAACCAAAAAATCTCAGATGTTATATTGGAAGAGCGCGATAATGTATTGTATGTATTCTGTCGCACTAATGAGGATATTTCTTTAGAATGGTGGACGTTTAATCGAGATGCTGAATATTTTACAGAAGTATTTGGTATGGAACTTATGCTTGTAAGAGGAGGTGACCGCCATGTTCAGTAATGCTAAATATTATTTTAATCGTGAATTATCTTGGCTAAAATTTAATCAGCGTGTACTATTAGAGTCCATAGATACAAATACTCCGCTGTTGGAGCGGTTGCGTTTTATTGCTATTGCTAGTTCTAATTTAGATGAGTTTTTTATGATTCGAGTGGCTGGTTTACGTCATCAAGTTGTGAATGGCATTGTTAAATATGATGCGGCTCATATGGATGCAAAGGCACAATTAAAGGCGATAGATGAATCTGTACAACGCCTTGTTGCTATGCAAAGTATGTATTTAAATAATGTTTTGACTGAACTAGAAAGTTATGGTTTTTTCTTTACACATCCTGATGAGCTAGATGTAAAAACAAAAGCCTGGCTACGCCATTATTTTGAGGAACATATATACCCCGTAGTAACACCATTGGCTGTTGACTCGGGGCACCCATTTCCATTTTTAACAAATCATACCATTAATGCAATTGTACGTATCTTTCAAATACAAGAGGATGGGACTAAGGATTACAAGATTGCTATCTTGCCAATACCATCTGTATTAGATCGAATCATTGAAGTTCCAAGCCGTGGCAATAAGGAACATCGATTTGTTTATCTAGAAGATGTCATTACTTATTATGCAAATCAATTTTTCCAAGGTTATGGTATTGAAGATTATATGGTTTTCCGTATTACTCGTGATGCAGATCTTGAAATAGATGAGGAAGAAGCAACAGATTTGCTATCTGAAGTAGAGGCATCCTTGCGGCGTCGCCGTCGTGGTGATGCGGTACGTCTTGAAGTTTGTGGAGAGATAAAGGATCACTTATTAGATTTTGTCCTTACAAGTGTAGAATTAGAGCAAAAGGACGTATATCGCATTGATGGACATTTGGATTGCCGTATGTATTTTGATTTCTGTAATTATCCAGGTTATGATAAGCTCCGATATGAACCGTTTGATCCTAAGATTCCTAGTGAATTAGTTGATTATGAAGGTGATAGCTTATTTTCTATTATTGGGAAGCAAGATCTTTTTGTTCATCATCCCTTTGAATCTTTTTCAGTGGTTGAGCAATTTATTGCACAAGCAGCGATAGATCCTGATGTATTGGCTATTAAACAAACATTATATCGCGTTAGTGGGGATTCTCCGATTATTGCGTCCTTAATAAAAGCGGCAGATAATGGGAAACAAGTAACCGTCCTTATGGAGGTTAAGGCGCGGTTTGATGAAGAAAACAATATTCATATGGCTCGTCGACTCGAAAAAGCGGGATGTCATGTTATTTATGGTTTAAAAGGTCTTAAGACACACTCTAAAATTACTATGGTGGTACGCCGGGAAACGGATGGTATTAGGCGGTATGTCCATCTAGCAACGGGAAACTATAATGGTAAAACAGCTCGGATGTATACTGATTGTGGTATATTTACTTGTAATGATGAGTATGGTGATGATGCGTCACGTTTTTTTAACTTGATTTCTGGATATTCTGACCCACCGATTTGGAATAAGTTTATTGTAGCGCCTTTAAATTTACGTGAAAAAATTATGGAACTTATTGACCGTGAAATCGAGTTTGCTAAGAATGGGGAAGAAGCCTATATCATTGGTAAGATGAATTCTCTGCTCGATAAAAAGGTCATTGCTAAGTTGTATGAAGCTTCTTCTGCTGGAGTTCGTATCGATCTTATCGTGCGTGGTATTTGTACGCTTCGTCCTGGCATTGCCGGTGTTAGTGATAATATCACAGTACGCTCTATTGTGGGGCGTTTTCTTGAACATCATCGTTTGTTCTACTTCCGTAATGGAGGGAATGAAAGTCTGTACCTATCTAGTGCAGATTGGATGCCTCGAAATTTGAATGAACGTGTAGAGCTTATGATTCCGATTGAAGATAAACGCCATAAAGAACGGGTAAAAAGTATTTTAGATTTATATTTAGATGATACATTAAAAGCTCATTTTATGAGAGCAGATGGTTCGTATCATAAAATCAATGATCGAGAGAATCCTATATCTGCTCAAGAGGAGCTAATGAAAACTGCTATTGAGCATGAACACAGAGAGTCAATGACGGTCATTGAACGGTTACAACCGATGTTAAAAATGAATAGATGATGAAAAAACCTTAATATATTAGGTAATGAATTTTAATACAATTACATAACATATAAAAAGCCCATTATATGGGCTTTTTTACTTTCTTATACATTTAAAAATGAGGAGAAAGTGAAGTTTTGAGTGTTCTAGAAAATATTGGTAACAATTGAAAAACACATAAAAATACAAATTTAGTAATAAAAAATCTGTATATACTATATGTGGTATTAGTGTTGTATATATGTACACAATTCGGAATATATTGTATAGTATTTAAAAATATAGATATGTACGCATACAGTGGACTTTTATTAAAAAATACAAAATACAATCTATTACGAATTCAGTATTTATAAAGGGTTTCGTCTTATTGTTAACTTATGGTGTTTGACAGGTTGTATCTATCTGTAGTAGAATAATACCATTACAGGAGGGATTACAACATGAGAATTCATAAGACACACAAGCGATATATTTCGTCTGTTGTTGCCGGATTGATTGTAACAGCTGTAACCATGACCGGTTTTTCTTATAATGATAAAACCGTTACCGTTATGGTAGATGGTGCAGCACACACTGTTAGAACGCATTTAAATTCTAACGAAGGCATTGTACGCGATGCTGGGGTTAAGTTAAATCCAAATGATAAAGTTATTTCTAGTTCATCTACAGTTCAAAATGGAACAACCTTAACGGTTGTTCGTGCTATTCCAGTTTATGTAACTGTAAATGGTAAAACAAGAGCTGTATTCACTACAGAAACAACTGCTCAAGGTGTTGCTAATGAGCTTGGTTTCAAAGCACCTAACTATGTAGTAGTGGGCGATGAAAATGGATCTGTTTTAAGTGGTACACGTATAACAATTGCTCAAGTAACAAGCCGCTCTCTATCTACAGTAGATCAAGAAGTTGCTGTTGAAGTGGTTCGTCAAAAAGATGATACTATGGCTAAGGGCGAAGAAGAGGTTGTTCAAGTTGGTCAACCTGGCTTAGAACGAGTACAACGTGAAACACTATATAGTAATGGTACAGTTATTAAAACTAATGATGTATCTAAAGTAACACAACGTGCAATGGTACCTACAATTATTAAAGAGGGCACTCGTGAGGTGACTACATCTCGTAATGTAGCAGGACGTGCATCTCGCGCTATCGTAATGGAAGCATCTGCTTATCTTGCTGGCGATGGTGATGGTGCTGGTATTACCGCTACGGGTCTACCTGCAGTACGTGGCATTGCCGCAGTAGACCCAGATGTTATTCCATTGGGTACACGTTTATTTATTCCTGGTTACGGTGAAGCTATTGCTGCCGATACAGGTGGTGCTATAGTAGGTAACAAAATCGACCTTGTAATGGACTCTTATGGGGAGGCTATGGACTTTGGTCGCCAAGACGTTACAGTGTACGTTTTGGACTAATATGATGATTTAGAGGGTATATCTATAAGATATATTCTCTTTTTATTGGACCTACTTAGCTCAGTAATATTCAATTATAATAGATATAGTAGAAGGACGCCTTATGATTAAGGCGTCCTTTTTTAGTCTTCAATATATGGAATTAGATATTCGTACTTTGTACCTTTTAATTCATCTTTAGGGATAAATCGTAAAGATGATCCATTGATACAGTAGCGAAGAGAGCCATTAGGACCATCTTCAAATACATGACCTAAATGAGCATTACCGATGCGGCTACGAACTTCTATGCGATTCATACCATGTGAGTTATCTTGGTAATACTTGATAACATCTTTAGCTATTGGTTTAGTAAAGCTAGGCCAGCCACAATGAGAATCGAATTTATGGGCTGATACAAAAAGGGGTTCTCCAGTTGTAATATCTACGTAGAGACCTGCTTTGAACTCATCTGTTAGTTCATGGCTGAAAGGTGCATCTGTAGCAGAGTTTTGAGTTACTTCAAACTCTTGTGGCGTTAATGCCTCTAAATCTTCCTGGGAAGGTTTAGCATATGTATTATCATCGATGAGTGGTTCATCAGATAACCCCAATGGAATGTGACAATAGCCATTAGGATTTTTGTCTAAGTAATCTTGATGGTATTCCTCAGCAGAGTAGTAATTCTCTAAAGGCAATACTTCAATAGCAAATGGTTTACCTTCAAAGGCTTGAGCACGTGCTAAGGTACTTTCAATAACGGCTTTATCGGTTGGATCAGTATAATAAATACCCGTACGATATTGAATGCCTACGTCACCACCTTGTTTATTGACACTAAAGGGATCAATAGCACGTAGAAAATATTGAATTAAGTGATCTAAAGATAGTATATCAGCATCGTAAATGACCTTGAGAGCTTCTACGTGCCCGCTATTGTGGCATACATCTTCATAACTTGGATTTTCTGTAGGACCATTGGCATAACCTACTTCGGTAGAAAGGACACCGGAGATCTTTTTGATATACCCTTGAAGGCCCCAGAAGCAACCACCGCCTAAATATATAGTATGTTCATTCATTTAATCACCCCAAACTTCATGAGCTATTTCTTTGACTAATGCGAGTTTAGCCCATTGTTCTTCTTCGGTCAATTGATTGCCGATTTCACAAGAAGCAAAGCCACATTGAGGAGATAAACAAAGTCTTTCAAGTGGAATATATTTTGTAGCTTCTTTGATACGTTCTTTGATGATTTCTTTATCTTCTAACTCTGGGCGTTTAGATGTGATAAGACCTAATACAACTTTTTTATTAGGAGAAACTTCACGCAATGGCTCAAAACCTCCAGAGCGATCATCATCAAATTCTAGGTAATAAGCGTCTACATTTTCCTTGGCAAATAGGATAGGGGCAATAGGTTCGTACCCACCACTAGCGGCCCATGTAGAGTTATAGTTACCACGACATACATGTGTAGTAAATGCTAAGTCGTGAGGGCGACCTTCAAGAGCTAAGTTATTCAAACGTAAATATTTAGCGGTTTCACCTTCAATGGTTACACTTTTATCCTTTTGACGACCTGTCCAGTAAGCATGGTCACAACACATACCCCAAGTACAATCATCAAATTGAATATTGCGGCAACCTGCATCGTAAAGGTCTTTAATTACTTGGCGATAGGCGGCAGCAATATCTTGAATCAATTCTTCTAAATCTGGATAGAAGGAGCGCGTTGTAATGCCATTGTCTTCACGGAATAACTCTGCCAAAAACTGAGAGGGAGCAGGAATCGTTTGACGCGCCGTAGTATTTTCGTCTTCAAATTGTTTTACAAATTTGAAATGTTCAACGAATGGGTGGTTTGTTCCCGTAATTTTGCCAGTAAGGGCGAGGGAACCTGGCGCTGTTTCTTGACCGACGAATTTGTAACCGTGTTCCAGTTCAATTTCTTTTACGCCGTTAAAGCCCCACATGAAGTCTAGATGCCAATAGGCACGACGGAATTCGCCATCTGTAATCACTGGTAGGCCAGCTGCTTTCTGTTTTTGAATGAGGTCTGTAATAAGACGATCTTCAACGGCTGTTAATTCTTCTCGAGTAATATTTCCCTTATTAAAAGCTTCGCGTGCTTCTTTTAATTCTGCTGGGCGTAGGAAGGAACCTACGATATCAAAGTGGAATGGTGCTGTATGTTTGGACATAATAATCCTCCTTATATAAACGATTAAACCGATAATTTTGATAGGTTAATTATAGCTAAGTATGATTATATATAAAAATATCAATATATTTGAGTTGTATATAGTTTAAAGTTATGTCTATGAGTGATTTTATGCTTTAAGTTATACCCAAGAAGGCACTCTCTAAAATAGAGAGTGCCTTCTTTATGGATTATCTGATACATCTAAATTGAACAATAGTGTTGTATCGCTCTATAAATAATATGATATATAATTATTTTTTGTTTTCTGGTAATTGAATATGTCTACCGTAATTACTAACGTATTGTTCTAGAGCGTGGATATATTCTTGACCTAAACGGCTGCGTTGCATTTTATTATTAGTAATGTAGCCAATGTGCATTAAACCTTCTTCGGCAAGTGGAACGGAAATGATATTTTCACCATTTACCTCTTTATCGATTACACCACTAGATACAGTGTATCCATCAAGGCCAAGTAATAGGCTAAATAAAGATGCTCTATCGCGAACACGGATATGTTTTGGGCGCACTACGGTACTGAAGATTTCTTCAGAGAAGTAGAAGGAGTTGTGATCGCCTTGCTCAAAGGAAATATATGGATATTCCTCTAATTCGTCCATAGAGACTACCTCTTTATGGGCTAATGGATGCGTTTTACCAATAAAGATATGAGGATGGGCCGTAAATAATTCAGTAAAGGTTAATTCGTTAGTGTGAATTAATTTTTCTAATACAGGACGGTTGAAATCATTATAATAGAGCAAACCAATTTCACTCTTCATATGAGCCACGTCATCGATAATTTCATAGGTTTGTGTTTCTCGTAAGGATACATCATATTGATCGATTTCAGCGCCTTTTAAAAGCTCTACAAAGGCATTGACTGCAAAGGAGTAATGTTGAGTAGACACAGAAAATTGTTTTTTACCACCGCTTTGGCTCTTATATTGCTCCTCTAAAAGGGCTGCTTGTTCTAACACTTGGCGCGCATAGCCGAGGAAGCGTTCCCCTTCTTTAGATACGGTAATTCCTTTATTTGTACGATCGAAAATGGTAATACCCATTTCTTTCTCTAGTTCTTTAATAGCCTTGGTGAGACTCGGTTGAGACACAAATAATCTCTTGGCTGCCTCACTAATACTGCCTATATTGGCAATTGTTGTGACATACTTTAATTGTTGTAAGGTCATAATTGGCCTCCTTTTATATATTACACTATTAATACTACTCGATTATAAGTATTTAAGCAATGTTATATATATGTTACAATGTATTAATAGAATAAAAGGGGGATATATGTTAAAACAAGTCATTGTCGTAGAAGGAAAATCTGATATACAACGTATCGCTCAAGCTGTAGACGCTGATTGCATTGCTACAGAAGGATTTACCCTCAGAAGAGGTGTTATCGATATGATTCGTGTTGCCTATGAGAAACGTGGCATTATTATATTAACTGATCCTGATACAGCAGGGGAGCGAATCCGACGCGTTTTAACTAAAAAATTCCCTAATGCACAACATGCTTTTGTGCCTCGTGACGAAGCGTTTGCAAATGATGATATTGGCATAGAACAAGCATCTCCAGAGTCAATTAGAAAGGCTCTATCTACATTACACGTAGAATCTCTAGAATCATCTAACGAATTTACTATGGTGGACTTAGTGCGTCACGGATTGTCTGGTATGCCTGATAGTGCAGCTCGTCGAGCGGTTATTGGTGCTAAATTAGGTATTGGATACGGTAATGGAAAGCAATTTTTATACCGTTTAAATCATTATGGTATAACCCGAGATGCTTATGAAGAGGCAGTAAATTGTTAAAATAGGAGTTAAGATGTTAGAATCAGTAATTGCAAGCCCAGAGGTTGTGCATTATATATGTAAGCGCTTTGATATTAAAATGAGCAAAAAGCTAGGACAAAACTTCCTTATTAAGCGAGGTATAGTCGATGAAATTGTACATGCTGCGGAATTAACCGTGGGAGAACCTGTTCTAGAGGTCGGCCCTGGTATTGGTACGTTGACACAAGGTTTAGCTCAAAGTGGGGCAGATGTAACGGCTATCGAGCTAGATCGTCGCTTATTGGAGGTACTAGATACGACATTGGCATCTTATGACAATGTACGTATCATTCATGGTGATGTGTTAAAGCTTGATGTGCCAACGATTATGAATCATAAACCATTTAAAGTGGTTGCCAATTTGCCATACTATATTACAACACCTATTATTATGTCTTTGTTGGAAAGTAAACTACCTATTGAACGTCTAGTTGTGATGGTGCAAAAAGAGGTGGCCTTACGGATGATAGCAAAGCCCGGTACAAAGGACTATGGCGCATTATCTGTTGCTGTTCAGTATTATACGGAACCAGATATTGTTCTTGATGTACCGCCTAAATCTTTTTTGCCAGCTCCAGCGGTGACAAGTTCTGTTATCCGTTGCGTATTGCGTGATAAACCACCTGTAGATGTGATTGATGAGAAACTATTTTTTCGCGTTGTGAAAGCTGGTTTTGCGCAACGCCGTAAAACATTCTCTAATACGATGAAGACAACGGGTTTAACAAGAGATAGAATTGAAGAGTTATTAGCAAAAGCAAATATTGATGGTCAACGAAGAGGTGAGACCTTTACCCTTCAAGAATTTGCTGATGTAGCCAACGCATGGGCAGCATTAATCAAATAGTATAATACATAAAGAGCTTATTGGACTGATAAAATATCATTCCAGTAAGCTCTTTTTCATGAAAAAAGGACCCGAATGGGTCCTTTTTAGTTAGTAAAGAATGCCAGCCATGGTTGTAATGAGGAAAGCATTCGCAAAGTCAATTAAGAATGCACCTACTAAGGAAACTACGAGCCAAGCACGAGGAGATGGGCCGTGTTTACTTGCTAAGGATAACATGTTAACTAATGCGTTTGGTGTAGCACCCAATCCGAAACCGATAGCTCCGGCACCAAGCATAACTGCATCGTAGTTGCGACCAAAGAGGAAGTAAATAAGGTATGCAAATACACAGATAAGTGCCATTTGTACAACTAAGATTGTAATAAGCGGTAAAGCAAGATCAATTAATTGAACTAATTTCAAGCTGTTGATAGCCATTGTTACGAATAAGGATAATGCTACATTAGATACTGCATCAAGAGCTGCATCGTTGATTTTGTATGCTTTAGTAAAGTCACCAAAGTTACGAATTACTGCTGCACAAATCATAGCGCCAATATATGCAGGTAGTGGAGTAAGAACAGACAATCCAGCACTTACGATGGTACCGATACCTAATGCAAGGCCAATCCACATACAAATTGTTAAAAGATCTTGAGAGTTAAATTGTTTGCCGCCGCTCTCAACGTGATCTTCGATCATATCGATGCCTTCATCCTCCATTAATTCAGGATTTTCATAAGGTGTTTTAACTTTATGCATTTTAATAATGCGTTCACCTACAGGCGCGCCGAGGATTGTACCAGCTACCATGCCAAATGTTGCAGCTGCAACTGCTGCGGAAGCGGTACCAGGGATACCAAGTAATTGTTCGTAATATGGACCGAAGGCACCAGCTGTACCAAGGCCACCAATCATAGATACAGAACCAGCCATGATGCCAATAATTGGCTCAATTCCTAATGTTTTGGCAATCATAATACCTGCAGTATTTTGTACTACAATCCACACCGCACAAGCAAGGAAGAAGAAGATAATAAAAATACCACCCTTTTTGAGGACTTTTAAAGATGCCATTAAACCGATAGTGGTAAAGAAGGCAAGCATTAGAAATGTTTGTAAGGAACCTTCAAAGGTAATGTTTAAGATTTTATAATAAGACAAAATAGCAGTTAAAAATGCAAATGGAAGAGCGCCTACGGCTGGTGCAGGCATACACATACGTTGTAAGAACTTGGAATGCTTATTGATCCAAGTACCGATGAATAAGGTAATTACAGCAAGACCTACAGTTTGAATCATGGACAGTTTTAAGGTCCATACATTGTTGACTAAGGCTAAGTCAATAAGTGGCATAAAATCACTCCTTTAAAATAAAAAATAAATCTGAATTTTATGGTATCATGAATGGTCAAAAAATACTATAGAATATATAACGTATAAAAAGTTTACATTTTTATCTTTAAACACTCATAACAACACAAAAAAACAATAATATTAATAAAGCTATTTTTATGATTATACATATAAATATAGAAAAGTAATAGTATATATTACTTATGTACATAATCATACTATATATATTCGACTTAAATCTGTGATTTTCCTTCTTGTTATAAAAAAATAAACTGGAATATATTTTTTATATTTATAATCATATAAAATATACTCCAGTTCTAAAACTTAATATTTTTATGTTGATTTAGTAAGACTCTAAATTATATATGGCGATAAATTCGCTCTATAAATGCATGTTAAGATATAACTAAAATGTATAGACCTAGCAATAAGTTAATTAGAAGTTATAACTCATGGTGTAATTTAGGGGTCGTTAAGAATGTTACATCCGGATTACGCTCTTGAACCCAACCCATTTGCCATTCATTGGAAATAAGAACAACGGTGCGATCGCGATTATCTTTTACAATCATCGCATTATCTATACCTTTCAAGGATGCAATATCAACTTCGCCGTCAATCCAACGAGCAACACCATATGGCAAAGTATGATTTAATAAATCTACACCATATTCATTTTTGAGGCGGTACTCAAGAACTTCAAATTGAAGCATACCTACGGCACCGACCACGAAGGAATCAAGGGCAACTGGTTGTTCAAAGATTTGAACAGCCCCTTCTTGAGCCAATTGAGTCATACCCTTTTGGAATTGCTTACGTTTCATAGTATCTTTTGGGGATACACGAGCAAAAAACTCAGGAGGGAAGACAGGGAAGTCGCCAAAGGTTACTTTATGCTTTTGTGCACAAAGCGTATCTCCTACGCCCATAGTACCGGCATCAAAGACACCAATAATATCGCCAGGGTATGCATCTTCTACGATGGTACGTTCCGTAGCCAAAAATTGTTGAGGCTGAGATAGGCGGATTGTTTTATTAGATTGGCGATGTAATACAGACATACCTTTTTCGAATTTACCAGAGCAGATACGCATAAATACGATACGGTCATGATGATTAGGATCCATATTTGCTTGAATTTTGAATACTAGAGCAGAGAAGTCTTCGCTAGTAGGCTGTACCATTTCCTCTACCGCTTGTCGTGGAGCAGGGGATGGAGCTAGTTCTAAGAATTTTTCTAAGAATGGTTTTACCCCAAAGTTCGTCATAGCAGAACCGAAAAACATAGGCGTTAATTCACCAGCACGAACCTTATCAAAATCGAATGGATCGCCAGCAACATCGAGCAACTCAATATCGTCAAGCAATGCTTGGTATACATCGTCACCTAATAACTCTTTCATACGAGGATCCGTTAACGCCCCTTTTTCGGAAGCTAACTTTTCTTGACCATGTGTTTCGTCTTTTGCAAAGAGCTCTATAGTTTCGTGTTCTCTATCGTATACGCCTTTGTATTCGCCATTAATACCGATAGGCCAGTTCATAGGACACGTACGAATACCGAGAACATTTTCGATTTCTTCCATTAGATCGAATGGGCTGCGACCGAAATGGTCAATTTTGTTTACAAATGTAAAAATAGGAATACCGCGTTCTTTTGATACAGCAAATAGCTTCTTTGTTTGGGCCTCTACGCCTTTTGCTACGTCAATAAGCATGACAGCACTATCAGCAGCCATCAATGTACGGTATGTATCTTCAGAGAAGTCTTGGTGACCAGGAGTATCAAGGATGTTTACGCGACAACCATCGTAGTCAAATTGCAATACGGAACTCGTTACAGAGATACCACGTTGTTTCTCGATTTCCATCCAGTCGGATACGGCGTGTTTTGCAGTTTTACGAGACTTTACGGAGCCTGCTAAGTGAATAGCACCACCATATAATAGTAATTTTTCCGTTAATGTTGTTTTACCCGCATCCGGGTGAGATATGATTGCAAACGTACGACGACGTTGTACCTCTTCTAAAAATGTCATGATTCACCTCTATTAATATGTTGTGAAAGCAGATAAATCTTTAGGCTCTACTTTCACAGTCTATATATCGTAAAAATTATACATGATTTTTCTAGTTATGACCACTAAATTGTAGTATAATGAGATTTCATAGAACGGCTTGGGGTTAGCCGTTATCTTCAGGTTAAGGAGGGGATCCATGCGGTTATTTATTGCAGAAAAGCCATCCATGGCTCGCGAAATCAGTAAATGCTTACCAGAAAATAAGAATATCCAAAAACGGAATGGTTATTTTATCCAAGGGGATGATGTGGTGACTTGGGTAGTAGGTCATGTACTGCATCAGGCTGAGCCCGGAGATTACGATGATAAATATATCCGTTGGCGTCCTCAAGATTTGCCTATCGTGCCAGCTGAGTGGAAATTGCTTGTCACAGATAGCAGCCGTCAACAGTTTGAGATTGTAAAAGACCTTATCGACAAAGCTGATGTCATCGTCAACGCAGGTGACCCGGATCGGGAAGGGCAACTCTTAGTTGATGAAGTTTTGTACTATGTAGGTAATACAAAACCAGTACAGCGTATTCTATTAAATGCCCTCGATGAAAAATCCATTCGTTCCGCTCTTGATGATTTGAGAGATAACAAGGACTTTCACAATCTATATCAATCTGCATTGGCAAGAGCACGGGCAGACTGGCTCATTGGGATGAATTTATCTCGGGCCTATACATTATCTGAACGTTATAAAGGTCATAAGGTAACATTGCCAATTGGTCGTGTAAAGACGCCAACGTTAGCTCTTGTTGTACGTAGAGAACGAGAGTTAGCTGCATTTAAACCAGTAGACTATTTTACTGTAAAGGTATTATATAACCATCCTAATGGGGTGTTTTGGGCGACTTGGCAGCCTACAGACGAACAAAAGGGGCTTGACCCAGATGGACGACTCATTAATAAAGCTATTGCTGATGAATTAGTAGAATGTTTACAAGCTGGACCAGACGGTTTTATTAAAGGTGTTACAAAGTCTAAGAAAAAAGATGTACAACGATTGCCTTTATCCTTATCATCCTTACAAGTATTGGCAGGTAAAGCCTTTTCTTATGATCCACAGACTGTACTTGATACAGCGCAAAAATTATACGAAAAGAAATTAACTACCTATCCACGTTCTGATTGTGAATATTTACCACCCAATCAATATGATGATCGCAATGCAATCCTCAACAATCTACAAAATGCAGGTGATGAGAGATTAGCACAGTGGGCTGCCGATGCAGATCGTTCTATTAAGAGCCGTGCTTGGAATGAAAAGAAAATTACCGCCCATCATGCTATTATTCCTACAACGGTGGCTTGCAATATAAATAGTTTGTCCCAAGAGGAGCGAAATATTTATTTCCTCATCAGTCAAGCTTATATTGCGCAATTTTATGGGGAGCATATTTACGAGCAAACTAAAATTGTAGTAGAACAAAGTAAGGAAGAGTTTGTAGCTAATGGTCGTGTAGTTATCGAAGAAGGATGGAAATTGCTTTATAAACGACATAAGTCTAAATCTACGACGGACAATGACGAGCCCGATCTAACCGATGAGCGTGGGGCTGAATCAGACCCTAAAAAAGAGGTTATTGAAGAAACGGACCACTTGCCAGCGGTTAAAAAGAACGATACTGTTTTATATACGGATTCTTCTATAGAGTCTAAACAAACGAAACCACCATCCCGTTTTACGCCGTCCACATTACTACAAGCGATGAAGGAAATTCATAAATTCGTAAAAAATGAAGACTTGAAAAAGCAATTAAAGGCTGTATCTGGTATTGGTACAGAAGCAACTCGGGCAAACATTATTGATGAGCTTATCAGTCGAGACTTTATGAAAACGTCAGGGAAGAAGCAAGTCTTATCTCCAACGGAAACGGGCTATCTCTTAGTAGATGCTCTGCCAGAAGAGCTGCTTTATCCTGATGAAACAGCTGTTTGGGAAGAACGCTTAGCACTTATGAGCGAAGGAGAGGATACATTAGATTCCTTCTTAGCGGATCAAATTAAGTTTTTAAAATTATTAATTGATAAACTTGGTTTTGATAAAGTAGTAAGCTCTGATCAAATGATGCCCAATGTGGTGCGAACTATAACGAGTCAAAATCGTAAGCGCCCTATGGATAGTGAAAGCGTAGACTTGTCTTCCTTACCTGTATGTCCTAAATGTAAAAAAGGACGTTTGCAACAGCGGAATGGTAAATTTGGTGCCTTTTTAGGGTGCACGAATTATCCTACGTGTAAACATACTCAGCCAGTAGAAGGGGATACTTCTAGTGTTGAAGGTAATATTGAAGTATCTGATGAAGATAAACAATATAAATGCCCTAGATGTAACGTAGGTTACTTTGTGAAACAAGAGGTGAGAGGTCGAACAAACTGGATTTGTAGCAATCGATCTCAATGTAAGACCCAATGTTCTGATGTAGATGGGGTACCGAGCATTTATGCCAACAAATAAAGTAACCAATAAAAGGTAACTTATTATCGGTAAATATATATAATCGAATATAGATTATTGTAAAGTTTTTAGTTATCTAAGATTACCAAGAAACAACTATTTTTACAGTGATAATAAAAAGACGCGTACAGCTTAGCTGTGCGCGTCTTTTTTTGAAACTGTTCTTGTAGAAGAAAAATTGCTTCATTTAGTTTAGGATATTAAGCTGAATTTTATCTGCGTTTGCCACGACGACCAGTTTGGGAGGTAGAAGCACGGCGTTGGCGTGTATTGGAGCCTTTATGGCCTCGTGCTTTGTGAGCTTTAGCCTTAGTGGATTGGTAAGTGCTTGTAATCTTAGGTTTACTAGCTAATTTTGTGCGTTTTGGAGCAGTGCTAGCATTGCCCTTAGTTTTGATCTGACCATCCTTAGTATATTTTGTAAGTGTAGCTTGGATAGCTCGTTCGATGCGTCGTAACCATGATTCGTCTTGTGGTGTCGCAAAGGTTACAGCCACGCCAGAGTTACCAGCACGACCTGTACGGCCAATGCGGTGGATGTAGTAATCTACATCGCGAGGTACGTCGTAATTATATACATGTGTGATACCTTCGATGTCGATACCGCGAGCCGCAATATCGGTAGCCACTAAGATTTGTGTTTTAGCTTTTGCAAAGTCTCGCAGAATTTGTGTGCGACGACCTTGTGTCAAGTCACCGTGCATTTCTGCTATATTGAGCCCCGCTGCAGTTAATTCGTAGGATAAACGAATGGCACCTTCCCGTTTATTACAGAAAACTATAGCTAAAAACGGATTATCATCTTCAATCATTTTGATGAGCCGTTGTGTTTTTTCTTCAGGATTCATCATATACACTCGTTGATCAATTGATTCGAGAGTGATGTGTTTTCCTTCTGCCGTTACTGAAACGGGTTTAGACATATATGCCTTTGCGAGATTTCGGATTTTATCTGGAATTGTAGCGGAGAATAGTAATAGTTGTCTATTGGCATCTGTTTGGCCGATGAGATTTTCGATATCTGGTAAGAAGCCCATGTGAAGCATTTGGTCTGCTTCATCTAGTACAACACGACGAATACAGTCTAGATGGAGAGAACCGCGCTTTGCATGATCCAATAGACGACCAGGTGTACCTAAGATGACTTGAGGTCGGCGGCCTAACTGTTGTAACTGTGCCTCGATTGTTTTGCCGCCGATAAGAGGGAGGATATCTACATTTAAAATAGAACCTATTTCCTTCGCTTCATCGGAAATTTGTTTAATTAGTTCTCGTGTAGGCGCAATGATAAGCACTTGTTCTTGATGAACATCAGTATGTACACGTTGTAGAATTGGCAGTAAGAATGCTAGTGTTTTCCCCGTGCCGGTTTGAGCTTTGGCTATGACATCATTCCCTTTAAAGACGACAGGAATGGATTGTTCTTGAATTGGCGTAGGCTCCTTTATACCTTGTTTTTGTAGGGCTTGGATAAGTTCATCACAAACACCTAAAGATTTAAAAGATTTCATGAATCGTCCTTTCTATAATACATATTATATTAATTATAACGTATGCACATATTAGGGGCAAATGAATTGAACTTGGAAGATGTATAGTCTTAACATACTCTAGGCTCAATAAATATTATAGTATTTTGGGTATATTTTTTTGATAATATATGGAAAAATACTGATATAACTAAGTAAAATGAGAAATGAAAATATTAAAATAGCTACATTTAAACTGTTTATAAACTATTAATTGAGAATGTGAGAGTATTTGTAAATGATAATCTTAATAGAGTTTATTGATTACAGTATCTAAATATATAGCTATAAAATATTAAATTTCAGCTAGTATTCAGTATTTTATTAGATAATTATATAGATAATCTCATATTAAATATGATAATAAAATATAGATATGAGATAAAAAATAACCATAAAAATGATAATAATTGTTGAAATTAATGCTTGATTTGATATAATAATTTAAGATATTAATACGCATTATTATTTGGTGTGTTTAATATGAGGTTGTTAGGTACAATAATTAGGAGGTGTCGTATGGCTATCAAAAAGTTAAAAGACATGAAACCAGGTGAGTCTGGTCTTATTGTTGCACTACATGGCAGTGGCAATGTTAAGCATCGTCTAATTGACATGGGTCTTGTAAATGGTACAAAAATCCATGTTATGAAGTTTGCCCCTTTGGGGGATCCGGTGGAAATCAAAGTAAAAAACTTTGAATTAGCACTTCGTACAAGCGAAGCTGGCATGATTGATGTAGAGGTTCAATAGGAGGTTCACATGGCAGAGAATGGGCAAATTCGCATTGCCTTAGCAGGTAACCCTAACTGTGGTAAAACTACAATGTTTAACAATATCACAGGGGCGAAGCAACACGTTGGTAACTATGCCGGCGTTACAGTAGAAAAAAAGGAAGGCCATACGAACTTTGATGGCCATGAGTTATTGTTTATTGACTTACCAGGTACATATAGCTTAACTGCACGTTCCTTGGATGAGTTAGTAGCGCGTAATGTTATCGTAAATGATAACCCAGATGTTATTGTTAATGTTCTTGATGCATCTAACTTGGAACGTAACTTATATTTAGCTGCACAATTATTGGAACTTGAAAAGCCAATGGTTATTGCTCTAAACATGGCTGACGTTGCTGAAGAAATGGGCATCAAATACGACCTAAAAAAAATGGCAGAAATGACAGGGGCTACAATTGTTAGCACAGTAGGTCGTACAAACATTGGTACAAAAGACTTGTTAGAAGCAACAATTAGTGTAGCTGCTTCTCAAAAAGCTCCTGGTGTAACAATTAACTATGGTGATTTGTTAGAAGGTAAAATTAGTGAGCTTGTAGAATTGCTAAAACAAGCGGGCACTGTTACATATCCACTTCGTTGGATTGCTGTTAAGTTGTTAGAAAAAGATGCTGACGTTATTGGCAAAGTTATGCGCTTTGATAATACGGAAGCTGTTATTCAAAAGGCTGAAGCTATTCGTGAAGAAATTAAGGATCAAGTTGATCTTGATATTGTCTTCCAAGAATATCGTCACCGCTTTGCAGTAGAAGTATATAATACATGTTTAACACAAGCGCCAACTCAATTGGAAACACGCTCTGACCGTTATGACAAAATCTTAACGCATCGAATTTGGGGCTTACCAATCTTCATGGTTGTTATGTACTTATTGTTTGCGTTCGTTAACTTCGTTGGTGGTATTCCTCAAGGTTGGATCGAGGATGGTTTCGCTGCATTACAAGCTTATGCGGTTCAGACTATTCCAGAGGGCCAATTACAGTCACTCGTATCTGATGGTATTATTGCCGGCGTAGGTGCGGTACTTTCATTCTTACCATTAATTTTATTACTCTTCCTTGGCATTTCTTTCTTGGAAGATACAGGTTATATGGCTCGTGCAGCCTTCGTTATTGACCGTGTAATGCGCGCATGTGGCTTACATGGTAAATCCTTTATTCCTTTATTATTGGGTTTCGGTTGTTCCGTACCATCCGTAATGGGTGCCCGTATCCTCGACAACTACAAGGATCGAATGGTTACGATTTTGATTACACCATTCATGAGTTGTTCTGCACGTTTGCCAGTGTATATCTTATTTGCAAATGCGTTCTTCCCAAATGGTTGGGATAGTACTTTAGTTGTATTCTCTGTATACTTCTTGGGTATCATCTTCGGTATTATCTTTGCAAAAATTTTCCGTAAGTTCTTATTTGCTGGTGAAGCAGAACCATTTGTAATGGAATTACCTCCATATCATTTGCCTACATTGAAAGCTACATGGATGCACATGTATGAACGTGCTAAATTGTACATCATTAAAGCCGGTACTTTCATTATGGCTGCTTCCATCTTGATTTGGTTCATCACTGCATATCCAATGGATGTAGAATACTCCAAAGATTATGATGCAGTGAAAGAACAAGTTGCTCAAGAGTATGAAGTAAAAGATGCAGCTACATTATCTCAATTCGGTATTGCTACAGATGACCAAAAAGATGCAGTTGATAAAATTGTTGAAGATATGAAATCTACTGTACAAGATGCTACTGATGCTGCTAAGCAAGCAGGAGAAGATGAACCTGAAGTAGCAGTAGAGGATGATTCTGAAGCACCTGAATTATTCAATGATATTAAAGATGAAAATAAAGACTTGTTCCCAGCAGCATGGGCAATGTATAAAAACAGTGCTAACTTAGATGCTGAAAATGACAAACTTGATAAAGAACAAGCTGCTGAAAAAATTGAACAATCCTATGCAGCATCCTTTGGTAAAGCAATCAACCCAGTACTTGAACCATTGGGCTTCGACTGGAAAATGGGCTTATCTCTCGTAGCTGGTTTAGCGGCTAAAGAGGTAGTAATTTCTACATTGGGTACAGTATATGCAGTAGGTGGTGATGATAAAAATCCAGCTCCATTGACTGATTACTTACAAAATGATCCAAACTTCTCACCATTGATTGCATTAACAATGATGTTGTTCGTATTAATTTACCCACCTTGTTTGGCAACATTAGCTGTTATCAAACGTGAAACAGGTTCTTGGAAATGGGTTGCATTCATGTTCTGCTATGAAAATACATTTGCATGGATTGCATGTTTCATCTTCTATAACATAGGTCGCGCATTAGGTTTCTAATCTAAAATCGCTAAATAGGAGAGTTTAGCCACTTTTAGATTCTTTAAACAAAAATGAATTTAAAAATTGCGATTTTGTTATAAGTAATTTAAAAATAATACTTGATAATTATCAATATTCGTGGTTAAATGATAATGAGAAAAGGGAAATATCCTTTAGATATTGCTTTTATCTTGTTTATCACTAATACACATATTATAATTTAGTAGATATTGAGAAAGAGGCATAATAATGGATAATCTTGTTATAGGACTCATAGTTGTATTAGCATTAGCTTATATCGGTAATAAATTTTACAAACAAATGTCTGGTAAAGGTGGCTGCGGCTGTGGTGGCGGTAGCTCCAAGTCTGGCTCTAAAAAATCTTCTGGTTGCGGTGGTAACTGCAGCTGTGATGGTTCCAATAAAGCACTAGGCATTAAACGTACTGCTAAGTAAGCTAATACGAATTCTGAATTTGAATGAGGGGTCTCTATAATGGCTCCTCTTTTCAAATATAGTAATTAAATTTTTTATCATATTTAGTAGAAAGGAATATTATCATGTTCAACATCGATCAAAAAAATCTTAAAAACGCTAACTTATTCGCAGCAGGTCTTGCATTGGGTACTGTAGGTCTTAAAGTATTAACTTCTAAAGATGCTAAAAAAGTATATGCTGGTATCGTAGCAGCTGGTCTTCGCGCTAAAGAAACTGTATTAGAAACAGCTGAAAAAGTACAAGCATCCGCATCTGATGTATTGGCAGAAGCTCAAGAAATCAACGAAGCACGCAACGAAGAAATCTTTGAAGAAAACAAATAATTAGAGGATTGCACATATGTTACAATTTTCTGTAGTAAAAAAACTCAGAAATCGCTTGCATGTTAAGGTAACTGGTCATCACTTTACAGAGGCTGAAGCAGCTTATGTAGAGGATACATTACTCCTTAATGATGCAATTGTAGATGTAACCTTCTACACTCGTAGCAGTCAAATCGCCATTAAACATACTGGCGATGTTGATGCTGTGCGTGATGCAGTGCTAGGTCTACGCGATTTAGATTTGTCTGAAGCTCCTGCTTTAAACGAATATTCTCCTCGCTTGGTAAATAAAAAATACCGTGAAATGATGATCAACCGTACTGCACTTTACTTAGGTAAAAAAGCAGTGCTTCCTGCGCCTATTGCAGCTGCATGGGCTTGGTTTGATGGTATTAAATTTATTGGTAAGGCTATTAAAACATTGTGGCAACGTAAGTTAACTGTCGAAGTACTTGATGGTGTAGCTATTGGTGCTGCATTACTTCAAAAGGATTACCCTACAGCTGGCGCTGTTATGTACCTATTAGGTATTGGTGATATCTTAGAAGAATGGACTCACCGTAAATCTGTATTAAATCTCGCTCAAAGCATGTCCTTGAACGTAGATAAAGTATGGGTTTTAGTTGATGACATTGAAGTGAGCAAGCCAGTTAACGAAGTTGTGGCAGGTGATCAAATTATTATTCGCCAAGGCGAAGTGATTCCTTTGGATGGCGTCGTTATCGATGGTGTTGTTCTTGTTAATGAAAGCTCCATGACTGGTGAACCAGAAGCGGTTCGTCGCGATCAAGACAGTTCTGTATATGCAGGTACTGTTGTTGAAGACGGTAAAGCTATTGTAGAAGTACGTAGTACATCCAAAACATCTCGTTACGAAAAAATCGTTAACCTCATTGAAGAGTCTGAACAAATGAAATCCGGTATGGAACAACAAGCATACCGCATGGCAGATAAATTAGTTCCAATTAGCTTTATTGGTGCTGGTTTAACATATTTGTTGACTCGAAATGTAATGAAAGCATTGTCTTTCGTTATGGTTGACTTCTCTTGTGCTCTAAAATTATCCATTCCATTAGCAGTACTTTCCGCTATGCAAGAAGCATCTAAACGCGGTATCACTGTTAAAGGTGGTAAGTTCTTAGAACAAATTGCACAAGCAGATATGATTGTGTTCGATAAAACTGGTACTCTTACAAAAGCAGAACCTGAGTTTGAACAAATCATCCCGTTCAACGGTCATGATGCAGATGAAATGTTGAAATTAGCTGCATGTATTGAGGAACATTTCCCTCACTCCATGGCAAAAGCAATTGTACGCGCTGCTAAGGATCATGACTTGCCTCACAAGGAAATGCACTCCGACGTAGAATACGTTGTAGCTCATGGTATTGCATCTAAAGTTGGTCGCTACCGTGTACGCATTGGTAGTGCTCACTACATCTTTGATGATGAAAAGACAAAAATTCCTGCAGATGAACAAGAAAAATTCAACAATTTACCAAATTCATCTTCACATATTTACCTCGCTATTGGAGGTACACTAGCAGCGGTTATTTGTATTAAAGACCCTGTTCGTGAGGAAGCAAAACAAGTTATAGCTGATTTACACACATTGGGTATTAAAAAGGTTGTCATGATGACTGGCGACTCCAAACGTAATGCACAACGTGTAGCTGACGAACTCGGCATCGATGAATTGCATGCTGAAGTATTGCCAGAAGATAAAGCAGCTTATGTAAAACAAGCAAAAGCTGAAGGCTATACTGTTATGATGGTAGGGGATGGTATTAACGATTCCCCAGCAATTTCTGAAGCACATGTTGGTATCGCTATGAATGAAGGCGCACCAATCGCTCAAAAAATTGCAAATGTTACTATTTCTTCCGATCATCTACAAGCTCTTGTAGATTTACGCCGCATTTCTATGGCATTGATGAAACGTATCAAAGCTAATTACAATGGTATCGTTGGTTTCAACGGTGCTCTTGTAGGTGGTGGCGTACTCGGTATTATGCCGCCAAGCCAAACAGCATGGTTGCATAATCTATTCACATTGGGTATCGGCTTAGAAAGCATGACTCCATTGTTGAAAAAAGAAGAACCAAAGGACGCTGTTCCTACAATTGATGTAACAGCTGACTCTGTAGTAGCTTAATTAGAAACCTCCATATAAGGTATTCATTTACCTATATGGAGGTTTTTCTTTTTTGATGACATTTATCTATGATTATTGTAAAATACAAAGAGATTACATATCATAGGAGATCTTTATGAACACATTAATGGATATTTGTAAAAGATCCATCTACTTGAATCTATTTATTGTAGTCATTCCTATTATTGCGTATATGATTCATAATGGATCGAGTGCGATGGTAGCACTTGTATGGTATTTGCTTTTATCCCTAATTATGCCTTGGGCATATTTATCATTTAAAAGTAGTACCTTTGGAGATGGTAAATCGATTAGCCGTATTGCTTATGTTGTAAGTTGGATTATAATCCACGGCATTAGCTATAAAGGTATTTTTCTCGGTGTAGATTTATCGATGTTATGGGGCTGGCCTACAGCAGGCCGAGATGTAGCTTTCTTAGTAGCTATGTATATCGGTGTCACTATTAGCTTGATTCTAGCGTATGGTCTTACTCGCTTAGTGGGAGGCCGTAATGAATAAGAGTTTCTGGTTATTTACCGTTGTTTGCGCTTTATTTGTAAGTGCTGTAACAACAGTTCTTTCCTTGAGTGGAGCATTAGCGTTACCTATATTAGTATTCCCTGTATTGTCTCTTGTAATACCACTCATGGTGCGTAGACTTAAGAATGCTAAATTTAACGACGACCTACCATTGAGTATGGGCTATCATGCATATAGTTGGGCTTGGTGGACAGTATTTTCATTTCTTCATACGCCATTTAGCTTTACAACAGAGAATGGAATTGTAACAGCATTGCTTCTATTCGTGGTGTATTTTATCGTTCAAGTGCTCATTGAACTTTGTGGTCTGTTAGCAACTAAGTTTTTTGATCGAAAACATCGATGGGGCATGGTAGATGAAGCCCTTGATATAATCGGGTATACTATACCAATCCCATTTTTATACATTGGTTCGCTTTTGTATATTGATTTACAGGATCCGATGGTATACTTCATGTATGCATCATCAATGAATGTGAATATATTATTTGCTGAACTTGTATTATTACTAGTTTCTTTGTTGGTATTTGTATTTTATTTATATCCAAGAGATATAGCATATAGAGGTATACGATTATTTCGCATTGTTTTAACCGCTGCTTTATGGCTTGCTATGAATGCCCATATTTTATACGGTGGTTATATTCCAGAATTTATTGTATCTTTAGTTCCCACCGTTTTCCCAACGTATCAAGGTAATCCGCTCGTGTTTGTTACTCCCACTTTATTAGAAGCTGGTATGACAGGTATAGCGGTGATTATAGGCGCATTGGTAGAACGTGGTATAATTTCACGACGCCGTGAACGTATTTAATTTCTAGTTTCGACTTATATCCGTAAGGAATGAGAACGAAGGAGGATCTATGAACAACATTGAACGTCCAGTGGATGATAACTCAACTGTATCAATCCACGACAATGAAAAACTGAAGCAAGTTGAACGTAAAGAGGCCAAAAAAGAGAAGAAAAGTGGCATTACGATTCGAGAATTGACAATTATTGGTCTACTAGCAGGTATCACTATTGCATTAGGGCTTTCTGGTTATGGTATTATTCCATTAGGACCGCTAAATGTAACAACTTTACATGTACCAACTCTAATTGGTGCTATTGTAGAAGGACCAAAAGTGGGGGCCTTTGTTGGCTTTATCTTTGGTTGCTATAGTTTGTGGCAAAATATTACAGCTCCTAATATTTTATCCCCACTATTTATTAATCCAATCATTTCCGTATTACCGCGTATACTTTTCCCAGTATTAGCATATTTGGTATATCTATTATTGTGGAAAGCACCGCAAGGTCCGCGTATTATTGTTTCTGCTTTTATGGGGACTGTATTTCATACGATCATGGTTATGGGATTAATCTTCTTACTCTATGCAGATATGTTTGCTCTTAAAATGAATCTTAGTCCAGATCAAGTATTAGGCTCTATTGTATTCTTGTCTGTTACACATGGTATTCCAGAAGCAGTTTTTGCTGCTGTAATTGTAACACCAGTGGCAATGGCTTTACGAAAAGTATTGCGTAAGGATGCTCCTAAGAAAACTAAAGGTGAAGCTATGCGAGACGCAAAAGTTACAGACCATCAATTAGGAGAAACTGAAGTGGTAGAAACCAAATAAGCTGAAGTTGTAGACGAAAATATAACGAAATAGTATTTTACAGGCTTTTTATAAATATGATAAAATAAATATCATTCGATAAGTATTGAGGAGGATAATCATGGCTAAACGTATTCGTACTATCAACACTGAATCCTTACAAAAAACTGCTAAAACTGGCGGTTGTGGGGAATGTCAAACATCTTGCCAATCCGCTTGTAAAACAAGCTGCACAGTTGGTAACCAAGTTTGCAAACAAAAATAATGAAGAGGCTCGCTTAGCGGGCCTTTTTTATTTATGTTTTAAAGACATACATTGTATAGTATATCTTTATGACTCTTTTTATAACGTTTAGTGTGGAAATGTGGTACAATTATCTAGAAAGTTCTATATACTAGAGCTTTTACCATACAAATCAATTGGAGGTACCATGTTAGAATTAAAACCAATGATCCATAAGTTTCGGATGAAGGATAACTATTACTGCTTAGACGTAAATAGCGGTATTATCCATGTTATCGACGAACTCATCGATAGAGTTCTTGACATATATGATGGCACTAATCGCGATGCTGTACATGCTGCGTTAGATGCTAAAGAAGATGCAGTAGAACTAGATGAGATTATGGACGAGTTAGATGAGCTCATCAAAGCGGAGCAATTATTTGCACCGATGAGTAAAGAGTTTAAACTTGTAGTAGGTGAGAAACCTATTGTTAAGGCATTATGCTTAAATATTGCTCATGATTGTAACTTAGCATGCAAATATTGCTTTGCTAGTCAAGGTGATTACGGCGGTGTTAAACGAGAATTGATGAGCTTTGATGTAGCAAAACGAGCTGTGGACTTTCTTATTAAAATGAGTGGACCTCGCCAACATTGTGAAATTGACTTTTTCGGTGGTGAGCCATTGTTGAACTGGGATGTTGTTAAGCAAACGGTTGAATACATTGAATCCATTCAAGAAAAGCACAATAAGATATTTAAGCTTACGTTGACTACGAATGGTATGCTTTTAACACAAGATAAAATCGACTATGTAAACAAACACAAGATGAGTTTAGTTTTGTCTTTGGATGGTCGTGAATCCGTACATAATGCAATGCGTCCAGTAGCAGGTAGTGGTGCAGAGTCTTATAAATATATTGCTAAAAATCTTATCAACGCAGTAAAACAACGTCACGGTCTTGAATATTATGTACGTGGTACATATACTCATAAAAACTTAGACTTTACTAAAGACGTTATGGCAATGTCTGATCTTGGCTTTGAGCATTTGTCCATGGAGCCTGTTGTCGGTGAAGAAGGGGACTATGTGCTTCGTGAAGAAGATTGGCCAGCTTTAGAGAAAGAATATGAAAAATTAGCAGATATTTATTTACAACGCCAGTTAGAAGGCTGGGGTGAGAAGTTTAACTTCTTCCACTTCCGCATGGATTTATATCGTGGGCCATGTATGGCGAAACGCCTTCGCGGTTGTGGGGCAGGTCATGAATATATGGCAGTCGTACCTAATGGCGATATTTACCCATGTCACCAATTTGTAGGTAAAGATGGATATGTGCTTGGTAATGTGTATGATGGTTTACAAAATACAGAAATTCCTAAAGATTTCCGCAATACACATGTATTCTCCAAACCAACTTGTGCTGAATGTTGGGCGAAATTCTTCTGTTCCGGTGGTTGTCATGCTAACAACATTACATTGGGTGGCGATCTAGAAACACCTTATGAATTTGGTTGTCGTTTACAGAAGAAACGCATCGAATGTGCTATTATGATTCAAGCCGAATTAGAACAAGCTGGTATTGATGGAAGTATTCCTGTTGCATTAGGTTAATTACACTTGATTCTCCGAGTATAGTAGGAGTTTATATGAAACAAAATAGTAATCAAACTACAGAACGCTGGGGAATTCGCTATACCGGTATAGTTCAAGGGGTCGGATTCCGGCCCCTTGTTTCTATGTTGGCCCATTCCCTAGGATTAACAGGTTTTGTATATAATGATAGTCAAGGTGTGTATGTTGAAATTCAAGGTTTTCTAGGTGAATTGCAGTTATTCTTAGATGCTGTTCAAGAGGAGCAACCTCGTTTATGTCGCATTACTAGTCAAACTGTACAGCATCTTACACTTAATATGCATGAAAGTGATTTTGTTGTGCAGGCATCCCCTTTAGGTGAATCCGTGAGTACCTTTATTAGTGCTGATACTGCGCCTTGTAATGATTGCCTTAAAGAGTTACAACAAGATAAACGTAGAAAGGAATATCCTTTCATCAATTGTACAAATTGCGGACCAAGGTATACGATAATCAAATCTTTGCCCTATGATCGAGAACGGACGACGATGAATGAGTTCCCCATGTGTGAAGATTGTAAGGCTGAATATGAAGATATAGAGGGGCGTCGTTATAGAGCTGAACCAAATGCATGCACTTATTGTGGGCCTTGGTATACTTTATACAAGCCAAATCGCACGGCTGTAGATACGGTAAATGTATGGAATACTACGCGGGAATTGATCAATGAAGGTAATATTATCGCCATAAAAGGTGTAGGAGGGTATCATCTTGTTTGCGATGCTAGAAATGACGCTGCTGTACAACGATTACGTAAGCGGAAGAATAGACCGCATAAACCATTAGCAATAATGGTGGGATCTCTAGATATGGCGATTGAGTTAGTACATATTAACGATGTAGAACTAGATGTATTAACGGGGATGGAACGTCCTATTGTGTTATTAGAAAGAAATCATAATAGTTCTGTTCGGTTAAGTCCTCACGTTGCACCTGACAATCATATGTTGGGTGTGATGTTGCCTTATTCACCAATGCATGAGGTGTTATTGCCCTCTGATGCAGCCTGGGTTATGACCAGTGGTAACAGAAGTGGTGATTCCGTATTATATAATGACGACCAAGCGTTTAATGAACTAGGTGAGGTAGCAGACTATTTCCTCGTTCATAATCGTGAAATCTATGCTCCTCTTGATGATTCTGTGGTGGTGGTCATCAATAATAAACCTCGATTTATTCGTCGCAGTCGTGGCTATGTACCTGAGCCAATTCATTGTGACTGTTTAGAACAAACTTCGATATTAGCTATGGGCAGTGATTTGAAAAATGCGTTTGCTGTGAATAAAGGTAGTGAAGCTCTTGTAGGACCCCATATTGGAGATTTAGAGAATGCATCTACTCATAAAACCTTAGAATGGACCATTGAGCGATATAAAAATTTATTTTCTATACAACCAGAAAAGATTATTATAGATAGTCATCCCCAGTTTTTCTCTTCTCGGTTAGGTGAAAGAATAGGTGAAAGTTTCCATCTTTCTGTTATACCTGTTCAGCATCATCATGCTCATATAGCGTCTGTTATGGCAGAACACAATTTAAGGGGGCTGGTACTAGGAATTGCTATGGATGGTACTGGCTATGGACCAGATGGGACTATATGGGGGGGGAATTTCTCCTTTGTAAAGGCAATCAATATCAGAGATTGGCACATATTCATGCGGCTCCATTGCCTGGTGGAGAAAAGGCTGTTTCTGAACCCTGGCGACAAGCCTTATGGTATATTCGTAATTATTATGGCGATGATATCCCTTTTGTATATAAAGAGTGGATGAAAGAACTTCCAAAGGGATGGGAAATTTTAGATAAAGCATTACAATCTACGATGCCCATGATTCAAGCTACAAGCTGTGGGCGATTATTTGATACTGTAGGTGCTTTATTAGGTCTTGGTATGGTCCATAGTTATGATGCACAAATTGCCATTTCCTTAGAAACTCTATGTGGTGATGAAAAAGGATCACTACTTGCTTACAATTATGACGGACATATTCTTGATTTTACACCTACAGTTCAATCTATTATGGATGGCGTTGTTCGTGGTGAATGTCGAGCTCATTTAGCCGCTTCATTTCATAAAACAATGGCAATCGCACTATGCGAAACGGCTGCAGACTTGATGGAGCGATATAATATTAGTGATGTGGCTATGTCTGGTGGTGTATTTCAAAATCGTAAACTATTAGAATTTATATATAAGACGTGGCATATAGGTAATTTATATATGAATGAAGCGGTTCCCTCTAATGATGGTGGACTTGCTTTAGGACAACTGTGGTTAGGAAATCAATTATAAATTGTCATATAGCTCTTATTCTTAGATAAATTTATTTAGTAATGTCCTGAATATTGTTTAATCTATGTGAGTGCCATAGCTAGTTTAAGTTCTAGTTGTTTGTGCACACTATCACTAAATAATGAGTGTAACTGTGATACAATAATATTAATTTTATTCATATATTTCGGAGCTGTTTTATTGAAGTAAATGTATATAAAACTTGTTATAAATGATATAGATAAGGAGATAATATGTGCTTAGCTGTACCAGCGCAATTGATTGCTGTGAATGATGCTATTGGTACCGTTGAATTGACAGGTGCTACCCGTGACTGCAGCTTGCTCCTCGTACCAGATGCAAAGGTCGGGGACTGGTTGTTAGTTCATGCAGGTTTTGCTGTACAAATTGTTGATGAAGAAGAGGCTCAAAAAACATTAGAGGCCTTTAAGGAGTTAGAAGAACTTGAAGAAGCTTACTTTGCAGGAAAAGCAGCACACAGCTGATGCTTTGTTAAGGCGCATCAATGCGCTTCATAAGCCCGGTGAAACTGTGCGGCTTATGGAGGTTTGTGGTACGCATACAGTATCGATTTTCCGAGAAGGTCTTCGTCAATTATTGCCAAGTGGCATAGAACTTGTTAGTGGACCAGGATGTCCAGTATGTGTAACTGATCAAACCTATATGGATAAGGCTTTAGCCTATGCAGAACGTGAGGATGTTATTATTGCTACCTTTGGGGATATGTTAAAGGTTCCAGGTAGCTATAGTAGTCTCAATGAAGCTCAAACAAAAGGAGCTCATATCCATGTTATTTATACGCCTTTAGAGGTAATAGAACTTAGCAAAAAATATTCAGAAAAGAAAATAGTATTCTTAGCTATTGGCTTTGAAACGACTATTGCGATTATATGTGCTACTGTGAAAGCCGTTCACGCAGCAGGACTTAAGAATGTATTCTTTTTAGTATCTCATAAATTAGTGCCTCCAGCATTGCGTGCACTATTAGATAAACAAGAAGGTCATATCGATGGATTTATTTTACCTGGCCATGTGAGTGTTATTATTGGTGAAGAACCATACCGATTTTTGCCCAAAGAATACGGTATTCCATCTTGTATCGCTGGCTTTGATGGCTTAGAAATATTGTCTGCCATAGCTAATATTTTAGAGCAACGTGAGTCTGGTAATATTGTGGTGGGCAATACGTATCATTCTGTAGTTATGCAGAAGGGAAACCCTGTAGCCCAAGCTATGATCGAGGAAGTATATGAAGTATGCGATGATGTATGGCGTGGTATTGGTGTGATTCCTAACTCTGGTTTAGCATTAAAGGGTGAGTATGCAGCTTATGATGTAGAGCTTGTCCTTCCTATTAACTTGGATAAACCATCTCTTGATCCTAAAGGCTGTCAATGTGGACGTGTTTTGCAAGGCCTTATTAAACCGAGTGAATGTCCGTTATTTGGTAAAAGCTGTACCGCAGATCATCCGGTGGGTGCCTGTATGGTATCTGTAGAGGGTAGCTGTGCTGCATGGTATAAATATGGTTATTCTAGTGGTGGATCGACGTGGGAGGATTAATATGGAACGAGTTCGCTTAGTCCATGGTAATGGTGGACGATTTAGTCATGAGTTGACGGACCGTTTTATTTTGAAATATTTTACAAATGATTTATTGGCGCCCCTACACGATGGTGCCCAGTTTCCTGTTACAGCCGGGCGCATGGCCTTCTCTACAGATTCTTATGTGGTGCAACCTGCGTTCTTTCCTGGTGGTAATATTGGCAAGTTGGCTGTTTGTGGAACTGTGAATGATTTAGCCATGAATGGCGCGATACCTCAATATTTAAGTTGTGGTCTTATTTTAGAAGAAGGTTTGGCCTTTGAAGAGCTAGATGAAATTCTTCGCACTATGTCAGAAATGGCAAAAGCCGCAAATGTTCAAATTGTTACAGGTGATACAAAGGTCGTTAAAAAGGGCGAAGTAGATAAAATCTACATTAATACTGCTGGTATTGGCATGATTCCAGATGGAATAGATATTGGTCCACATCGTGTGAAAGCAGGGCTAGATATCATTTTGTCAGGTGCTATTGGAGATCACTCCATTGCCGTTATGGGGCAACGGTTTGGGTTAGATTTATCTGACTCCTTAACAACTGACTGTGCACCACTAAATAAGATGGTTCAAGCAGTATTAGATAAAGTAGGAACTCAAGTTGCTTTGTTGAGAGATCCCACTCGTGGTGGCCTAGGTACCGTTTTAAAAGAGATCGCTGATCAGAGTCAAGTAGGCATTAAAGTTGAAGAAACGGCCATACCTATTCATGAAGAAGTGCAGTCAGTATGTAATATATTGGGGTATGACCCTTTATATTTAGCGAATGAAGGGAAAGTAGTTCTTATCGTTGAACCATCTGTTACGGACGAAGTTCTCAAGATTCTTCATAGTTTTGAAGAGGGAAGCGAAGCAGTTTTAATTGGTAAAACTTTAGATAAAAATATTGGTAAGGTTGGTCTACAAACGGCTATTGGAGGTGTTCGTTTGATTGATTTATTAGGCGAAGATCAGGTTCCACGAATTTGTTAAATTTATAATTAATAAAAGTAATTAAACTATATCATTTTGTTAATCTTTTTATTTCAATTTTTGAGCTTTCTAGATGTAGCTCGTATTAGATATTGACACGATTTATCGTTGATGATAGCATTAAATTAAGTTGCGTAAAATTCATTAAGAATTCATCGAAAATCTATATTATGTTAGTATCTTTATGTGTAAGTTCTTATACTTTCACTAGAATCTATGTATAGAATTTGTTAAAATATAAGTATCTATAGGAGGCTTATTATGAAAAAGAAGATTATTACAGCTGTTCTAGGGATTTGTTTAACTACAACTGCATTTGGTGGTATCTTGACAACTCAAGCTGGTGGACTTAGTAGCATTCTTGGTGGTGCAGCTAAAATTGGTGGTATCGGCATTGTTGTTAACAAATTTGGTCCACAAATTGACTCTTTCCTAAATAAATTATTGAAACAAAATAACTTGAGTACTGAATATACAACTAAAGTAGTTCCTATTATCAGTATTGGTACAAAAGGTTATATCGGTGCTGCTCAAGTTACTGGGCCTGCTTCTAGCATTGAAGAAGTTAAAGCTGTTGCTCAAGTAGAAGGTAGCTTTAATGGTATGGTTCGTGTCAAAGGCTTAGTTCCTGTTGATAGCACAAACCCAGTTGGTGCATCTCGTGTTCAAGGCGTAGGTGTATCTGCTATTATTGATTTGAAAATTTAATGGCCACTGAGCATATAAATTGATAGACTCAGGGAATAAGCACGGTCTTAGGCCCGTGCTTATTCTGTTGTATAACAGTTATACATTAGATACATTGTGGAGGAATTTATGAAGAAACAAGTACTTACACTTTTAATGGCATCCCTAATTTCAGGCACTGCATTTGCCGCTCCTGGTACAGTAACTGAAAAAACAAATGTTTTAGAAACTACTGTATATGGAACTGTACAAGATGGTGCTGTTGTGGACCGCATTAATCAACTTGATGAAACCGTGTATGGTACTGGTTTCAATGGTAATTCCGCAACATTGAGCAAACGTGTTGACTCCCTCTACAATTCCGTAGAAGGCAGTGGTACTAATATTTCTTTGCGCGAAGAAATGGATGCATTGGAATATACATATCAAAATAGCATTAACGCAGGATCTCTTGTAGACCGTGTAGAAAAGATGGAACGTAGTGTTAATGGTCGCATTGGTAGCGGTTCCTTACAAAAACGTATTATTTCTTTGAAGACAAAGGTATATGGTAGCAATGTGTCTCTTACTAACCAAGTAGGCACATTGTCTGGTAACCAAGTGTTCAAAGTGACTTTAAATGAAGCGGTTTCTTCTAAAACTAGTCGTGAAGGTGATACTGTATCCTTTACTGTTGCAGAAAATGTAATGGATGGCAATGTCTTATTAGTACCTGCGGGCACTGTAGGTTCCGGAACAATTACTTCTTTGAAAAAGGCTCGTTCCTTTGGTCGTAATGGTGCGTTAGATATTACATTTGATACAATCCCAGCTATTGATGGTACAGAATTTACTGCTGTACAAGGTAAAGAGGCTAAGGATAAAACTCGTAGTGAAGTTAAAGCAGCAGGTGCATCTGTGGCGGGCGCAGTTCTACTCGGTCCTGTTGGGCTTGTAGGGGGCGCTTTCATCAAAGGTAAAAATATTGAGTACCCAGCTGGTGCTACTGTATATGTACAACCTCAAGATTCCGTAACAATTCAAGGTCTTGTTATTGGTGGTGATGGTTTAGCTCATAGTGATGATGAATTAGCTGATGCTGTAACTGTACCTAATACAACAGGTGAATCTGAAGAATATGTAGAAAATAATGATACTGATGAAAATGCAGCTGTAGCTGAAGATGCTACAGCAGTTGAGGAGCCAGAAGAACCTGTAGAAAATGTTTCTCAACCTATCGTTGTTGTAAAGCGTAATCAATAATTAACAAATTCTTAAAGTAATAGGAGTTCTAGTAACCATGAGGAAACGTAAAGTACAATGGCTGGCAGCGGCATGTGTTGTTTGTTTAGCACAACCTGTATGGGCCGCTACTGAGTCAACTATTGTATATCAAGATACATTGGATAGCGTAGGTCAATCCTATGCAGGAGAAATTTCTAAAGCATCTACACCTGAATATAGTAATATCCGTGTTGTACGTCGTGGTGAAAAAGCGAAATCTGCTACTCCTGCTGAACAGTTGCCTACACGTATCGATGCTAACAAAATGTCTTATACTGGCTCTACAGGTGATGTATATGCTCAAGGCGATGTTGTGGTGTCTCAAGGTAATCAAACTTTGATGGCTCCACGTATTGAAGGTAATACTAAAACTACAGAGTATCGTACTGTTGGGGGCTATCGCTATTTGGAAGATGGCGGTAAAACAAAAGATATTACAGGTCAAAATATGACGTATCGCACTAGCGATCGTCACTTTGAGGCGGACCAAGCCATGGGATGGAGCGATCCCTATTATGTAAAAGGCAATAACGCTACTTTTGATGGACAAATAGGCCATATGGAAAAGGGCATGGTAACTACAAAACATGCAATGGCTTTTGTTCATACTCCAGATTATCGTGTGGAGGGTCAAGATATTCAGGTATATCCTGGTGATAAAGTCGTTATTAAAAAACCATCCTTTTATATTAAAAACTTTAAAGTATTATCCTTGCCATCTTATACGACTTCATTGCGTCATGACAAAGAAGGCAAATTTAGTATTTTTTCCTTAATACCAAAACCTACGTATAGTAACGATGATGGTATTGGCTTACATGGTAGTACAGAATATCCTATCGGTAAAAACGGTGAAGCTTATATTGACTATCGTTGGTATTCTAAATCTGGTTTTAAACCTCAGGTGGGATATCGTCATTATTTACCTTGGGGGACTGCTTCTGTTGGGTATAGCAAGGAGTCTAATGAATATAATGATGAAACAGTATGGGTAGAAAAAATAGGTGAAGCTCGTTTGGATACTCATACATATCATGTAGGGAATTCTCCAATTACTGTACGTGGTGGTATTAATGCTGGTTATTGGAAAGAGGGTTCTGTAAAAGGTTCTCATAAAGAATATTATGCAGAAGTTTCTCATAATCCTATTAAGCTTGGCAAAAATGCTGATTTGCGCTTCTTAGGTGGTTACCAACGTGACTACTATGGCTATGATGGTAGTATCCGTAGCATGCCTTATTGGGGGGCTAGATTCCAATCTAAAGTTGGTAATCGTGCTAATGTATGGGTTAGCTATAATCAACGAAATATTACCTACAATAATTCACCTTATCGTTTTGATACGACAGAGCTTCCAAAAGAGCTTATTTATGGTGGTACCTATAAATTGACTCGCCTTGATGATATTTCTGTAAGTGTTAAGAATAACATGATGAGTGGGGATATTGATTCGGTCTATTATACATGGCATCGTGATTTACACTCCTTCGATATGTACTTAACATATAAAGATGGACATAAAAATAAAAATGATCAATGGAAAATTAAATTTGTAGGTAAAGACTTTTAGTTAGGAGAATACTATGCAACGCATTAGAAAAGCTGTAATTCCAGCAGCTGGTTTTGGTACACGTTTCTTACCAGCTACCAAGGCACAACCAAAAGAAATGCTTCCTATTGTCGATACACCTGCTATCCAATACATTGTAAAAGAAGCTTTAGATTCTGGGATTGAAGAAATTCTAATTATTACAGGTCGTAATAAACGTGCTATTGAGGACCATTTTGATAGTAGTGTTGAATTAGAATTGTTATTACAAAGTCAAGGTAAAAATAAACCATTGGCTATGATTAAGGATTTGGCGGACATTAAAGTTCACTTTATTCGTCAAAAAGCACCTCGTGGACTTGGTGATGCTGTATTGTGTGCAAAAGCATTTATTGGTGATGAGCCATTTGCAGTATTACTTGGTGATGATATTGTTTACAATCCAGAAAATCCATGCTTAAAACAGTTGATTGATTGCTATAATGAGCATCCTGGTATTATTTTAGGCGCTCAATTTGTACCGGAAGATAAAGTTAGTTCTTATGGTATTGTATCTGGTGAAGCATTGGCTGATAATTTATATCGCGTTGATAACTTGGTGGAAAAACCTAAGAAAGAGGATGCTCCATCTCGACTCGCTGTATTAGGTCGTTATATTTTAACACCAGATATTTTCAATATCTTAGAAGCTACTAAGCCTGGTGTAGGTAATGAAGTCCAATTAACTGATGCATTGGCAGCCTCTAAAACGGATACGTATGCATTAGCATATGAAGGTATTCGCTACGATACAGGGGATAAATTGGGCTATTTAAAAGCCACTGTTGAGTATGCATTGCGCAACGAAGAATTGGGTGAAAGCTTTAAAGCTTACCTAAAGGAATTAGATCTAAAATAGATAATCTATGAGACTTCCATGTGAGGGGCCTATGATATATGTCATAGGCTCTTTTTATTTATAGTTTCAAACTCATTTGATATTTATTTGTTAACATATGAACAATGCATTTTGTTGACGAATGAAATAATGTTGATTATAATCAAGATATTGAATAAATAAAAGGACTGTGATTATATGAGAACATTATTTAAAGCATTATGTAATAATGATTTGAACCTGCCAGGACATAGCGTTATTAAACATATGCATTATGATTCCTCAGGTAGTGATAGAACCGTATGTGAAATTGTATCGAAAGTAGCTAAAACCACCACAATTGGTATTATGGATACGACTGGCTTCTTAATGGTCGATTTACGACCAGTGCCAAAACAATTTAACATTCGTTCTACTATAAACCAACAGGGAACAGATGGTGCTATATCTTTCTCTAAGGAAGAGGTCATACGATTTGTAAATGATATTAATGATACGAACCCCATCCATCGTGAGAATCCTTATGTTGTTCCTGGCTGCATGATTTTAGAAACGATGTGGGATTTTTGGAATATTAGTAAATCTGCTCTGCAAATGGCGATTTATTTTCATGCACCAGTTATTGCAGATGACAAGGTAACTTTGGTGGAATATCCTGAAGATGCTCATGTAGAAGGTTACATTGGCGATACATTGGCATTTTCGGCTACGTTTTTTGGTGAAAATGAAGATTCATCATCTTTGAAACAAAGATGTATTAGTTAGAGGTAATTATGGAAACAAGACGTTTAACAAAAATGGCTTTATTAACAGCCTTATTATGTATTTCAGCATATATTTCTTTCCCATTGCCATTTAGTCCCGCTATGGTAACGGCTTTGACTTTGGTAGCCACATTAATCGGCCTATTGTTACAGCCTAAGGATGCACTTATCGTATTTATCATTTATATTTTGCTTGGTGCAGTTGGGTTACCAGTATTTGTTGGCGGTACGGCTGGTCTTGGCAAATTGTTGGGACCAACAGGTGGCTTTATTTTTTCTTGGCCAGTTGCATATACATTACTAAGTATATTTAAAGGTTCTAAAAAAAGCTTTTTCTCTTATGCCTGGCGATCTCTTGTGATTACCATTCCTGTAGTGTACCTCTTTGGTGTAGCAGGTTTTATGATTGTTACAAAAACAGAACTTTGGGCGGCCTTGCCTGTAGTCATGTTCCCATTTATTCCTGGAGATATCGTAAAATGTCTGGTTGCTTCTTGGTTAGCAACTAAAGTTAAAATTTAGAATACAATTAAAGTGGCATTCTGCGGGATGCCTCTTTTTTGCTTTTAATAGAAGGAGTATATATGTCAGTATATATTCATGGTGGGCTTAGAAGTCCTATCGGCGTTTTAAATGGACAATATAAACATATGAGACCCGAGATTTTGGGCTCTCAAGTAATTGATGAAATAATTAATCGTTATACTATTTCACATATAGATGGAATCTTCTGTGGTAATGCAGTTGGTACTGGTGGTAACCTTGGCCGTCTCATGGGTCTTATGTGTAATTTACCAAATTCTGTGCCTGCTATCACCGTTGATATGCAATGTGCCTCAGCTTTGATGAGTATTGAGATAGCATATGCACATATTGTGTCTGGTATTATGGATTCTGCTATTGCAGGCGGTATTGAAAGTTCGTCGTTACAGCCAGAGCGGGTGTATGCATCTGGGGATGACCGAGAAGGTCCCTATAAGGTAGCTCAATTTACGCCCCAAGATCAATCGCCTTTAGCTATGCTCAAAGGGGCCGAGCGGACTATTCATAAATACAATGTAACAAAGGAAGATTTATATCCGCATATTATTGGCAGTCATCAAAGAGCATCAGCAGCTTTAGATAACCCATATTTACAGTCATATATTATGCCTATTACTATAGATGGTAAAAGATGTATAGATGAATGTATTCGACCTACGATGAACGAAAAACTCTTGTCTAGGATGAAACCTTTGTTGGGAGCTGACTCTATTACAAATGCAGGCAATGCGTGTTTAACTCATGATGGAGCGGCCTTTGTATATTTATCTAATAAAAAAGGTCCTTTTAAAATTCATAGCGTTAAACCTTGGGCAGGAAATCCTCAGTTTAGTCCGGAGGGTGCTCTTGAAAGCACAGAAGGCATTTTAAAACGTACAGGTTTAACTATGGATGATATTGATGTGGTGGAATGGAATGAAGCTTTTGCCATCATTGATGTTCTTTTTAACAAGGCGTACCCTAATCACATTAAAAAATATAACATGCTTGGAGGTGCCTTAGCTTATGGACATCCCTATGGATGTTCTGGTGCCATATTAGTGCTTCACTGTATGGCTGCTTTAGAATCTTGTGGTGGTCGCTATGGTTTATGTGCTATTGCTGGTGCAGGGGGCACAGGTACGGCTTTAATTATGGAACGCATGTAATATGACAATTATTGAACGCTTACAACAGCATAAAGATTTAGAGCCCCATAAAATGGCTTTAATCGTAGATGACATACAATATACATATGGTGAACTATATGATGCTATTCTATCGGTAGATATTAATAATACAAGTCGCATTGTAAATCTTACTCAGTCTAAAAAGACATTAAATACTAAGATTCTTTTAATTCAGGAACTGTCGTTTGTTGAACAACTTACACAGTGGCTTGGGGCATTACATAAAGGTAATATTCCTATGGTATGTCACAATGAGATGGATACGGCTTATGTAGATGAGCTAGCTCGTGTTATAGCCTATGAAGGTGTACCGCCATTAGCTGATTTTGGGGTACTTACATCGGGGACTACGGGACAACCAAAACCTTTGTGGAGACGAGAAATGTCTTGGCGCGATTTTTTTGATATTCAAAATGATATTTTTCATATAAACAAAGATACTAAAATCTTTTTACAGGGAAACTTTAGTTTCACAGGTGTTAGCAATATGGTCATTGCCTCTTTATGGGCTGGAGGGACTGTTGTTACAACGAGTTCCTTGCGTCCTAGTAGATGGATGCAGCTTATAGAGGAATACAATGTAGACCATATATATGCATTACCAACGAAACTACGATTATTGGTTCGACATTGTAAAAGTAAATTATCATCCATTAAATACATCATTGCAGGATCTCAAGTTCTGGATCGACAATTAATGGAACAGTTACAACATATATGCCCTGATATGGAGTTTATCTTGTACTATGGTGCATCAGAGCTTAACTATATAACGTATTGCACTGGTAAAGAATGGTTAGCGCGAGAAGGTACGGTAGGGAGACCATTTCCAACCGTGAAAATCGCAGAGAATGATAATGTCATTTATGTGACAACAAATTATCGTATTGAAGGGATTCCCAATACGTATACTGTAAATGATTGTGGATACATTGATAGTGACGGGTATCTTATGTTTAATGGGAGAGCAGGTGACGTAATCAATAAAGGGGGATATAAAATTTCTATCCCAGAGATGGAATTGTATTTACAATCCTTACAAGGGGTTTCCGAGGTTGCTATTATCGATATTGCTGATGAGATACGAGGAGAAGACTACGTAGTTTATATGGTGCTAGATGGTGAGGCTAGATTGAGTGAAGTTATAGAACTTATTCATAATAAAAGACCTCCTGTAGAGTGGCCAAAAGCTATAATAGAAATTCCTATGTTACCCCTTACGGAATGCTCAAAAGTTGATAAACGAAAGTTAAAAGAGTGGTATAATAAAGGGTAAACATTTTTTGTACTACAAGGAGGCATCATGCAGATTAATAAGGCGGCGCTAGAGATTTTCGACTTTACATCCTCGTTAGCTGTATATTCTGAACATGAATTAAAGGTTGGGGATCAAGCTATACAAGATTATATAGCAAATCATGTAGTTAAGGCTTTTAAAGATCCAGGGGCTAGAACCGGAACCCTACATGATGCGAGTCCTGTAGGCAAACAATTAGTAGACTATAAAAATGGAGCGCTTAAGTTTATTGATTTATGTAAGAATTTAGGTGAAAGCTTGTTTACATACATGAAACAAGCTACTGATTTTGTTGTTATTGATACAATTATCTGTGAAGCCGTTACGGATATGCCTTATGTTTGTATTCTTTTGTGTCAAGCTCATGATGCTTTTACCCATCAATTATTCAGTGAAGATGATGGTACATTGGCTACAGAACTCGTTTCTCATAAGGCAGTACTACCTATGCCATCACAAAAATTACGGGCCTTTGCATCTATTAATCTCTCTAATTTTAGTGTTCGTATTTTTGAACCTAAAGGTGAATTTGATGGTGAGGTATCCTATATCCTAGCAGATAAGGTCTTGCAATTAGGGACTAATCAATCCTCGCGAGATACGGTGAGAAAGGTAAAGACTATCGTAGATAAGGTGGCTCAAGCTCATGAGTCTGATGGCGTTGTTGAGTTGACAACCGCTAAATCTATGATTGCTAAAAATGCAGAAGTATCAGATACCGTTGATCCTGTTCGTATTGTAGAAGAGGTATTTAAAGCGAATCCTATTCAACAAGAGGCGGCAAAGAAAGAATTAGCTGATGCGGATATGCTGCGTCCTTTGCCAGTAAATCGTGAGTTCGCCACGAAGGTTGGAGAGCATCATAAGATTAAAACAGATACAGGTATTGAGATTTCATTTCCTGTAGAATATATGAAAAATCGTGAGTTTATTGAGATAAAAACTAATGATGATGGTACTTTGCGTATTGAATTAAAAAATATTAATAAAATCATAAATAAATAGTAATGAAAAATTATATTTGTCTATAGAAATATATTATGTAATGATTAAATTTATTTGCTATGCTAGTATATGGAGGTTATGATGAGTAAAGAGAAACATAAAAAAACAAATGCATTACGTATTTTAGATACTCATAAGATACCTTATAGTATTAGCGAATATGAGTGGTCTGAAGAGCGTGCTGCTGGCCTTCATGTAGTAGAAGCATTAAAACTCGATGAGAAACAAGTCTTTAAAACATTAGTTGGCAAAGGTGACAAAACTGGATATGTAGTATTCTGTATTCCTGTGGCTGAAGAGTTAGATATGAAACAGGCAGCACGTGTTAGTCATAATAAGTCTGTAGAGCTTGTTCATGTTAAGGATTTGTTAAGTATTACAGGTTATTTGCGCGGTGGATGTTCTCCAGTAGGCATGAAAAAAGCATTTCCTACCTATTTTGATGCTACTATGGAACCCCAAAAGTTTGTATATGTAAGCGCAGGTTTACGCGGGATGCAAATGAAGGTAAATCCAAAGGATTTGGCATCTGTCGTAAATGCTGAATTTGTTGAACTGACAATGGACCATTAAGGGGGGCGTATGGCAAAAAAGTTTTATGCTGTTCGTCAGGGTCGTGTGCCAGGAGTTTACACTACATGGTCTGACTGTGAGAAACAAGTAAAGGGCTATGGTGGTGCTATCTACAAATCATTTTCCACAGAAGTAGAAGCACGTGCTTTTGTAGAGAATTCAGGTTTGTCTTTAAGTGATTTTATGAGCGCTAAAAAGAGTGAACTTAAATCGCCACAAGAAGTGAAGTTTAAATCTAAAAATTCTAGGCCTATAGGTTCTAGTTCTAGTATTCAAAGTAAAGTATCAGCAAGTGTTGTGAAACCAGATTTTACTATTCCAAACTATATGGTTGGGTATATCGATGGTAGTTATAATAAAGAGACTAATACTGTTGGGGCAGGTGGGGTTATCTTTTTGAATGGCAAGAGGAAAACTTTTTCTTTTTCCTCTACTGATGAACGATATACATCGTTTTGGAATGTAGCTGGTGAGTTGTTGGCTGCTATGCATGTTATGAAATATGCTGTTGATAATGGAATTTCTGAATGCTCACTTTACTATGATTATATGGGCATAGAAATGTGGGCTACTAAGAGATGGAAACGTAATAATGAGCTAACCAAAGAGTATTCAGCATTTTATGATTCTATAAAAAATCATGTGCGAGTATACTTTCACAAGGTGGCTGCTCATACAGGCGATACATATAATGAAATGGCTGATGCACTAGCAAAACAAGGTGCAGGTATTTAAAGATATTAGAAGGGAGGGCGCTATGAATATATGTGTTACTGGTGGGGCCGGATTTATTGGGTCCCATTTAGTTGATAGATTAATTGAATTAGGGCACGATGTACTCGTTATAGATGATTTATCTACAGGTATGCGCTCCTTTGTACATGAAGATGCTCGATTTATTGAGATGGATGTACGAGATCCAAAATTACTATCTGTATTTGAAGAGTTTAAGCCGTCTATCGTATTTCATGAAGCGGCGCAAACAATGGTTCAATCCTCCATGGAGAACCCAAGTTATGACTGTGATGTAAATCTAATAGGGCTTATTAATGTTCTCGATGCTTGTCGTAAAGTGAAAGTTGAACAATTTTTAATGCCTTCATCAGCTGCTGTATATGGTGACTTGGCAGTATTGCCATTGACTGAAGACTTGAGTGGTATGCCTTCGTCTTTTTACGGCTTGACAAAGCTTACTGCAGAAGGTTATTTGCGAATTTATCATGAAGCTTTTGGATTAAATACAGTATGCTTTAGATATGCAAATGTATATGGACCACGTCAAGGTGATGGCGGTGAAGGTGGTGTTATCAGTATTTTCAACCGCTTGATTGTCAAAGGGCAAGCATTAACTGTATTTGGTGATGGTGAGCAAACTAGAGATTTCATTTATGTAGATGATGTGGTAGATGCTAATATTAAGGCTATGGAGAATGGTCAATGCACAGGTATTTATAATGTATCTACCAATATGGGAACATCTGTGAATGAGTTGATTACGCGATTCCGGGCTATTAGTGGGACAGATTTTATGGTTTATTATGAAAATGAACGTATAGGGGATATTAAACATTCGCGCTTAAGTAATGTGAAAGCTGAACGTGATTTTGGTTTTATTGCCACTACAACATTAGAAGCTGGTTTACAAAAGACATTGGAATATTTTAAAGCTCATCATAAGTAAGAAAAATAAGGTTTGGGGATATGAGTGATACGCAATTTTGGGTGACCGTAGGTATTTGGAATCTTATCGTATTTAGTCTGTATGGATATGATAAATTATGTGCCATTAATGGATATGATCGAATTTCAGAGTTTACATTATTATTTTTAGCGTTTGCCTTTGGGGGTGTTGGTGCTTTATTAGGCATGGTCCTATGGCGTCATAAGACGTTAAAGCTTAAATTTAAATTAGCCATTCCTTTTGCATTACTTTGGTCTGTATATGCAGTTGGATTCGGTTATGGCTTGTGGGTAAAATGATTGTATAAACTAATATTTTATTCATTCTTTTATGGTATAATAAAAAAATATTGTACATAAAATGTCAGTGAAGGAGATATTTGATGTTGCGATTACAATCAGGTTTTGAGTTAGATTATGCTAATATATATAATGAAAGTTGCATACAAGAACGCGATGTGAATAATTTTGAACGAGCTATACAAAATGTATGGCGTCATACAAATATTTTGCGTTCTACAGGCTTCGAAGAAGGTCATGTTTCTAAAGATGGTTTACCTGAACCTGTGTTGTTTTACCAACTTCCATATATTTCAGAAGATGGTATCAATACACCAGATATGTTAGAGCGGCTCTACGAATTACGTGACTATGCACGCCATAATATTGATACGGTTGTATCTCTAGGTATTGGGGGCTCCTATTTGGGAAGCAAAGTTATTTTTGATGTGCAATGTGGAGCATTTTGGAATAACTACAGTGCAGAGGAACGCGACGGCTATCCTAGAATGTACTTTGCAGGCTTTAATGTGGATGGTGATTACTTAGTAGGGCTAATTCGTACGTTAGAGTGTCAAGCTCAGAAAAAAGGTCCTGATTATAAGGTGATGCTCGTTATTAATTCTAAGTCTGGATCTACCATTGAACCTATGGCTAACTTCATGATTTTGGAGAAGGCTTTACAAGATCGTAATATTAACTACGAAGTGATAGCTGTTACAGATGTATCTGATGATGAACATCCTACGATTTTACGATCTATGGCGATAGAAAATAATTGGAAGACCTATAGTATTCCTTATGGCGTAGGTGGTCGTTTCTCTGTATTTACAGAAGTTGGTTTTGTAACGGCCGCTCTTGTAGGATTTGATATTGAAGGATTTTTAGCTGGTGCTGCATCTATGGATGTAGCATGTCAAGAAGAAGACATTTTTAAAAATCCAGGCCTTTTAAGTGCATTATTGAAATATATTGCATCTGAACGATATGGTCGTATTATAGAGGTGTTTATGCCTTATAGTGAAGCACTCCACTCATTATCTGATTGGTATGTACAGCTCCTATCCGAATCTCTTGGAAAAATGAGTAATACTTGTCTACCATATGGCCGCACGCCAGTAGCTGCAGTAGGTACTATGGATATGCATGCTCAAGTTCAAGAGCATCAAGAGGGGCGCCTAAATAAGGTAGTTCAATTTATTAAGGTTAAGGACTGGAAACATAATCTCATTGTTCCAGATTCTTATAGTCAATATGAACGTTTACACTCTCTATCTGATGTAGGCATTTGTGATATTTTAAACATTGCTTTAGATGCTAATAGAGAAGCCTTGTCTAGTGACAATCGTTTTAACATGACTATAACTGTACCAACATTAAACGCATTCCATTTAGGGGAAATTATGTTTATGCATTGTTGGGCCGTTTATTTTGAGTCCATTTTTGCGGGCGTTGATGCTTTTGATCAACCAGGGGTAGAGGTTTATAAGCGTCTCATTGGGCCCAAATTGGCTCGAGCAAAGGATGTACATAATTCATGAGGGGGAACTATGAATATTTTAGTAACAGGTGGTGTTGGTTATATTGGGAGTCATACTGTACGTGCTTTACAACAAGCAGGATATACACCAATCATTGTAGATAATTTATCTCGAGGGCATGTAGAATCTATTCCTGAAGGGGTAAAGTTCTACAATATGGATATTGCAGATCCTAAACTAGTAGGCATTATGAAAGAACATAACATCCTAGGTGTAATGCATTTTGCTGCTCACTCACAAGTTGGTGAATCCATGCAAAATCCAGCTATTTATTATGAAAATAATGTAGTTGGTTCCTATCACCTTATTGAGTCTGCTCGTACCGCAGGTATAAAGCATTTTGTATTTTCTAGTACGGCTGCTGTGTATGGTGAGCCAAAGGTAGTGCCTATTCGTGAGGATGCTCAACTGCAACCAACAAATGTATATGGTCGCACTAAATTGATGATAGAAGAAATGATGTCTGATTATAGTTCTATCTATGGTTCTACATATGTTGCGTTGCGTTATTTCAATGCGGCCGGTGCAGATCCGTCTGGTATGATTGGAGAAGACCATCATCCTGAAACTCATTTGATTCCACTTGTGTTAGATGCGGCTCGCGGTAAAAGAGAGCATATAACTGTATTTGGTACTGATTATGATACGGCTGATGGCACATGTGTACGCGACTATATTCATGTCAATGATTTAGCAACTGCTCACGTATTGGCTATGGACTACTTACGTAAAGGCGGAGAATCTCAAGTATTTAATCTTGGTAGTGGCAATGGATTCTCTGTAAAGGAAATCATCGAGACTGCAAAAGAGGTTACAGGTATCGATATTCCTGTTCAATATGGTGATCGCCGTGCTGGTGATCCAGGAACATTAATTGCATCCTCTGAAAAAATTAAAAATTTACTTGGTTGGGATCCTAAATTTAGTAATGTTGCTGATGTTATCAAAGATGCATGGCATTGGCATACATCTCATCCAGATGGGTTTAGTAGTAAATAAAGAACAAATAGTTTTGATTTGTCAATATAATGAATGACTCTATTAGTCACCGTGGTGACTGGTAGAGTCATTTTTTTGTAGGATTTTAAAAGAGCCTCCTAGAATATGTCAGCAGGAGGTGGATTATGAATTTACGAGACTATATAGAACGTATGAAAATGTGGATTGATAAGCAGCATTTTATTATGCGCCACTATAAGTTTGCACTTGGTATTTTCCTTATCATTGCGGTGGCCCTTTTAGGTATTGGTATTTTTTATCCTCATGAGGAGGAAAATGTTCATATTAGTTTAGATCAATCTAATGGTAGAGATGGTAATCAAAATGAACGAGGCTCAGAGAAATTATCAAAAGAAACAACACATGGTAATAGAACAGGGAAAGGAAAGAACTATTTTAAAGATGAAAGTGATATAAAAAATGTAAAGGATAGAGAGGTAAAAAGCAATGTTCATGGACGATTATTATATGATATTACCGGTGTTGAACGAGCAAATCCTTGGCGAGAGGTTTTTAAAGATATTCCTATAGATGATTTACTTGGTCAGAATAAGATAACTAAAGATAGTAATGGCAATTTCGTTGATATAAATAATGATTTATATGAGTCCGATGATGAAATAAGTACTTTTGGAAAAACGGAAGATAAAAGTCGTAGAAATGGAAAATATCAACAAATAAGAAATAATAAAAAGCATAGTGGTAATTATATTGAATTAAAATCTAAAGATACTAGTGCTAGACGAGTTGAATCTAGTATACAACCTACTATAAGTAATCCTATCAAACAACATCCCATAGAGCTTATAGGTATTATTGAGGGCCAACAGAATATTGCCATTTTACGAAAAGGTACAGAGGAACAAATGGTTAGTATAGGAAGTGTGTGGAAAGAAATATCAGTATCTAAGATAACTGCAAGTGGTGTAGAAATTATTGAAGGAGGTTCATCACGGTGGCTAAGAATCGAGTAAACTTTCTAGGTCTAAAATATATAGATAAGATTATAGTGATAGTTATATTGCGAATAAGCTTATGGATGGTCGTCATGCTTGTAACTCCGTTCATGGTATTTGCTAATAGTACTGATAGGATAGGTACTAATAGAAATGATAGAATAACTGCTAGTAGTTCTGAAACTATCGTAAATAGTAGTGAAGTAGATAAAAATGAAAAAAAGGTTGGGAACGAACTCATAACGATTTCTGTACGCAATGCATCCTTAAAGGAGACCGTCTTAGGCATTTGTCGTAGTTATGGTATATCCGTAATTGGTGTAGAGTCGTTAAAAGGGAGTATTACGGCCACTGTAAAGGGAGAATCACCAGAAGCAATTATTAATGAATTAGGTAAGTTATATCATTTTTCCGTATCGAAGGAGCATAATACCCTTCTTATTGATTCTGATGATGAAACACTTGAAAAAAGAGAGCTATATGTTATATCACCTGAACATTTGCCGGCTGAGTCTTTGAAAAATGTGGTAGGCACAGTGGTAAAAAACGATAAAATGGCAGTGCTTTCAGAACAAAACGAAGTAATTATGCATTTGACGAGTGGAGAAAAGCGACGTGTAGAAACCTTAGTACGTGCTATCGACAAGGAACCAAAACAAGTGCAATTAGAAGCTACCATCATTGCTATGGAACAATCCTATGCTAAGGAACAAGGATTTAGATGGTCTTGGCTTAGCTTGACCGGCCATGGAGAAGATAAAACACATTCCTATGGTGCCGTTACCTTTGGCAAAACTCCGACTGGAGAAGCCTATAAGTTTTTTGTAAAACCAGAGCTAAGTCTTATGGAAAGCTCAGGTAAAGCCGTTCTAATTGCAAAGCCATCTATCATGGCTCTCAATGGTGAGACTGCACATATCTTGATAGGTGAAAGAATACCAGTTATAGAAGAATCGGAAGTGAATGGAGAACGAAAGCGTTCTACTCGTTATGAAGAGGTGGGCATTAAGTTGAATTATACTCCTATTATTACTGCTGATGATGGTGTAGATGCTAAAATACATGCAGAGGTGAGTACACCTATTATGGTATCTGAAATGAAAGCCTATAAAATAAGCACACGTCAAGCACATACAAGAGTACGATTACAACCAGGAGAAGTGCTGGTTATTGGTGGACTCATGGACAATCGAGATCAACATCAAATACAAAAGATACCTATTTTAGGAGATATCCCTTTGTTAGGAAAATTATTCCGTCATAGTCGAAAAACAAAAGATTCTATAGAAATGCTAATGTTAGTGAGGGCAACTGTGGTATAATGAAGAGTAAATGATTAGGAGGTTGTGAATGGAACGCATTCGAATGATAGGCCTTGGAAAATCGTTTGGAGTGCGCCAAGTATTTTCCAATGTGTCCTTTGAGTTAAAAGAAGGTGATCGACTCGCCTTGGTAGGCCCTAATGGGGCTGGAAAATCTACCTTGTTAAAGTGCATATTAGGCTATGAAGAGCTGGATGAAGGTAATGTAGTCAAGTCGCCTGTTGCTAGTATTGGCTATTTACAACAAGATGTAAATCTGGGGGATGATAGCCTTGCTACGGAAATAGAAAAGGCTTGGGCCGATGTTCATGCATTGGAAAAACAATTAAAAGAACTCACTAGTCGATTGGAATCTGAAGAGGCTAGCGAATCGGATTTACAACGCTTAGATTATTTACAGAATCGTCTAGAATGGTTAGGCGGGTATGACTACGAGCAAAAGACAAAGCGCATAGTCTATGGTCTTGGTTTTACTGACGATGACTTAGATAAGCCGGCTAATGCATTTTCAGGTGGTCAAAAAACACGTATTAACTTAGCTAAAGCATTAGTACGTAGTCCCGATTTTTTATTCTTAGACGAACCAACTAACCATTTAGATATGGATATGCTGGAGTGGTTAGAGGGGTACCTATCTGCCTATCAGGGTGGAATTCTCATTGTAAGTCATGACCGGTATTTTTTAGACCGTATTGTCACAGGTGTTGTAGAGTTAGATAATCATAAGGCTACAACCTATCGCGGTAACTATAGTCGGTATATTCAACAACGGGATGAACGCTTAAAGGCAGATATGGTGGCTTATGAAAAACAACAGGAGTACATTAAGAAAACAGAGGCTTATATAGATAAATACCGTGCTGGTATCAAGTCTAAAATGGCTCGTGGTCGTCAGTCCCAACTTAATCGATTAGAACGTCTAGAGGCACCTGTTACTTCACATCATTTACAATTTTCGTTCCCTCCTGCAGCAATGAGTGCCGATAAGGTTTTAGTACTAGATCGCTTATCTGTAGGATATGGTGAAAGTCGTATTATTGATGATATCTCTCTTGTTGTTCGACGTGGTGAATCCGTAGCACTTATCGGGCCTAATGGAGCTGGTAAGTCTACACTGGTGAAAACTATTGTAGGAGAATTATTCCCTGAAAATGGTCATGTAGATATTGGCAATCGGGTACAAGTGGGTTACTTCTCACAAGAGCACGAAGAGCTGCACGATTCTTGGCAGGTAGTAGAAGAGATTATGAATCACTTTAACTATAGTGAGGATAAGGCGCGTAATGTGCTTGGGTCGTTCTTATTTAAGGGGGATGATGTATTTAAGTTAGTAGGTGAATTATCGGGTGGTGAGCGCGCTCGTTTAGCTTTGCTTAAGTTATTTCTTCAAGGCGATAATTTCCTAATTTTAGATGAACCGACAAACCATTTAGATATTCCTACACGAGAAATCGTAGAAAGAGCATTACAACAATTTGAAGGGACTTGCTTTATTATTTCTCATGATAGATACTTCTTAGATCAAGTTTCTACAAAAACAGTAATTCTAGATGAAGGTAAATTTACAGAGTACCTCGGTAATTATTCATACTATAAGGAAAAGCTGAAAGAGAAAGAAGACTTATTAGCATTAGCTAATGAGAAAAACTCTGAGAGCAGTAAGCGTGATAGTAAAGCTACTCCTACTAATGAGTCAATGCTTTCAGCATCAGAAACTATAGAGGAAAATCAGAAGAAGCCAAATGCTTATATGGTAGAAAAACAATTAGCTGAGGTAGAAGCTGAAATTGCTCGTTTAGAGGCGACGATGAAGATGTATGAAGTGCAATTAGCGAATCCTGTAGTACAACAAGATTTAGATGAAATGTCTAAAATTTCCATACAAATTGAAGAGACTCAAACTGAGTTGGATTCATTATATGAGAAGTGGGAACGGCTATGTGAATAGCTTTTTAATGTATATATTATTAAGGAATTAAAATCATTTTCTTTTAATTGACAAAAGATTGAAATTTCTCATAATATAGGTATAGAATCAAAGTTTTATGTTTTAAAGGAAGGGTGTAACATGAATAAATCCATGTTAAAAAAAGCAGTCATTTTTGGCCTTGCTGGTGTAATGGCAGTTGCTGCTGGTTGTGGCAGTAATAAAGATGCAGGTAATGCAAATAGCAATGAAGCTAAAATCGCATTGTTGACAACAACAACTGGTGGTGCAGCCGCATATGGTGAGTCCATTAAAGCTGGTGCAGAATTGGCAGTAAGCGAAATTAACGCTGATGCAAATGCTGTAAAAATTAACTTATTAGTAGAAGATACTAAAGGTGATAAAAACGAAGCAATTAATGCAATGAATAAAGTAATTTCTAAGGATAAAGTTGTAGCTGTTATCGGCCCAATGTTATCTGGTGAAATGATGGCAGCTGGTCCTGTAGCAAACAAAAGTAAAATCGTAGCTCTTGGTACATCTACAACTGCTGAAGGTATTACAGATATCGGCGATTACATTTTCCGTAATGCTGTACCTGAATCCTTGGCAGTAGATACTGCAATTAAAGAAGCACATAAAACTTTAGGCTTCAAAACTGCAGCTATTATGTACTCCAACAATAATGACCAAATGGTATCTGTAAATAATACAGCTCGTAAAGCATTGGAAGCTGTAGGCGTACAAATCGTTGATACTGAAACATTTGCAGATAAAGATACTGATTTCTCTGCACAATTAACTAAGATTCAACAAGCAAAACCTGATGTTATCGTAGTTGCTTCTCTTTACCAAGAAGGCGCATTAATCATGAAAAAAATGCGTGAAATGGGTATGAATCAACCTGTAGTTGGTTCCAATGGCTTTAACAGCCCTGAATTCATTAAAATTGCAGGTGCTGCAGCTGATGGCGTTATCGTAGGTACACCTTGGTTCCCTAACAAAGACGATCAAAAGGTAAAAGATTTCCGTAAAGCTTATAAAGATAAATACGGTAAAGAACCAGACCAATTCGCAGCTCAAGCTTATGATGCGGTATACCTCTATGAAGCAGCTTTGAAAAAAGCAGGTTCCACTACAGATCGTGAAAAATTCCGAGAAGCTTTGAAAAATATTGCTGACTTTGTTGGTGTAACTGGTCAATTCAAGTTCAACGAAAAACGCGACCCTTCCATGGAAGTTCAAGTTTTACAAATTAAAAACGGTCAATTTGACGCATTAAAAAAATAAAAGTTGAGGTAGTATAGTGTTTTTACAACAATTAGTTAACGGGTTAACCCTCGGTAGCTTATATGCTGTACTCGCTATTGGCTTAACACTTGTGTTTGGCGTTTTAAATATCATCAACATGGCACACGGAGGCATCTTTATGATAGGTGCCTTCGTTGGTCTTTTTATGGTAACTGTTTTTGACGTTAACATTTTTGTAGCCCTTATCGTAGCTATGGCTGTCGGTGCTATCCTTGGTTATATTTTAGAATTTGTGGCGCTTCGTCCACTACGCAAGAAAAAGGTGTCTCACTTGGCACCACTTATTAGTACCATTGGTGTTTCTATTTTCCTTGAAAGTTTGGCATTATTGCTTTGGGGCCCTCAAACTAGATCATTCCCACCAGACTATATTGGTGGCCTAATCGACTTTGGAGCTTTCAAAATTTCTATGGTACAAATTATTGGTTTAGGCGTTTCTGTTGTGCTAATGCTGATTTTAAATGTAGTTATTAAGAAAACTAAGATTGGTAAGGCTATTCGCGCTGTATCCATGAGTACGGAAACAGCAGCTCTCTTGGGTATCAATCCAACAATGATTATATCTATTACTGTTATGATTGCATCTGCTTTAGGTGCAGCGGCAGGTGTATTGGTAGGCTTGTCCTTTAATGCTATTGAGCCTACTATGGGTGTTATTATAGGCTTTAAAGGTCTGGCAGTACTTATCTTAGGTGGTCTTGGTAATATTACAGGCGCCATGGTTGGCGGCTTTATTTTAGGTGTAGCAGAAATCTTCTCTGTTGCTTATGGTGCATCTACATTCCGTGATGCTGTTGCCTTTGGTCTCATTATCCTATTATTATTCTGGCGCCCACAAGGCTTGTTTGGATCTAAAGATAAAGGGGGTAGACCGTAATGGAATTATTAAACCCGTATTATCTACAGATCGTGATGTTTTTCATCATTAATGCCATCATGGGTATTTCAATTTATTTCACACTGGCAAGTGGACAGCTTTCTTTAGGGGCTGCTGGCTTTATGAGTGTTGGTGCATACGTAGGCGCTATTCTTTCTTTGAAAGCTGATTTGCCTATCGTTGTAGGCATTATTATTGGTGGCTTAGTTGCTAGTCTTGTGGCTGTTATTATCGGTTTGCCAACAACACGTCTTAAAGGTTTGTATCTTGCCATTGCTACACTTGGATTTGGCGAAGTTGTGCGTGTTATTTTCTTGAATTTGGATATTACAAATGGTGCATTAGGCCTTTCTGGTATTCCATCCATTCCTCAAGAATTGACAAATTATGCCTATGAATTTGATCTCGATGGTTTAATGGGCATTGATGCTGTTACATGGGGCAATCTAATGGCTATTATTATTTTGTTAGCTATTTTAGTATTGATTATCGCCTTTTGTGTACGGATTAATAATAGCCGTGTGGGTCGTGCCTTTGCAGCGATTAAGGCTGATGATCATGCAGCTGAATTGATGGGAATCAACGTTGTATACTACAAGATGATGGCCTTTATTATCGGCGCTTTCATCGCTGGTATTGGTGGTGGTTTGTATGCGCATATTACAAACTTTATTAATCCTACAGATTTCAGCTACCATAAAGTAGTACAAATTTTGTTATTCCCTGTATTTGGTGGTTCCAATGTAGTATGGGGTTCCGTACTAGGTTCCTTTATTCTTACATTACTACCAGAAGTATTGCGTTTCTTATCCGACTATCGCGATATTATTTATGGTGCTTTGCTAGTAATCTTGATGGCTGTTCGTCCAGATGGTATTTTAACAGAATCCATGGTGGATAAAATTAGCCGTAAATTAGGCTTTAAGAAAGCTCCATATATTCCAGAATCACAAGTATTAACAGAACGCTTTGAAGCATATAAGCGTAAACAACAGGAAAAACAAGGATAGGAGGGAACTGAATGCTATTAGAATTAAATGAAGTAAGTAAAAGCTTTGGTGGCGTTGCAGCTCTCACAGGTGTATCCTTTGGTGTTAAACAAGGTGAGGTATTTGGTGTTATCGGCCCAAATGGTGCTGGTAAGACTACACTCTTCAACTTGATTACTGGTGTATTCCCTGCAAGTTCTGGTGAAATTGTATTTGATGGTATGTCTGTTGTAGGCATCAAGCCTCATAGAACTGTTGAAATGGGGATTGCTCGTACATTCCAAAATATTCGTCTCTTTGGCAATATGACAGCTCTTGAAACTGTTTTAACCGGTATGCATTGTCGTACTGGCTCTGGCTTCTTATCTAGTTTTTTGAAAACAAAACGTCAACGCATTGAAGAAGAGCGTTGTCGTGGTATTGCTTATGAGTTCTTAAAGCTTGTAGGTCTTGAAGCAGATGCAGAAGAGGTTGCCACATCATTACCGTATGGTAAGCAACGTCGTCTTGAAATCGCTCGTGCCTTAGCGACACACCCTCAGTTAATCTTGCTTGATGAACCGGCAGCAGGTATGAATGATAGTGAAACTGAAGTTCTGCGTCAATTGATTGGCAAGATTCGTGACCTAGGTATTACCGTTGTGGTTATCGAACATGCCATGGAATTGATGATGAATATCTGTGATCGTTTGGTAGTACTTAACTTTGGCAAGAAAATTGCCGAAGGTACACCTCAAGAAATTCAAAATAATGAAGCTGTAATTGAAGCATACTTAGGTAAAGAAGAGGTGTAATATGTTAAAACTAGAAAATATTGTGGCTGGTTATGGACATATTACAGCCCTAAAAGATATAAGCCTAGAGGTTCCACAAGGTTCGATTGTATCTCTTATTGGTGCTAATGGTGCTGGTAAGACTACTACGATGAAGACTATTATGGGACTTGTAAAACCCACATCTGGTCGAGTGATTTTTGAAGGTCAAGATATTACGAGTCGTCAAACTCATCAAGTTGTACAGAATGGTATCTCTTTAGTTCCTGAAGGGCGTCAAATACTACAAGATATGAGTGTTTATGAGAACCTTGAAATGGGTGCTTATACACGTAAAGATAAAGAAATCGAAGCAGATATCAAAAAGGTATTTAAACGATTCCCTATTCTTGATGAACGAAGCTATCAATTGGGTGGTACTTTATCTGGTGGTCAACAGCAAATGCTAGCTATTGGCCGTGCACTTATGGCTCGTCCAAAGTTGTTATTACTAGACGAACCATCTATGGGGCTTGCGCCTTTAGTAGTAAATGAGATCTTTGAAACCATTAAAGAAATCAGTGCCGATGGAACAACAGTTCTTTTAGTAGAACAAAATGTACGCCAAGCATTAAAGATTGCTGATTATGCGTATGTTTTGGAGACTGGTAAAATGGTATTATCTGGATCTGCTGATGAAGTTCGCCATAATCCTCGTGTTATGGAAGCTTATTTAGGTGGTCGTGTTGAATAAGTAATTATATAAAGCGATCATTAGTGTCAAAAACTTTGAATAAGGTGTATATACTAGATTTCTAGTATATACACCTTATTTTTTATCACTAATTCTGATAGAAATAGGAGCACTATGTGAGCTGATAATGAAGTGAGTTTATAAATTTTTTATTATTTTTAAGAAAATCAATAATAAATCTAGTGAATTAGGAATGAAAAAAGCAAATAATTATTAATGAACATATATTGAAAATACTATATTTTTAGGGAATTGTTGTTGAAGATTTTATGAAGTTCGCCTGGAAGATACTAGATTTGTAGAAGTATATTTAAAAAAATGATAAAATAGCATGACTGATTTTTTAGATATAAGATACATCAATAATTAAGTGATGAATTAAATAAGTTGAATAAAAAAGAGGTAAGTATGAAGAAGAAACAGTATATGATGATGGCTACATTCTTATATACTACAACAATGGCTATGGCTGCACCAGTTAATATAAATACTAATCAGCCTTATAATGCTAAGAATGTACAAATGGAAGGCCATGCACCATTGGAAAATAGTGCATCTGTAATTAGCTCTGATAAAGAATATCGTCTGCGTCAAGGCGATGAACTGAATATTCAAGTGGTTCAGCAGGCAGAGCTTGGTACGCGTAATGGTAATGACATTGTGTATACCGTCAGACCAGATGGATATGTATCGTTTCCTATGGTTGGTGCTGTAAAAGCAGATGGCTTAACTGTAGATGAATTTACAGCTGAATTACAGCAAGGTTTGTCTCGTTATATCATTAATCCTGATATCACAGTAAATGTATCGAAATTGGGCGGTGTTCGCGTATATGTATTTGGTGAAATTAATAAGCCTGGCGCCTATACGTTGACTAAATCTAGTACAGTTATTGATGCGATTGGGGCTGCAGGTAGTTTTAACTGGGATACAGCAAAGAAGAAAATTTACTTGATTCATCAAGATAATCCAGAGAAACCGATTCCTATCAATTTGAATCGTATTTTACAAACTGGAGATATGTCTGAAAACTACATCATGCGTGAAGGTGATATTCTTTACTTAACTAAGAATAGTCGTATCAACTTTGCTCGTGATATTGCTCCAATCTTAACAGGGGCTTATATGGTATCACGAATAGGTAAGGATTAAAGATAAGGCGATATCTATCATATAAGGGGGCGTTTTTTTGCGTTCATATTTATTACCATCCATATTGTTTATTACCGATATTGTGACGATTGTAATCGTTGCTTTTATCAGTCTTTTTATTCGATTTGATGGACACATAGAACCTCAATATATTAATCAAATGGTGGATGCACTTCCGTTATTACTTATTTCGTATATGTTGATGTTCTTGATAATGCATTTATATACACGTATTTGGCGCTATGCAGGGATGCGAGAGGTATTAGCAGTATTTGTAGCGACTACAATTGGTACGGCTTTATTCTATTCCTCTATGTTTGTATTTGGTAAGTCATTACCACGTTCTGTCTATTTTATTACATGGTTCCTCACTACAGGTGCTGTAGGTATGGGACGTATGTTGCTTCATTATGTGGCACTTCACTATAGCAGTGGGGATGATGGTGAAAGTGGCCAAGTGAATACATTGATCATAGGCGCCGGTGATGCAGGTGCAACTATAGCTCGTGAAATTGAACGATATCATAAGCGTTCTCGTCGAGTGATTGGTTATGTTGATGATGACATGTTTAAACATAATCGTCTTATGAATGGTTTTAGAATTCTCGGTAATCGTGAAGATATTCCAGCATTAGTTGCTAAATATAAGGTAGAAGAAATTATTATTGCCATGCCTTCCGTGAAGCGAGATATTATTCAAGAAATCATGGAAATCTGTTCTCCCTTAAAATGTAAAATCAATATTTTACCGGGGATGTATCAATTACTTGATGATGAAGTTCTTGTATCTCATTTACATCCTGTTTCAATCGAGGACTTGTTGGAGCGTGATGAGATTCAGCTCGACACGTCCAAGGTTGAAACATATCTTAAGGATAAAGTGGTTTTAGTTACTGGTGCAGGGGGCTCTATTGGTTCTGAAATTTGTCGTCAAGTTTTACGTGTAAAGCCTAAAAAGCTATTGCTTCTAGGTCATGGTGAAAATAGTATTTATCTTATTCATCAAGAATTGCGCAATATTGCGCCCCAAGATACCTTGGTTCCAATCATTGCAGATATTCGCGATAAGAATCAATTAGAACAAATTTTCAAAAACTATAATCCTGATGTAGTATTTCATGCGGCAGCTCACAAACATGTGCCTCTTATGGAAATCCAGCCAATTGCTGCGGTATTAAATAATATTTATGGTACTCGTAATGTTGCGGATGTAGCCGGAGGTCATGGGGTAGATCGATTTGTTATGATTTCCACGGATAAAGCGGTGAATCCAACTAGCGTTATGGGCGCTACAAAACGGGTTGCTGAAAAAGTTGTACTTGGTATGAATCACACATATGATACTAAGTTTATAACAGTTCGTTTTGGTAATGTACTTGGTAGCCGTGGTTCGGTTATTCCTTTATTCCGTAAACAAATTGAAGCAGGTGGTCCTGTAACCGTTACAGATCCAGAAATGACACGTTATTTCATGACTATTCCTGAAGCCAGTCAATTAGTACTTCAAGCTGGTGCCATGGGGAATGGAGGAGAAGTGTTCCTTTTGGATATGGGTGAACCGGTTAAAATTGTCGATTTGGCTAAGAATATGATTCGCCTTTCTGGCTTTGAGCCTAATAAGGATATTCGTATTGAATTTACTGGCTTACGTCCAGGTGAAAAGTTATATGAAGAACTATTAACTGCCGGAGAAGGTACGAATACTACTACGCATAAGAAAATTTTTGAAGCAGCTCTAGAAGATGTTGATCAAGAATGGCTGAGTCGTGAAATAGAGCGCTTTGATACGTGTAAAACCGATATAGATGTAATTAATGTATTGCAGGATATCATTCCTACATACGATCCAAATCATAATGTATAGGTCGTGGACGATACATTTATTACCCGATATATGTATAAGACTATTTTATTTTGATACATTGTGCCTTTATTGAGAGGGTTAGGTACAGTTAATATTCTAAGTGGGAGAGACCCTGTTGTTTGTATACTTTTACAGAAAGGGGTATATGGGTGGAACAAATTATTGATTTAAAAGAGGTGGGCAGAGTCCTCATTAAAAAACGCCGTAAAATTATTAATATTACGGTAGCATGTATGGTTTTAGGTGTTGCGTATGCCTTTCTTGCACCATCTACATATCAATCTACATCGATGTTGCGCATTAAACAAGCTCAAGGTTTGAGCAATTCTGTATTATCTAGTGCTAATGCCTATTCTGATTCTATGTCTCGTCAATTGATGAACACAGATGCAGAAATTTTAAAAAGTCGTAATGTAGTAGAGCCAGTAATTACTGCTATAGAAGATCCTGAAGGTACTGGTAATGCGCCAACATATGAAGATTTTGTTAAAACTCGCATTGAAACTAAACCGTATAAAGAAACCGAGTTATTACAAGTAAGCGTAACTGGTAAGAGTCCTGAGCAAGCACAAGAAGCTAATCAATTACTTATTGATACCTTCTTAAAACGTCTTGCCGAAATTTCTCATGTTGAACAACGAACTACTCGTGAATTCTTACAAAAACGCGTTGTTACTGCGAAATCTGAATTAGAGCAAGCAGAAAATAAATTGCAACAATTCCAAGTAGATAATAAGGTGTACTCTACAGCTGATCAGATGAAAGGCTTAACTGATAAGATTACTCTAATTGATCGTGAGAAGGCTCAAAATCAACTCGATTTAGAAACGGCACAAGCTGCACTTGGCAGTATCAATGAGCAATTAGGTTCTGCAGGTAAAAGCATCGCTGATAGTGCTACGGTTCAAGCCTACAAGGGTCAGTTAGCAGATTTAGAATCTCGTAAAGCTTCTTATATTGGTAAATATACTGATGAACATCCTGCGATGAAAGAAATTAATCAACAAATTGAAGAAGCTAAAAGTGGTCTAAATGCTGAAATCAATGCTATTGCCTCTCAACAAGCACCTTCAAGCAACTCTGCACAACAAGGATTGCTAGTGGATAAGTTCAAAAATGAAGCTGCGTTAGCTGTAGCTCAAGGTAAACAATCTACATTAGCTGAGTTAGATAAAGCAAACGAAGAAGCTATAAAGGGATTACCTGAAAAAGAACGCGGTTATATCCAAGCAAAACGTGATGTAGATGTGGCACAAGATATCTATCAAATGCTATCCACTCGCTTAGAAGAAGCGAAGGTAGCAGAGGTTATGGTACCAAATGAAGTTCAAATCGTAGATGCTCCAACATTACCAGAAAAAGCAATTGCGCCGCGTAAAGTACTTATTTTATTAGGCGCTGCCATTTTAGGGGTCCTCTTTGGTTGCCTCTATACATTGGGACAATTTTTTGGTAATCGCAAAGTCGAATCTGAACAAGAGATTAATGACATCCTTGGCATTCAAAACTTGGGCGTGATTCCAAATCATAAAGAAGTAGAATACGAAGAGCCTAGTAATCGTTTCGTAGCATTGTTGCGCAAAGTGAGAGGTTAATATGATTAGACTAATTTCTAATGAACGTGGTGATACACCACTTGTGGAAGCATACCGTACATTGCGTAGCAATCTTCAATATGTATGTAACCAATATAAGTGTAAGCTTATTTGTATTACTGCAGCCACTAGTGGTGAAGGCACTTCTGAGGTGGCTTCTAATACTGCATTAGCTTTATCTAAAAATAATAATAAAGTCCTTCTAGTAGATGGTAATCTACGTAATCCAACACAACATATAGCCTTTAATGTACAAAATAAGGGCCTTACAAATGCGGTGGTGATGGATGAAGATTTGACGATTCATCGTAATGTAGTGCCTCATTTGGATGTTCTTACGGCGGGTGAAGTTGTTGAATATCCATCTGATATTGTAGATTCTAGCAAATTACCTGCGATTTTTGAGTATGTACGTGATGAATATGATGTGGTTATCATAGATACACCACCCGTATTGTCTGTTACAGATGCGGTTGTATTGGCAGAAAAATCAGATGGTGTAGTGTTAGTTGTTAAAAATGAAGTAGCTAGTCCAAAAGATTTGATTGAAGCTAAGAAACGGCTTTCACAAGTAGGTATTTCTCTTTTAGGATCTATCGTAATTGATGCTTAATATAACTGTTTTAATCAGTCTTCTATGTGATAAATCAAATGTATCAATATGGTACAGAAAGTATTGAGGTGATTTATATGAGAATTAATTTTTCTCCTCCAGATATTACAGAGTTAGAAATCAATGAAGTCGTTGAAGCCTTAAAAAGTGGGTGGATTACGACGGGTCCTCGTACTAAAGAATTAGAAAAAAAGATAGCTCATCAGTTAGGTACACCTAAATCCGTTTGTTTAAACTCTGCTACGGCAGCGCTTGAAATGTCTCTTCGCGTATTGGGGATTGGACCTGGAGACGAAGTCATAACTAGTGCTTATTCTTATACAGCTAGTGCGAGTCCTGTAGTTCATGTAGGTGCTACCTTAGTACTCGTTGATACACAGAAAGATGCTTATGAAATGGATTACGATGCAGTCGCTCGCGCTATTACACCAAAAACAAAAGCAATCATCCCTGTTGATGTTGCAGGTGTACCTTGCGATTATGATCGACTACGCTCCATTGTGGATGAAAAAAAATCTCTCTTTACACCATCTAATGATATTCAAAAAGCATTAGGTCATATTCCTATTGTGGCTGATTGTGCTCATTCCTTTGGGGCTTCATATAAAGGGGTACGAACAGGTAATGTTGCAGACTTTAGTAGCTTTTCCTTCCATGCAGTAAAAAATTTTACTACTGCTGAAGGCGGCTGTGCTACATGGCGTCATATAGATGGTATTGATGATGAAACTATTTACAAGCAATTCCAATTGCTATCTTTGCATGGTCAAGATAAGGATGCTCTTGCAAAAACAAAAGCAGGTGCTTGGGAATATGATATTAAAGGTACCTATTATAAATGTAATATGACGGATATCATGGCGGCTATTGGGCTAGCTCAATTTGAAAGATACCCAAAACTTTTGGCACGTCGTAAAGAAATTATCGAAGCTTATGATACAGCATTTAAGGATTTACCTGTTACATTGTTGAACCATTATACAGATGAGTATGAGAGTAGTGGTCACTTGTATTTAGTCCGTTTAGATGGCCGTGATGCGGAATATCGCAATAAGGTTATAGAAGCTATGGCTGAGGCTGGCATTGCAACGAATGTTCACTATAAGCCAATTCCAATGCATACGGCTTACAAAAACTTAGGCTTTACAATCGATGACTATCCAAATGCTTATGACCAATTTAAGAATGAAATTACATTGCCACTTCATACGCTCCTTACAGATGAAGAAGTGCAATATATCATTGAGCAGTTTAAAAGGATTATTACCGAATGCTAGTAAAAAACTTTCATGATCTACCACAAGAGCTACAGTGTGAAGCGGTTCGTCCCTATTTTGAAATATTAAATCAAAGACGTACAAGCCTTCTTTGTAAAAGCATTTTTGACCGCGTAATGGCAGCGGGACTGCTTATTACATTAAGTCCTGTATTTTTGATACTAGCCATCATGATTAAACGAGATAGTGCGGGAGAGGTTTTTTTCCGTCAAACTCGAGTGACACAGTACGGTCGTACCTTTGGCATCTACAAGTTCCGTACTATGGTAAAGAATGCAGAATCTTTAGGAGCACAAGTGACGTCGCAAAATGATATGCGTGTCACTAGAGTCGGAAATATGCTTCGCAGCTGTCGCCTCGATGAATTGCCTCAGCTTATCAATATCCTTTTAGGTGATATGAGTTTTGTTGGTACAAGACCTGAGGTTCCACGTTACGTGTCTGCTTATACAGATGAAATGAAAGCTACCTTATTATTGCCAGCTGGAGTTACCAGTATTGCCAGTATTACTTATAAGGATGAAGATCAACTTTTACAAAATGCTCAAAATGTTGATGAAGTCTATATAAATGAGGTTTTACCGGGCAAGATGGCTTGGAATTTAAAGAGTATTAAGGAGTTTTCTTTTTTACAAGATATAAAAACGATGATTGATACAGTATTAGCTGTATTACGTTGAAAGAGGTCCCTATGAGTACATCTATGACAAAGGAAATACAAGAAAAAGAGCTAAATATGTTGCTGTACTTTAAAGAGTTCTGTGATAAACATAATTTGCGCTTTTATCTTTGCGGCGGTGGTCTCATTGGGGCTATACGGCATAATGGCTTTATCCCTTGGGATGATGATTTAGATTTATTTATGCCTCGTCCAGATTATGAAAAGCTAGCTGAATTATGGCCGGAATATGCTGACACTGAGCGATTTACGTATTGTCGTACTGATCGCAATCACATCTATCATGATGCAGGTGCATCTATAAGAGATAATAATACGACCTTTATCAATCGTCATAGTATGCATGAAGATGTTTGTCATGGTTTAGCACTTGAAATTATGCCTATTGATGGCTGTGCACCCGGCAAAATTAGTCGTGCATTGCAGTTGGTGTGGGCCATGACGTTTGCACTCTTTAATGCACAGCGTTTACCAGATAACAAAGGGCCTACATATCGTGCTTTAGCTGGGTATATTTATAAAATCTTTTCCAGCCAGTCTATACGCTATCATATTTGGCGATTTGCAGAAAAGAGAATGACTCAATACGACTTTGATACCAGTGATGAATGTACGGAGTTAATCGGCAGCTTAAAAGGTATGAAGCTACGTCATCCTAGAGAGGACTTTGCTTCTGTTGTATATAAAGACTTTGAAGGTCATCAAATACCTGTTATGAAAGGGTATGAGAGATATTTGCGTCTTATTTGGGGCGACTATATGCAATTACCACCTATAGAACAACGTGTGGCAAAACATGATGCAGTATTTGCTGATCTAAATACACCTTACAAGGAGTATAAAGGCATATATTATGCCAAAAAAGAAGCTCAACCATAAGGAGGGCCTATGAAACGAATAGCAGTAATCTTTGCGGGTGGCGTAGGTGCTCGTATGAAAAATAGCAAGACGCCAAAACAATTTTTAGAATGGAACGGTAGACCAATTTTGATTCAAACCTTAGATGTGTTTGAACAAACGGAGACAATTGATGGGATTGTTCTTGCCTGCAAAGCAGAATGGATTGATCATACAAAACAGCTCATCAAAAAGGTGGGGCTACAAAAGGTATTATCCATTGTGCCTGGTGGTGAAAGCGCTCTAGAATCCCAATATAATGGACTCGTAGAGGCTAAGCGTTTATTTCCTGATGATGCGGTGACTGTATTGATTCATGATGGGGTTCGTCCACTTGTAGATAATTCTACTATAGAGAGAAACATAGAATCTGTTGAATCAAAGGGGTCTGCCATTACTGTTACTCCAGCTATAGAAACGGTTATGGTTACCCAAAATGGTTCTATTAAGCATATTTTAAATCGTAATGAATGTCTCATGGCTAAAGCTCCTCAGAGTTTTAGATTAGATGATATTATATCAGTTCATAATCGTGCAAAAGATGAGGGCATTCATGACTTTATTGATTCCGCATCGATGATGATGCACTATGGATATACTCTATATCCTGTATTAGGGGAAACTGAAAATATAAAGATTACAACTCCATCTGATTATTATATGTTCACAGGGATTATTAAAAATCGTGAGCTAGGAGGATTAAAAGATGAGTAATTCCGTTATTCAACGCGAGTTAACGGCTTTAGTACAGGAAAAAAATTACTTTCATTTCCTCTGTCATCAACGCATTCTTATAACAGGTGCAACGGGTCTTATTGGATCTATGTTTATAAAATTACTTATACTTGCCAATGAGACTCATGACCTGGATTTAAAAGTGATTGGTCATGTGCGAAGCCATGAAAAGGCAAAAAATATTCTTGGTGAGTATTTAGACAATAAGTCGTTAACCCTATTAGATGGCTCATTAGAATCTATTGATGTGCCATGTGATTATATTTTGCATGGTGCTGCACCGACACAGTCTAAGTTTTTTGTAGAACATCCAGTAGAAACTATCCGTACCTCTATTTATGGTACGGAGGCTATGCTTGAGTTAGGTCGCCGTCAAAAGGTAAAGAAACTAGTTTACTTATCCAGTATGGAGCAATATGGTGTACCTTATGAATCTGGTCAAGTTATGACTGAAGACCGATTAGGATATCTTGATCACCTAAATGTTCGTAGTTCTTATTCCGAAAGTAAGAGACTATGTGAATGTTATTGCAAGTCCTATACTGTGGAATATGGCGTGCCTGCTGTAATAGCTAGACTAGCTCAAACCTTTGGACCTGGTGTTCCGGTATCAGATAACCGTGTATTCATGCAGTTTACCAAGAGTGCTCTTAAACATGAAAATATTGTTCTTCACACAAAAGGCGATTCTATGTCGAACTATTGCTACATTACCGATGCATTAACTGGTATTTTAGCCCTTATGAAGGCGGGCGAAGCTGGCGAGGCCTATAATGTATGTCATGATGAAGAGACTCGTTCTATCGCAAGCATTGCTCAATTAGTGGCAACTCATGTGAGTAATAATAAGAGTAAAGTTGTTTTTGATATTCCAGAAGATGTACAAGGGTTCGGCTATGCGCCGATAGTGCATATGTTTTTAAGTTCTAAGAAGTTAAAGTCTTTAGGTTGGAAACCTAAGGTATCAATGGCACAAGCTTATATAAGACTAGCTGAATATATCCAAGAGGAAGGCTTATGAAAAAGGAAATAATAATTGTCACCATCTCCCTTGGTAATGATGGGGCTGAACGAATATTAACAGAGTTGGCTCGTCAGTGGGTACATGATGGTCATCATATTAAGGTTATCCAAACAAGCCCTAATCGATATGGTAATGAATATGCATTAGAGGAAGGTATTGAACAAATTGAAATTCATACTACAAGCTCTAATAAAGTCATTCGCTTTATGCAAGAAATAAAGGAACTAATCAAAATCTTAAAGACTAGACCAAATGCGACATGTTTATCTTTCTTGTCTGCATCTAGTTTTATCTTAGCGATTAGCTCTTGGTTTATAAAAAATCGCATTGTGTTTTCTGAGCGCAATAATCCACGCAAAGTTCCTATTGGTTGGCATCAACAAGCGTTGCGTAACTTTGCTTTTAGATTCGCAAATGCACTAGTATTTCAAACGGAAGATGCTCGTTCTTATTTCCCAAAATCTGTGCAAAATCGCGGTGTCATCATACCAAATCCTATTAATGGTAAATTGCCTCCACCAATAGAAGGGGAACGAGAAAAGACAATTGTTACAGCTTGTCGTTTGCATCCGCAAAAGAACTTGCCTATGATGATCAATGCCTTCAGTATGTTGGCAGATGAGTTTCCAGAATATAAACTCGTCATTTATGGTCAAGGTGTATTAGAGGATGAATTACGAGCTCAAATTAAGTCTCTTAATTTAGAAAATCGCATTTTATTGCCTGGTTTTGCTAGTAATATTTTAGAAAAGGTAGCCCCTTGTTCTATGTTTGTATCATCCTCTGATTTTGAAGGTATTTCAAATTCCATGCTAGAAGCATTGGGTATGGGCTTACCTGTAGTAGTTACAGATTGTCCTGTAGGCGGTGCTCGCATGGTAATTAAAAGTGGAGAGAATGGCATTCTCGTACCTGTAGGTGATACGCAGGCTATGTATGAAGCCATGCGCAGTGTATTAAAGGACCCTGCACTAGCGGCTAAACTTTCACAGAATGCCATCAAAGTACGCGATGAATTTCCATTATGGAAAATCGCAAAACGTTGGTTAGAAGTTTTATGAGTTGTAAGGAGGAGAACCATTGAAGTTAAATATTACGGCTCTTGCTGATCGCATGATATGGTTCATAACTCTAATCTTTTTAGTGTTGTCGTTGACCATTTCCTTTGCCCTTGGCGAAGCGAACTATGGTGCGTATGTATTATTTGTATGCTTATTTGGTCTCATCATTTTTTATCTTATACGAGAACAGGGTGTTATAAAACTGCGGTTTAATTGGATGCATGCTTATATGTTGATTTTTATTGGTGCTTGTTATCTAAGTGCGATTAATGCCACAGATGTTTCCGTAGCTATGAGCCGAAGTTTTGATATGGTCAAGATATTCTTTATGCTCATCATTTTATACATGTGTTATCAAGATAAGAAATCGGTGGATACATTATTAAAGATTGGCATGTGGACAGGCTATATAGTTTGTTTCTATACTGTTTATTTCTACGGTTTAGATTATTTTATTACTGTTTTATCATCCTCAGCACGTATTGCTAATGATGCATTGAATGCGAATACGGTAGGGCTATTGGGTGCCAATGCTATTGTTATGACCTTATATTATATGCTATACGACCGTCCTCGTTGGTGGCATATTATTGCATTACCAACACTTGGAATTTTAGCGGCTACAGGTAGTCGTAAGGCCTTAGTTTTTGTCGGTGTTGGTACAGTATTACTCTTTATTTTTAAAAGTTTTCGTAGTGCTAATGCGGTCAATTCTATTGTAAAAGTTATTGGTTCCTTATTAGGTCTTACCATTATAGGTATTGCGGTCTTGCAATTGCCGATGTTCTCTGAAGTATTAGACCGAATGTCTAACATGGTAGAAGCCTTTACAGGCACAGGGGGGACTCATCCACTATTATTCGGTTAGCTTTGGTAGATATTGGATGGGACTTATTTTATCAATCTCCCATAACTGGTGTAGGTATCAATAATCCATCTGTATATACTTTTTTCGTGTATGGCAAAGATAATTACTACTTGCATAACAATTATATTGAGTTATTAGCTGGCACGGGTGTCATTGGGTTACTAGCCTATTATTCAATGTATCTCTATGTGGCTTATAATTTAATTCGCTATCGTGATATCCATAGTAATGAATATATAATGGTACTCATTCTATTCCTTTCACAGATTGTTATGGATATGGGTATGGTTTCTTATGAAAGTAAGAGCACTTATTTTTATATGATGTTGTTTTATTTAGAAGTGCAACTGCTTCGGAAAGGACGAAAACATGAAGTTCAGAAAATTGTGTAATGTTGGCATGTCCTTTCTAACAAAACCTTACTATCGTACGAGGATATTAATTAAATCGGGTTATTATGACTCTTTGTCTGATGAAGACTTTTTGAAGAAGGTATTTCCTAAGTATATGGGATACCCTTTAGATCTAGAAAATCCAAAAACTTTCAGCGAAAAGTTACAATGGCTTAAGGTTAATTTTAGAGACCCAATACAAACAGTGATGGTTGATAAACATGAAGCTAAACATTTTATTGCTCAACGTGTAGGTAATCAGTATATAATACCTACGATTTCCGTATGGAACTCTGTAGATGATATTGATTTTGATAGATTGCCTAATCAATTCGTTTTGAAATGTACACATGATAGTGGAGGCATCGTTATTTGTAAAGATAAATCAACACTTGATTGGGAAGCAGCAAAAGCTAAATTAAGAACATTCTTAAAACGGGATTATTCACGTATTGCTAGAGAGTGGCCTTATAAGAATGTTCCTCGACGTATTATCGGAGAGGAATATTTGTCGGAGTTAGGTAGCAATGACATATTAGATTATAAGATGTATTGCTTTCATGGTGAACCAAAGTTAACAGTAGTATGTTCTAATCGTTTTTCTAAAACAGGAACGCGTATGAACTTCTATGATATCGATTGGAATCCTATGGGAATTCATTTTGGACATTATCCACCGTTACCTACAGAGTTTCCAAAGCCAGATACATATGGTGAAATGCAACAGGTTGCGATGGAGCTTAGCAAAGGGTGTCCATTTTTGCGTGTTGATTTTTATGAAATTAAAGGGCATCTATTTATTGGAGAATTAACATTTTTCCCTGGTGCTGGATTTGAAAGATTTCGTCCTATGTCAAAGGATTATGAATTAGGAGAGTGGTTACATCTTGAGAATGTACATCGGGGCTGATTTAGTTCCTACGGATATTAATAAAACATTATTTGAAAACGGTAATGGAGAAGCTTTTGTAGGAAAAGAGCTTTATGAAATTTTGAAGCAATCGGATTTAAATGTTTTCAATTTAGAGGTTCCTCTTACTGATATAGAGACACCCATTGTAAAATTTGGTAATAATTTAATTGCGCCTACAAAAACAATTAATGGATATAAGGCGTTAGAGCCGTTATTTTTAACACTGGCTAATAACCACTCCTTAGATCAAGGGGTGGAAGGGTTGACGACAACATTAAATTTGTTGAAGCAGCATAAGATTGCTCATGCTGGAGCTGGAGCTAATTTGAAAGAGGCTAAGAAGCCATTTATCTTTGAAAAAGATGATATACGTATTGGATTCTATCTTTGTACAGAGAACGAGTTTACTATGGCTACTTGTCATACAATGGGGGCTAATCCTTTTGATGTGCTAGAAAGCTTTGACGAAGTGAAAGTTTTAAAGGCACAATGCGACTACGTCATCGTTCTATATCACGGCGGCAAGGAATTCTATCGCTATCCATCTCCTATGCTACAGAAATATTGCCATAAATTTGTCGATAGTGGAGCGAATCTCGTTATCTGTCAACATAATCATTGTGTAGGGTCTCGCGAAGATTACCAGGGGGGCACTATCATTTATGGACAGGGAAACTTTATTTTTAACTCTGACTTTTATGTAAATCATCAGGAATTTGTGAAAGATGCAATACTAGTTACTATAGACGTAACTAAGGATGATTTTGTGGTGTCTGAATTGCCTATTCGTAGAACCGATAATGGTACACGACTAGCCACAGAAGTTGAAGCTACAGAAACATTAGAGGCTTATAGAAAACGTAGTGAAGAAATTAAAGACCCTCACTTTGTGACTCAAGCTTATAAGGCCTTTGCTGATACACATGTAAAACGTTATTTGCGTGAGTTTTTAGGTAGATCATTTATTGTACGCGCTATTAATGCTTTATTGGGCCGAAAATTGGTAGAACTTATTTTGGGCAAAACGAGTTATTTAGCAATACAAAATTATTTGGAATGTGAAGCTCATCATGAACTATTCTTGAGAGGCATTAAGAATATCAATAAGAAATAATGGATACTAAAATCGTAGCTGCTGTTAAATGGTCTGTTATTACAGAGGTTTTGGCAAAGCTTATCACACCACTGACAAATATAATATTGGCTCATATGTTAGCACCGACTGCATTCGGCATATTGGCGACGATTATGATGGTTATATCTTTTGCGGAAATGCTTGCTGATGCGGGTTTTCAAAAATTTCTTGTTCAGCATGAGTTTGAAAGTACCCAAGATAAGCAAGAGGCCACAGATGTGGCCTTTATTGCCAACCTAGTGTTTTCTCTAGTTTTATGGGGCGCTATCATAATCGGTCGTGATGAATTGGCCGTATTAGTAGGTAATGATGGCTTAGGGATACCTTTAGCCGTGATGGGCGCTATGATTCCTTTATCTGCTTTTAGTAGTGTCCAAATGGCATTGTATCGAAGGGATTTTAATTTTAAGTTTCTTTTAAATATTAGGCTCATAACAATTCTTACACCTATATTGATATCTATACCAATGGCACTTATGGGGCACGATTATTGGTCTTTAATTGCTGGTATGCTAGGGGCTCAGCTATTTACGGCGTTGGCATTATTAAAGAGTCGGAAGAATCAAATTCATCTGTTTTTTAGTAGTCGCGTCTTTATGAATATGTTTAACTATAGTGCATGGTCTTTAGCTGAAGCATTTTCTATATGGCTCACTGCTTGGGTGGATACATTCATTATTAGCCGTTTTTTAGATGCTTATTATTTGGGGATATATAAGATGCCAATGGCTATTGTTACGACTGTAATGGCTATGGCTACAGCATCTTTGGCTCCTGTATTATTCGCGGCTTTAAGTCGTGTGCAAAATAATCAACAGGCCTTTTCGAATACATTCTTTACATTCCAACGCTATATGGCTCTATTTTTGGTACCTTTAGGTGTAGGCTTATTTGTATTTCAAGACTTTGTTGTTCAGCTTTTACTAGGGCCACAATGGACGTTAGCGGGCATTGTATTAGGTTCCTGGGCATTGAGTTCGGCTATTATGACTGTAACAGCTAATTTGATTTCCGAAATATTTCGTGCAAAAGGGATGCCTAATCTATCATTTTGGACTCAAATATTACATCTAGTAGTTTTAATACCAGTTATTTATATTTGTATTCAATATGATTTCAGTACCTTTGTATATGCTCGATCGTTAGTAAGAATGGAAATGCTAGCAGCTTCTATGTTGCTACTGGCTTTATTTGTCAATATGAGTGCATTTCGCATAATATCTAATATCAGTGTATATCTCATTACAGCATCTATAGTTGGGTTAATTGCCTATAGTATTTTACATCTCTATGATGCAGTATGGTGGACCGTCGTCTGTATGCTTTTATGTGTTGTATTATATGTGGCTATTTTATACGTCATTCCATCTGAGCGCATAATTATTGCTTCTGGCTATAAAAAAGTCTTAAGTAAAGTAAAACGACATAATTAACAGAACTATGAAAGGAGTACATATGCTTTCAAAAAATGTAGATTTAAACAACACGGTAATCCTTGTAACGGGTGCCGCTGGATTTGTGGGGGCTAATCTAGTCATGTCCTTACTATCTGAAGCAGAAGGGACTCAAATTATTGGCATAGATTCTGTTAATGATTACTATGATGTAGCATTGAAAGAGTATCGATTGCAACAGATTGATGAACTTAGCAAAGATAATAAGAATATATGGATTTTTAAAAAAGGGAATATTGCAGATAAGTCCTTTGTTGATGAAATTTTTGCTATCTATAAACCACGAGTTGTAGTGAATCTAGCAGCTCAAGCAGGGGTTCGTTACTCTATTACTAACCCCGACGCCTATATCGAGTCTAATATTATTGGATTTTATAATATTCTAGAAGCTTGTCGTCATTCTTATGACGATGGTGAAAGAGGTGTAGAGCATTTAGTGTATGCATCATCTTCTTCTGTATATGGTGCAAATAAACAAATCCCATACTCTACAGATGATAAAGTAGATAATCCTGTATCTCTTTATGCAGCTACAAAAAAGTCAAATGAGTTATTGGCTTATTCGTATGCTAAATTATATAACATCCCTAGCACAGGGCTTCGTTTCTTCACTGTATACGGCCCTGCAGGTCGTCCAGATATGGCATACTTTGGTTTTACAAATACATTACGTAATGGTGGGACAATTAAAATTTTTAACTACGGCAATTGTAAGCGTGATTTCACCTATATCGATGATATCGTAGAAGGCGTTTCTAAGGTTATGTCCACTGCACCAGAGCGTCGCAATGGTGCGGATGGCTTGCCGGTTCCACCGTACGCTATTTATAATATCGGCAATAGCAACCCAGAAAATTTACTTGATTTTGTGCGCATTCTTTCAGAGGAATTGGTTTCTGCTGGCGTATTGTCAGAAGATTATAATTTTGAGGAGCATAAAGAATTAGTACCCATGCAACCAGGGGATGTGCCTGTTACATATGCTGATACAAGTGCGTTAGAAGCAGATTTTGGCTTTAAACCTAATACAACCTTACGAGAAGGGTTAAAGCGTTTTGCCATATGGTATAAAGATTTCTATATGATGGAGAGCAAATAAATGAAAATTGCAATTGCTGGTACAGGCTATGTAGGCCTTTCCAATGGTGTGTTGTTAGCTCAACACAATGAAGTGGTGGCCCTCGATATCATCCCAGAAAAAGTAGATATGTTAAATCGCAAAGAGACACCTATTGTAGATGCTGAATTGCAAGAGTATTTAGCTACTAAGGAGTTAAACTTCAAAGCTACACTTGACCCAGTAGAAGCTTTTAACAGTGCAGATTATGTTATCATTTCGACACCTACAAATTATGATCCTCAAAAAAACTTTTTCGATACATCTTCTGTTGAACAAGTCATTAAAACTGTGCTAGAGATTAATCCTGATGCAGTAATGATTATTAAATCAACTGTACCGGTAGGCTATACGGTACAAATGCGTAAAGAATTTAATACGGAGAATTTAATTTTTTCGCCAGAATTCTTGCGGGAAGGTAAAGCCTTATACGATAATTTACATCCATCCCGTATTGTTGTGGGCGAGGATTCTGACAGAGCACGTCGTTTTGGACAATTATTAGCGGAAGGTGCTATTAAAGAAAATATTCCACAATTATATACTGATTCTACGGAAGCGGAAGCAATTAAATTGTTTGCTAATACGTATTTAGCATTACGTGTAGCGTATTTCAATGAGTTAGACTCCTATGCTGAAGTACGTGGCCTTAGCACAAGTCAAATCATCAAGGGGGTTTGTTTAGATCCTCGTATTGGAGATTTTTATAATAATCCTTCCTTTGGTTATGGTGGTTATTGCTTGCCAAAAGATACAAAGCAATTATTAGCTAACTATAATGATGTACCACAAAACTTAATTTCTGCCATTGTTGATGCGAATAGAACACGTAAAGATCATGTGGCAGATACTATTATTGCTAAAAATCCGAAAATTGTTGGTATCTATCGCTTGACCATGAAGATGAACTCTGATAATTTTAGAGCATCAGCCATTCAAGGTGTTATGAAACGTATTAAGGCGAAAGGGATTGCTGTGGTAGTATATGAACCTACACTAGATGCAGAAGATTTCTTTAATTCGCCAGTTATTCGTAATTTTGAAGACTTTAAGCGTGTCAGTGATGTTATTGTAGCTAATCGCTGGGATAGTAGCTTAGAAGGTGTAAAAGATAAAGTTTATACAAGAGATATTTTTGATAGAGATTAATACAGCTATATGTATTGTGGCGTTTAGGAGAGTAGTATGAAACGTTGGATACTATATATTGTGTTATGTCTAATTGTGTTTTTTATATGGGATAATTCCTTGCAAAATGGAGGAACCTCTGATGGGTTTAGTCTTATTTTTGCAAAGTGGATTGCCCCTATAGCTAATAAATTAGGCTTTTACGGAAATATATGGGCCTTAAATAGGATTATTCGAAAATTAGCCCACCTTACAGAGTTCACAATCCTTGGTGGTGTTTTATATGTAGTTCTACGCCGCTATATTGAATATGGCACAGTAGTAAAAACAATAGTAGTGGGTATAGTAATAGCTAGTCTAGATGAATTTATACAATTATTTTCTCTAGGACGCAGCTCTCAACTGTCTGATGTACTGATTGATACAGTTGGTATAATCATCGGTATATCGGTAGTGAAATTAACTTATTATATTAGTCATGATAAAAGATAAAAGTACATTTAAAAATTAAATAATTATTAATATAATAATGTGTAAAATATGACTCATAATTGTAGAAATTATGGGTCATATTTTATGAAGGATAAATGAATATATAAAAATTGTATTAAATGAACATATAATAATTTATTTATTTTTATAGAAAAACCACTATACAAGCGACCGGTCCCTTGTTATAATCGTGAATGTAAAATGAATTATAAACTTAAATGAGAAGAACATGAACTTTATAAAAGAGGTCGATTTTGAAAAGAAAATCGAAAGTAGAAGGGAAAGATTATGAGTCGCGTGGTTGATTTACATGGTTGCATTTTGCCAGCTGTGTTAGGCCCACAAGGGCCTCAAACAATGGCAGAATCAGTAAAAATGATTAAGTCCTTGTCTGAACAAGGTATTACAGATATTTTTAGTACGCCTGATGTAACAGTATCTATGGATCTGAACACATGGAATGCTATAAACTCTTTAGTTAATAAAGTAAAAGTTATGGTTAAGGAGCAACAAGTAGATATAACTATTCACAGTGGAGCTCGCGTAATGCTTTGTGATGAAATGGTTGCATATATAGCTTCTCATCGCAATCAATATACGTTGGGAGATAGCCATTTTATATTAGTTGCTCTTCCACAAAATAGCAAAGTGCATCATATTAATGCGTGGTTATTAAGTCTACTAGATATGGGGCTTGTACCTATTATTAGTGAAGTAGAAACTTATGGACAATTATTTACTAAACCTGAACAATTACTAGCATGGGTTGATAGAGGTATTTTGATTCAATGTAATATGGCATCTTTTGATCATGGTAACGCTAACTATGATAGGGCCATTGAATTATATCGAAATGGCTTAATTCATTTCTTTGGTACTGGTTACAGCGATGGCTGTGATGTTGAGACGTACCAAGGTTATGTGGAAGCAATTTCTGAATTAGACAATACGTATAAAAAAGATTTGTTGCCAAATATCCATCTTAATGAACGCGACCTCTTAGCTAATCGCACATTTTATCCTTCTGTCCCATCTAGTTGGGTGGGGAAAAAGGGTAATTTCTTAACTCGTCTATTTGGCTTTGCATTATAATTTATATAGGTTCTTTTATCCATGTCATATTGGCATAGATAAAGGGACCTATTTTTACTTTATATTGTATTTAGGGTTGAAAACAACCACCATATATAGTATACTGAGAAGGCGGTAAAAATAGAGGGGGTTTCTAATAATTCTTTACATTTTTACATATAAATTTATAAAAAGTGTGATTAGACATACTTTTTATACTTCTTAACATATATTTTGGCAGTAACAAGATGGGGAGGTTGCCAATATGTTGCAGGTCATTAAGCGTGATGGCACGAAGGTACCATTCGACAAAAACAAGATTGCTTTGGCTATTGAAAAAGCTGAACATAGTAGTACTGGGTTGTACGAAGAGGGCTTGGCACAGCGTATTGCAAATGAAATTGAGGAATATGCTACTAAGCTTCAAAAAGACATGACAATTTATGCTATTGAAGATCAAGTGTATTATAAGTTGATTGAGTATCATAATCCTGCAACGGCACGTGCCTATGAAGGTTACAAAGCTGTTCAAGCTTTTAAACGCCGTCAAAATACAACTGATGATGATGTAATTGGTTTATTAGATCGTAGTAATATCAGTGTTCTTGATGAAAATTCTAATAAGGATGCTGCTATTGTATCTACCCAACGGGATTTAATTGCTGGTGAAGTATCTAAGGATATTGCTCGTCGTAAATTGATTCCTACCGATATTTTGGAAGCCCATGATAGTGGAGCTATCCACTTCCATGATATGGATTATATTATTCAACCTATGTTTAACTGTTGCTTGATTAATTTGGAAGATATGCTTACAAATGGCACAGTGATCAATGGTAAGAAAATCGATACACCTAAGTCTTTCCAAGTTGCTTGTACTGTAACAACACAAATCATTGCACAAGTAGCATCTGGTCAATATGGTGGTCAAAGTATTAATGGTATTGACCGTATTTTGGCACCATTTGTACGTAAATCTTATGAAAAAATCCTCAATAATGTTATCGAAGAGCAAGTTGAGATTTATGGCATGGAGCCTAATATGGAAAAGGCTCGCGAAATAGCGTGGAAACGTACGCGTAAAGAGGTTAAAGATGGTATCCAAACTATTCAATACCAAATCAATACATTGATGACTACAAATGGTCAATCTCCATTTGTTACATTATTTATGTATTTCCAACCAGACTATGAATACGCGAAGGAAGCGGCTCTTATTACAGAAGAAATTTTGCGCCAACGTATTAAAGGTGTAAAAAACGAAGCCGATGTATATATTACACCAGCCTTTCCTAAGTTGATTTATGTTCTTGATGAGCATAATGTAACACCAGATAGTCCATACTATTACTTAACTGAATTGGCAGCACAATGTACGGCTAAGCGCATGTACCCTGACTATATTTCTGCAAAAAAAATGAAGGAAAACTACTCAGGTAATGTCTTTAGTCCTATGGGCTGTCGATCCTTCTTATCTCCTTGGAAGGATGAAAATGGTGAATACAAGTTTGATGGACGTTTTAACATTGGTGTAGTAAGTTTAAACTTACCTCAAATTGGCATTCTAGCCCGCGGTAGTGAAGAACGATATTTTGAAATCTTAGATAAACGACTTGAGTTGGCAGAAAAAGCACTAATGCTTCGTTATGAATTACTTAAGGACGTAGTGAGTGATGTGTCACCAATCCATTGGCAACACGGTGCTATTGCAAGACTTAAAAAAGGCGAGAAAATTGCCAAATTCTTGACTGGCGGTTATGCGACTATTTCCTTGGGATATATTGGTATTTATGAAGCAACTCGTTTAATTACCGGTGAATCGAATACAGGCGAGAAAGGTCGCGTTTTTGCGATGAAGATTATGGATCGCTTAAATGCAGCTGTTGATGAATGGCGAGTTAAACATAACATGGGCTTTGCATTATATGGTACACCTGCTGAAAGTTTAACCCATCGATTCTCTTCTTTGGATCGCGCTCGTTTTGGTATTATTGAGGACATTACGGATAAGGGTTATTATACTAATAGTTATCATGTAAGCGTACGAGAAGAGATTAATGTATTTGATAAGTTCTCCTTTGAATCTGAGTTCCAAAAGAAATCTACAGGTGGCTGTATTTCCTATGCAGAAATTCCTAATATGACTAATAATATTCCAGCTGTTTTGACTATGATTCAATATATTTATGATCATATTTCTTATGCTGAATTTAATACCAAGTCTGACTATTGTCACGAATGTGGCTTTGATGGAGAAATTAAGGTAAATGAACATAACGAGTGGGAATGCCCTCGTTGCCACAATACAAATCGCGATAAATTAACTGTTATCCGTCGTACTTGTGGATACCTTGGCGAAAACTTCTGGAATGAAGGGCGCACAAAGGAAATTAAAGATCGTGTAATGCACATTTAAGATTATTAGAGTTATAGTTTTAATAATTATTCTGTATATTAAGCATATTAAGATAAACTGTTATATAGATTAATATAATTATCATAGACATCTAATGATGTGGGATACGATTTTAGTTCTAAATACGATAGTTTTAAATGGTAAAAGCTGTGCCTAAGGCACAGCTTTTACTGTATATATGAGAAATTGAAATATATCTATATAGTGTTAATCAAAGTTGATAGGCACTACTATGGAGGTTATGATGAGATATGGGCAAATAAGACAATATGATATTGCCAATGGAGAAGGGATTCGTACATCTATATTTGTAACAGGTTGTACACATTGTTGTTATAATTGTTTTAACGAAGAATACCAAGATTTTAATGCTGGTAAGGTGTGGACGCAAGCTGAGACAGATTTAGTGGTTTCCTATGTGAAGAATCCTACATGTTCAGGTTTAACATTATTAGGTGGGGAGCCATTTCAAAATGTACAAGGCTTATTACCGGTGGTGAGAGCTGTTCGAGCAGCGGCGCCAGAAAAGAAGATTTGGGCCTATTCCGGCTATGAAATAGATGATATCTTAGAAGATGAGTTGCGAAGTGCTTTATTACAAGAAATCGACATTCTCGTAGATGGCCGCTTTGTAGATGAACTTAAGGATCCTGCTTTGCGCTTCAGAGGTTCTTCAAATCAGCGTATCATTGATGTTAAAAAGACATTAGCGGCTGGGGAAATTGTATTAGCGATGGAGTAAATATGATATATGATAAACGATTTATAGGACTCATTATTATAGTTGGCTTTATAGCAGGGCTAGTAGGGGCTTCCTATACGCATTTATTACATGGAATCCAACATTTCGCATATAATTACTCCTCTGCTGATCATCTGAGCTTTGGTGCAGCTGTGGCCCGAGTATCACCGATAGAACGATTAATACCCTTAATCGTCTGTGGCGTGATAGGTGGCGTAGGTTGGGTTTTGATTCACAGATATGGTAAAGGCGTTGTAGATATAAAAACGGCAGTTTCTGGTAAAATGGATATGAATCCAATTACTACTGTTTTACATGCAACACTGCAAATAATTACGGTAGGTATTGGTTCTCCATTAGGTCGAGAAGTTGCACCACGTGAGGCTAGCGCTGGTATTACTACCTTTTTAGTTAAACATTTTGATATAAAACAAGAAGACCGTCAATTATTAATTGCATGTGCTGCAGGCGCTGGTTTAGCTGCAGTTTATAATTCACCATTATCTGCGGCAATTTTCACATTAGAAACTTTGCTTCTTACTTGGAATATACGGGCTATGAGTGCAGCCCTCTTATGTTGTGGTTTGGCTACATTTGTGACGCGACAAGCTGGTGTAGGAGATGTTATACAATATACAATGGCACAACCCAGTTTGGGGAGTCATTATGTAGAGTTTTCTATCGTTTTAGGCGCTATTATTGCAATTGGTGTTGTTTTATTTAATATTACACAAAGTAAGCTACCCGCCATTCATCGTAGTAGTCCTGTAATGATTCCCATTTCTATCGTAGCATTTACACTAATTGGTGTTTTAGCTATGTATTTTCCTGAAATTCTTGGAAATGGTAAAGCAGGCAATGAGTTGACTTTTACGAACGATATCACATGGACATATGCATTGGGTTTATTTGGATCCAAATGGGTAGCTGTTTTACTTGCTTTGGCCGCTGGTGCATATGGTGGTCGTATTACACCATCTATGATGTTAGGTAGTACTTTGGGGATCGTATTTGGTACCGTATGGGCTATTGCTATAGCGCCAGTATCTTTGGGAATGTCTGCTTTTGTGGGGGCCGTAGTATTCTTAGGCCTTGCACAAAAAATGCCTATTACATCTTGTGTATTTATGCTTGAATTATCTCGTTTCTCTGTAGAGATGTTGTTTCCTATAGCTTTAACAATGGGGACAGCCCTTATGGTAGAGCAAATTATTCAATCAAAATTAAATAGCGCTAAGTAGCAATAAATAACAGTTAATAAAAGTTAAATATATTATATAGAAAAGAAGCGGATAGTTGAGTTAATCAACTATCCGCTTTTAATGTATATGTAATTATACGATTTTGGCGTTCTTATCGTATTCCTCGCCACCCGCATCAGGAAGCATGCCATATTCTACAGTCCACAAGTGTTTATATTTTAGTGCTTGATTGTGAATACGTTCGATTTGCGTTTCATCTGTACGAGCTATGCGAGCTGGGATTCCAACAACTAAAGAATTAGGTGGGATTACAGTGTTCTCCTTTATGACTGCACCAGCAGCAATAATAGAGCCAGAGCCAATATGACAACCGCTCAATACAATAGCGCCCATTCCAACTAATACATTATCTTCAATGGTACTAGCGTGTACTATTGCACCATGGCCAATTGTTACATAATCTCCAAGAATGCAAGCCCTGTCGTCATCAACGTGTAATACAGAGTTATCCTGTACATTGGAATAGCGACCTACTACAATTTTATTTACATCACCGCGAAGTGCGCAGTTTTGCCAAATGGAAGCATATTCTTTTAGTTCAACATCACCTGCAAGTTCTGCACCAGGCATAACACAACTTTTGGGATCTAATTTGGGGTATTTTCCGTGAAATGGTAACATAAGGAACTCCTAATTTATTAACTATACGATTTCAATAAGACGTTGTGCTTTACGAATAGACATGATAGCTTCGTTCATTACTGTTTGTACTATAGTGTGAGCAGGTTCAATAGTAGTAAGTCGGTTTAAACCTTGTCCAACTTGTACAGCACCATTTATAACATCACCATCGATAGCAGCACGTTTGTTAGTGCCTTGGGACATTTTGGTGCGTTCTTCAGGGGTAGTAACACCATCTGTTTCGGCAGCTAAGTAACGTGTAGTGAATTCGTTTTTCAAGCTACGTACTCCACCGTGACCGGAGAGGAGACCCGTTACAACAGAGTCTGTATCTGTGGCTTTGATAATTGCTTCTTTCATATTTATGTGGGCTTGGCATTCTTCAGCTAACAAAAAACGGGAACCCATTTGTACACCCTCAGCACCCATCAACAATGCTGCTGCAATACCACGACCATCTACGATAGCGCCTGCTACAACAACAGGAATGGAAATCTCAGGTAAAATATTTTCCATCAAGGACATGGTTGTTTGGCTACCAATATGTCCACCAGCTTCCATACCCTCAATAATAATTGCATCAGCACCAGCTTCTTCAATACGTTTAGCAAGTTTTAGAGATGGAACAACAGGGATAACTTTAATGCCTGCATCTTGCAATGGTTTAATATATGGTACAGGATTGCCTGCTCCAAGTGTTACAAATGCAGGCTTTTCTTCAATGATAATATCCACTAATTCGTCTTTATTGGGAGCCATTAACATGAGATTGACTCCGAAAGGCTTATCCGTTAAGTCTTTACAAGCACGAATCTCGTTGCGCGTCCATTCTGCATCACGACCACCAAGAGCAATTACACCTGTAGCACCTGCATTAGCTACGGCAGCAACTAGTTTGTGTTCAGATACCCAAGCCATAGCACCTTGGATGATAGGGTATTCGATTTGTAAAAGTTGTGTTAATGCTGTTCTCATAAAGCCTCCTATGATAACAATTAAATTTACTGAAACTTTATTATACCTTTATAGGAGAATTTTATATAAGAATGATTTTATTTTCTTATATAAAAATAGAGTATTAATAAAGTCAAGAATATTCATCAGTATATACTTATATACTAAAGAGATTAAGCATAATATTATTTGGAGATTATATGTAATCACATAATCTCTTCTCTATATAATAGTATAATATAGTAATTATGTATACCTTAGATAAGGTTATTATAGTTATTTATTTAAACAATATGCTTTCAAAATTAATTTCCAATTATTGGATTAAAATAAAATATTTAGCAGTAGTCTAAAGATAAAAAAACTAAATGATAATATATTTCAAATGAGTTAAGTAGTAGAAAACCGCATAGTATCTATGATTATTAAATATTATAAAAAATGAGAAAATAAGAAAATGAGTATTGAAAAGTTTCGATGTCTTTGATATACTACATTACAGATAGAGTATCTGAATTAATTAAAGATAAACATTAAACAATAATTTTCAAGTGAAGGAGGAAATACACATGGAAAAATATGTATGCGTAGTATGTGGTTGGGTTTATGACGAAGCTGTTGAAGGCGTAAAATTCGAAGATCAACCAGCTGATTATGTTTGCCCAATTTGCGGTGTTGGTAAAGACCAATTCGAAAAAATGTAATTGACTTACCAAAAGGCTATCTTGAGTCCACTTGAGATAGTCTTTTTTATTTGACAAAGCACCATGTCATGTTTATAATATTATGAGTCGAGGTAAGATTATGAAACTGCAAGTAGAGCAAGCAAAAGAACATATAGGAAAGAAATTTCCTTATAGCTATACGATATCAGCCTCTGAGCTTGGTGACGTAACTGCTTTTCCTTGGAGCCGTCATGATATAACCATTAGTGGTGAGTTTTGGTTTGATGGTCAAAATTACATCGTTCAAGGTTCGATTCAGTCTAAAGGCGATTATGATTGTTCCCGTTGTTTAAATACCACAGAACATTATCGAAAAGATTTCTTTCAGGAAATCTTTAGTGATTGTCGAGATGCTGCAGATGATGTGAATTCTTTTGATGGAGAAGAAATTGACTTAACTGAACTAATTAGGGATACATTAATCATCAATGAGCCCTCTCAAGTGTTATGTCAGGATGATTGCAAAGGATTGTGCGTTCATTGCGGAGCAAATTTAAATGTTTCACCTTGTTCTTGTGAATCCTTTGTGGTGGATCCTCGATTTGCAGAGTTACGTGCTTTGCTTGATGAGAAAGATGATAGATTATCCTAATGATTGTACTAAGGAGGTGCAGATAATGGCAGTACCTAAACGTAGATTGTCTAAATGCCGTCGCGATCGTCGTCGTGCTAATTGGAAATTAGAAGCTCCTGGTTATGTAGCATGTCCACAATGCCACGAACCTAAGATGCCTCATCGTGTTTGCCCTACATGTGGTCACTATAAAGGTGAACAAGTAGTAGCTAATGCTTAATATGTGAGCAGAGAGAGACGCCTACTTTGTAGGCGTCTTTTTTATATGCTTTCAAAATATACACTCATATTTTTATATGTTTCGTTATCAATAGCAAGTGTCACTATTTTATAGTAAGATTATTCTATAAGATGGTGACACATTTTTATTTTTTATAAATAATAATACTAAAATATAAAAAAACAACTATATTTTGTATATGCTATGAAAAAATCTTACTATATGTATGAAAAGTCTTGCCAATAAGGGAATTATTGTATATACTTAGGATGTAATATTAATACTAGGTCATAAAAGGTGGTCCCATGAGTCGGTTAAAGAAGCAAGAGCGCCAGAAGCAGTTACAAGAAAAACTGAATATTACGCCATTTCTTACTGATGAAGAATTGGCAACACACTTTGGTGTAAGTGTGCCAACAATTCGTCTCGATCGACTAGAATTGGGTATTCCTGAATTGCGTGAACGCATTCGTGTTATGGCTACAGGTCAATCACATGAAATGGCAGAACATGTATCATATGAAGTGGTTGGCGAATTGATTGATGTCACCGAGGGGCACCAAGCATTATCTATGTTGCGTACTACGGCTGATATGGAAGATCAATTTGGATATGTAGAACCGCAGTATTTATATGCTCAAGCAAATTCCCTTGCAAAAGTGGTTATGGGGACGACTGTTTGCTCTGCGGAAGTTGGAAATATAAAATATAAGAACCCGGTAGGATCTGGTACTAATTTGGTAGCGAAAGCAGAAATTGTTCGTCGCCGAGGTAATAAGTTCTTTATTTGGGTTATAATAAGAGATAAAATAAAAGAAGTGTTTCGCGCAAAATTTATTATGGAATCCGTAGAGAATAGGGTGTAAATTATGAAAATTGCAATAGACGCCATGGGTGGCGACTTTGCTCCAATGGAGACTGTACTTGGATCCATTGAAGCCGTACGAGCAAATCAACACATTGAAGTGGTGCTCGTCGGCGATGAGCAGCAAATTTTTGATATATTAGAAGCTAATAATGAAGCTAAGAATCCACGTATTTCTGTACATCATGCTAGCCAGGTAATCGGCATGGATGAACATCCAGGTCAAGCATTGCGCAAGAAAAAAGATGCATCTGTTGTGGTCGCTACTTCGTTGGTTCGCGATAATCGTTGTGATGCTGTAATTGCTCCGGGGAGTACGGGAGCTGCTGTTGCAGCGGCTTTGTTTGGTCTCGGTCGCATTAAGGGCATTGATCGCCCTGTCATTGCAACTCCAATGCCAACGGTAAGTGGTATAACAGTTATGTTAGACTCTGGTGCAAATTCTAATAGTAAACCTAAACATCTTGTACAAGGTGCTTTAATGGGGTCTGAATACGCTAAGCTTTTATTAGGAAAAGAAAATCCTACTGTAGGATTGTTAAATATTGGTGAAGAGGCCACAAAGGGGAACGATGTCGTATTGGCGACATATCCGATTTTGGAGGGTATGAAGACTATCAATTTTAAAGGAAATATTGAAGGTCGTGATATTCCTAAAGGTGCCGTTGATGTTGTCGTATGTGATGGCTTCGTAGGCAATGTGGTACTTAAATTTGCGGAAGGTTTAGTAACAGGTCTTACGCAATTAGTAAAGGATAGTATCATGGCAGGAAGTATTTTCGCCAAGATAGGAGCTATGCTTGTAAAGCCAGCTTTGAAAAAGATGGCAAAACGTTTGGATCACACAGAAAATGGTGGTGCTCCGCTCTTGGGAGTTAATGGGGTATTCATGATTGCTCATGGTAGTTCTAAAGCAAAAGAAATAAAAACTGCTATTGAAATTGCTAGTGATTTAGTAGAGCGTAAAATTATTCAACACATAAGAGAAACGATGGATATTGAAGGAGCCTTAAAGTATGACTATGATGAATAAACCTGTAGGAATCATTGGTACTGGGAGCTTCCTTCCTGACAATGTAGTAACAAACTTTGATCTTGAAAAAATGGTTGATACCAATGATCAATGGATTAGAGAGCGTACGGGTATAGAAGAACGACGCATTGCACCGGAAGGTATGAATACATCCTATATGGCGACCGAGGCAGCAAAAAAAGCTATGCAAATGGCTAATGTCTCTGCAGAGGATATCGACATGATTATCTTTGCTACTCTAACACCAGATATGATTATTCCTTCGGCAGCTTGTGTATTGCAAGCAAACTTAGGAGCTAAAAACGCTGCAGCCTATGATTTACAAGCGGCATGCTCTGGGTTTGTATATGGATTGATTACTGCCGCTAGTTATATTAGCTCTGGTATTTATAAAAAAGTACTCGTTGTGGGGGCAGAAATTCTTTCTCGTCGAGTAAACTGGAATGATCGTGGTACATGTATCCTCTTTGGTGATGGTGCTGGGGCTGCAGTAGTATCTGAAGTACCTGAAGGCTATGGCATTAAAGGTATTGATATGGGCGCCGATGGCACTGGAGGATCAGCGCTTTGCATTCCTGCAGGTGGCACTGCTGTAGTAGCAAATGATCAACGCGTAGAAGAGGGCTTAACATTTATTCATATGGATGGCCCTGAAGTATATAAATTTGCCGTTAAAACGATGGGACGTACGGTTTTAAAATCCTTAGAACGTGCTGATATGGAGTTAAATGAATTAGATTACTTCATTCCTCATCAAGCGAATATTCGTATTATTGATTCGGCAGCCAAACGTTTACATCTGCCGATGGAAAAAGTTTTTGTTAATTTACATAAGTATGGTAATACATCTGCCGCGTCTGTAGCGATTGCACTTGATGAAGCTAATCGCGAGGGACGTTTCAAACGCGGTGATAATGTTGCGTTTGCAGGATTTGGTGCAGGCCTAACATGGGCAAGCCTGGTCTTGAAATGGTATTAAGGAGGACACATCAAGATGATTAAGACTGACATTTGTGATTTATTGCAGATTGAGTATCCAATCTTTCAAGGTGGCATGGCTTGGCTCGGTACTGCAGAATTAGCGGCAGCCGTTTCTGAAGCTGGTGGACTTGGGATTATTGGTGCTGGTCATATGCCTCCTGATATTTTCCGTAATGAAATCCATAAATTAAAAGAGCGCACTAGTAAGCCTTTTGGCTGTAATATCATGCTCATGTCTCCATTTGTAAAAGAGGTTATGGAAGTAGTCGTGGAAGAACGTGTTCCTGTTATCACTACAGGTGCAGGTAATCCTGGTGTTTATGTTCCCGCTTTGAAAGAAATTGGTACAAAAGTTATTCCTGTAGTTGCATCAGTATTACTAGCAAAGCGCTTATTACGTGGTGGTATTGATGCAATTATTGCTGAAGGTACAGAGTCTGGTGGTCACGTAGGTGATATTACAACTATGGCATTAATTCCTCAAGTAGTTGATGCTGTAGATGTACCAGTTATTGCTGCCGGAGGTATCGCAGATGGTCGTGGTATGGCCGCGGCATTTGCATTAGGTGCTAAAGCGGTACAAATGGGGACACGATTCGTATTATCCGAAGAATGTATTGCCCATGAAAATTATAAAAATGCTGTATTGAAAGCAAAAGATCGTGCTACAGTTATGACTGGTTTAACAACAGGTCATCCTGTACGTATTATAGATAATGCGTTAGCTCATAAATATAAATCCCTTGAATTCAGTGGTGGATCTAAAGAGGAATTGGAAGCATTAGGTGCTGGTACACTTCGTTTAGCTGCTATTGAGGGTAATGTAAAAGAAGGTTCTGTAATGATCGGTCAAATTTCTGGTATGTTAACAGATGTTAAACCATGTGAAACTATCATTAAAGATATTATGACTGAAGCTGAAACTGTGATTAAGAATCTTCAAGGTCTTAGTAAATAAGGAGGCCCCTAATGAAAACGGCATTTGTTTTTCCTGGTCAAGGTTCTCAAAAAGTAGGCATGTTACAAGATTTGTATAATGCGTACCCTATTGTGAAACAACGTTTTGAAGAAGCTGACGAGGCACTTGGTTATTCTATCAGTAAATTATGCTTCGAAGGTCCTGATACAGAGCTCGTTAAAACAGCAAATACACAACCAGCTATTTTGACTGCATCCGTAGCTTGTTATGAAATTCTAAAAGAACAAGGCTTTACGCCTGACATCGTAGGCGGGCATAGTCTTGGTGAGTATAGTGCTCTAGTAGCAGCCGGTGTATTGAACTTTAAAGACGCAGTATATGTAGTTCATAAACGCGGTGAATATATGCAAGAAGCTGTGCCATTGGGTAAAGGCGCTATGGCAGCAATTTTGGCATTACCTCGTGAGCAAGTTGTAGAAATCTGTGAAGAAGTAAATGCTTCTGTAGGTTCTGTACAAGCAGTTAACTTCAATTGCCCTGGACAAATCGTTATTGCCGGTGAAACTGCAGCGGTGGAAACAGCAGCTGAAAAAATGAAAGAAGCAGGAGCAAAACGCGCAGTAATGCTTCCGGTAAGTGCTCCATTCCATAGCCGTTTGATGGAACCCGCAGCTCTTCGGTTAAAGGAAGAGTTGGATAAGATCCAAGTGTGTGATGCACAAATTCCTGTAGTTGCAAATGTTACTGGCAAGATTTTGACTAATGCAAATGATATTAAAGAGTCCTTAGTTACTCAAGCCGCTAACCCTGTCTTGTGGGAAGATTGTGTAACTGAAATGGTAAACTTTGGTGTTACTCGCTTTGTTGAAGTGGGGCCTGGGAAAGTACTCACAGGTTTTACTAAAAAGATTAACAAAGATATGGAATTAGCTAATGTTGAAGACATTGCATCCTTAGAGAAAACGCTTGAATTTTTGAAGGGGGTTCGATAAAATGCATTTAGAGGGTAAAGTAGCCATTGTAACTGGCGCATCCCGTGGCATTGGTCGCGCTGTAGCTATCAATCTAGCACAATCTGGTGCTGATATTGTAGTAAACTATAGCGGTAGCGAAGGTGCAGCACAAGAAACGGTTGAAGCTGTACAAGCGTTAGGCCGAAAAGCCATTAAATTTAAAGCTAATGTAGCAAATGCTGATGAAGTTGCTTCCATGGTGGAAGAAGCTCATAAAGAATTTGGTCACATTGACATTCTCGTAAATAATGCGGGTATTACGCGCGACGGTTTGTTGATGAGAATGAAAGACGAAGATTTTGATGCTGTAATTGATATCAACCTTAAAGGTGTATACTTGGTAACTAAAGCAGTATCTAAAATCATGATGAAACAACGTTCTGGTCATATTATCAACATGACATCTGTTGTAGGTGTTATTGGTAATGCTGGTCAAACTAACTACGCTGCTTCTAAAGCGGGCGTAATTGGTTTTACTAAGTCCTGTGCTAAAGAATTGGCTAGCCGTGGTATTACAGTTAATGCTATTGCACCAGGCTTTATCAATACAGATATGACTGATGTATTACCAGAAAAAGTTAAAGAAGCTATGGTTACTCAAATTCCGTTGGGCCGTATGGCTGATGCCGAAGAAGTAGCAACAGTAGCAACATTCCTTGCTAGCGATTTTGCTAATTATATTACGGGTCAAGTCATCAATGTTGATGGTGGCATGGTAATGTAGTTGTAAAATTAGACTATATATAAATACACTTTGAAAGGAGGTGAACCACTAATGAACACTTTCGATAAAGTTAAAGCAATCGTTGTGGAACAATTAGGCGTTGATGAAGCTGAAGTTACCATTGATTCTACATTCATCGACGACTTAGGCGCTGACTCCTTAGATATCGTTGAATTGATCATGGCATTTGAAGAAGAATTCAATGTTGAAATCCCTGACGACGTTGCAGAAAAAATTAAAACCGTTAAGGATACAGTAGAATATATTGATTCTGCTAAATAAGCTGTAAAGCTAACAATTCAACCGAACGGGAGGCCGAGTGGCCTCCCAACCGGTTTTATTTACAGGAGGATTTGATAGTGAAGCTCCCTGAACTTCGCATTGGGAATCTAGTGGCCAAAGTACCTATTATTCAAGGTGGTATGGCGATTAGATTGTCTACAGCTCGCTTGGCAGCAGCCGTTGCAAATGAAGGTGGTATCGGCCTTATTGCGGCATCGGGCTTGCCTTTCGATGAATTACGATACGAAATACAATTAGCTAGAAAATTATCACCTACGGGTATTATTGGTATAAATGCGATGGTAGCAGCAACTCAATTTGCTGGCTTAGTAAAGACTGCCATCGAAGAAGGCATTGATCTTGTAGTAGCAGGTGCTGGTTTTTCAAGAGATATGTTCGCAATGGGCAAAGAGTCTGGTACTCCTATTGTACCAATTGTTTCGTCCGCAAAATTAGCTCGCATTTCTGAAGGTTTAGGTGCTGCAGCTGTAATCGTAGAAGGCTGTGAAGCTGGTGGACACTTGGGGACGGATCGTTCCGCTCGAGAAATCGTTCCCGAAGTTGTAGCAGCGGTAAAAAACATTCCAGTAATTGCTGCTGGTGGTGTTCTAGATGGCCATGATATCGTTGAAATGTTAAAAATCGGCGCTAGTGGTGTTCAAATGGGTAGCCGTTTTGCTGCTTCTGATGAATGTAATGCATCTGATGAATTGAAAAAAATGTATGTACGAGCTACAAACCCTGAGGATATAGTATTGATTCAAAGTCCTGTTGGTTTGCCTGGTCAAGCAATAAAAAACAAATTTGCTGAATCTGTTTTAGATGGTACTGTAGCGCCTCCAACGGTGTGTGATAACTGTTTAAAACATTGTTCCCATAAATTCTGCATTATCCGTGCTCTTTCTCGCGCACAACAAGGTGATGTGGAAACGGGGTTGGTGTTCTCTGGCAATAATATGAGAAAAGTCGATAGGATTATGCCAGTTAAAGATATCTTTGCTCAATTAAAACAGCAAGTAGCAGAGATTGATTAATTTAAAGGGCTGTATAGCTATAAGAGGTGGAATAATTGGAAAAACGTGTAGTAATTACTGGCTTAGGGGCAGTGACTCCTGTAGGTATCGGTAAAGAGAACTTCTACAATGCGTTATTGGCAGGTCAATCTGGTATTGGGCCGATTACACGCTTTGACGCATCTGACTATGCAACACGCATTGCGGGTGAAGTAAAAGACTTTGATATTACAAACTATGGGGTAGACAAGAAAGAAGCTCGTCGTATGGACCGTTCTGTAGAATTTGCTATCGGTGCAGCTGTTCTTGCTTGTGAAGATGCTGATCTTGATTTAGATAAAGCAGATTTAGATCGCTGTGGTACTGTAGTTGGTACAGGTATAGGCGGCATTGACTCTATCCATGAGGTGTATGAAACATTATTCGAAAAAGGTCCTGGCCGTGTAAGTCCATTTGCAGTACCTATGATGATTGCAAATATGACATCTGCACGCGTATCTATTCGCCTTGGTCTTAAAGGTCCAGTTATTACAGACGTAACTGCTTGTACTTCTGGTACAAATGCGATTGGCGATGCATTCCGTATCATCCAACGTGGAGATGCTGATGTGATGTTTGCTGGTGGTACTGAGGCTGCGGTATCTCCGGCTGCTGTAGCTGGTTTTGCGGCTATGAAAGCTATGTCTACACGCAATGATGAGCCAACAAAGGCGTCCCGTCCATTTGACCGTGACCGTGATGGTTTCGTAATGGGTGAAGGTGCTGGTATCGTAGTTCTTGAAGAATTAGAACACGCAAAAGCACGCGGTGCGCATATCTATGCTGAAGTTGTGGGCTATGGTAGCAATGGTGATGCTTACCATATCACTGCACCAGCTCCAGGTGGTGTTCAAGCTCGTAAATGTATGGAATTAGCAATTAAAGATGCAGGTATTGATCCTAAAGACGTTAACTACATCAATGCTCATGGTACATCTACTGGCCTTAATGACCAAAATGAAACATTGGCTATTAAAGAATTGTTCGGCGATCACGCTAAAAATATCGCTGTTAACTCTACTAAATCCATGACAGGTCACTTATTGGGGGCTGCTGGTGCTATTGAAACTATCGTAATGGCAATGGCGATTGAAACTGGTAAAGTTCACCCTACAATTAACTGTGACAATCCTGATGAAGGTTTGGATCTGGACTATGTTCGTGAAGGCGCACGTGAACTTCAAGTAAAATGTGCACTTTCTAACTCTTTCGGTTTTGGTGGTCATAACGGTACACTTTGCATTCGCCGTTATGAAGCTTAATGGTTACTATCGAAACGCATAAGAGTAAGATAACACAAGCTCGTGAAGAATCTCTTCATGAGCTTGTTGCTCGTTTAGACATACCTGTGTCAGATATATCCATTATAGATTGTGCTTTTACACATACTTCTTATGCGAATGAACATAAATCAAAGCATATTCATCACAATCAGCGATTAGAGTTTTTAGGCGATGCTGTTTTGGATCTTATTATTGGGGAATACCTATTTAAGACATATCCAGATATGGCTGAAGGTAATTTAACGAAAATTAAGGCCGCTACAGTGTGTGAGGATTCTTTAGCATCTGTGAGTCGTTCTTTGCAACTAGGACAATATTTATTGCTCGGTCATGGAGAACGCGCTTCCGGTGGTAACGATAGAAACTCTATATTAGCGGATACCTTTGAGTCTCTCATCGGTGCCATTTATATTTCTACAGATTATCAAACGGCTATGGCCTTTGTTTTAAAGCATTTAACTACCTATATCATGCAAGCCTTAGAAGGTAAGCGGGGCAAAGATTATAAGACATTATTACAAGAATATGTGCAACGTGATGGGGATAAACATATTGTCTATCATTTGCTCAGTGAAAGTGGTCCCGATCATGCTAAAACCTTCCATATGGAGGTTGAAATTAATGGTGTTACTTACGAGGCCGGCTCTGGTAAAAGTAAAAAAATTGCAGAACAACATGCGGCTCAATTGACTTTAGAAAAGTTGATGGCTGATAAATAGAAAAGCGCCGAATGGCGCTTTTTTTGTATAATAGTATGTGAGTAATATATAGTATGTGAGTAATAATCTATATAATGGTAGATGAATAATGATCTATATAATGATAGATGAACAATAATCTATATAATAATAGATGAATAATAATTTTTACATAAGAAGAGGAGGTGTCTATGAAACCATTTGGTATGATTCCCTTTTTTATACCTCACGTAGGTTGTCCCTATGTGTGTACATTTTGTAATCAATCTCGTATTACAGGCCAATCTGGTATTAGTCACCTAACTCCAGAATATATACAACAAACAATCAAAGACTATGTAGGAACAAAGCGGAATGAAAAGTTTTGGGAGGTTGCCTTTTATGGTGGATCATTTACGGCTATTATTAAAGATTTACAACATAAATTATTAATGCCTGCCTATGAAATGCTTCAACAGGGCCTCATTGATGGCATACGCTGTTCTACAAGGCCCGATGCTGTAGGAGATGAAGCGATTACATTATTACAGTCTTATGGAGTAAAAACTGTGGAACTTGGTGTGCAGTCTATGAATGATGGTATTTTAGTCGATGCTAAGAGGGGGCACACGGCACAAGAGGTAGTAGAGGCTGTTACACGATTAAAACATCGTGATATGACCGTTGGGGTTCAACTTTTACCGGGACTAAAAGGAGAGACATGGCAAACCATAATAGAAACGGCCATTGCAGTAGCCGCATTACGACCTGATTTTGTACGTATCTATCCCGTACTAGTTATAGAAAATACAGAGCTAGCCGAACAGTATAGAGCTGGAGAATATAAACCACTAAGTACTGAGCTAGCTATACAGTATTGTTCATTTTTAAAAGATTGGTTTGAACAGCATGGCATTGAAGTCATTCGCACGGGTTTACAAAGTACAGAAGAATTAGATTCTAGGAATAGCTTAGTAGCGGGGCCATATGAGCCCGCTATGGGGGAGCTGGTTGTGAACGAACAGTATAAGCAGCGAATTGAACGTTGTATTGATGAGCATGCATCTCAGTATACGTACGCACTAAGTAACGATTGTTTTAATCTAACTGACTACGCTACTTATGAAAAGCTAGGATTTAGTGGAGTTAGTGCTTATAATGCTGATAATAGTGGATATATAGATAACACTAATAATGATAGAACAAATTATATTAGGAATAATGGTATTGCAGTACAGCATAATATTGTTATTTCTTATCCGAGATGCTTAACATCTAAGGTGCGAGGCCTTAATAATCGAAACGTTAAATACTTTCAGATTCAGTATCCGCAGTATGCATTTGAATGGTGTGAAGAACGCACGAGAAATACCGTTCGTTGCTGTATTGATGGCCTGCAATATGTGTTATAATAAAAGATATGATTATTTAGGGTTGTTGGTAGAAAGGAGGCAGTCATGCAATTACTTCGGTTGGAATTAAAGGGCTTTAAATCGTTTGCGGATAAAACGATTGTAAAATTCTCACCAGGAATGACTGCCGTTATTGGTCCTAACGGAAGTGGTAAAAGTAATATTACGGATGCTATGAAATGGGTATTGGGAGAATCCAATGTCCGTAATTTGCGCGGTCAAAAAGCAGAGGATATTATTTTCTCTGGTACGGAAAAGCGCAAACCTATGAGCGCTGCTGAGGTTACACTTGTGTTTGACAATAGTGACCAACAATTAGATATAGATATGGCTGAGGTAGCCATTACACGCCGTATATACCGCACTGGTGAAAGTGAGTTCCTCATCAATAAGCGCTCTTGTCGTTTAAAGGATATCCATTTGTTACTAGCGGATACAGGGCTTGGTAGAGACTCCATGGCTATCATTGGTCAAAATCGAATTGATGCTATCTTGAATTCTAAGCATGAAGAACGGAGATTGATTTTTGAAGATGTAGCAGGTATTTCTCGCTTTAAGATCAATAAAGAAGATGCGTTGCGTCGTATTGCTAGCACAGACCGTAATATGGAGCGTGTACGAGACGTAATGGCTACCATTGAAGAGCAATTAGGACCTTTGTCTGAAAAAGCGGAAAAGACTAAAAAGTATATGACCTTAAGCCGCACAAAGCGCGATTATGATGGGGCATTAGGCTTTCACAATTATAAGACCTCTGATCGTCTTTTGACGCGTTTTGAAAATGATAATATTGCCTTTAAAGATGAAGAAATTGAGCTTCAAACTGAATTGTCTAAATTAGAGGCTCGTCGTCACGAATTGCAATCGTCTTCGTCAAAAGACCAGGAACAGCTTAAGTTGTGGGAGGCTCAGTATACTGAAAAGCAACGTGATGAAGAACGCTTATCTGGTCACTTACGTCTCTTAGAAGAGCAACTAAAAACAGCGCGCCGTGAATTAGATGAAACGTCTATGCGCATTAGTGAGCTAGAGGCTACGCAAAAAGGCGAGGAGCAACAATTACGCATCTTAAATCAATTGATTCAAGATGAAAGTGCTCAATTAGTAGAGAAAGAGTCTAATTTAGAAGAATTAGAAGCGACCTACAAAAAGGCTGTTGAAGATGTAAGGGCAGAACAAGCTAAGTTCCAATCCTTGCAATCCAATCGAGAGGCTTTTGAGCAACGTCAATTAGAAGTTGTGAGTGCTATTGAAACGGCTAAGGCTAGTATTCGAAGCTTAGAAGCTCGCAAGGTAGAAAGCAAAAATCAATGTGCTATTCTAGAATCTGAGATAGCACAGGTAGATAGTGAACTTCAAGTCGCTCGTTCTGAATTTGAAGTGCTAGGCCAAAAGTTTAATGCTATTTCTGCACAACGACAAGCCCTCGTTGATGGTGGTAAAGAAGCAGCTATACAAGCTCGTGAGGAACGTAAAGAATTACAAAAATTACGTACCCAAGAGCAACGTGTTAAAGGTCGTATCGAACTATTAGCCCAATGGGAAGAACAACATGAAGGTTATTTAGAAGGTACAAAGAATATCTTAAATGGTAAAGGTTCTTGGCGCGAACAAATCACAGGCGCTGTTGGTGATCTCTTTACGGTAGAGGACAAATATACTACGGCTATTGAAACGGCATTAGGCGGCAGTGTTAACCACGTTGTAACTACTACGGCTCGTGTAGCGGCTGAGGGTGTAAATTACTTGAAATCTATCCAAGGTGGTCGCGTAACCTTCTTGCCGATGGATTCTGTAAAAGGAAAACCTTATGATACACCGGCTCTAAATGAAAGCTGTGTATTAGGCACTGCTGTTGATTGTATCTCCTTTGATAATAAGTACGCTCATATTTTCCAGTATTTATTGGGCCGTACCTTAGTAGTATCCTCCATGGATGATGCTATTGGATTACAGAAAAAATACAATCAACAATTGCGTATTGTAACCCTTACGGGTGAACAGTTCCAACCGGGTGGTTCTTTAACCGGTGGTGCTACGAAGCGTAAGCGCGCCTCTGTATTGAGCCGTAAGGAAGAAGCAGCTAGTCTTGAACAAGAGCTAGTACAAATTGAAGAACAAATTCAATCTTTAACTGCTAACTTAGAACGACTTGAAAAACGGGTTGAAGAGTCTGAGAAAGAACGAGTTGCCCTTGATGAAAGCTATCAACATACGAACTTACTCTATGTGGCTAGCGAAACAAAGGTACAAAATATACAACATCAGATAGATCGTAAGAAACGTGTTCTATCAGAAGAAGAGCAACGTTTAGTACAAATTGATATTGATTTGGCTACTACAACGGCTAACTTGAAAGATCAAGAAACAGCATTAGCTTCCTTGCAAGAGAATCATGGTGTGGATGGTAATCAAGGGGCGTTGATGGATCGATTGACTGTGTTGCAAAAGGTGCAACAAGAGGCGTATGAAGCTTTTACAAAAGCTCGCCTTACTTGTGATACCTTGCGACATACGATTCAGGAACGGGAAACACAACGTGAACAGCGTAATCAATCTATTTCTAGTATTATTGAGCGCTTAACACCACTTCGTAATTTGTTAGTGAGTACTACACAACGCTATGAAGAGGAATTACCTAAGGCTCAAGAAGTTGCAGAACAAGAGTTGTCCTCTGCTACGGCTGAGGTTGAACGATTACGTGCTCTTCGCGATGAAGCCTATGATAAAACATCTACGGGGCGCGAGGAAATGGAATCTATCCTCAGTGAGCAAGACCGATTGAATCAACGCTATAAAGTGGTGCAAGGTCGCCTTGTTGATATGGAAGGTAAAATTACACGTCATCGCATGGATTGTGAGCGCTTTGTAGAAGAATTACAAGAGCTAGGTTTTACCTTGGAAGATGCTCAAGCCCTTCGCATTGAAGGCTCCGTTAACGATTGGAAGGATGAGCAAGCTCGTTTGATGGCTGAAATTGCCGAATTGGGTCCAGTCAATCCAAATGCCGTTGAGGAATATGAAGAGACTAAAGAACGCTATGATTTCTTAACCACACAATTAGCTGATTTAGATACGGCAAAGACGCAATTACAGGCGGTTATTGCCGAAATGGATAAGGCTATGAGTACACAGCTATACGATGTATTGGATGTGGTAGGCCGTAGATTCCAAGAGGTATTCAGCCAATTGTTTGGCGGTGGTACTGCGCAAATTGTACTGACTGATCCAGATAATATTTTGACGGGTGGTATCGATTTCTATATTCAACCACCAGGGAAAAAGCGTCAACAATTGACACTTTTATCAGGTGGTGAACGTGCTCTTACGGTTATCGCTTTATTGTTCTCATTCCTCGATTATCGTCCAGCTCCGTTCTGCGTGCTTGATGAAGTTGACGCGGCGCTTGACGAAGCCAATGTTGAACGATTTAGTTCCTACTTAAATCGAGTAAATAAAGAAACACAATTTATCGTTGTATCTCACCGTAAAAAGACGATGGAAGCTGCCGAAGTACTTCAAGGGGTAACCATGGTGGAACGCGGTGTATCGCGATTATTAACAGTAGCATTTGAAGATGTGAAGGAGGATCTAGCATAATGGCATTTGGATTCTTTGATAGAATTAAAGACGGTTTAGAAAAAACTCGTAAGTCTTTTGTAAAAAATGTAGAAAGCATCGTTATTGGTTATGCGCAAATCGATGATGATTTTTTAGATGATTTAGAAGCAGTTATGCTTACTAGTGATCTAGGCCCTAAGACGACAGAATACTTGATGAAAGAAATTCGTCGTGGTGTAACAGAAGGTATCATCAATCATACAGGCGATGTAATGCCGTTCATGGAAGACCGCATCACGGAAATGCTCATCGATCAAGAAGATGAAATTACTTTGCACCATCCTGAGGTTATCCTCGTAGTTGGTGTAAATGGTGTTGGTAAAACAACGACAATCGCTAAATTGGCTAATTATTATACTAAAGAAGGTAAAAAGGTTATCATTGCTGCAGGTGATACATTCCGTGCCGCTGCAGCTGACCAATTATCCATATGGGCTGATCGCGTTGGTGTGCCGATTGTTAAACATAAAGAAGGCGCAGATCCTGCTGCCGTTGTATATGATGCAATGGAAGCTGCGAAAGCTCGTAATGCAGACCTTGTTATCGTAGATACGGCTGGTCGTCTACATACTAAGGTTAACCTTATGGAAGAACTTAAAAAGATGGGGCGCGTAGCGAATAATCACGTAGAAGGTGCGCCACATCAAACATTGCTCGTATTAGATGGTACTACGGGTCAAAATGCAGTAAGCCAAGCTAAATTATTTGGTCAAGCTGTACCAGTAAATGGTATTGTTGTAACTAAACTAGATGGTACGGCAAAAGGTGGCGTAGTTATCTCTATTAAAGAGGAACTAGGCGTACCCGTACGCTGGATTGGCGTTGGCGAAGGTATGGATGACTTGCGTCCATTTAATGCAAAAGAATTTGCTAATGCATTATTTAATAAAGGAATGATTCAAGGTGACAAATAAATATAACCGGGAATTCTTACTTGAATATGTAGAATCTGAAAATAAAAAAAATGAATGTAATGTTAGCCTAGAAAATATGAATAAGATTGTTAGCTTAATCGAGTATTTTGGTATTGAACTATATCGCCCCATTACGCGATTGCTACTTTCAAACTGGGAAGAAATTACAGATCGTATTAATAACTATACTGAATCAGATTGGATGATGGCTGATGAAATCCAAAAGACCACACCTACATTAGATCGCTTTTCTATTGCTATGCTCATCGAAGTCTTAGAAGGTGAGGATACGTTGAATCAAGCGGAAAATGTAGGTCGTCGTTTGACGGATGAAGAGATGAAGGCTATCCGTAAACATCAGGATGAACAGTAATGAAGCATAGTACATATAATTACGAGGGGAGCCAACCATTTAAAGTGGAGGCGCCCTTTGCGCCTACGGGGGACCAACCTACTGCGATTCAATCCTTAACAGAAGGCATTGAACGCGGTGAATGGGCCCAAGTTTTGCTCGGTGCCACTGGTACTGGTAAGACCTTTACAATGGCCAAGGTTATTGAGGCAGTTCAAAAGCCGACCTTGATCATTGCTCACAATAAAACCTTGGCTGCTCAATTATGTAGCGAGTTTAAAAGTTTCTTCCCTAATAATGCGGTAGAATATTTTGTATCTTACTACGATTTTTATCAACCGGAGGCCTATATTCCTTCTAGTGATACCTATATCGAGAAGGATGCGTCTATTAATGATGAAATTGATAAACTGCGACATAGTGCTACGATGAGTCTTTTTGAGCGCCGCGATGTCATTATCGTTGCCTCTGTTAGCTGTATTTATGGCTTAGGTGACCCTGAGGACTATTCTGATCTTGTATTGTCCTTGCGCTTAGGTCAAACTAAATCGCGCGATGAAATCTTATCTAAACTCGTAGATATTCAATATACGAGAAATGATATGAACTTTATCCGCGGTACCTTCCGTGTACAAGGGGATACAATTGATATTTTCCCTGCCGCTTATAGTGAAAGAGCCATTCGTGTGGAGCTCTTTGGTGATGAAATCGACCGCCTCGTAGAGGTAGATTCCTTGACGGGTGAAGTTATTGCGGAAAGAAAACACGTTGCTGTCTATCCAGCATCTCACTATGTAACGACGAAAGAGAAGATGAATATTGCTGTAGAGCGTATTGAAGCCGAATTAGATGAGCAGTTGGCGAAGTTAAAAGCTGCTGACCGTCTATTGGAGGCTCAGCGCTTAGAACAGCGTACCCGTTACGATATAGAAATGATGCAAGAAATGGGCTATTGCTCGGGCATCGAAAATTATTCACGTCATATGTCTGAACGCAAGGCTGGGGAAGCACCGTTTACATTGATTGATTATTTTCCAGATGATTTCCTTATCATGGTGGACGAGTCTCATGTGACGATGCCTCAAATTCGAGCTATGTACAATGGTGACCGTGCGCGTAAAGAATCTCTTATAGAATACGGGTTCCGTCTTCCATCTGCACTCGATAATAGACCGCTTCAATTCGATGAATTTGTAGAGCGTATCAATCAAATTGTTTACGTATCGGCAACGCCTGGACCATACGAAATGGAAGTAGAAACGAATATTGCAGAGCAAATCATTCGTCCTACGGGCCTATTAGATCCATCTATAGAAATTCGTCCTATAAAGGGGCAAATGGATGACTTGCTTGGAGAAATTCACAAACGAGCTGCTAAGAATGAACGGGTTCTCGTTACGACATTGACGAAGAAGATGGCTGAGGATTTAACAGAATTCTTGAAGGAAATGGGCGTACGCGTTCGTTACCTTCATTCCGATATTGTTACTATTGAGCGGGCTGAAATCATTCGTGATTTGCGGGCTGGAGTATTCGATGTATTAGTTGGTATTAACTTGCTTCGTGAAGGTCTCGATATGCCAGAGGTTTCTTTGGTTGCTATCTTAGATGCGGATAAAGAAGGTTTCTTACGTTCCGATACGGCTATGATTCAAACTATAGGTCGTGCGGCTCGTAATGTGAATGGTCATGTTATCATGTACGCAGATCGTGTAACAGGTTCTATGCAACGGGCTATCGATGAAACCAATCGTCGTCGTGCCGTGCAAGAGGCTTATAATATTGAACATAATATTACGCCTAAATCTGTATCTAAAGATGTAAAAGAGCTAATCGAATTAACGAAAATCGAAGAAGATATGGTTACCGATGGAAAGGGACTTTCACCGAAAAAAGGAAAACAAAAAAAATCCTCAGAGGGCATGGATCATGGACACGAATCATATGTTCAAGATACATTAGCACCTAAGGTGGCAGATATAACACCGGAAGAATTATACAATAAGATTGAAGAGCTAGATCGTCAAATGAAGGCTGCCGCCAAGCAGCTTGAATTTGAAACCGCTGCTAAATTACGTGATCAACTGGGCGTATTACGTCAACAATGGTCCGATATGCATAGTGCAGGAGATAGCAAGTTGAAGAAGCCTGCTTCTACTAAATCTAGAAAGCGGACAGGTCCAAAAGGTAAATCTTAGGAACAATTTTAAAAGATTGTAAGAAAACACATAGATTATATAGACTATATGTGCGATAATATACATATATTATTTCATGTTAGTAATCAGAGAGATGATGCCGTTTGGTATCATCTCTTTAAATAGGAAAGATAATGAAAGACCAATTGATTGTAAAAGGTGCGCGTCAGCATAACCTAAAAAATATTGATATATCCTTGCCACGTGATCAGTTTATCGTCTTGACTGGACTCAGTGGCTCTGGTAAATCATCCTTAGCATTTGATACGATTTACGCAGAAGGGCAACGTCGCTATGTTGAGTCCCTGTCTGCATATGCCCGTCAATTTTTGGGACAAATGGATAAACCTGATGTGGATTATATTGAAGGCTTATCTCCAGCCATTTCTATCGACCAAAAGACGACGAGTCGCAACCCTCGTTCTACGGTTGGTACTGTAACGGAGATTTACGACTACTTGCGTCTATTATTTGCTCGTGTAGGTCATGCCCATTGTCCAGAGTGTGGTAAGCCTATTACACAACAAACAATACAACAAATGACCGACGATGTAATGAGCTTTCCTGAAGGTACTAAGGTTTTAGTGCTAGCCCCTATGATTCAAGGTAAAAAGGGAGAACATAAATCGGTATTTGAACAACTTCGCAAAGAAGGCTTTGTTCGTGCTCGCGTAGATGGTGTAGTGCGTACCTTGGACGAAGAAATCGTATTAGAGAAAAATAAAAAACACTCCATCGATATCGTAGTAGACCGCCTCGTTGTAAAAGAAGGCATTGAATCCCGGTTGGCTGACTCTATGGAGACTGCATCAAAATGGGCGGAAGGCATCGTTGTGATTCAAGAGGTAGATGGACCTGAACATATGTATAGCCAACATTTTGCGTGCCCGGATTGTCATGTTTCGCTACCTAAGATTGAACCACGTATGTTCTCATTTAATAGTCCATTTGGTGCGTGTCCATCCTGTTTAGGGATTGGTTCTACTATGGAGGTTGATGAGGAGCGCGTTATTCCAGATGGATCCATTAGCTTTGCCGATGGTTGTGTGCAAGCATTGAGCTCTAATCCTAATGCTTGGTTTATGCGTCAAGTAGAAGGCCTATTAAAAGCTAATGGATATTCCTTAGACTCCACCTATGATGAATTGCCGAAAGCATTACAGAAAAAGGTGATGTACGGTACGACGGATAAGGTAAGTTTCACCTATGAAAATATGAGAGGTGAAATAAAGGAATTCTTTACTGAGTATGAAGGCATTTTACCGATGGTTAAGCGCCGTCATAGTGAAGCCTCTACCGATTCTATGCGTGAAGAATTTGAAAAGTTTATGTCCATTAAGCCTTGTACTACTTGCCATGGTGCTCGTCTAAAACCTGAAGTATTGGCTATTACCGTAGGGGATAAGAATATCAATGAGGTTACACAATTAACTATAAAGGAAGCATTAGATTTCTTTGGACATCTACGATTAACAGAGCGTGAACAAGTCATTGGCGCTCAAATTTTGAAGGAAATCAATGCTCGGTTAGGTTTCCTCAATAATGTAGGCCTCGATTACCTAACAATGAACCGTAGTGCAGGCACATTATCTGGTGGTGAAGCACAGCGTATTCGGTTGGCCACACAGATTGGCTCTGGCCTTGTTGGTGTGTTGTATATCCTAGATGAGCCATCTATAGGTTTACATCAACGTGATAATGATCGCCTCATCGATACATTAAAAGGGCTACGTGATTTAGGAAATACCTTGCTTGTTGTAGAACATGATGAGGATACGATGCGCGCTGCTGATTATTTAGTAGACATCGGTCCTGGGGCGGGTGAGCATGGTGGACAAATTATTGCAGCAGGTACTGTTGAGGAAGTGATGAAGGTAGAAAACTCCATTACTGGTCAGTACTTAAGTGGTCGTAAGTTTATAGCACTTCCCGAAGAACGCCGCAAACCAGGCAAGAATTGCATTGAAATTCGCGGTGCGAAGGAAAATAATTTACATAATATTAATGTAAAATTTCCGATAGGATTATTTACTGTCGTTACGGGGGTCAGTGGTTCTGGTAAGTCTACCTTAATCAATGAAATCCTTTATAAAGGATTAGCCAATCAGTTGTATCGTTCTTATCATAAGGTGGGAGCTCATAAAGAGATTCGAGGCATTGAACATATTGATAAAATCATCAATATTGATCAAAGCCCTATCGGGCGTACACCTCGTTCCAATCCAGCTACATACACAGGTGTATTTGATGCGATTCGCGAATTATATAGTCAAACGCCAGAAGCTAAGATGCGTGGCTATAAACAAGGTCGTTTTAGCTTTAACGTAAAAGGCGGTCGATGTGAGGCTTGCCGTGGTGATGGTATTATCAAGATTGAAATGCATTTCTTACCAGATGTATATGTGCCTTGTGAAGTCTGCAAAGGGGCGCGATATAATCGTGAAACCTTGGAGGTTAAGTATAAAGGTAAATCCATTGCTGATGTATTAGATATGACCGTAGATGATGCGGTAGAATTCTTTAGTGCCATACCTAAAATTAATCGTAAGATGGTTACCCTCCAAGAGGTTGGTCTTGGCTATATTCGTTTAGGTCAAGCGGCTACTACATTATCTGGTGGTGAAGCACAACGTGTAAAATTAGCTACTGAGCTAGCTCGTCGTAGCACCGGTAAAACGTTATACATCCTTGATGAGCCTACTACAGGCCTTCATGCTGAAGATATTCGTAAGTTGTTACACGTATTGCAACAACTCGTAGAGGGTGGCGATACAGTTGTTGTTATCGAACATAACTTAGATGTTATTAAAATGGCTGACCACATCATCGATCTTGGTCCTGAAGGTGGTAATCGCGGTGGCACTATTGTGGCTACTGGCACGCCTGAGGAAATTGCTAAGGTGAAAGAAAGCTATACCGGCAAATTCTTGGGCCCTGTATTAGAACAGACTAAGAAATTTATGAAAGCAGCTAAGCATAAGAAATAAAATAGTACATATATTTAAGTTTCTATAAAAGAAAAATCATAAAGAGAATAGACTACATCCTTTAATTCATAAAGAGCATTATTTAAAGAAGTGTGTAACCTATTCTCTTGTAATCTACTAGGAAAGGAGGAAACATGCCGTCTGAAGAATTACTGGAAAAGGTCAGTCATCTGCCAACGACGCCAGGTGTCTATTTATGGCGCGATCAATATAACCGCATTATCTATGTAGGTAAGGCTATTAATCTGCGCAATCGTGTGCGTTCCTATGTGCGTAACGATGCAAACCGGGCACCAAAGGTTACGGCCATGATGAAACGTGCCGTCGATGTGGAAGTCATTCAAACAAAGACGGAAATGGAAGCACTTATCTTAGAAAATACGCTTATCAAGGAGCATGAACCTAAATATAATATTAGGCTCCGCGATGATAAGACGTACCCTTATGTCAAAATCTCAGTGCAAGAAGACTATCCTCGTGTATATATGACGCGTCGCCTAGAGCGTGATGGGGCTAAGTATTTTGGCCCTTTTACAGACGTTACATCCGTCCATGTGGTACTGAAATTAATACGCCAGTACTATCCATTGCGTACCTGTAAGTCTATGAAGGTAGAACGCCCGTGCTTGCAGTATCATATGCATTACTGCGAGGCACCGTGTTTTAACAAAATATCTGTACCGGATTATCGGAAGTATATTGACGAAATTATAGAACTTTTTGAAGGCAAACCTATATCATTGCTAAAGGAAATTAAGTCAAAGATGGAAACTGCTGCAGAAGATTTGCGCTTTGAAGATGCGGCACGGTATCGTGATCAATTATCTAGTATTGAAAAGATACAAGAAAAGCAACGCATGGTTACTCAACGTGGCGACTTAGACGTATTAGGAATGGCTGTAGATACATCGATGGCCTGTGTACAGTTGTTATTCATCCGTGGTGGTCGTCTGTTAGGCCGTGAGAATTACTTTGTGCAACATGATGGTGATAGTTCAGAAACCATTATGACGGACTTTATCAAGCAATACTATGGAGATACAAACTTTATCCCTAAAGAGTTACTACTACCTATGGAGAGTACAGATAGGGACTTATTAAGTGAATGGTTTACACAGCTAAAAGGTCAACACGTAGATGTATCTGTGCCACAGCGTGGCTATAAGATGGATATGATTAAGATGGCTCATGAAAATGCGGAAACTTTCCTTGAAGAACGTCGTCGTCAGTGGCAGCACCAAATCGATAAGACTGGCGGAGCGGTTAAGAAGTTAGCCGAGATTCTCGACTTACCACGTTTACCTGAACGTATGGAGTGTTTTGATATATCTCATACACAAGGGGCTGAAACGGTAGCTTCTATGGTTGTTTTTGAAGGTGGCAAGCCTGCGAAGAAGGAATATCGTCGCTTTAAATTGAAAACCACACAGGGTAAGCCAGATGATTTTAAATCGATGGCAGAAATCATGGAACGACGCTACGGTAATGAAACAGACTGGCCTATGCCGGACCTTATTATCATCGATGGAGGTAAAGGTCAGCTCAATGCGGCTTTGCCGTTAATCCGTGCCGTTGGTGTTACAGATGTGCCTGTCATTTCCTTGGCTAAACGTATTGAAGAGGTCTTTGTAGAGGGGCAATCTGAAAGTATCATTTTGAGTCATCACACGCCGGAACTTCAATTACTTCAACAAATTCGTGATGAAGCTCATCGCTTTGCCATTACCTATCACCGTAAGTTGCGTGGCAAGCGAAATCTTGAGTCTATATTAGACCATATTGAAGGCATCGGGCCTAAACGCCGTAAGGCCTTATGGGCTCACTTTAATAGTTTAGAGGCCATGAAAGAGGCATCTATTGATGAACTTGCAAAAGTAGAATCTATGAATTATAAGACGGCAGAAATGCTATATAATTTCTTTCGTATGTCCAAAGTAGAGAAACAAGAGATTTTAAAATAAAATGGAAAAAGCACCTATTAATGTTTTACACTGATGTGTAATATTCAATAGGTGCTTTTATTATTTTGTAATAGCTCTAGGTTTGTAATGTTGTATATAGTATGTGCGAAGTGTAAATAATATACCTGCAACTACTACACTAGCCAACAAACCAATCCATACGCCAAATGGTCCATAATTTGGATTTTTAGCAAGGGTATAAGCCGTTGGGAAACATACACCCCAATAAGAAATGAGTGAGATGTAAAGAACTATTTTTACATCCTTGTAGGCTCTTAGAATACCTTGTAATGGAGTACCTATGGCATCGATAGCAGCAAAAAATACGCCATACCCCAGGAAGTGATAAATAAGCTCATATACTTCATCATCATTGGTGAATAGATCAGCAATATTATCCATATGGGTGAACGTAAATGCGCATATAAGAACAGCTATAATGATAGCTAATACACGAGAAATATAAGAGTATTGGATCGCTTCCTTCTTTCGTCCTGCACCGAGTTCATAAGCAACGGCAATGGTAGAGGCCATGGCAATACTTAATGGCAAGCAATAGAATACATTAGTAAAGGAAATTACTGATTGGTGGGCTGCTACTACAGCAGAACCAAAATGAACCATTAAGAGACCAGCAATGCTAAAGATACTAGCTTCAAAGAAGATGGAGAAGCCAATGGGAATACCAACTTGTAATTGTTCACGGATATAGTGGAAATTCGGGCTATGGAAATCTTTATAGATGCGATAGCCTTTTAACTTAGGATGCAATAGAATGACTAAGCTAAATAGAATAAAGTTTGTCCAACAGGCACCGGCAATACCATAGCCAGCACCAACACCACCGATTTCAGGAAAGCCGTAATGACCAAAGATGAGTGCGTAGTTTAAGAATACGTTAATCACAAAGCTTGTAAAGACAATGGCCATGGAGTAATGCGTCAATCCGTGAGAATCGACTGTGTTACGCAAGGTATTTACCCAGAGTAATGGGAATAAACCAAGTGCAAAGGCTTTCAGATAACTAATACATACCTCGGTGGCAGCGGGTTCAAGATTTAAATATGTCAATAAAGGGCGTAAGCCGAATATACCAATTAATAAAATTAAAAATGCTAGTCCTGTACCGATGAAAAGGCCTTGATGAAAGATTATTGGAATCTCATCTGTTTTCTTAGCTCCTAATAGTTGAGAAATGATTGGCGTGATACCCATTAATGTACCTTGTGCAAAGATATAGAAGAGGAGCCACAAATTATATCCCGTAGCGACACCCGCTAAATCAGTCGTACTATATTGCCCCGTTAAAAAGATGGCGATGAAGGTAGCTCCAATCAGGGAAAATTGAGTGATGCACATTGGAGTAAATAGTTTTATGAACAACCATAATTTTTGCAGTATAGAATATGTCTGATACATACTAACCTCCCTAGTAACGATATACTATACCATATCATAAAGTAGCTTAATTTAATAGCCAAAACCTAAGGGAAAAAGGAATTAAATTTATAAAAAAAATAGAGCCCATATTGTGATTATGTAAGGGGAGAAATGACCTTATATAAACTATCTTATTTAATAAGAAAGAATTATGATAAAAACGTATATATATGTTGATAATTGAATTTTACACTACTTTACTATATCGATTATAATATATATACTATTGTTTTATTCTAAGGAGGATACATTGGACATCTTAACTGTACAAGGCTTATTAGCGATGCTTCAAATCATCGTTATTGATATTTTATTAGCTGGTGATAATGCCATCGTTATTGGTATGGCGGCTCGCAACCTACCCGCACATTTACAGAAGAAGGCGATTTTCTGGGGCACAGCTGGCGCCATTATTTTACGTCTTGTTATGGCATTCCTATTTGTAGAGGCATTGAACAATATTCCTGCTCTTCGTTTAGTTGGTGGTATCCTTCTTTTATGGATCGGTTACAAGCTTGTTGTTGATGATGATAGCGAGCATAATATCGAGGCTAAAGATAACTTGCGCGCTGCTATCATGACCATTGTCATTGCTGATGGAATTATGGGTATTGACAATGTTATTGGTGTAGTTGGTGCCGCTAATGGTGATATGACATTAGTTGCAATCGGTATGCTTATTACAGTACCTATTATCATTTATGGTAGTACTTTATTTGTAAAAGTTATCGAACGCTTTCCAATCATCCTTTACGTTGGTGGCGGTATCCTTGCCTGGGTGGGTGCAGCAATGAGTGTGGAAGATAAATTAATTTCACATACCGTAGAACCGTATGCATTACTCATCAAAGTCGGAGCTGTTATCCTCGTAGTAGGGGCATCTTTGTTAGTAAAGAAACTTAAAAAATAATGTAATAAATCTCTTCTTCTAGTCATAGGAGGAGAGATATTTTTTCGTAAAAGTATAGCCATTATAAAGAACCTTATAGGCTAATCTTAAGAATAACAGTGGTAATCTAAGAGCTTTCTTTTAGATGAGAAAATAGAGAATTTGTGGTATAGTTAAGGGATAGTTATTGAATTAGCAGAGTGAATTGAGGTAAGTATAGAATGGAATTTTTAGAAGCTGCAACGTGGATAACGATTAGCAAAATTATTTTGATCGATATTTTATTGGCAGGAGATAATGCCGTTGTTATTGGTATGGCAGCGGGTAAATTGGTGCCAGAATTACAAAAGAAAGCCGTTATCTGGGGTACAGTAGGGGCTATTGGAATGCGCCTTGTATTTGCCACTCTTTTAGTGGAAGCACTTACTTTAATTCCTCTTATTCATTTAGGTGGTGGCCTTGTACTTGTATGGATTGCCATTCAACTCTTAAAAGGTGGGGATGAAGAGGCACATATCGAAGCTAAGAATTCCTTAATGGGAGCCATTTGGACAATCATTGTGGCTGATGCGATGATGAGTATCGATAATGTAATTGGCGTAGTTGGTGCCGCTAAAGGACATTTAGAGCTCGTTATTGTTGGTATGTTGATTACTGTTCCCATCATTGTGTTCTGCTCCACACTATTTGCTCGTATCATCAATAAGTTTCCTATCATTCTTTGGGCTGGTGGTGCGTTATTAGGTTGGGTTGCTGGTGAAATGATTGTGGAAGATCCACTTCTTATGCCATATATACAAGGTGAAGAATTGCTCGTGAAATTTGGTACTGTATTCTTCGTACTTATCGTAACTGGCATGATTAAAATTTGGAAGAAAAGAGACGCGTAATGAACGGTACAAGACGTACATCTCGTAAGAAGAAATCTAAACAACAAAGTAGAAACGGTAATCGTGCAAATACAGGTCAATCAGTTATTAGTACATTATCTAAGAAGCAACAGGCCATACTCAATGTTCCAGTTAAGTTAGGTGATGAAGTATTAGTAAACATTCACGGTATCGGTAGTAGCGGTGAAGGTGTAGGTCGTGTAGAGGATTTTACAGTCTTTGTTCCCTTTGCCTTGCCTGGGGAAACCGTGAAAGTATCCATCAATATGGTGAAAAAGACTTATGCCACAGGGCGTCTGTTAGAAATTGTTACTATGGCTCCTAATCGTATCGATCCGCGCTGTGATCTCTATGGCTTTTGTGGTGGATGTCAGTTGCAACACATTACTTATGAAGGCCAGCTTTCACTAAAAACACAAAAGGTGAAGGACGTTATCGAACGCATTGGTCATCAAAATCCAGAACTTGTAAAACCAGCATTGGGACCTAAAGAACCATGGGCGTATCGTAATAAGATGCAAATGCCTGTGGGTGGGATTAAAGGGAATATTCAAATGGGATTCTATGCGATGGGATCACATGATATCGTACAAGGTACGAATTGTCCTATACAAGATGAAGGTAATAATATCATTGCTCAAGCATGTTATCAAATTGCTAAAGAGTTTGATATTGAACCCTATGATGAACATACAGGAAAGGGTATATTGCGCCATGTAATCGGTCGTATTGGACAATCTGGATGGATGATTATCCTTGTAACCGCGACAGAACACTTGCCACATCAAGAGAAGTGGGTTGAAAAATTAACTGAACGAGTTCCCCAAGTGGAAACCATTGTTCATAATGTAAATGGGAAGCGTACTAATGTTATATTAGGGCCTAAAAATAGTGTTCTCTATGGGGATGGAACGATTACAGACTATATCAAGGATTTACGGTTTACCTTATCTCCACACTCTTTCTTCCAAGTCAATCCTGAACAAACGACAGTGCTTTATGATCAAGCATTAGAATATGCAGACCTAAAAGGAAACGAAACCGTTATCGATGCGTACTGTGGTACCGGCACTATTTCACTGTTCTTAGCTCATAAAGCAAAACATGTTATCGGTATAGAAATCGTAGAACCAGCGATTATCAATGCTCGTGAAAATGCACGACACAATGGCTATGATAATACAGAGTTTATCGTCGCCGATGCGGCCGTGGAAATGCCAAAACTCTATAAAGCAGGTGTACGACCTGACGTTATCGTATTCGATCCAATCCGGGCGGGCTGTAAAGAAGAAGTACTAACCTCTGCGGCTGGTATGGAACCTAAACGCATTGTCTACGTATCCTGTAACCCTGCAACCATGGCAAGAGATATTGAAATACTCACACAATACGGCTATGAACTTAAAGAAGTCCAACCTGTGGATATGTTTCCTATGACTGCTCACGTTGAGGCGGTGGCTTTGCTTACTAGGAGTGAAACGACGCAGTAAGCATTAGCATTGTCCATGTTAGGGATTACGGTTTTTGCTTTAATCTTGTGAGGAATAATATGGAGTTTATACATGATAGAAAGAGTAAAATTCTTTTTAGTCTTTATGGTAGTAAAGTAAATGGAATCAGAATTCATAATAAAATATTAACGTTAACAGTTGACAAAATGTATCAATTGGTAGACGGTGAGGAAAGAGCATTTTCCGGTGAAATATCTTTTAAAGACTGTGATATTGACTTGTGTAAGGTACTAATATTTAACAAAACCTTAGGTGAAGGTCGATTTAATGGAAAGTCCATTTGTTTATGTGACTTTATGAATGAGTTTGTAGATTCAGAATTTGAAATAATTACGGAAGGCTATTTTGCCAATACAACTACATATACAGGTTGGCTTTGGATCAATGAAAAACCTCCAGTATCTGTCATTATGTATATTTGGAATAGAGGAGACATGGTATATTGTGTCAAAAAATAAACCCTATTTTTTACAGATAAAATTATGCTAGATATAGGGGAGAGAAAGATTGATATAATCCTTTTATAGGTATTGGGAGCGTAGAGCAAACCAGTATTAACACTCGTAAGAATGCACGACATAATGGCTTTGCACACTAGGAATAAAGAGATAAAATAATACCTTGTATTATAAGTTTATGGAGTGAGCTATATATGGTCTGGCTGAAACCAACGGATTATAAAAAACAAGAGTATATAGAGTTAAGGCTTAATGCACTGTTAGGAGAGCTCATACGATTAGACTTTAATCCTCTAAAAATTAATGATATATCTAATTCTTCACCAAGCTGGAAGGATTGGCATTGTTATAGAAATCCATTACGGGTTTATAGTCCAGATTTTGATATCTTAGTTTCTTACTTTAATCAAGTGTATCCTATTATAGATGCATCAGATAATACTGAAAGTGATAGATTTGATGTGTGCTTTGATAATTGGATTAAGCAAGACGACTGGATTAAAATAATTCATAATATTGAAGTTGATCTTATAAACTCTAGTAAAGAAGAGCAAGAGTTTTTAAACACATTTATTGATTGGATAAAGGAAGTACTTCAACATACATCTGTTATAGTTGTTGAGGGAAATCTTTAAAAATCAAAATAGTATTTTAATAACATAATCAATAAAGATAAGTTAAGATTTAAATTAATTGATTTTAGCCCTTCGCTTTTTGCGAGGGGCTTTTACGATACAAACATATATAAAAATATAATATAATTAGCATAAGTAGTTAAATCATTTTGAATGAGGTATATAGTATGGGATTAACCTTAGATATTGATGAAATAATGTACCAATTGAGTAAAAGGCGACCAATATTTCATTCAGAAGCAGACTTTCAATTTAGCCTAGCATGGATAATTAAAGAACAATATCCAAATTGTGATATCAGACTAGAGTTTGTACCTGAATTTAATCCTAATTTACATCTCGATATTCTTGTTATATTAGATGGTAAATGGATTCCTATTGAGCTTAAATATACGACAAAAAAATGTATTAAAACTATAAATGGTGAAGTGTATGTGTTGAAGGAGCAAGGTGCTAAGGACCAAGGCTGTTATAACTATTTAAAAGATATAATGCGTATAGAGGAATTTAGGGATAAGAGTAATAAATTTATTGAAGGTTATACGATTAAGATAACTAGTGAGATGTCTTATTTAAAACCGCCCATAAAAGCAAATTGTACATACTCTGAATTCTCTATTGATGACGGTTCTATTAAAACTGGATGCATGAATTGGTCCGATAATACAGGAAAAGGAACTATGCGTGGAATGGAAGCACCTATAGTATTAACTGGTATGTATCCTATACATTGGAAAGAATACTCTAAAGTTGATGATACTAATAGTGGTACTTTTATGTATCTAGTAAATACAATTAGTAAATAAAGTAGGAGACATATTATGTTTAAACCAATTCGTAAAAAGATAAATGAAATAGATCGGGCTACTACAGAAGCATTATTAACATCTAATCGTCGAGGTATTCTAGCCATGAATGGTGTTAATGGATACCCCTATGCTATTCCTATTAATTATTTTTATGATAATGAAACACAGAAAATTTATTTTCATGGAGCCAAAGCTGGTCATAAAGTAGATGCATTAAAAGCTTCAGATAAGGTATGTTTTACAATATATGGGGATGAGGATATTGATGAATCTGAACCATGGGCCCCATATGTACAAAGTGCAGTAGTATTTGGTAGATGCCGTTTATTAGAGGCAGGTCCAGAATCTATAGCTCGATTAAAAGAATTTGCTATGAAATATTATCCTGATGAAGCGTTAGCTGATGAACAAATTGCTCGTAATGGTAGAGCAACTCAGATGTTTGAAATCACTATTGAACATATGAGTGGTAAACAAGTACAAGAGAAATAGAAAGATAGCCCTTCGCTTATGCAAAGGGCTTTTACTATACACTCATACTTATAAATGTAATATAATGTAATTAGTAATAATCATTTTAAAAATATAGTTCATGGGAGAGAGACATGATAGAACTAAAGGATTTAGGTACCTTTGAAGCTGTGCCTAAAATAGTATTTGATATCGTAAAAGGAAATATCGTAGCGTTAGAAAACGCATTAGTGGATGGTTGGGATATTCATAAACCTATACAACTGGGTAAGTACAGTGAGTATTCCCCTCTAGAATTAGCATTAGTAATGAATTGTTTACCTAGTGTTCAATGGTTAGTTGAACATGGAGCAGATTTAAATGATGAAGAAAATCCAAGTTTCTTGTTAGCTGTACGGTATGCTGATCAAAAGGTAATAGATTATGTTGTGGCTCATGGTGCTAATATTCATGCCTTGAATGCTGTGGATGTAGATGCTTTTCAGGCTGCCTTATATGGTAAGCAATATAAGCACTTACAGATAATTCATGACTTAGGCCATACAGTTCAGAAATATGGTGGTCCAGCTTTTAGAAATGCTATTACAGATAGAAATTATGAGGTCCTAGATTTCTTTATCAATCATGGTGTAGATATTAATTACAATAAACCAGATTCGGTATATCCTTTTAAGCCAACTCCATTATGTGTAGCTGCTCGGTACGTAGATTTACAGATGTGTAAATACTTGGTAGAACATGGTGCAGATGTGACTATCACGGAAAAGGATGGCATGCGTCCCTATAGCATTGCTGTTGAAAAGGACGATATGAAAATGGCTGAGTATTTTAAAAATCTAGAACCAGTTGGGTATCATGATTTACAGAATAAAATGGATCAATTGAAACCTTTTAAACTACCAAAAGCATTAGTTGCATTTTTAGAGTCGGATAATCTTTATTTTGAATTGCCATATTCTGATTTTATATCCATAGAATTTTTCCCTCTAATTGATACAATTCTATTTAAAGTAGGCCGCCGTAACCTATTGCGTTTATCTAAAGAGCTAGGCGAGTATAATAATTGGCAAATTGTATGGGACCCTAAATCTAAAAAGATTGGTTGTTATGATATAGAGCATCAAGAGTTACGAGAACTTTGCAAGTTTGATGAGTTTATGGCAGATATGGCAGGTCAATTAGAAAACTTATTCTAATGTATATCGTAAAGGAGAGGCGATACTTATGACGGATACTTTGGAGAAAACATATACGGATTGGTCTATTGATGTAGGTGACTATAAGTATGAAGGGATTACCTTGAATGAAGTTGAGCAAAATCTCTACGCTATTGAGGATCAAGAGCAAGATTTTGTAGTTATCTCACTATCAAAGGCAATCTCCATAGATAATAAAATGTATAATTTTGTACAAGTTTGTAGTGATGAAGATACGGATTTATTACATATAGAGCTTAGTGTAACTAATGATGGCGAGCAAGGTGCGATAATATACGGTAAAAATGAGCTAGGCCCTCAAGAGGCATTACAGATAATAAAAGATTTTATTGCACATCATAAGGTACCATCATTAGATGATTGGGAAATCGTGTTAGATTTAAGACCGCAGATGGAAAGCTATGTAAAGGGTACAAATGATGACTAATCCTGTAATATATGATGAACAGTTAAGGCAATATACCATATCCTGCGAAGGAATACAGTTTTGCTGGGATGAGAAACCAACAGATATTAATTTAGATACGGCAAAGCTATTAGCTGTTAATTACCATAAAAATATAGATGCAATTGTAACTTTCATTTATAACGAAATACGAGATTTGTATAGTGATATAACTATTGATGACGTGAAATCACGCATTGGTATGCCTATTATCGAACCAGAACGTGATGCTGTGGCCTATTGCGAGCAAACCTTTGATGATACCCATATCTTTTCTTTTACATTTTGGGATGATGAATTCAAAGATTTACATTATTTTGCCATAGATGGATGATATATTTTCCATGATTTTGCTAGTATGACTTATATGTGGAGTCTATTATGTTATATACACCTAATAACATTTTGTATAAGTATATTCGTTATCGATTTAGACGCATTCAGATTCAGTGCAATATGTTATATGAAATAGAACCAGAGGAAGAAGATGAGATTTGTCGTAATCTATTAAAAAAGAGGGCGAAGATATTAATTCCATCTGGCATAGTATATTTTTTGCTTTTTGGGATTATCTTCGCTTGGCTAGTAGGAACAAGTGAGGAACTAAATCCCTTAATGCAATGGGAATTAAGAGTGATAGATTATGTTATACCCATTTTAAATACCATAGATATTAAGTGGTATGCATATCCTCTAGATCTATTATGGGTAGCAATTATATTAGCGCCTATAGCGATTATAAATGCATCTCCTTATATCATTTTTTCTTATATTGTAGATACCATATTGATACGACATGAGGTAAAAGCTTTAATCAAAACTTATTCTATAAATGAGTAATTAAGAATTTAGATTATATCGGTTTAAACTAGGAGAGGGTATTATGAGTAATCTGAAAGACTTTGATTGGACTGGATTTTGGAACGATGTTGACTATGCATTTGAATCCTATATTGGTAAACCGGTTACTGATAGGGATATTAAAGCAGCTGAAGCAGAATTAGGTTATACATTGCCTGCTGCATATATTGAGCTACTTAAAAACCATAATGGTGGTGTAGTAAAGAAAAATTGTTTTATTAATGATGATGACGATTGTGTATATATAACAGGAATATATGGCATCGATAGAGATAAAAAATACTCTCTTTTAGGTGAGATGGGGAATGAATTTTGGATTTCGAAAGTAAAATATCCCCCTATCGGTGTCGTTGTAGCCGATACGATTTCTGGTGGTCACGATATGATTTTCCTTGATTATCGTGACTGTGGTCCTAGCGGTGAACCTAAGGTTGTACGTGTAGACCAAGAAGGTGATTATTCAATTACTCTCTTAGCAGATAATTTTGGTGACTTTATTAAGAACTTATATATCAGTATAGAAGAAATTACGGATGAAGAGTTTCAATCGTTAAGTGATGCGGAAAAGGTTAAGCTCCTTAATGAACAAGAGGGCATTGATATCAAGCGTGCGATGGAACTGTTAACTAATATGGGTATCGATAATTTGTCTCCTATACTATTAAGCACCTTAGGACGTATGTATAACAATAATGGCCGCGCAGCAGAGGCTATTGATTTATTTAATCGTATTGATGAGGCATATCGCGATTGGTCTTGGTATTATCGTTGTGGCTATGCTCATGCATCTTTGGGATGTGGTGAAAGCTACGAATCTGAACATGTGCAGCAAGCATTACAGTTAATAGAAGCAGGTATGAAAATAGCGAAAGAGTCCCATTTAGATAAACAGCTGGGCTGGTGTTGCGAAGTTGTAAAATACTTATTAACTCAAATCAAGCCAAAAGATTACAAGGAGGATTACCCTGTGATTTTTGATACCATTGAGAATCTCTTTGATAAGAAAAATAGTAAAATTACTACAGAAGGTAAAGCTACTGGAGACATTAATGAACGCGAAGAGGATAACTATCCTACATATGATGTAGTGCATTGGGTATTTAATAAGCAAACATATAGCAGAGAAGAGTTTACCAAAGAATACAATGAAAATGTAAAGAAATATGTAGATGATGAAGCAGATGACGACGATAGATTAGAAGAACCTGAAATTCTAGTAACCTATGAAGCTTGGATTGAAAGTGAAGACCAACTTTTTGATAATGAACGTGCTACCGACGAAGAATTGCTGGAAGAAGATAAAGAAGATGGCATGTGGCAAGTAGAAATTATGGCTCATCTTGTAGCGGATAATGGTACATATTTTACTAGAGAAGAATTACTTTTTAAATTACACAATTTAATGGCCAATAAAGAATTAGGAGATCACGTATTCTTTGAAGGTATTGAATACGAAGGTCATGAATGTGAAGGATACGGACTTATAGATAATGAAGATGGTATACCTGTATTCTTTATTGTTTGTGGTAGCTAGTTAGTATAGAACATTATAAGACAATAATAGATTAGCCCTTCGCTATGCGAGGGCTTTTACTATATACGTAGAAATTATATACTTTTGTGTTTCGGGCTACGTTATTTTATAGGGGATTAATGTAGAATATTGAGAAATATGTTAGGTATAATAAAATCAAAGCATTGTTTAAAAGATTACAAGGAGGATTATATTATGATTTTTGAAATGATCAAAAACCTTTTTAACAAAAATGAGAACACGGAAAAGATTGAATATCTTGGTGTTGATAAAGATGGTAATAAAATATATGAAGGTTATTATCATGAGTTTGAGGGAATTCCTTGGGTTTTTAATAAAACTACCTATACTAAAGAAGAGTTTGCTAAGGAGTTTTATACATGCTTAGAAGCGCATAACGTTAATCCTGATAATTTACCGCCATTAGTAGAGCCTGAAATTTTTGTAAGCTATGAAGCTTGGATTGAAAGCAAAAGTCAGCTTCACCCTAATGAACACTTATACGAGGTAGATGAATTACTAGAAGACGATAAAGAAGATGATATGTGGCAAGTTGAAATCTATGCTCGCCTTAAAGCAGATAATGGTCAGTACTTTACTACTGAAGAGCTTCTTTTCAAGATACATAACTTAATGGCCAATAAAGAGCTCGGTGATCATGTATTCTTTGAAAATCTAGTCTATGATGATCACGAATTTGAAGCTGATGAAATTGAAGATATTGACGATAATGATGAAGGTATTCCTGTATTTGTTGTATGGCTTGGTAGCTAGTTAAATAGTCTTTTTTGTCATAAACTATTATTTTAAAATCTGTAATTTATTGTTTTGTGTTGTTTGTTATTATTATGCTAAGATGAGTTCATATACATATTGATAATATGAGGGGAAGTGTATTGTATGTCTATAACTATTGAACAGTTTTTATCTTTTTCTGAAAGTGAGCAATTACAAACTGTTAAAGAGCTTAATGATACTGGAAATGTAAAAACTATTATTGATGTGTTAACTAGTGTAGGCATAGAAAACTTATCTATATCTCTGTTAGGTGAGCTCGGTAGAGCTTATAACAATAATGGCAATGAAAAAGAGGCAATTAAGGTATTAGAGTCTATTGATGAAGAGTATCGTGATGCGGTGTGGTATTATCGCTGTGCCTATGCGTATGGAGCTGTTGCTTTAGATAATAATGAATCGTATACATCAGATACTATGAAACAGATGCTAAGATTAGTAGATCAGGGCGTACGTTTAGCTCAGGAAAAGAATCTGGATGATATAAAATCGTATTGTTTTGAAGTCATTGATATGTGCTATATGCAGATGGACTTTGAACAGTGTGAAGCAGAGTATCCTGAGTTATGTAAAGCTTATAGCAATTATGTAGCAGAGAAAAAGAAGAACCGAGAAGGTGTACCTCGTCATCGGACCATTACTATTGAAGCAATTCAATCTACAGATGATATGTGGACCATTAATGAGCCCATGTATTGGACTATCAATATATATGGTTCTTACGATGATTATTTAGAATCTGGAAAACCTTTCACTTTAGAGCAACGATACCTAAATGCAATATGTTGGTATTTTGCCGAGGTCAATAATGGTGGTCATCATCAGTTTTTATATAACTCAACAGGCATTGTATGGGAAGATGCTCTTGCAGGGTTACGCCTCTTCAAGATGGATGAGCTAGCAGATAATTTACAATCAGTTATCGATTACTTTGGTGGTTCAGTTCCATTTGATAGAGCTGAACGATGGACTATTTTACAAGACTGGGAAAATGAAGAGGAATTGTTCGATTTTCTCGATAAAAAAGATGATGTAGTGTATGAATATGATGGAATTTATGAAGATACATTCGTACATGAACATCCTGAATTATTTGTATTTGATGGTACCTATACGATTCCAGAATAAGCTTGGGATATATTTAACAAGACATAATCGATGTAACCGGTACAACTGGTACTTTCACTATGTTAATCGATTTTATTATGTAGTAACTTTCACCAAGTAGAAACGATATATTAGAGGTATTACATGTTAGATAAACAAGGCGTATATGATTGTTTACGTGACCATCATATCGATTTTGAAATTACAGATCACGCACCATTATTTAGTATGGACGATAAGCCAAATGTGCAGTTGCCCTATCCTGAGTGGGATGCAAAGAATTTATTTATACGAGATCATAAACGAGAGCATTACTATTTAATTACCGTTCGTGGTTCAAAGCGTGTGGATCTAAAACAGTTCCGTAAGGACCATAAGTTGAAAAAGATTTCCTTTGGCTCTGAAGAAGAGCTATGGAATATATTGAAGATTAAACCAGGTCACGTATCTCCATTTTGCTTGCTCCATGATGAGGAACGCAAGGTCCATTACTATATTGACGCGGACTACGAGAATAATTTAATCGGCATACATCCGAACCAAAATGATGCGACTGTGTGGCTTCAAGGTAAAGAACTAGTTAAACTCATTGAAGAGCATGGTACAATAGTAGAATATATTACATTGTGATTTAGGAGTTTTTTATGAATAAAAATTTGTTAAAACGTATTGTACTAACATCTGCTATTGCAGTATTAGGTGTAAGCACATCTTTTGCAGCTCTTGTTATGGAACGAGATCAATCAGTTGATACAGCACCAAGTGTAGGTATGTATCGTTTCGAAGTACCTTTAGAGCTACAAGGAACTTATAATAGTGCAGGTGTAGCTAATCTGACAGCATCTATGGAAAAAGAACCTAATACATTGTCCATGAATGTGGCGCATGTAAAGGGTAATCCTTCGGAGTCTTATGTAGTTGAAATCTATAAAGATTTAGCTGCTATTGAGACACATCGCAAATCTGACCATTATCAAGCCTTTGTTAATGAAGTAGGTTCTAAATTAACAAATCGTAAGATGTATGATGTACAGTCTGTACTTTTATTTGAAAAGAAAGATGCATTATCCATTGTAAATGATGGTAAGGCAGTAGTTACCTTAACTGAGTTTACTGTTGATAGCAATGAAATCGATACGGTACAACGACAATATCAACTCGATATGGAACGTGCCGTTCGGGATGATGCGGGTTATAAGGCTGGTTATGTGCTTCGTGAAAGAAACGCAAAAAATCGCTGGTACGTTATTCAGATCTATAGCGATCAGGAAGCCCTTACTAAACATTTGAATAGCCCAGGCTATCGCTTTATGATGAGCCAAATCCAAGGTAGTCTACAAGGGGTTATTACTAAAGTATTAGATGGAGATATCCTTGTAAACCATGGTGGTCAAGCTTTTGTTAGACCTTAGTTTTTGATATAATACTAATCAGTAAAGTTACTGCTAGCATATTATGTGCTAGCAGTTTTTTGCTATATAATAGGTTATACTCTAGTCAATTCTATTTAGGAGTTTATATGACACAGCAAGAACGATTACATTATCTTTTAGAGGGTTTAGTAGCAGAATACAAAGAGAGGCATAACGAACATTTAGAAATTCCTGTGAGTGAAGAAGAACAATTTACTCTATTTAGAGCTCTATGTAATATTCGTCCTGCAGGAGCTATGCCCACTGACTGGATGAAGGTAGAGGATGAATATTTAAATACATTGGCTCATGAAAAAGGCATCGTTACGATTAATGATATGGAAGAACGAGAACCACAAATTTATTTGTGGCAAGGTGATATAACGCGTCTAGCGGTAAAGGCTATAGTCAATGCAGCTAATGAGCAGTTGCTCGGTTGTTTTCTACCGAATCACAAATGTATTGATAATGCCATTCATACTTTTGCTGGTATTGAGTTACGTATGGCCTGTGCTAGGATGACTGAGTATATGGATATGCCTAAAAAGACAGGTGTAGCTCGTATGACCTATGGTTTTAATTTACCTGCCAGTCATGTTATCCATACGGTAGGGCCTATTGTTTATGATACTGTTACAGACTTAGAAAAAGAACAATTGTCATCGTGCTATAGATCTTGTTTGGAGCTAGCTAATGCTTATAGTTTGAACTCCATTGCATTTTGCTGCATTTCTACTGGTGAGTTTAGATTTCCTAATGAATTGGCGGCCCAAATTGCTATCGATACGGTACGTAGGTATTTAAAAGAAACTAATAGTAAAATACAAGTGGTATTTAATGTATATAAGGATATAGATTATGAAATCTACAACAAATTATTGGGATAATATAGAACGTGTAAAAGATTTTTTGAATACAGCTGATGCGGTACTCGTAGGTATTGGGGCCGGTATGTCTACTGCAGCGGGTCTGACCTATAGTGGAGAACGTTTTCATAAATACTTCGATGACTTTCACAAAAAGTACGGTATCACAGATATGTATTCTGGTGGATTCTATTCATTTGAAAGCATGGAAGAATATTGGGCGTGGTGGAGCCGTCATATCTTCTATAATCGCTATGATATTTTAGCAGGTGAACCTTATATTCGGTTGATGGAGTTATTACAAAATAAGAATTACTTTGTGATTACCACTAATGTAGATCATCAAATGCAATTTGCTGGAGTGGATAAAAATAGATTTTATTATATGCAAGGTGATTATGGCTTGTGGCAATGCTCTGAGCCATGTCATCAAAAGACTTATGATAATGAAGAACAAGTGCGTCGTATGGTGAAAGAACAAAAGGATATGAAAATTCCTACAGAATTAATTCCTCACTGTCCTAGATGTGGCGAACTAATGACGATGAATTTACGTGTCGACGGTGCCTTTGTGCAAGACGAAGGTTGGTATGCGGCTCAAAAACGATATGCAAGTTTTATAGAGAATTATAAAGATAAGAAAACTGTATTGTTAGAACTTGGTGTTGGCTATAATACGCCGATGATTATCAAATATCCATTTATGCGGATGGCACATGACAATATAGACACACTATATGTACCAGTTAATATTGAAAAACAATCGATTCCATTTGATATTCAGCAAAATACAGTATTATTTAATAAAGACATACAAAAGGTATTGAATGATTTGTTATCTTAAGAAGGAGTTAATGTACTATGAATTATAAATACACCTATGAAAGCCCATTAGGAACTATGGTTATGCTTGGTACATTATCATACTTAACAGATTTATTTTTTATTGATGAAGCTCATGCACCTAGTTATGATGATGCGGAGTATATAGAGCAACTAACAGGTCCATTTGAAGTAACAATTATGTGGCTAAATCAATACTTTAATGGTAAAAATCCCTTTATTACACCTCCTATCCAGTTAGAAGGTACTGAGTTCCGTAAATCCGTATGGTCTATATTACAAACAATTCCTTATGGTGAAACTACAACATATGGAGATATTGGTAAACAGATTGCACAGCAACAAGGTAAAGAGAAATTCTCTGCTCAAGCCGTAGGGGGGGCTGTAGGGCACAATCCTATTTCTATCATCGTTCCTTGTCACCGTGTTATTGGTAGTAATGGCCAGTTAACAGGATATGCAGGGGGCATTGAACGTAAGAAATATATGCTAGACCTAGAGTTGGAGCATAAATAAAGTAATAGTAAATATAAAATATAGATAATAATAAAAGAGATTACTTCTATGTATAGTTAGACATACATAGAAGTAATCTCTTTTTTGTGTTTAGATATATTTAGTTGTAATGTAAATAGATATCGTAATAATTAGAATACGAGCAAATACAATACTTTAACAATGTACTTATTTTAAATAAATTTGTTTTCTAAGGTACCAATACCGCTTATGGAAACTGTAACAATATCTCCTGGTTTTAACCAAGAATACTTACTTTCATTTTTACCTAATACTACACCACTAGGCGTACCTGTAAAGATAATGTCACCTTCTTGGAGTGTCATATATGTTGATAAGAAGGCAATAATGTTATAAGGCTTAAAAATCATTTGTTCTAGCTTTGCTTGTTGACGTATTTCACCATTTACTGTTGTCGTAATATTAGCACTTTCAAAGTCAAAATCATCAGGAGATACAATATTAGGACCAATAGGAGCAAAGTGATCAAGCGATTTGCCAAGAATCCATTGAGAGCCTCTAAATTGTAATGTACGGGCAGATACGTCATTGCCAATGGTATAGCCTAAGATATGTTCCATTGCCTTTTCAGGAGATATGTTTTTACCAGATTTACCGATGATGATAACTAATTCTCCTTCATAATCGTAATGGAAAGTTTCGTCTTCAATGGTAATTGTATCATGATTACCTGCAAGAGCATTTAATGTTTTCATAAAGATTTCTGGAAAATCATGTGTAGCTAGACTAGTTTCAGCAATATGATCAGCGTAGTTAAGGCCAATACAAATGATACTTTTAGGATTAGGAATTAAAAAATGTTTATTTTCGTTCATAATAGGGACCTCTTAGTAAAATAGGATAATGTATATCTGAAATTATTATAATATAAATAGGGCGGCAGCTATACTGTAAAAAAACAATTTTTATATTCAACGATAGTATAGCTGGTGGCCTATTTGATAATATACATATCTATTAATATGTTACCTATGTATAGATGATATATCTTAATAGATACTATATCTGTATATATAATTTATCATCTCTATAGAATCTATTGAAAATACAAGATGATAGTGATAAGATTAAGTGTATATCAATATAAATGGAGGTTATTGTTATGAGCAAGAATATCGATTGGGATAATCTCGGTTTTGGTTATGTAGAAACCGAATACCGTTATTTGACTACATATAAAGATGGTAAATGGGACGAAGGTGGTTTAATTACTGATGCTAACGTTGTCCTTAATGAATGTGCTGGAGTATTCCAATACGCTCAAACTGTCTTTGAAGGGTTGAAAGCATACTACACAAAAGATGGTCATATCGTATGCTTCCGTCCAGATTTGAATGCAGAACGTTTGAATCAATCCTGTGAACGCCTTGTAATGCCTACATTACCTGAAGGTCGTTTCCTCGAAGCTGTAAAAGAAGTTGTAAAAGCAAATAAAGACTTTGTTCCTCCATATGGTCATGGTGCAAGCCTTTATATTCGCCCTTACATGATGGGTACAAACTCCGTTATCGGTGTAAAACCTGCTGATGAATATCAATTCCGTGTGTTTACAACACCAGTAGGCCCTTACTTCAAAGGTGGTGCTAAACCAATCAAAATTCGTATCACTGATTTTGATCGTGCAGCTCCTCATGGTACTGGGCATATTAAAGCTGGCTTGAACTATGCTATGAGTTTGTATGCTATCACTGATGCTCATAACAAAGGCTATGCAGAAAATATGTATCTTGATGCGGCTACTCGTACACATGTAGAAGAAACTGGTGGTGCTAACTTCATCTTCATTACTAAAGATGGTAAATTAGTTACACCTAAATCTGATAGTATCTTGCCATCCATTACACGTCGTTCGTTGATGTATGTGGCAGAACACTACCTTGATATGACTGTAGAACATCGTCCTGTTCATAAAGATGAATTAAAAGACTTTGCTGAAATTGGTCTTTGTGGTACAGCGGCTGTTATTTCTCCAGTAGGTCAAATCGATACTCCAGAAGGCACTATTAATGTTCCTGCTGGCATGGATGATATGGGTCCTATCACTAAAAAATTATATGACACATTACTTGGCATTCAACATGGTGAAATCGAAGCTCCTGAAGGCTGGGTAGTTAAAATTTGCTAATTCTTTAGTAGATTATATAATTTAATATGTAAATAGAAACGGCATCTGTCATTTGATAGATGCCATTTTTGTTTTGTATTTTATTATTTTAATAAAGTAAATAAGATATTAGCAATAAACCTATTAGTAAAATAGTAGACTATTAGTTAGATTTTGCTCTACTATGCACCTTAGCCATAAATTTTTCGTTGTTAATAACAAATCGTTCATGTGTGCCACGACCAATAATACCAACACCATCAGAGGCTTCAATATCAAATGTTATTTTACGACCTTCTACAGCACTTACAGTAGCTTTTGCTGTTACTGTTGCGCTTAAAGGCGTAGGGGCCTCATGAGTAATAGATAGGGAGATACCTACTGTGCCTTCACCGTCCTCTAAATATGGCTGTACTGCAGCTTGTGCAGCTTCCTCCATAAGTGCACACATCGCTGGTGTAGCAAAGACCTCTAAAGAACCAGACTTCATTGTTTTTGCAATATTAGATTCAGTTACTATAACTGTTGCTGTAGCTGTTTGACCTGCTGATACCATATTATACCTTCTTTCACTAAGAATATTCTCATTATACTAGTATTATACATCTAAAGTTAATTATTATGCTATTGGAATTATATATATTTTAACTGGTAATACCTTAGGAAATAGAATGTTTATGCTCTAAAAACAATAGTTTTAACCGGTAGAAATTAGATAAATAGAGTATTAAAATTGCTATTCAGATTAGAATTAAAGAAATGTAACTAGTTATAACTCTTCTATAGAATACGTGATATAATGAAGCTAGTCTTTTTAATACGAGGTATATATGAGTAAAAGAAATTTAAAACCTTCTGGTGAAGGTTGGGTACAGTTAATAGCAGGTATTGGTTTCATTGTTTTATTAATTGTCATAAATATAGTAGATCCTACGTTTTATCCGACTATGTGGCACTTGGCAACGAGTGGCTCTATGGAGGAGGTAGCGGAGTATATTCAAAGCTTTGGTCCTATGGCCATGGTGGTGAGTATGGTCCTCGATATTTTTGTTAATGCCGTAGGCTTTTTACCGTCAATTTTTATATCTACAGCTAATGGTCTAGTATTTGGTATGTGGCCTGGGATTATTATCTCTTGGCTTGCTGAGACGATTGGCGTAGTCATTAGCTTTTATATTATGCGTTACTTCTTACGTGATACAGCGGACAAGTTGATTGCTAAGAGTACAGTATTGATGAAAGTAGATGATTTTTCTGGTAAAAATGGTTTTGTGGTCATGTTATTTGCACGATCCTTACCGTATTTTCCATCTGGAGTCATTACCGCCTTAGGGGCCATTAGTAAAATCAAACCTAGAGATTATATATTGGCAAACTTGATTGGTAAATTTCCATCTACGGCTTTAGAAGTAGCTATTGGTACAGATATTGTAAATTTCCAAGAAAATATGGGACGATTAGGAATTATTGTTCTTGTTGCAGGTGTTGTATACTTCATTCTTTGGAAAGTATATAAGAACTATATTAATAAGAAAAATGCGGAACAAGAGCATGATCCTAATGCGTAATATAAAGTCTAATTAGGTAAGCCATTACAAAATAACTAATTAACTATAGGCTGCTTACGTTTTAATAATGTAATATTCTTAATTCTTGATGTTAGTAATATTTTCTACTTAGAAGTGTTTTCTACATAGTATATATGAAAGAGGCGATAGTATGAGCTTTTCTCTTCCTGAACGTGTAACCTTAAAAGGTCCTAATTTTATTCGTGAAGTATTTGAACGTGGTGTAGGCGTGGAAGGCTTTATTAGCTTTGGTATTGGTAATCCTGCGCCAGAAGCGATACCGGTAGAGGTCATCGAAAGGGCTTTTGATGAAGTTGTGCATTCTAATCCTATGAGCCTTTTACAATATGGTCCAATGCAAGGTGATGCACATTTAGCAGAACTTACGTTAGAACGTTTAGTACAAACTCATAAGATGAATTCGGAAGGACAAGGTCTCATTATTTCCAATGGTGCAGGTCAATTATTAGGTCTTGTACCAATTACAGTTTTAGAACTAGGCGATGAAGTGTATATGGATGAATTTACTTTCACCAGTGCTATTAACTCTGTGCGCAACATGGGCGGTAAAGCAATAGGTATTAAAACTGACGAGTACGGTATGATTCCGGGTGAGTTAGAAAAAGCGGCTCAATCTGGTAAAGGTAAATATATTTATCTAATTCCCAACTTCCAGAATCCAACAGGCATTACTATGCCTTTAGAGCGCCGTAAGGAGATTTATGCTATTGCATCTAAATATGATTTATTTATCTATGAAGATGATCCATATGGTGAAATTCGTTTCGCCGGAGAATATATTCCAACGTTCAAATCCTTCGACACAGAAGATCGTGTTCTGTATGCAGGTTCTTATTCTAAAACATTATCTGCAGGCTTGCGTGTAGGCTTCTTATTTGGCCCAACTAAAGTTATTGAAGCTATCCAAGCATTAAAAAATAATACGGCCGGTCAAATGCCATTAGTAACTCAAAAGGTGGTAGCGAAGGTTCTTGATACCATTGATTACGATGCTCATTTAGATAATGTACGAAAAGTATATAAAATGAAATGTGAAGCTTTACTTAACGCTTTTAAAAAGTATGCGAGTTCTAAAGTTCATTTGACACAACCTACAGGTGGTATGTTTGCATGGATGACGATGCCTGAGGATGTAGATTGTGATGTATTCTTTGAAACTTGTATGGACCGCAATGTTGGGATTATTAAATGTGGTGCCTTTGCAGCAGATGGAGCAGGAGCAGGTCATGCATTTCGTTTGAGCTATACGGTACCAACAGTAGAGGAAATTACAAAGGGGATGGAAATTCTCGGCGGGTTAACTAAAGAATTTTGTGGTGAGTAATATATTGATAATTTTTGATATAACGTGATACAATGTAGGCGTAGATACATTGTGTTTACCATATAAAAAAGTTTTTAATATAGATGTGAGGTATAGCCTCAAAGAAAGTAGGTGTTTACTATGGGTTGCGGTAGCAGCAGTGATTGTGGCGGATGCCCATCTCAATCTTCTGGTTGCGGTGGTGGCGCGTCTCAACAACCTCAAGATCTTACAGCTCAATTACACGAGCTTAGTTCTGTTAAACATGTAATTGGTGTAGTATCTGGCAAAGGTGGCGTAGGTAAATCCTCCGTTACCAGCTTGATGGCCATTACAATGGCGCGTAAAGGTTACAAAGTAGGTATCCTCGATGCGGATATTACAGGTCCTTCTATTCCTAAGATGTTTGGCATTAAGGAAAAGGCATATGCTGACGAAATCGGTATGTATCCTGTAAAATCTAAAGGCGGTATTGACGTTATGTCTGTTAACCTCCTTTTGGAAAACGATACAGATCCTGTTTTATGGCGTGGTCCTATTTTAGGTAATGTAGTAAAACAATTTTATACAGATGTTATTTGGAAAGACATCGATTATTTATTTGTTGATATGCCACCGGGAACAGGTGACGTAGCGATTACTGTATATCAATCCTTGAAATTGGACGGTATTATTATCGTTACATCTCCTCAAGACTTGGTATCCATGATTGTTGAAAAAGCAGTTAAAATGGCTGATTTAATGCAAGTGCCTATTATTGGTGTGGTGGAAAACTACTCTTACTTCCATTGCCCAGATAACGGTAAGGATTATCAAATTTTTGGTGAAAGCCACATCGAAGAAATCCTTCAAAAATACGGTCTATTATTGTTGAACCGTTTACCAATTGACCCAACTATTGCAAACCTTTGCGATAAAGGTGATATTGAGTCTATCGAAAAAACAAATTTAGAGGACGTATCTCTACCTGAATAGGATTCATATGATGATGAAAGCTGTGTATTTATAAATGCACAGCTTTTTATCACATCTTTTTATGGTGAATTATGTTATATTTATGGTAGGAAGATAGAATTATATCTTTAATTCTCTTACTACAGATATGCTGAACATAGTTAGTATAGATTTTTATTTTTCTTAACATGATACTATAGGGTGTATTGGCATATATTGGTTTAATTTTAATGTTTTCCTATGTAGGACGTATGTGTATGAAAAAACTATTGAACTGGATCATTCCAGCAGCCTTTGGTTTAGGTCTGTGGTTTGTTCCAACTCCAGAGGGATTAACTCCTCAGTCATGGCATTTATTTGCAATCTTTGTAGCTACTATCGTAGGCTTCATTACTCAGCCGTTACCGATTGGTGGCGTATCTATCGTTGTTATTACTGTTGCTGCATTGACAGGCACATTAAAGATTAGTGAAGGTATTTCAGGTTTTGCTAACTCTGCAATCTGGCTAATTGTAGGTGCTTTCTTATTCTCTCGTGGCTTTATTAAAACTGGTTTGGGGAAACGTATTGCTTATAATTTGATTTCTGCTTTTGGTAGTAGCTCCTTGCGTTTGGCCTATGCATTGGCTTTGTCTGATTTGATTTTAGCTCCCGCAACACCATCTAACACAGCTCGTGTAGGCGGTGTAATCATGCCAATTACAACTAGCTTAGCAAAAGCTTTCGGTTCTGAACCACAAGATGGACCTCGTAAAATTGGTTCTTTCTTGATGCAATCAATTTACCAAGTAAATACGATTACATCTGCGATGTTCCAAACATCCATGGCTGGTAATACATTGGTTGCAGCATTAGCGCTTCAATCTTTTGGTATTGGTATTACATGGGGCGACTGGGCTATGGCAGCTATCGTACCTGGTATTATTGCATTGATTATTATGCCGTATTTCATTTATAAAGTATATCCACCGGAAATCAAAGATGCTCGTGAAGCTCAACAAATGATTCGTGAAGAGTTAAAAGGTCTTGGCAAGATTTCTTTCCAAGAATGGGTAATGCTTGGCGTATTTATTTTAGCATTAGTATTGTGGGCTACGTCTCAATTTACAAAACTTGATGCTACAACTGTTGCATTCTTAGGTATTTCTATTTTACTTGCTACAGGCGTTCTAATTTGGGACGATGTTAAGAGTGAAAAGGGTGCTTGGGATACATTGGTTTGGATGGGTACATTGATGGGCTTTGCCGGATTCCTTTCCAAATTGGGCTTTATCAAATGGGCTACAGTTCAAGTGGGTGGTTATATTCCAGAAGGCTCTTGGGTAATTGCCTTTGTTGTAGCTGTTCTTGTTAATACATATGCTCACTATGTATTTGCATCCTTAACAGCACATATTTCTGCGATGTTCGTAGCATTCTCTGCAATCGCTATTTCTGCAGGTGCCCCACCTATGTTGACATTGTTGATGATTGCATTCACATCTAACTTGTGTATGTCTTTGACTCACTATGCAGCAGGTCCATCTCCAGTAATCTTTAATACTGGTTATGTTCCTCAAAATATATGGTGGAAACTTGGTTTCTTCACATCTGTAATCAACTTAATTATCTTCATGGGTCTTGGCTCTGTATGGATGAAGTTGATTGGTATGTGGTAAAATTTAGTACTGACAATTTTATAGGATTGTAATGGCATGTACTTTAAACCTATTAGACTTAGTGTACTATGCATTTACATCGTATATAAAAAGCCGTCCCGATAGGGGCGGCTTTTTGTGATAAAATATGAGTAGTTAATAGATAATTAATGTAAATATTGTAAAATAATATACATAATAAATTATTCAAGCTAATTGTACAAATTTTATATGATTTGTGCATAGGAGGGACCTATGAAGTTTGATAATGAACAATTATTAAAGTATATTGGCGCTTGTACATCTCCGTATCACACAGTAGATACAAGTTTACAAATGCTATTGGACTCAGGATTTACAGAGCTCAGTTTAGAAGATGAGTGGCAGTTAGACTCTGGTTCTTATGTAGTTAACGTGTTCGGCACCACCTTATTTGCCTTTCATATAGGGAAGAAACCAGAACATACATTACGTATTGCGTCGGCTCATACAGATTTTCCTGCTATTCGTGTTAAACCAAACCCTATAACCTCTATGAAAGGATACACAAAGTTAAATGTAGAAATGTATGGCGGTCTTATAGAAAATACATGGCTTGATCGTCCATTAGGTGCAGCAGGTACGGTTGTGTTAAAAGGAAAAAATGCCTTTGACGTAGATTCTGTTCTAGTCGATACAAAACGGCCTATCGCTATTGTTCCAAACCTAGCTATTCATATGAATCGCTCTGTTAATGATGGGGTTAAACTAAATCGTCAAAAAGAAATGCTTCCTATATTGATGATGGAACGTAATAATGAAGATAATCCTACAAAACCTTTAAATAATAGAAATAATCCAAGTTTATTTTCAGAATCAGATACTCAATACGATGAGTGGACAAAGTTTTTAGCTGATGAAGTAGATTGCGATCCTTCCGAAATATTATCTTATGAAATGACTTTATATCCTACGGAACAAGGCTGTGTACTCGGTACGGAAGGTGATTTCATTAGCTCACCTCGTTTAGATAATTTAACATCTTGCTTTAGTGTATTATCTGGTATTATTCAAGCCAAAAAAATGAATGTTAATGGTGTTCGCTGTGCTATACTCTTTGATAACGAAGAGGTGGGCAGTCGTACGAAACAAGGTGGGGCTGGCATGATATTACCAAATCTCGTTAAACGCGTGTATGACGCATTAGGATATTCTAATCAAGAGATGGACAGCTTTATCTCTAAAGGCTTTATGATTTCCTCCGATGTAGCACACGGATTACACCCAAACTATCCAGAGAAAAATGACATTACGAATATTCCTGTACTTAATAAAGGGCTATCCCTTAAGATTGCATGTAGCCAATCTTACGCTGGGGATGCTAAGGCCATTGCTATCGTTAAAGGCCTTTGTGAAGAAGCGGATGCACAGTATCAGATTTATGTAAATCGTTCGGATATTCCAGGTGGATCTACAGTAGGTTCCATTTCATCAGCTATGTTACCAATGCGTACTATTGATGTAGGCTTGCCTCTTTTAGCAATGCATTCAGCTAGAGAATTGATGGGGGCAGCTGATCAAGAGCAATTAAATCGATTAATGAATCATTTTCTAGGTGGTAAGTAATATAAAATGGAATTTATTCGATGTGCATTATTGAAAGACATATGATTTTTTGTAATGAACAGTAAAAAATATATTTTATACTTTCATAATTGGTATAATCCTTTAAATATAATGAAAATATTGTATAATAAGTATATATTATTATGAATATAAAACCTCATCATAAATTTTGATGAGGCTTTCCTCAATATTGATTTATCTATAAGTATAGGAAATATTCATATATTAATAAAAATGAAAGCTGATAGTTCACATTTGTGGAAGCTAGTAGGAGGCAATACATGAGAAAAATTAAATCCGTATTGGTTGCCAACCGTGGAGAAATTGCGATCCGCGTGTTCCGTGCATGTAATGAAATGGGAATTAAAACTGTAGCCATTTACTCTAAAGAGGATACATTATCCTTGCACCGTAACCAAGCCGATGAAGCCTATCTCGTAGGGGAAGGTAAAAAACCAGTTGACGCATATCTTGATATTGAAGATATCATCCGTATTGCAAAAGAACATGACATCGATGCTATCCATCCAGGTTATGGCTTCTTATCTGAAAATGAAGGCTTTGCTCGTCGTTGTGAAGAAGAAGGAATTATCTTTATTGGGCCTAAAATCAAGCATTTGAATATGTTTGGTGATAAAGTAAATGCTCGTGAGCAAGCTAAATTAGCAAAAATTCCGATGATCCCAGGTTCTGATGGGGCTTTAAAAGATTATGCTCAACTAGAAGAATTTGCTGATACACATGGTTTTCCATTGATGATTAAAGCCGTTAATGGCGGCGGCGGTCGTGGTATGCGTGAAGTTCATCATAAAGAAGATCTTCGAGATGCATATGATCGTGCTAAATCTGAAGCGAAAGCTGCGTTTGGCGATGATGATGTATATGTAGAAAAACTTATCGTAGAGCCTAAACATATTGAAGTTCAAATCTTAGGTGATGAACATGGCAATGTAGTTCATTTGCATGAACGTGATTGCTCTGTTCAACGTCGTCACCAAAAAGTAGTTGAAATGGCGCCAGCCTTTGCGTTATCATTAGAAACTCGTAAAGCTGTATGTGATGCTGCCGTTAAAATCATGAAAAATGTTGGCTACGTGAATGCAGGTACTGTAGAATTTTTGGTAACTGCTGATGGTAGCTTCTACTTTATCGAAGTTAATCCACGTATTCAAGTAGAGCATACTGTAACAGAAATGATTACAGATATTGACATTGTTCATGCTCAAATTAGAATCGCTGAAGGCTTTAGTTTACATAGCCCTGAAGTAGGTATTCCTGAGCAGGATAAAATTCCTTGTAAAGGCACTGCTATCCAATGTCGTATTACCACAGAAGATCCTAAAAACAACTTTATGCCTGATACCGGTAAAATCTTAGCGTACCGTAGCTCTGGTGGTTTTGGTATCCGTCTTGATTCTGGTAATGCTTTTACAGGTGCCGTTGTAACACCTTACTATGACTCCTTGCTTGTGAAAGCGACAGCATTTGGTCCTAACAACGAAGAAACTATTCGTAAAATGCTTCGTTGCTTAAAAGAGTTCCGTATTCGCGGTGTAAAAACAAATATTCACTTCTTGATTAATGTATTGGAACATCCTGAATTCCAAAGTGGTTCTTACAATGTAAACTTCATTGAAGAACATCCTGAATTATTCGAATTGAAACCAGATCGTGACCGTGGTACTAAATTATTACGTTACATTGCTGATGTTACAATTAATGGCTATTCTGGTGCAGGGGCTCAAGAGGTTCCTGACTTTGAACCGATTCAAATGCCATCTACTTTGGATGTAAGTCCAGCATCTGGTACAAAACAAAAATTTGATGAACTTGGACCAGATAAATTCAGTAAATGGTTATCGGAACAAAAACAAGTATTCTTCACTGATACCACTTGGCGTGATGCCCATCAATCCTTGTTTGCTACACGTCTTCGTACAATCGATATGGCTCGCGTAGCTGGTCATGCTGCAAAAGGTGTACCTAACTTATTCTCCTTAGAATGTTGGGGGGGTGCTACTTTTGACGTATCATACCGATTCTTACATGAAGATCCGTGGGAGCGTTTGCGCATGTTCCGTCGTGAAGTGCCAAATACATTGCTTCAAATGCTTCTTCGTGGTGCAAATGCCGTAGGTTACACATCGTATCCAGACAACGTAGTTCGTCAATTCATTCAACGGGCTGCTGCTAATGGTATTGATGTATTCCGCGTATTTGATAGCTTGAATAGTCTTGATAATATGCATGTTGCTATCGATGAAGTGCGTGCACAAAATAAAATAGCTGAAGTTGCATTGTGCTATACTGGCGATATCCTTGATGGTGCTCGTACAAAATACAACTTGGACTATTATGTAAATATGGCAAAAGAGCTTGAAAAAGCTGGTGCCAATATTATTGCCATTAAAGATATGGCCGGCCTTTTAAAACCACAAGCTTCTTATAACTTGGTATCTGCCTTGAAAGATGCTGTCTCTGTTCCAATTCACTTGCATACTCATGAAGGCTCTGGCAACTCTATCTATACATATGGCCGCGCTGTAGATGCTGGTGTTGATGTAATCGACTTAGCGTACTCTGCTTTTGCTAATGGTACTTCTCAACCTAGCATGAATTCCATGTACTATGCATTGTCTGGTCATGAACGTCAACCAGAAATGAACATCGACTATATGGAAGAAATGTCTCATTATTTTGGTAGTATCAGACCATATTACAAAGGTGTAGATAAAGCAGAAGCATATCCTAATACTGAAGTATATCAACATGAAATGCCAGGTGGACAATACTCTAACTTGCAACAACAAGCTAAAATGGTAGGGCTTGGTGATCGTTGGACAGATATTAAGAAAATGTACCACCAAGTAAACATGATGTTTGGTGATATCATTAAAGTTACACCATCCTCTAAAGTGGTAGGGGATATGACATTGTACATGGTACAAAACAACTTAACTGAAAAAGATATCTACGAAAAAGGCGATGTATTGGATTTCCCTCAATCCGTAGTTGAATTCTTTGAAGGACGTCTTGGTACTCCATATCAAGGCTTCCCTGAAAAATTACAAAAAATCATCTTGAAAGGTGCTCGCCCAATCACAGTTCGCCCTGGTGCTGTATTACCTCCAACAGATTTTGAACATATTCGTCATGAATTAAGCGAAATGGGAGCCCAAACAACTGATGAAGATATTAGTGCATATTGCTTGTATCCTAAGGTTTACCAAGATTACAATAAATTTGTAAAAGACTTTGGTGATGTATCTGTATTAGATACTCCAACATTCTTCTTTGGTATGAAACGGGGCGAAGAAATTCAAGTAACCATTGAAAAAGGTAAAACACTGATTATCAAGATGAATGGTTTCTCTGAACCTGATGAAGATGGTAATCGCATCGTATTGTTCGAGTTTAATGGTCAACCTCGTAGCATTAAGGTTCATGATAAACATGCTAAGACAACTGGTGTTGTTCGTCGCAAAGCGGATGAATCTAACCCTGGTGAAATTGGTGCTACATTGTCTGGTTCCGTTGTTAAGATCCTTATTAAGAATGGTCAATCTGTAACTAAAGGTGAACCATTGATCGTTACAGAAGCAATGAAAATGGAAACAACAATTACAGCTCCTATCGACGGTATCGTAGAAGAAATCCTTGTACGTGAAGGTAGCCGTATCGAATCTGGTGACTGCTTGCTTCGTATTGAAGATGCTTTAAAACGATAAGCTAACAATCATTTAAAATTAAAAATATTATTTCTCAAGTATTTCATAAGATGAAAAATTGAAGAATAATGGAAGAATCCCTAGGAAATCCTAGGGATTCTTTGTATTTTCAAGGGTTTCATGGTACTATATAATATAGAGAAAATGGGCGTATTATGCGTTATTTTAGAATGATTAGTAGAAAAGGAGTAGTAACAGATGAGATGTCCTTATTGCCAACACACAGACACGAAGGTAACAGACTCTAGAACGACTGATGAAGGTAATAGTATTCGCCGTCGCCGTGAATGTATCAATTGTGGCCGTCGCTTTACTACCTATGAAATTATAGAAGAAGTACCACTAATGGTATTGAAGAAAAATGGACGACGTGAATTATTTGACCGCGGTAAGCTCCTGAATGGGTTATTGCGCTCGTGTGATAAGCGTACAGTTCCTATGTCCGTGATGGAGCAAGTAGTTAATGATGTAGAGCGTGACATTCGAAATGAAATTAACCAAGAGGTTACAACTGATCGCATTGGTGAGCTCGTGTTACAACAATTGAAAGATATAGATCAAGTTGCATATGTTCGTTTTGCCAGTGTATATCGTAAGTTTGATAATATTGATAGCTTTATGGAAGAGTTAAAAGCTCTGAAGAAGTTAGACGCTAAAAAGCCAAAACGCAAACCTGTCGTAGAAGAATAATTGATTCTGTATTACTGATTGGTTATACATAGTTTTGAAATTAGCGATGTGTGAGGCTTTATGATAGATTTACATTGTGATACGATGATGCAATTGCTAGATCATCCTCATAGTGGTGATTTATATTGTAATACTTGGAAAATAGATATAGAAAAATTACAAAAGGCTCATAGCAAGATACAAGACTTTGCACTCTTTATTAATATGGGTGAGACGAATGACCCTTATGGCCGCTATGAAGAGATGCGTAATTTGTGTGTATCACAAATTCATCACTATGGAGAGCACATACAACATGTGCTCTCTTATCAAGATGTAGAGTCTGTATACAAGACTGGTAAGATTGGGGCACTTATGTCTATTGAGGAAGGTGGCGTACTAGGTGGCGATTTAAATAAACTTAAACAAGCTTACCAAGATGGAGTCAGACTTATAACGCTAACATGGAACTATCCAAATGGACTTGGCGAGCCACATTGTGGTGAGCAACATAAAAAATTAACATCTAAAGGTGTTGAATTTGTAGAAGCTATGCAAGAGTTAGGGATAATTGTTGATTGCTCTCATCTTAACGATGCTGGTACAGAGCAATTAGGGGATATTCTAGAGGTTCCTTTTATAGCATCTCATTCAAATGCACGGGAAGTTCGGGCTCATATGCGAAATTTGCCAGATAATCTTATTAGACTTATCGCTAATAAGGGAGGTATTATAGGACTTAATTTTGCACAGAATTTTCTCGGCACATCGCCAATTAGTCGCATTGAAGATATTGTTAAACATGGTCTATATCTCATCGACAAGGGCGGTGAAGATGTAGTGGCATTAGGAACTGATTTCGATGGGATTCCACCCGACACAGAGATTGCAGATATGTCTCAAATGAGTCGTCTTTATGATGCTTTTAAAGAGGCAGGTTTATCTGTGGAACAATGTGAAAAGTTATTCTGGAAAAATGCAGATAGACTATTAAAGGAGATTTTATAATGACTGATTTAAATCCAATCATTGCTGATCGTTTTACAGAGCATCTTGAAGTGTTTGGTAAAACGATGGAACATATGGATACCATTCAAGAAATCGGATATCGCTGTAAAGCGGCTTTAGAAAATGGTAATAAAATTTTGTTCTGTGGTAATGGTGGCTCTGCGGCGGACTCTCAACATTTAGCAGCTGAATTGATTTGTCGCTTTAAAAAGGAACGGCGCTCTCTTGCAGGCATTGCATTAACTACTGATACATCTGCATTAACAGCTATTGCGAATGACTATGATTTTGAATCTGTTTTTGCACGTCAAGTAGAGGGCTTAGGCCGTACAGGTGATGTTCTCATCGGTATTTCTACATCTGGTAACTCCAAGAATGTTGTAAAAGCTGCAGAAATGGCCCGTTCTATCGGTATGCATACCATTGCTTTCACTGGGGAAGGCGGTGGCAAATTGGCCGAACTATGTGATATTACGCTGGCTATTCCCAGTAATGTGACAGCGCGCATTCAAGAAATGCATATCCTAGCTGGCCACATTATGTGCGAAATTATTGAAGAAGACTATTAACCGATAGGTTTTTACTCATAGATACACATTGTTTCAATTAAAAATTTATTTAAATTAGGAACATATGTAATTTTGATAAGGAATAGGTGGATTATGATAAATACTACCATTAGTCAGTTTTTAACAAAGCAACTGCCAAACTTGAAGATTGCCGTTGTAGGCGATGTAATGGTAGACCGTTATGTTTTTGGTGATGTAAGTCGTATTTCTCCAGAAGCACCGGTTCCTGTAAACCGCGTGTCCAAGATGAAAGAGGTCCTTGGTGGAGCTGGTAATGTTGCATCTAATCTGTCTAATTTAGACTGTAAAGTATATCTTGGTGCACTAGCAGGTAATGACGACCATGGCCATTTATTAAAAAATTTACTTGATACTGATAAAATCGATACGACTGGTTTAATCACTAGTGATGACCGCTCTACTATTACTAAGATGCGCATATTGGGTGATCGTCAACAGATGATGCGCCTTGATTTTGAAACAATTACAAATTTAACCAATCAAGAAGAGCAACAATTGTCTATTTGGTTGGAAAATCTATGTAAAGCGGGGATTGATGGTATTGTCGTATCTGACTATGGTAAAGGCGTTTGTACACCTACCTTATTGAAGACAATCTTTGGTTTGGCTAAGGAATATGGTGTGCAAACTATCGTAGATCCTAAGGGGGCAGACTGGTCTAAATACAATGGTGCTACATGTATTACACCGAATGTGAAAGAACTTGGTGAATGTGTAGGCCGTACATTAGAAAATGATGATGCTACTATTGTAGAGGCTGCTAAGTCTGTACTTGCTGATGTAGATTTAGACTATATTGTGGCCACTCGATCTGCTAAGGGTATTACGGTTATTGCAAAGGATGGCCGCACATGGCATAATCCTGCTACTCAACAAGAGGTGTTTGATGTGAGTGGTGCAGGAGATACCGTTGTATCCATGATGATGACCTGTCTTGCAAGTGGTTTATCGATGCGTTTAGCCTTACATATCGCCAATGGTGCAGCAGGTATCGTAGTATCTAAGGTTGGTACGTATCCAATACATCGTTCTGAGTTATTAGACTTATGGCATTCCTATAAACATAGTATTCAATCTAAGCCATTATATACGAAGGAAGAGATGAAAGAACTCGTTTCACAATGGCAAAGCAAAGGTGAAACTGTAGTGTTTACAAATGGTTGTTTTGACATTCTTCACCGTGGACATATCACGTATTTACAAGAAGCTGCGCAGCTAGGTGATCATTTAATCATTGGATTAAATTCTGATGTATCTGTTCGACGTTTAAAAGGAGAAACACGGCCCATCGTAAGTGAAGCGGATAGAGCGGCCTTGTTGAGTGCGTTGCAATGTATTGATGGTGTAGTACTATTTGAAGAGGATACACCGGCTGAATTACTAGCGTACTTACGTCCCAATACTCTTGTTAAGGGTGGAGATTACAAAATAGAAGATATTATTGGACGCGAGTCCGTTGACAATGTAGAGGTTCTTTCATTTAAAGAAGGTTACTCTACATCAGATATTGTAGGGAAAATAGCTACTATGGCTAAGGAGGGCAAATTATGATTATCGTAACAGGTGGTGCTGGTTTTATTGGCAGTAATATTGTGAAAGCACTGAATGATTGTGGTCGTACAGATATTCTCATCGTAGATGATCTTACAGATGGTCGTAAGATTCGCAATATTCAAAATCTAGAATTTCTAGATTACATCGATTGTGATGATTTTGATTGTGCTATTGCTGATGGTACATTCGACGTTGGCCCTATTGAAGTCGTATTTCATGAAGGTGCTTGTGCAGACACAATGGAATATAATGGCAAATACATGATGAAGAACAACTATGAAGGTTCTAAAAATCTATTCCATTATTGCCAAGACCGTCGCATTCCATTCATCTATGCCTCCTCTGCATCTACCTATGGTAATGGTACAAATGGTTTCGTAGAAAAACCGGAAGCTGAAGAAGCGCTTAACCCATATGCGTATTCTAAATTGTTATTCGACCGTTATGTACGCAAATATGAAGGTGAATATACTGCGCAAGTTGTGGGGCTACGTTACTTTAATGTATATGGTCCTAATGAAGCCCATAAAGATAAAATGGCTTCTTTAGTACGTCAAATGTTCTACAAAAATAAAGAAACAGGTATTATTAATCTCTTTGAAGGTACAGATGGCTACGAAGATGGTGGTCAAACACGTGACTTTATCTATGTAAAAGACGTAGTTAATGTAAACTTCTATTTCTGGGAGCATCCTGAAATCTCTGGTACTTTCAACTGTGGTACAGGTAATGCTCATAGCTTTAACCAATTCATGCAAGCTGTTATCGACTACAATGGTCAAGGCAAAATTGAATATGTGCCATTCCCAGAGGTGTTAAAGGGTAAATACCAAAGCTTTACAGAGGCTGATACTACTAAATTGTTAGCTGCTGGCTATGACAAAGGGTTCCATAAAATGGAAGATGCCGTTAAAGAATATTGTGAACTATTAGATAATAACGAAGGGTATTTACGCTAATGCGCAAGGTATTATTTTTAGATCGCGATGGTGTTATTAACAAGGATGTTAGTTATCTATATAAAATCAGCGATTTAGAGTGGGTAGATGGTGCAAAAGAGGCCCTTGCTTATGCTCATAGTAAGGGCTATGATCTCATTGTAGTGACAAATCAGAGTGGTGTAGCTCGTGGTTATTATAAAGAATCTGATGTTCAGATTTTACATGACTATATGGCTCATGAACTAGATCGCAGTGGAGCACCGATTTTACATTTCTATTACTGTCCACATCATAAAGAAGGTATTGTTCCTCTCTATGCAGTAGAATGTGAATGTAGAAAGCCTAAACCTGGCATGATTAAGCAAGCCATTAAGGATTATGATGTAAATATATCAGATAGTTTTCTTATCGGTGATAGTCAGCGTGATGTTGATGCAGCTGAGGCTGCTGGCATTAAGGGGTACCTATTTAAAGGCTCTAATCTATTGGATTTCATTAAAACAATAATTTAATCATTTATTCCATTTAGTTTATTTCGGAAGAATATATTTGGGTTTGTTGTGTTGTATTGGGGAGGCTATATGAAAGATTACAAGAATATACTCATCATCAAGATGAGTTCCTTAGGTGATGTAATTCACGCATTGCCTACCTTGTACGCTGTGCGCAAGAATTGGCCTAATGCGCGTATTACATGGGCTATTCATGAGCAATTCGCTAGCCTCTTACCTGGTACACCATGGGTTGATGACGTGATTATCATTGACAAAAAACAACTAAAGAAGCCTACGTATTTATATCAATTGCGCAAGGAGCTACATAGTCGTCATTTTGATATGACCTTAGACCTTCAATGTATCGCAAAAAGTGCTATTGTTTCTTTATTATCTGGTGCCCCTGAAAAATATGGCTACTGGGAGCTTCGTGAGGGCAGTAATCTTGTTAATAAAGCATTAGTAGGTGAGCATAAATACGACCATGTTATTGAACGCTATCTGGATACCGTACGCGCCCTTGGTGGTGAGGTGGAGGAGATTGAATTTCCGATGCCAGCTTACGTTGAGGCTGAGAAATCCATAAAACAAAAGTTGAAATGCCATGGTGTAGATGATGAATATATTGTAGTTGTACCTGGGGCACGATGGATTGTTAAGGAGTGGCCACTTCTAAATTTTGGAGAACTTTGTATTCGTTTATGTGAATCTGGTAAGAAGGTTGTTATTGCCGGTGCTCCTGATGATGTAGATAAAGGTGCTTTCATAGAAAATTATGTAAAACATAAGAATCTCATCAATTTAGTTGGATCTACAACCATGCCTGAACTCATTGAGTTGATTCGTCATTGTCAGATTTTTATTAGTGCCGATACGGGACCATTGCATATTGCAAATGCTTTGAAGCGTCCTTTGATTGCCATGTTTGGTACAACATCACCTAAGCGTACAGGTCCTTATGGTGGTAGTCATGTACATCTCATTATTTCACCTACTTCTAAGGCTACACCTGAGCAACCACTAGTAGATGATCCAGATTGTATGGCACAAATTCCTGTAGACGCGGTATGGTCAGTGTATGAACAAGTACTTGGAAAGGAACTATAATGGAACTAGATTATAAGCGCATTGTGGTAACCTTTTTAATGCATTTAGGCGATGTTATATTAACGACTCCGTTTTTAGAAGTGCTTCGCAAAGCGGCTCCTCATAGTCATATTACGTATGTAATAGATGAAAAATTACAACAAGTAATGGAATATAATCCAAATATTGATGAACTTATTGTTGTAGATAAAAAAGGGCGCCATAATAGCATCTTAGGTCTCAATGAAGTGGCTCGTGAAATCAATGCTAAGGGAAAACCTGACATTGTCATTAATTTACATCCCAATGAGCGTACTTCATATTTAGCATGGAAGATTCATGCACCTATTACAACTGGTATGAGTCATTTCCTCTTTAGACCATTTATGACAAAGTATACGCGCTTAGATCGTAAAACTCGTCATGCTGCGGATATGTACATTAATGTACTAGAGCAATTAGGTGTAACAGATACTTCTAACTCTGGTTTACATATTGAGACCTGTGAAGAATGGCGTCGTCAGGCTCAAGAGTTTTATTCTGGTCATGGATTAACTGATACTGATATACTCATTGGTTTTAATATCGGTAGCGCCGTTCCTGAGAAACGTTGGCCAGCTGAACGATTTGCTCATGTAGCAGATTACTTTGGTCGTTTAGGTTATAAGACGGTTTTCTTTGGCGGACCTATGGACCTTGAAATGGTGCAGCCCGTAGTAGAACAAATGGAAACAAAGCCTATTGTGGCTACCGGAAAATTCCAGTTAGGTCCTTTGGCAGCGGCTATGAGCCGTTGTAATCTATTAATTACTAATGACTCTGGACCAATGCATGTAGGAATCAGTCAAGGTGTGCCAATTGTGGCACTGTATGGTCCATCAAATCCATTCTTTTATGGACCTTATCAAGCTCATGCTATCGTTTTAGAAACGATGGATTCTTATGAGATTGGTAAAAGCATGAAAAAAATTATTAAAGAAGGAAATTATAAAGGTTTATCTGTAATTTCTGAAGAACAGGTTATTAAAGCAGCGGAAACATTGCTTTTAGAATCGAAATAAACGTATGAACTATATTGTATTTGATTTAGAATGGAACCAACCCTATAGCAATGACATTAGCTTTATGAAGCGCACAAAAATGCCGTTGACAGGGGAAATCATTCAAATCGGAGCGGTAAAACTGAATGAAAAGATGGACATTATAGATCATTTTACGATGTTCATCAAACCTCAATATCTGCCACGGATGCATAAACATGTGCGCGAGTTGACAGGGATAACCACCCATGAGCTCAATCATGGTGTGCCATTCAAGACGGCTATGCAGTACTTTCAAAAATGGTGTGGTGATGAATATATGCTGCTTTCTTGGGGATCAGACGATATTCTTATCCTTCGAGAAAATCTTATGCTTCATAAGATGAAAGCATTATCTTATGATCAATGGGTAGATGCGCAAATGATTTATTCTTATCAACGCTATGGAACAAGTCAACAGTATTCTGTGGCGCATGCTATGGAGGATCTCAATATATCGACGGAGCATTTATCTGCTCATAATGCCTTGCATGATGCAGTTTTTACAGCTCACATTTGTCAGACTTTAGATATTGCACAAGGAATTCTGCATTATGATCTAATTCGCAAGGAAAGTAGTAATCCTTTCCTATATCCTCCTATTCTTACCTTTTTTATGTATGAAAATTTTTCTGAGAAAAAACGTATTGTTCATGATAGAAGAGTACGTATGTCCTTCTGTCCGTACTGTCAAACACGTTTAGAAACGACAAGACCTGAACGATTACAAGGGGATAAGCACCTAGCCATTGGAGTATGTCCTAAACATGGCGATTTTGCGGTGCAACTTAAAGTTGGAAAGTATACGATTAAGTCCGGCAGTAGTAAATTCTATGTTACTAAGGTACTGACCCATTGTACGGATGAAATTCGTTCTCTATATACTCAGAAGTCTGAAATCAATCGCGAAAAAGAGCGAAAATATTTAGAGTATCGTAAGGCGGAACAAGAAAAAGTCCGCCAAAAATAGTTATGTAAATTCAAGTTCGTTTTCTGAACTGTACTATATATTAGGATATGAACTTTTAGAAAGGATAGATTATGGAACGTAAATATGCATGGCATAATTATGATGATGCCACTATGGAAAAGGTATATGCTTTAAGTGATACATATCGTCAATTTTTAGATAATGGTAAAACAGAACGTGAATGCGTTGTGCAAGCTGTAGAATTTGCAGAAGCAAAGGGCTATGTAAATCTAAATGACATTATTAAAAGCAATACGTCAATTAAAGCTGGTGATAAGATTTATTACACACATATGGATAAATCTATTGCTTTATTTAATATTGGTACTGATGATATTGAATTGGGTATGAATATTTTAGGTGCTCATATTGATTCTCCACGCATCGATGTAAAGCAAAATCCACAATATGAGGATAGTAATTTAGTATTTTGGGATACTCATTATTATGGAGGTATTAAAAAATATCATTGGGTAGCTATGCCTCTTGCTATTCATGGCGTTGTGGTAAAAACAGATGGTACTCGTATCAATATTAATATTGGTGATAAGGAAAGCGATCCTGTATTCTGTATTACTGACTTGTTGCCTCATTTGGGACAAGAACAAATGCAAAAAAATGCAGCTAAAGTAATTGAAGGGGAAGCTCTTGATTTACTCATCGGTAGCCGTCCAGTTAAAGACGAAGAAAAAGAAGGGGTTACTAAATTTATTAATAGCCTTCTTGAAAAAGAGTATGGATTTATTGAACGTGACTTATTGTCTGCAGAACTAGAAATTGTACCAGCTGGTAAAGCACGTGATATGGGCTTTGATCGTTCCATGGTAATGGCGTATGGCCAAGATGATCGCGTGTGTGCCTACACATCCTTGGTAGCAATGCTTGAAGTGGATAATGTAAAGCGTACTACTTGTTGCTTACTTGTAGATAAAGAGGAAATTGGTTCTGTAGGTGCTACAGGTATGCAATCACGCTTCTTTGAAAATGCAGTGGCTGAAATTTTAACACTTATGGGTAAACCTAATTCTGTAAGTGTACGTCGTACGTTGGAGAAATCTCGTATGTTATCCTCCGATGTAAGTGCAGGCTATGATCCGCTTTATGCATCGGCGTATGAAAAGAAAAATGCTTCTTACCTTGGTATGGGTGTAGTATTTAATAAATTTACTGGCTCTCGTGGTAAAGCTGGTTCTAATGATGCGAATGCTGAGTATATGGGCTTTATCCGTCGTGTCATGGAATCTAACAATGTAACATACCAAACAGCAGAGCTCGGTAAGGTTGATTTAGGTGGTGGTGGCACCATTGCGTACATCATGGCTCTTTATGGTATGAATGTCATCGATTGTGGTGTAGCCGTACTTAGTATGCATGCTCCTTGGGAGGTTACATCTAAGGCTGATATTTACGAGGCAAAACAATGCTACGTTGCATTCTTAAATGCGGCGGATGAAACAATCTAATGCGATGGGACTTTTGCCGATGGTGAAAGTCCATTCTATGTGAGGTATATATGAATCAAACAGATTTAGGTGCAGCTATTGAGGCGGCGAAGGGAGAGGCGACAGAGGTTAAGACCGTAAAGGTAGATATCTTTGACATCCCCGAAACGAAGGCTGAAGAGTATATTGCAAATCGAGAAGAAGTAGCAGAAGCAGCAGCACAAGTAATGAAACCATACTGTGTTACAGTAAAACGTGAAACCTTAGATGCTGAAGAAGGCGAAGCAGTGGTTGGCTATTATGTAACAGGTGAAATTTTGATGTGCGTTATCCTCGATCCTTTTGAAGTGCCGGTTATGAAGGTCGCTCTCGACAAAGGAACTCTTAAGGACTATATTTTAGCGGCAAATGAATTGACTGAGGATATGTTAGCATCGTTAGATTAATAGGTGGATTTCTTATTTTATTTTCGCACATATAAAAAATAAAATACTTTAATCTGCTACATTGATGTAGTAGATAAATTTGTTTATAATAAAAGTATTATAATCTTTGCAGATAGGAAGGAAATCCCCATGAACTTAAAAAAAGGTATTGCCCTAGCGCTCACGGCGGCAGCACTAATGGCGTTTACAGGCTGTGGCTCAAATGGAACTACATCGAATGGTGAATACAAAGTTGGTGTTGTACAATTGGTAGAGCATCCTGCATTAGATGCGGCAAATAAGGGTTTTGTTGATGCGCTAAAAGAAAAAGGTTTAGCAGAAAAGATTACTTTTGATCAACAAAATGCGCAAGCTGATCAATCTAATTTGAATAGCATTGCGCAGCGTTTCGTATCCGATCGGAAAAACTTGATTTTAGCAATTGCTACTCCAGCGGCTCAATCCATGGCGAATGCAACTCATGATATTCCAATCTTAGGTACAGCTATTACTGATTACGAGGCAGCTAAACTTGTTAAATCTAATCAAAAACCTGGCGGTAATGTGTCTGGTACATCCGACATGAATCCAGTAGAGCAACAAGTAGATTTAATTTTACAAGTAATGCCGAATGCGAAAACAATTGGCACTATTTATAGCTCTAGCGAAGTAAATTCTCAAATTCAAGTGGAGAAGATGAAAGCTTATGCGGCTACAAAAGGAATTAAAGTTGAAGAAGTTACAGTTTCTAATGTAAATGATATTCAACAAGCGGCACAAAATCTCGTATCTCAACGTGTGGATGCTGTATATGTGCCAACAGATAATGTTGTAGCTTCTGCGATGAGCAATCTTGTAGCTATTACCGACCCAGCAAAAATTCCTGTATTTGGCGGTGAAGATAATCACGTAAAAGGTGGAGCCGTTATGTCCTTGTCTGTAGATTACTACAAGCTTGGTTACCAAACAGGCTTGATGGCCGCAAAAATTTTAACTGGCGAAGCTAAAGTTGAAGATATGCCTATCGAAATGCAGAAAGAATTTAAATTAGTTGTAGGGAAAGATAAATTAGAAAAATTGGGCATCACCTTACCAGAGGATTTGATGAACAAGGCGACTATGATTTAATACATAACTGGTAAGGAGTTATACATGAACTGGAAAAAAGGTATTGCAGTGGCACTTAGTGCCATTGCTGTTATGGCAATGGTAGCCGGTTGTGGTTCTAATACCGCAACTAATGACCAAAAGAAAATTGGTGTTATTCAATTAGTAGAACATCCATCTCTTGATGCTGCTAATAAGGGCTTCGTAGATGCTTTAGCGGCTAAAGGTTATAAAGATGGTCAAAATATTAAAATTGACCAACAAAATGCACAGGCTGACCAATCTAATTTGAACAGCATTGCACAACGTTTCGTATCTGATAAAAAAGATTTAGTATTAGCTATTGCAACACCTGCGGCTCAGACGATGGCAAATGCTTCTCATGACATGCCAATCATGGGTACAGCTATTACAGACTACGTGACAGCTAAACTCGTTCAATCTAATGAACGCCCTGGTGGTAATGTATCTGGTACATCCGATATGACACCTGTTGAAAAAGAGGTTGATCTTATCATAGCATTAGTACCGAATGTAAAGCGCATTGGTGCCATTTATACATCCTCTGAAATCAATTCCCAATTGCAAGTTGAAAAAATGAAAGCCTATGCTGCTACAAAAGGTATTACTGTTGTAGAGGCAACTGTTTCCAACGTAAATGATATTCAACAAGCAGCTACAAATCTTGTAAACCAAGATGTGCAAGCTATTTATACACCAACAGATAATGTATTAGCATCTGCTATGGCTAACTTGGCACAAATTACAGATGCTGCTAAAATCCCGGTATTTGCTGCTGACGAAGGCATGACAATGACTGGTGGCGTAGCAACATATTCTGTTGATTACTATCAATTGGGTTACCAAACAGGTTTAATGGCTGCAAAAGTTCTAGCTGGTGAAGCAAAAATTGCAGACTTAGCTATTGAGACACAAAAAGAGATTAAGTTAACTGTTAACGAAGAACGTGCTAAAAAATTGGGAATCACGATTCCTGAAGCTCTTCGTAAAGACATGAAACAATAGAGGAGATTTTAATGTTAGATTTAGTGGTAGGCACCATAACCACAGGCCTTTTATGGTCTTTGTTAGCGGTCGGTGTATTCATCACCTTCCGTGTATTAGATGTGGCTGACTTAACCGTGGAAGGTACGTTCCCAATGGGGGCGGCCATTTCCGCTATTTTAATTACAAGTGGTATGAATCCAATCCTTTCCATTTTACTTGCCGGTGTGGGTGGTATGATAGCAGGTGCCGTAACAGGTTGGATTCATACAAAATTGAAAATTCCTGCATTATTGGCTGGTATTTTGACAATGATTGCATTGTACTCTGTAAACCTTCACATCATGGGCAAAGCTAATGTATCTTTGCTTCGAATGGATACAATTTATACGATTCTTGGTGGATTTTTCCATACGCCGAATATGTGGTCTGCAGCCATCGTAGGTATTATCGTTGCTGTAGTTGTATGTTTGCTTTTATTTTGGTTCTTCGGTACCGAAATTGGTACAGCCTTACGTGCTACAGGTGTTAACCCTCAAATGATTCGCGCTCAAGGCGTAAATACTGATAATATGATCGTTCTTGGCCTTTTGATTTCCAATGGCTTTGTTGGTATGTCTGGGGCTCTTATCGGTCAATTCCAAGGCTTTGCTGATGTAGGTATGGGTATTGGTACCATCGTTATTGGTTTGGCTTCTGTAATCATTGGTGAAGTAGTATTTGGTACGAAATCCTTCGTACGCAGTCTCATCGCTGTAGTACTTGGTTCTATAGTATATCGTATCGTTATTGCTGCCGTTCTCTACATGGGTATGCCACCAAATGATTTGAAATTATTCACTGCAATTCTTGTTGCCATCGCGCTTTCCCTACCTACATTGAAAGCAAAATGGTTGGCTCGTTAAGGAGGACACTATGTTAGAAGTAAAAAATATGGTAAAAACCTTCTTTAAGGGCACAATTAATGAAAAGACTGCATTACAAGGCATCAACCTTCGTCTAGAAGAGGGTGATTTTTGTACTGTAATTGGTGGTAATGGTGCTGGTAAAAGTACTTTGCTAAACTCCATCGCTGGTGTATTTCCAGTAGATGAAGGATCCATTACAATTAATGAGATTGATGTGACAAAAATGCCAGAATACAAACGTGCTAAATACATTGGTCGTGTATTCCAAGACCCTATGGTTGGTACTGCTGGTAATATGCAAATCGAGGAAAACTTGATTCTTGCTATGCGCCGTGGTAAAAGCTTAGGTCTTAAATGGGCTTTTAAAGATAGTGAACAAGCATTTTTCAAGGAACGCCTTGCATTATTAGGTTTAGGCCTTGAAGAACGTTTATCTGCTCGTATGGGCCTACTATCTGGTGGTCAACGCCAATCTATAACATTGTTGATGGCCACAATGCTTCGTCCAGAGCTTTTGCTATTGGATGAGCACACTGCGGCACTTGACCCTAAAACTGCAGAAAATGTGTTGCAACTAACAGAGAAACTCGTTGCAGAACATAATCTAACAACTCTTATGATTACCCATAATATGCGTGATGCATTGCGCTTTGGTAATCGCCTTATCATGATGGATGCTGGTCGTATCATTTATGATGTTAAAGGGGAAGAAAAGAAACAATTAACAGTTGCTGATTTACTTCAAAAGTTCGAAGTGGCTGGGGAAAATGCATTGAGCGACCGTATGGTGCTAGGTGCAAAATAATAGAAGAGGGCGTAGACCCTCTTTTGTGTATTTATTGTATTTTTGCTTTACAACATAGGGCAGATACTGTATACTAAATTAGGTCGTAAGACATATCGTAAGCGAAGTATTCGATTCTCCAACGGTTACTTAAGCTTATCGGGATTATAATTTTTTAGGAGGTAACATTAATGTTAACTACAGAAGCTAAATTAGCAGTAATTAAAGAATACGCTACTCATGAAGGTGACACTGGTTCCCCAGAAGTACAAGTTGCGATTTTGACAAGTCGCATTCAATACTTAACAGAACACTTGAAAGAGCACAAAAAAGACCATCATTCTCGTCGTGGTTTGTTGAAATTGGTTGGTCAACGCCGTAACATGCTTGACTACCTTCGTCGTAAAGATATCGAACGTTATCGTTCTCTTATCGAACGACTTGGTCTTCGTAAATAATAAAATTAGCCGTCCTTTAGGACGGCTTTTTTATTTTGAATTGGCTATTTAGCTTTAATTGATATATAATTAGAAGGTATACATATAAGAAGATTTTTAGGAGGAATAGGAATGGAACAATTCCAAATGGACCTAGCTGGTCGTACGCTTACGATTGAGACTGGGGAACTTGCAAAACAAGCTGGCGGTGCTGTAATGGTTGGCTATGGTGATACTCGTGTACTCGTTACTGCTACAGGCTCTAAAGAGGCGAAGGACATCGATTTCTTCCCACTTACAGTAGACTATGAAGAAAAAATGTATGCGGTTGGTCGTTTACCAGGGGGCTTCATTAAACGTGAAGCGCGTCCACCTGAGTCTGCGATCTTGAATAGCCGTTTGATTGACCGTCCTATTCGTCCATTATTTGATAAAGGTGTACGCAACGAAGTACACGTAGTAGCAACAGTTATGTCTGTAGACCAAGATTGTGATCCAGCCATTTGTGGTATGATTGGCGCTTCCGCCGCATTGTCTATTTCTGATGTTCCTTGGAATGGTCCTATTGCAGGCGTTCGTATGGGACGTATCAATGGTGAATTTGTTGTAAATCCAACGAAAGTACAATTAGAAGAAACAGATCTTAATATCGTTGTGGCTGGTACTAAAGATGCTATCCTCATGGTTGAAGGTGGCGCTGAAGAAGTACCGGAAGATATCATTCTTGAAGTTATCATGGCAGCTCACGAAGAAATCAAAAAAATCGTAGCTTTCCAAGAAGATATGGCTGCAAAAGTAGGTAAGGAAAAACGCGTATTTGAATGTAAAGATGTTCCTGTTGAAATCAGTGATGCAGTTCGTGCCTATGGTCATGATAAACTTGATGCTGCAGTTCGTTGTGCAGATAAACAACAACGCGATGCACAAGAAAGCGAAGTACGTTCAGATGTATTAGCTCACTTTGAAGAAATCTACCCAGATAACTTGGCTGATGTAAATAAAGCATTTGATGCAATGACAAAAGAAATCGTGCGTCATATGATTACTGTTGAAAAAATCCGTCCAGATGGTCGTCAACTTGATGAAGTTCGTCCAATCTCTTGCCGTACAGGCGTATTACCTCGTACACATGGCTCTGGCTTGTTTACACGTGGCCAAACTCAAGTGTTGAATGTCACAACAGTAGCGCCTTTATCCGAAAAACAAACCATCGATGGTCTTGGTGTTGAAACTGAAAAACGTTATATCCATCATTATAATTTCCCATCTTTCTCCGTTGGCGAAACTCGCTCTTCTCGCGGTCCTGGTCGTCGTGAAATCGGTCATGGTGCATTGGCTGAACGCGCGTTGGTGCCTGTGATTCCGAGCGAGGCAGACTTCCCATATGCGTTGCGTTTAGTATCTGAAGTATTGGAATCGAATGGTTCTAGCTCCATGGCTTCCGTATGTGGTTCTACATTGTCTTTGATGGATGCTGGTGTACCTATTAAAGCTCCTGTAGCAGGTATTGCTATGGGTCTTGTAACTCAAGGGGAACATTATACAATTTTAACTGACATTCAAGGCATGGAAGATGCTCTTGGAGATATGGACTTTAAAGTTGCTGGTACAGCTAAAGGCGTAACAGCAATTCAAATGGATATCAAGATTTCCGGATTATCCCGTGAAATCCTTCAAGAAGCATTAGAACAAGCTCACAAAGGGCGCATGCATATCATGGGTATCATGCTTGATACAATTGCTGAACCACGTCAAGAAATGTCTCAATACGCTCCACGTATTATTACAATGAAAATCGATCCTGATAAGATCCGTGACGTGATCGGTTCTGGCGGTAAAGTAATCCGCAGTATCATCGAAGAAACAGGCGCTAAAATTGACATCGAAGATGATGGTACAGTATTTATCGCTTCTGTAGAACAAGAAGGGGCTGTAAAAGCTCAAGAAATCATCACTAACCTTACTAAAGAGGTTGAAGTAGGTGAAGTATACCTTGGTAAAGTAACTCGTTTAATGGCCTTTGGCGCATTCGTAGAGGTATTACCAGGTAAAGAAGGTCTTGTACATATTTCCAAACTTGCAAAAGAACGCGTTGAAAATGTAGAAGACGTAGTAAGTGTAGGGGATGAAATCATGGTAAAAGTTATCGAGATCGATAAACAAGGCCGTGTAAATTTGTCCCGTAAAGATTGTTTAAAATAAGAGGTGTTACATGGATATTCGTGGCTTTGAAGTAGTTTCTGCTTTTGAAGAACAAGATATCAACTTACCAACACGTAAAACAACTGAAAGCGCAGGTTATGATATTGAATGCGCTGAAGCTATTACATTGGAACCTGGTGAAATAAAACTTGTACCTACAGGTCTTAAAGCTTTCATGGCATACGATGAATATCTTGCTATTCACATTCGTTCTAGCATGGCTATTAAACGACATCTGGCACTTGTGAATAGTACAGGTATCATTGATAGTGATTACTACAACAATGAGGATAATGAAGGTCATATTATGATTGCCCTTCTTAACTTTGGCAAAGAAACAGTTACCCTTGATAAAGGCGAACGCGTTGCTCAAGGTATATTCTCTAAATACCTTATTACAAACGATGATGATGCTACAGGTGTAAGAACTGGTGGCATTGGAAGTACCGGGACTATGTAAACAACATATGATTCTGTATAGAATGGTAAAAACCGCTCAACTTTGTTGGGCGGTTTTATAGAAAAGGGAATATATATGTCTAAATTTATATATAATAGCAATTTTTTAGAAGAACAAATAGAAGCTATTGATGTACCTAAAAATGCATTTGCTTATTTGAATTGGTTCTTTGAAGAACAAAAAAATCCAAATAATGAACCAAATGTTAATAAATATATAGATAGTCTACAATTTTTTATTATGGGAAATTCTTATATATCGATAAGCTTTAAAAATCTTTATCAATTATATACTGAAGGGAATAAGTGTAATATTGCAGATAATTTAATTTTTCCAATCTTATTCAATTTGATGCATGGATTAGAATGTTGGTTAAAATCAGGTATATTATCTATTTCAAATTTATATAATTTTGAAAAAAAAATAAAAAAAATACATGAGTTAGGGATTTTATATGATGAGTTTAAAAGTAATGTTACTAATACTAAGTTAGGATCTATCGTTAATAAAAATATGGATTTTAATTTTATTGAAGATTTTATTAGTGACTTACGTTTAAATAATGTTAGGTTTGATTTCGCACGTTATTCTTCATTTGAAAGTGATGGCGTAAGCCAAAGTCAATTTTATTGTGGTTGTCATAATGTATGCATAGATATGTCGATGTTGCTTAAATTTTTTTTTTACTTAATAAAGGATTTTAGAACATTAATATCATATATTTTAATTTGTTGTGAGTATAATGAGATTCCTGAAGAATCTCATTATACTAGTTTTATAGCTACTGGTTCAAATTTTGATTTTGATAAAATTACTGATATTGATATTTTTATTTATCAACATATTCTTGGCACAATATAGTTAAAATAATTATAAGAAGTAATAGAAATTTATTTAAGTGTCGTATTTTTTTGTCAATTTTTGCAAAAACGAAAAAGCTACTTTATTCACTACATATTATGATGTAACAAGCATTTGTAATAGAACTATATTAGTTATAAACGACTCTAAATAAAATGGTAAAAACTACTCAACTAAGGTTTGATCTGCACCCAAAAAAATTGGAGAAAATTTTTGAGGTGCAGTTTTTATTATTATCTTTAGACTGGTTCGCGACGTAGTCGCGAATCATAAAACCAACCGCTATGCGGGTGTGGCAACAAAGACACAGAGTCTTGCGCAGACAAAATGGTTATGCAAATACAACATAGTATTTACGCCTAAATTTAGACATAAAGTTATATATAATTAAAACAGAAATAATTTACGTGAAATAGTAAGATATTTACATGCATATAAGAGCAGACAATATTAATACAATTGGACTAAATTAGTACTAATAAGAATTGTTAAATTGCAACATGAAATTGGACAATATTTAGATTCCCTATTTATTAACTTCCTCTATAAAGATTTTATGTGGTGTTTTGTAATGTGATATCTTACGTGGTAAGTTATTATATCAGTGAAGTTTTCGGCGTAGTGTATGTTCTGAGATACTTTCTATTCGGTTTCCTTTTGGAATAAAGCGACGAAGTAAACCGTTATGTCTTTCATTAGAACCTCGTTACCAAGCTTAATAGACCTTACAAAATAGATAGATAGTATCTCGTCTTCAAAATTAGATATATTCGCAAATTCTAAATTATTATTAGTGGTTATTGTCTTAAATAACAATCCTACCCCCCATTTTTTCTAAATGTACTTAACCATGTTTCTAATGTTTTTTTATATCATAAGGACGTGCAGAAGGACAGCGTAAAGCTATATATAATTTACTTTTTCATCTTATTAAAGAAATTAATACATCATTTGTTTTATCTTTTGCTCCATAAACAGTGTCTATTTCCCCATGATCATACTTTTTTTGAGTTTTAATTATAGCATCAGGAAGTTCTATTGGTTTTCTTAGTTTATATTTATTCGAAACAAACTTTTTTATTGAACGACGTATTACTAAAGGTAGATTAATAGCTTTTACCCCAAGTAGTTTTTGATAAAGATACTTATATAAAGATTTAGTACAAAGCAATTCATTACGTGTAAATACACAATGATGTTTAGCATATCTGACAGCAACATTAAAAGACCAATGTTCTTTAAATACTTAAAGTATGAAGGACTTTATGGAACCTAACTTTATTGTATTAAATGAGCCAAGACGTTGTTGTTTATACTTTAATTGCCATGAACCTTCTAAAGATACAAAATGAGAATTACTTTGTCGAATTTGGACCACCGAATCATATTTTAGTTTTACATAAAAGCGTTTTTTCAGGATTAAGTGTTTGTGCGTAATGTCGTGTTATGATTATTGTTGATCATAGTGATTACCTCGGTTATATTTTGATTAGACACCTAAATCATAACACGAGGTTCAATATGGATTTTTAAGTTGTTCAATTTTACTCTATAATTAAGATTTTAATAAAAAATTTAAAATCAATAAAAGTTATATACGAATTTAGGTGTAAGAAGTAATGCAGGTCTTCTTTGAGAGGAAGGTTAAGGTTTAACGAATATACGGTTAATTTATTAATTATTATTTCCTATAGATGTTATTTTAGTAGTATAAGTCTTATTACGGAAGTGAATAGGAATAGTCAGATTTATAGTTTTCTATAACTTTATATAATAAAGTATTATGGTATTATTTAAGTAAAATACTAATTTGAATTATTATTATTATGTATTATAGTTAAGATATCTATTTATTATAAAGTCATGTATAAATAAGTTAATTCTTAAAAAGGGGAGATATAATCATGGTTGATTTTAAGAAAAGATTAATTTCAAAAAATAATATAAAGCCATCTAATCCAATAGAGTTATATAAAACTTTAGACCGGAAAAGTATTGTAGGACCTTTACGCCCTTCACAAGAATATACTCTAACTGAATGGTATAATAATCGAAGGCTAGAAAAAGATCTTATAATTAAACTTCATACAGGAGAAGGAAAAACATTAATTGGATTATTAATGCTTCAATCAACACTAAATATGGAAGAAGGGCCATGTATTTATGTTTGTCCTAGTAAATATTTAGCTTATCAAGTTTGTGAAGAGGCTAAAAAGTTTGGCATTCCTTATTGTGTTGTTGATAAAGATAATACAATTCCTAATGAATTTTATTTAGGAGAAAAAATATTAATAACATATGCACATAAGATATTTAATGGACGATCTATTTTTGGGGTTGAAAATAATTCTATACAAGTGGGTACAATTATATTAGATGATTCTCATACTTGTATAGATATAATAAAAGATTCATTTACCATATCTGTAAAAAAAGATCAAAATGAAATTCTATATCATAATATATTGACATTATTCTCAGATGATTTGAGAGAACAAAGATTAGGAAGTTTTCTTGATATTGAGTCTGGTTCTTCTGAGACATATATGTTGGTTCCTTATTGGGCATGGATAAATAAAAGAGAAGAGTTAGCCTCTCTTTTACTTAAAGATACAAAGTCTGATGAAGTAAAATTTGTTTGGCCATTGATGAAAGATAGATTATTAGAATATTCATGCTTTATTTCAGGAAGTAAAGTCGAAATTGCACCATATAGTATAACAGTTGAAGCTTTTGGTGTGTTTTCAAAAGCACAAAAAAGAATATTGATGTCTGCTACAACTCAAGAAGATATTTTCTTTATAAAAGGTCTAGGATTTTCAAGCGATTCAGTTATTAATCCTATTATTTATCCAAAACTGAAATGGTCAGGCGAAAAAATGATTTTAATTCCATCATCTATTGATGAGAGGTGTGATAGAGAGTTAGTTGCTACTGAATTTGTTAAAACTAAAAAAAGTAGTGAATTTGGTATAGTTGCCATTGTTCCTAATACAAAACAAGCAATGTATTATGAGTCGTTAGGTGGAATTTTTCCTAAAACTAATGATGAATTACGAAATGCTATTAATGATTTAAGATCAGGAAAATACTCTAAACTGATAGTAATAAATAATAGATATGATGGGATTGATTTACCTGATGAAAGTTGTAGAATTTTAATATTAGACTCATTGCCGTTTTATAATAAATATTCTGAAAGATATGCACAAGAGTGTTGTCCTAAGAGTGAAATACTAAATAAAAAAATAGCGCAAAAAATTGAACAAGGTTTAGGTAGGGCTATACGTGGTGAAAAAGATTATTGTGTAATTTTAATAATTGGAAATGATATAGAAAAGTTTATGAGAAGTGTTACAACAAGACAATATTTTTCTGCTCAAACTCAAAAACAAATAAATATAGGGTTTGATGTTGCAAAAATGGCAAAGGAAGATATAAAAGAAGATGATATTTCCATGCAACAAGTATATTTGTTGATACAGCAAATTCTTAATCGCGATGAAGGTTGGAAAGATTATTATAACAGCGAAATGAATGATCTAACTATTAATAAAATTACGAATACACTTTATGATAGATATACTAAAGAAAGTAAATTAGAAGATTTATTTAAACAGGGAGAATATGAAGAGGCTGCTAAGCATACTCAAAAATTTATAGATGAATTTATTGAAGATGAAGATGAAAAGGGGTGGTATTTAGAACAAATGGCCAGATATGTATATATGTATTCAGAATCAGAATCGGAAGACTTACAAAAAATTGCTTTTAAGAAAAACAATAGCTTATTAAAGCCTCGAAGGGGCGTAACATATGCTAAAATCAAAAACTTAAATGAGGATAGAACTCAGAGAATAAAAAAGTATTTAAAAAATTTTGACGATTATTCAGAGCTTTCTCTTGAAGTAAATTTTATACTTAATAGTCTTACATTTGGTGTATCTGCAGAAAAGTTTGAGAGTTCACTAATGAGTTTGGGTGAATTATTAGGGTTTGTTAGTCAACGTCCTGATAAAGCGATTAGAAAAGGACCAGATAATTTATGGGGAATTACTGATAAAAAATATATATTTTTTGAGTGTAAAAGCGAGGTTGATGTAAAAAGGAAAGAAATTAGTAAGACTGAAGTTGGTCAATTTAATAATCATTGTGGTTGGTTTAAGTCTGAATATGGTGAATTTGTAAATGTTCTACGTATAATGGTTATACCTACGAATAAGTTGGCGTATAGTGCAAATTTTACTGATGATGTTTATGTACTTAAAGAAAGTGGTCTGAGAAAACTAAAAGATAATGTTAAAAAATTTGTTAATGAATTAATAAAATATGATTTAAATACTTTATCTGATGAGAAATTACAATCATTTTTAGATCATTGTCATTTAAATTATGATGATTTTGAAAATATATATACTGAAAAAACTAAAAAATAAGTAATTAAAATCATTAAATAATATAATTATATTTAAGGATTTAAATCTTATTACTTTTGTACTGGAACTTTAATTCATATAGTGAATCGAATGCTAAATAATAATTTAATGTGACAAAATTTTACTATAATATATATATATATATATTCATTTTCTATTTAAATTTTGTAACTAGTATATGTAGATACGTATTGAGAACATATATATTAGTACTTCTCTGTGGTATCATATTACGTATAAACAACTATGATTTTTATTAATTAACTAAGAGCTATAACAATCAAGTGAGATGAAGTTTTACGTATGATAATCAAATACACTTATGATATAGCTGATGTAAATGGTAATGAAGAATAGTAGAAGATTGTTTATCATCTTTTGGCAACGGCTATTGTAGTTGTTACTAAAGATAATAAGATAGTTTTTTTAGATTTATAGAATGTATATATTTTAACCGAAGTATTTGATAATCTTGGTAGTATTTATGCTTATGTTGATAGGGATAAAATCTATCCTACAAAAATTAATTTACAGGGAATGAATATGGCTTCTTATTTCTTAGGGTCTACTTTTAATTATGAAATAATTATGGTAAATCTTGTTGAAAATGATAGTATTTTACATAATACTATATAATAATTATTATAGTTAGTAGAAAATTCGGGAGGCTTTATGAAACAGGAGTCTAAACATAAAAAGAACGTAGGTACATCAGTTATGGGTAATGATATTGAGACTACACAAAATACTATGCATGTATTGGATGAGAACAAGATACTTAAAAAGAGTTATGAAGATGTAGTATATATCTCTCAACCTTTTGGGGCGACCTCGTTGAACACTTTAGCAGCACGAGCTTTGTTATTTGGATTAAACCCAGTGCCTTTAAAAAAGGCTCGTGTCCTTGAGCTCGGATGTTCTTTTGGTGGAAACATTATTTCTCAAGCTTTATATTACCCTGAAGCGTCCTTTACGGGCATCGATCTATCGTCTTCGCAGATTGAGATGGGGAATGAATTGATTGCGTCGATGGGACTTACCAATATACATTTAATAGAGAAGGATATTCTAGATATTGATGAATCATTCGGCACTTTTGACTATATTATCGTACATGGGATTTGGTCTTGGGTTCCGGATGTGGTAAAAGATAAAATTCTATCTATCTGTAATAAGAATTTATCCGACAACGGTATAGCTTATGTATCGTATAATACCTATCCTGGATGGAAACGATTAGAGCAGTATCGAGAAATCATGCAATATGCAGAGCAAAAAGAGTTGGAGCTACCATTAATGGAACGGACTTTATATACGAAGAATATATTGAAGCTCGTAGCGGATACGATGGGGATGGATAATCGGATAAGTCAAAAAGCGAGCTATAAAATTGATAACATCCAAAATGTGTTAAGCTCTAACGATTATTATGTGGCTCATGAATATTTAGAGCCTTTTAATGATCCTGTATATATACATGAATTTATAAAACGTGCCAATGATCAAGGTTGTGTATATATTGGGGATGTATTTCTTTCACGATCTTTTATAAGTTGGCTACCAGAGGATATTCACGATAATATAGCTCAATTGGCAAATGATGATTATATTGCAAAAGAGCAATATTATGATTACATTTATGATACGCAGTTTAGAATGTCCCTATTAACGAAAGAGAAACATAGTAAAAAGATTGTTCGCAATGAACGAGTTAGTATAGATGTATTATCAAAATTATATTATTGCAGCGTTGTTAATACAGGTATTCCTTCCAATATGACGGATAGTATCCATATTGCTATTAAAGAGGTTATGGATCGGGGTGATATATTTACTGTTCAGGATATAGTAGATCATATACATAGAAAGCTACCTGGTTATACTATAGAAATGGACAGAGTTTATTCTCGTTTACTATATTTAATCATTGTAGATAATCTTGATATGTATGCCGAACCATATGAAAGAGTTGCTTTTGAAGATAATAAGGTGTATATACCTCAACGTTTTATAGATTTTATTTCTACTATAGTAGAAAAGGAAGGCAGCTCCTATATTGGTATAGGCGACATGTACAATAAAGTACAACAAGATATAGATAATGGATTTCTTTTTGTAATAAAGCAAATGGTGGAGCCTACAACAAGAGAAAAGATTCTTGCTATTATGGATGACAATATTACAGTTCAGCGTCATACGCGGGATAATATTGATTTTATTGTTCCTAATAAAGTGTACTTAGAGGAAATTTTACAACGTATAAGAAGGCTCGGGTTTTTACATAAAATTGAAGATTAGAGGTATATATGGCAATTAGTAAGGAAATACAGAAGTCTAGTGAAGTGAAATTTGATGGTAAATTGATTCAAGTTACCTATGATATTGCCGATGTAAATGGTAAAGATGCCTGGCGTGAAGTGGTGCATCATCCTGGAGCTACAGCAATTGTGGCGGTAACAGAGGATAATAAGATCGTTATGGAACGTCAATTTAGATATGCTTTGCAGCAGCCATTACTTGAGGTACCTGCAGGAAAACTAGATCCAAATGAAGAACCCATTGTTTGTGCTAAACGGGAGCTTGCTGAGGAAACAGGCTATCGTGCAGCTCAATGGATCTCACTAGGGACTATTGCTACGAGTCCTGGTTTCTGTAATGAAGTATTACATTTATATCTTGCTAAGGAGCTTACCATGGGGGAAACTAATTGGGATTCTGATGAATATGTAGAGTTAGAATACTATACTTTACCGGAACTATTGGAGGCTATCAAGAATGAGACTATAAAGGATAGCAAATCTTTGGCGGCCCTTATGCTTGCTATGCCATATCTTAAGTAAGTTTTAGAAATTTTATCTCTCAATATATTATGCATTTTATTAATTCATATTGATGATTTTAACTGTAATATGTTACAAAGTATTTTTACATTATATGAGTAACTAATCTCATATAGATTTAGGAGTACATATGTATAATCGAATTATTCTACTAGTAATGGATAGTGTCGGTATAGGGCATGCAGCCGATGCGATTAAATTCGGCGATGAAGGTTCGAATACATTAGGACATATCGAAGCTGTAGCAGGACCTATTCGCTGTCCAAATTTAAAATCCATAGGTTTAGCTAATATTGCCGATATTTCAGCGTTTGATGAGCCTGTTATTGGTGCTTATGGTCGTATGGCTGAAACGAGTTCCGGCAAAGATACGACAAGTGGTCATTGGGAGATGATGGGGCATCCTGTAACGGTACCATTTCCGACATTTTATGAAGGATTTCCGAAGGAACTGATGGATACTTTCACAAAAGAAACGGGATATGGATTTCTTGGTAATGAGGTAGCCTCTGGAACAGAAATTATTGAACGCCTCGGAGAAGAACATATAAGAACAGGTAAGCCAATCGTTTATACATCGGCGGATTCTGTCTTTCAAATTGCTGCTCATGAGGATATCATTCCTTTAGAAGAGTTGTATCGCATGTGTCAAATTACACGCGATAAGGTATGTGTCGGTGATTATTATGTGGGGCGCATCATAGCTCGGCCTTTTGTTGGTACACCAGGGCATTTTGTACGTACTTCAAATCGTCATGACTATAGTCGCATGCCTGAAAAGAAAATGGTGCAACAAGAGTTACAAGACGCAAACATTTCGACAGTGGCAGTTGGCAAAATCGGCGATATTTATGCTCATGTTGGCTGGGATGCATCATATCCGACAAAGTCTAACGCGCATGGTATGAACGTAGTTCCTTATCTATTGGGGCAAAGCTTTGCACGGGGGTTCATGATGGTCAACCTTGTTGAATTTGATAGTCTGTACGGTCATCGGCGTAATGTAGAAGGGTATAAGCGTGCTATTGAAGACTTTGATTACCAATTAGGTGGTTTGTTGGACTTGCTTAAAGATGACGATTTACTTCTCATCACCGCAGATCATGGGAATGATCCGACTTGGAAAGGTACAGATCATACGAGAGAAATGGTGCCTTTGCTAGCTTATAGTCCAAGTATGAGTCATTCAGTAGCTTTGGGTGATAGACATAGTTTTGCAGATATAGGGGAAACCATATTGCAAAACTTTGGATTGAAACAATGGGGGATTGGGACTTCATTTTTAGATTCTCTGAAGGGATAGATCTAGATTTTATATTTATGTAGAGTTGAATAGCTTTACATTATTGATTTTATAAATAATTACATATACGAAATACCGCAGTATATATTTACTTTAATTGAGTTAAATACATACTGCGGTATTTTTTTATAGAGTAGATTTTAATAAAAAACAGGAAATTCTTACTTATATGTGGAAATATATAAGTATAAAAGAATACACCCATAATCGTAAGTACGAGAGGAGGAATCATTATGAGAGAACAAGTACAAGGTAGTGTATGGGACAAAGTATTCAAGATTTCAGAACGGGGCTCATCCGTATCGAGAGAGTTATTTGCGGGGGCCACTACATTTCTTTGCGTTTCTTATGTATTAGCTGTAAATCCTGCTATTCTTGGCGCTGCCGGTATGGATGTAGGCGCCGTATTCACGGCAACGGCTGTTAGTGCTATTATTATGACATTATTGCTAGCTTTATATAGCAATATGCCATTCGCCGGCTTATCTGGTATGGGTATCAATGCATTTTTTGCTTACACTATTGTGGTCCAAATGGGACATAGCTTTGCCTTTGCGTTAACGGCTCAATTAATCGCAGGTTTAGCATTTTTACTAATCGCAGTTACACCGTTAAAAGAATATCTGTTTAATGCCATACCGCATACGATTAAATTGGCTGTAACAGCGGGCATCGGCTTGTTTATCGCTCTCATTGGTCTTAGTAGTGCAGGACTTATCGTCAGCAATCCTGCTACTATTGTGAGCATTGGGGACTTACAGGCGCCATCTAGCTTGATATCCATTTTGGGAATCATATTAATCGCCGTTTTTACGGGGCGCAATGTAAAAGGAGGAATATTTCTAGCCGTTATCATTGCTGCGGTTGTTGGGTTCTTCTGTGGGATTACAAAGTTGCCGTCGACGATATTTTCTATGCCACCATCGTTGGCACCGATTTGGTTTCATTATGATATGAGCGAACTTTTATCTGTAGATATGGTTTTTGTGGTCTTTACGTTCTTGTTCGTTAATTTATTTAATGTAGTGGGCGTATTGATTGGTCTTACAAATCAAGCTGAAGTGCCTCAAGATAAACAGTTGGGCGCACAAAGCTCTTGTATGAAAGTATCTGCATTAGGTACTATCATTGGTAGTGCACTAGGTACATCTCCTCATATCGTAGCGGTTGAATCGGCAGCGGGTATCGCAGAGGGCGGACGTACAGGCTTGACCGCTTTAACTATTGCAGGACTCTTTATAGCATCCTTATTTTTAGCGCCGTTACTCATGGTTATTCCTGTAGCGGCTACTGCTCCGGTACTTATCGTAGTAGGTCTATTTATGATGGCCTCTGTTAAAGATATAGACTTCGGTGATATTTCTGAAGGATTACCAGCATTCTTAACTATAATCATGATGCCTTTTGCTTATTCCATAGGTGTAGGTATTGAATGGGGTCTCATTAGTTATGTATTAATTAAGGTTTTGACTGGGAAATATCGAGATGTTTCTGGTGTCATGTATTTCTTGGCGCTCATTTTTATTTTGAAAGAAATCTTTATGTAAGGAGGATCCTTATATGATACAATTTAATGCAAAAATTTCTCGACAGGCACAGGGGCTGGACAAGGCTCCTGTTGTATTGAAAGGGGCATCTGTTTTAAATGTATTCACCGATGAATGGGTGAAAGCAGATATTGCCGTTCATGATGATACGATTATAGGTGTTGGTACTTATAGTGGTGAAACAGAATATGATTATAGTGGTAAATATGTCGTACCTGGCTTTATCGATAGTCATCTACATTTAGAGTCTACATTAGTAAATCCTAAGGAATTAGTCTTTGAAGCATCTCAAGTAGGGACTTTAGGTTTTATAGTAGATCCTCATGAAGCAGGCAATGTTGCAGGTATTGCAGGTATTGAGTACATGATCAATGAAACTGCATCGGCTCAAGGTGATGTGTATGTTATGGCTCCATCCTGTGTGCCCGCTGTACCAGGTGAAGATAATGGCGCTATTCTAGATGGAGATATGTTACATAAGCTACAAGCTAATCCACGTATTTTAGGATTAGGTGAAGTCATGGACTGTTATAGTGTTATCAATAGTGATCCTTACATGATGAAAAAGTTAGATTACTTTAAAGATACAATTATGGATGGTCATATTATTGGACTTTCATTAGAGCAACTAGCAAGCTATCGTTTGGCAGGCATTACTACAAATCATGAATGTATTTCCTACGAAGAAGCAAAAGAGCAAGTTAAAAATGGCATCTATGTATGGATTCGTGAGGGCAGTGCGGCTCATAATCTAGACTCCATTGTGAAAGGGCTTGTAGAAGAACAAGGGAATACGGAACGTTATGGTTTCTGTACAGATGATAAACATATTGAGGATATTCGTTCAGAAGGCCATATCAGCTATAATATTCGTCGTTCTATTGAACTGGGACTGACACCAATCCAAGCTTATAAAATGGCCTCCACTCATCCGGCATCATGCTACGGTTTGAAACATTTAGGCGCTATTGCACCCGGCTATAGTGCTAATCTTGTAATTCTTAATGATGAACAACGCGTAGATATTCACGAGGTGTTTTATAAAGGAAAAATGATTGAACGTGTTCTCGTAAGAGAAGAGAAGGTTGTACCAGCTGAATTACTGCATACGATTAATATAGGTACTTTCACAAAGAATAAATTAGATGTTTTTGTTGAAGGTCCGCAAGCGATTATTAATATCGTACCTGGGCAAATAGTTACACAAAAAACTGTTGAAGAGGTTCCTGTTGAAAATGGACTGTTCAAGCCTAATGCTGAGTACAATAAAATTACTTGTATCGAGCGGTATAAAGCATCTGGTAGAAATGGTATTGGTATTTTGAAAGGCTTCAATTTAAAAAATGGTGCTATTGCGTCATCCTTTGCACATGATTCACATAATCTGATTGTTGTTGGCGACAACGATGCAGATATGATGGTTGCTATTGAGCGTATTCGCGAAATTGGCGGCGGATATGTCATTGCTAGTAAAGGCAAAGTAGTAGAGGAACTAGCTCTTGAAGTAATGGGCTTAATCACAAATCGACCTCACGAAGAAGTAGATGCAAAAGTAGCTAAGATGAAAGATATTGCTTACGGTATGGGCGTGCCGAAAGGCCTAGATCCTTTTATTAATTTGAGTTTCCTTGCATTAACTGTAATTCCAGAAATTAGAATCACTACTACAGGTGTGATGGAGTTCTAGTGTTAAGTTTAATGAAAAGCTAATATAAAAAGGGGCTGTAACAGAATGTGGTTTTACCACATTCTAGTTGCAGTCCCTTTTGCTTTTATCCTTGAAACAGGATGAGTTTATTTAATTATAGCAAGCCTTGATTTTCCATCATATCTTTAATATCAAGTATGGTAGATTTACATACTACATCATAATCTAATGAACCAAGGAAGTCTGCAAATTTAGTGTCATCTTCATTTTTACAGTTTCCATATGGAATTTTACCAAATTTTTGATATGGCTCTAGAATGCGATTTCGTCTGTGCTTCCACGTATTATAATAAGGACCTTTGAATTTAGTCATAAAACCATTGCTATCGACTAATACAAAGCCTTCAGATTCATGGAATGAATTTAGTTCCTTATTTATAATGCCTTGGAGTTCATCCATGGTAGAAACTTGTTGAACTGTTTTAACAATGGAAATCAAGTCAGTGTCATATTTTTGTAAAATCGTATAAAGTTCAGCTAATTTTTCTCTAGAGAATGGGACATCTATATGCTTACCATTTACGTCTAGAGTATTTTGAATCATATCGAGTACATAGAGATGGTCTTGGTCGTATTTAATGATATGAGTATCCTCTTGGCTGATGACCTCAAATATCATAGAGCAGTTATTACGTGCTAATAAATCTTTGATTTCTACTTGTAAGCCTTCAGGTAATCTATGGAAGAGGTTTTTAAATAAATCCACATGTATACCCTCTGTTGTAGATTTAGAGGCAAATACTAATTCTTCGTTGATAACGCCAAGAATGGCAAGGTAACCATTTTCTTTCGTTCTAATTTCAACTGGAAAGGATAGAGTATTAGCTAGATTATCTAACTCTGTTTCTGGGCGCTCACCAAGATTAAAGAATTTATTATAACTACGTAATTTCACATCTCCTGTAATTCGATCCACAAATAATCCACGAGCTTGTACTGTACTTTCATTCCATAATCGTTTATGAAATACACGAGAGGTAAAGTTCAAGGAATATAGGTTAGGGAAACATTGTTTTACTTTTACTAATTTTGAATTGCCAATAATATTAATATCTTCATTTTGTGTGAAGATGACATGTTGTGTCATATTTTGGAATTCATGGCGCATATAATCTTTATCATATACATCGTTTTTTATTCCATTTTTTATGAAAGTATTTGCTGTAATATCGATGTATTTTAGCTCTCCACCAAACTTAACTTCTCCTTCTAAACAGAAGGAGTACTTTCCATCTGGAACGCCACGATGACCGTGAATTTGAATGAAGTCCTGACACATGCCTTGCTCGTAATTAGTATCGTAAATATTAGCGATATTTGTTTCGTAAGCTCCAAAACCATTAATAAATGTTGAGGTAGGTATGAAGGTCATATTAGGCACATAGGAGAGGCCACCATGGGAAACTAAATATTTTTTGCCATGGAAGCTGAATGGATAGCATTGACGAAGTGATTTATAAAAGAGTCGTAGTTCTCGTTGGAGTGATTCTACGTCTTTTTTCGTCATATCTTTTACGATAGGTGCTACCACATCTTTCATAAAGCGCTTGGAACGATCTAAATTTGTATGGAATGCAAAGTTTGCAATATGTCGTTCGTGATTACCTTCTAACATAATTGTATTGGGTAATGTGCTGAGACGCATCATTTCGTACATCATTTCTTTGTTTTCAATACCGCGTTCTAAATAGTCACCGCAGAAGATGTATAATGTCTTTTCATCCCACGGTGTAATAGCTTGTTGTAATGCGGTGTAGCAACCGTGAATATCACCGATAACACGCACTCGATCATATCTATTTGTTAGATTAACCGTAAAGTAATTGTTGATTTCATCAATAGAGTTAATTTTTTTACAAAACTTTGGTAATGTACTTGTTTTAATCATTTTGTACATACGATGAATGACTTGCTCTGGCACTCGTTTGTAATCGGCGCGAGCCGCATTACGGACCAAGCAATCTTCTAAGGATGTATCTGGTTCATAGTAATATACAGTATATTTATATTTGTTAAGCAATTCTTTGTAAGCATTAACCGCTTTAGATGTAGTGTGGGTAGCATCTAAGACGACAAAGTCACCATTGCTCATTCGTTTTTCTAAACAATCTAGTAGGAGCTTCCATGCTGGACCATTATCCTCTTGTGAAATATACCAGCCATTCTCACCAAGGGAAGGGCTACGTAAAAGCATACGGAAATGATCGGCTTCAAGGGTGTAAGCCTCAAGATTGTTGTCACGAATCCACTGAGACTTACCACTAGCAGGAGCACCACGCATTAATAATAGTGTTCTCATAGTAATAGTCCTCTAATCTGCCCATAGGGCGTAATAAAATATAACTGTATAACAAACGAAAAATTATTTTATGATTAAATAGGAAAAGGGCATAAAAAAACAGTCTCAACGGATATCCGAGAGACTGTCTTGCTTGCTTTTAAAATTATAAAGCGTTTACTTTAGCTGCAAGGTTAGATTTTTTGCGAGCTGCAGTGTTTTTATGAAGTACACCTTTGGAGGCTGCTTTATCAATTACGCTAGTAGCATGAACAAGTGCTTGTTTTGCTTCTTCTACTGCGCCTGCTTGAACAGCTTCAACGGTTTTACGAGCTGCTGTACGAATTTGAGATTTTACAGCGGCATTTTTCGCACGACGTTCAGCATCCGTTTTTACGCTTCTAATACTGGATTTAATGTTTGGCAATTGAGTCACCTCCTTAAAAATCGTTTCTTATACCTGAATGATTATATCATACCAAATATTGATACGCAAGGACTTTTCAGCCCAATATTTTCCTTAATGACATGATTTGTAAAACATTTTCTACTGTTTATTAAGGAAAGCATATATGTGGTTTTTAAAATCAAATTACTTACTCATTTTCTAGTGTAACAATATATTAATTTTTATTTATGAAAGTTAAAAGGGTCCTTATGTTATAATGAAGAATAGAATTAAGTGAGGTGTCTTATGAAAAAATTAATGATTATAGATGGCAGCAGTTTGTTATTTCGCGCATTTTTTGCATTACCACCGTTGAAATCTGCTTTAGGAACACCAACGAATGCAGTATATGGCTTCTTAACGATGCTCATTAAATTGTATGAAGAAATTAATCCTGACTATATTGCCGTAGCTTTTGATAAAGGTCGTCAAACATTCCGTACTGAAATGTATAGTGAATATAAAGGAAATCGTCCAGATGCACCTGAGGATTTGCGTCCACAATTTAGTTTAATTCAAGATGTATTAAAAGCATTGGGCATTTGTGTCATCGAAGAAGAAGGTTTTGAAGGGGATGATATCCTTGGATCCTTGAGTAAAAAGTTTGGAGCCCCTGAGATGGCTGTTCAAATTATTACAGGTGACCGCGATAATTTACAGCTTGTAACAGAACATAGCCATGTGTTCTTAACTAAAAAAGGTATTTCTGATATGTTAGAGGTTACTCTAGATAATATGGAGGAACTTTATGGTTATGGTCCTGATAAGGTTATCGAAATGAAGGCGCTTATGGGTGACTCTTCTGATAATATTCCAGGTGTACCAGGCGTAGGTGAGAAAACAGCGCTTAAATTAATTACCGAATATGGCAATCTTGAATCTGTATACGAACATATTGAAGATATTTCTGGTAAGAAATTAAAAGAGCGACTCGTAGATAATAAAGAGTTAGCCTTCTTATCTCGTGAGTTGGCAACAATCAAAACAGATATGGAGTTATCTTATAAAGTAGAAGATTTTGTACAAAACTTCCATACCTCTGAAGTACAGCCTTTATTTGAAACTTTAGGCTTTACTAAATTAACACCTCGCATTGTTCAAGTAATGGGGGGCGAGGAAGCAACTTTTGGAGATCCAGGCTCTTTATTTGCACCACAAGAGGAGATTTCTTTAGATGATTTAGCGGATGCTAAAGCATTAACAGCCGACTTCTATAAAGATAAAACGGTAGCAGTGCATGTTATATTAGATGGTAAGACTCCATTTAGAACGGTAACGAATACGTATCTATATAATGGTGATACTATTGTAAAAACAGACGATACTAAAGCTGTTTTAGCTGTATTACAAGGTGCTAAAGTCATTGTTACAACTCAAACTAAGGAGATTATCGAAGCCCTTGGTGCAGATGTGCCAGCTGAGATTTCTTTATTTAATGCTGATAAAACTGCTCGTGTTCACGATATGTCTCTCATTGCGTATTTATTAGATCCTACGCGTACTAATTATGGATATCTATATCTAACTGAGCGCTTCTCTGTACCTAGCATTGCTAGCGGTAGTGCAGATGTTGAATGCGTATCCATGGTGAAAGCATTACTCGCCATGAACGAAGCAGCTTGTGAATCTGCTCGTCGTGAAGAGTTATGGTCTTTATATGAAACGATTGAGTTGCCTTTGATTCATACTTTAGTAGTGATGGAAAAGAATGGTATCTATATCGATACAGAGAAGTTGGCAGAAACAACGGCTCGCTTTAAAGAGGAACTAGCTCAAGTACAACAAGAGATTTATGAACTGGCCGGAGAAACTTTTAATATTAATTCACCTAAACAATTGGGTGTAATATTGTTTGAAAAGATGAACTTGCCAATCATCAAGAAAACTAAGACCGGCTATTCTACAGATGCGGAAGTACTGGATATGCTTCGTCACGAAAGTCCGATTGTTGAAAAAATCTTGGCATACCGTTCTGTTGCTAAATTAGTATCTACCTATTGTGAAGGTTTGGCAGTTCTCATCAATGATAAGACTCGTCGTATTCATACGACTTTTAATCAAATGGTTACGGCTACAGGTCGACTTAGCTCATCTGATCCGAACTTGCAAAATATTCCTGTTCGTACCGAAAAAGGCCGTGAAATTCGTGCCTTATTCTATCCGGGTGCTGGATATGATACATTGGTGAGTGCCGATTACTCCCAAATTGAGTTGCGTATCTTAGCCCATTTATCTGGCGATGAAGCATTGATTAAAGCCTTCGTAGAAGGCAAGGATATTCACCGCTTTACTGCGGCAGAGGTGCTTGGTAAAGCTCAAGATGATGTAACTAGCGAAGAACGTTCTCATGCGAAGGCTATTAACTTCGGTATTATTTACGGTATTTCTGACTTTGGTTTATCTCGTGACCTTGGTATTACACGTGGTGAAGCTAAAAATTATATTGATCTTTATTTTAGCCGTTACCCTAAGGTTAAAGAGTATATGGATCGAATGGTTCAAGAGGCTCATGAAACAGGGAAGGTTCACACTATGTTTGGTCGTCAACGCGAGTTACCTGATATTAATAGTCGTAACTTTAACCGTCGTTCTTTTGCTGAACGGACCGCAATGAATACGCCAATTCAAGGCACTGCCGCAGATATTATTAAGTTAGCCATGAACCAAGTGGAGCAAAAATTAGAAGAACAAAACTTTAAGTCTCGACTTTTATTACAAGTACATGACGAACTAGTGCTTGAAGTAGTGAACTCTGAATTAGAAGCTATAGAAGAATTATTGCGTAGTACAATGCAATCTGTTGTAGAGCTACAAGTACCTCTTATTGTAGACGTACATCATGCAGAAAACTGGGCATTAGTAAAGTAATATGTGTTTATAATTAATAGAAGGTATATATGTTTAAAATTGGCTTAACTGGTGGCATTGCATCTGGCAAAAGTACAGTTCTTACATATTTTAAGGATAAAGGTATACCATATATCGATGCTGATATTGTGGCTCGTGAAGTTGTAGAGCCTGGTACAAAAGGGCTAGAAGCAATTGTAGCTGCATTTGGAACCGATGTATTGCACGATGATAGGACATTAAACCGAGAAGCATTAGGGGCTATTATCTTTCACAATGAAAAAAAACGCCAACAACTGAATGGTTGTTTAAAAGAGCATATTCAAAATCGAATCATGGAGCTCACAGCTCATTATGAGGCACTACATACACCAGTTTTACTATATGACATTCCCTTACTTATCGAAGGAGAGTGGTATACCATGATGGACGAGGTGTGGCTCGTATATGTGAATGAGTCAACTCAAATTGAGCGCTTAATGAATCGCAATGGATTTACCAAAAAGGATGCATTGGCTCGTATTAAGAGTCAAATGCGTCTTGATGACAAACGGACTTATGCGGATGTAATCATTGATAATAATGGTACACCTCTGGATTTAAAGGAACAATTAGATACCATCTGGAATGAGCGTATCGAATCAGCTCTATAAGAAAATTGATAATTGCCATTTTATGTGTCAAATTTGGTATATAAATAATAGTAATAAATGGTATAATAAGCCCATAAAACTTAGCATGATATTAGTTTAGCATTTGTTATATGTTAGATTTTGATGACTATTTTCAGTTTGTATGTAGAAAGGGGGATATATGAAACGTGCAACGGCAACGGCACTATCCTGTGTCGTACTAGGATGGTTTTATTTTACATATCTAGATGACCATTTCGCGCGTCAAATCGCGTATCCCTTTAACTATAAAGAGGAAGTTATAGCCGCAGCTGAGAAAGAGCAGGTACCTCCGTCTTTGGTGGCCAGTGTTATCTTAGCTGAAAGCAAGTATAAAAACACAGCGGAGTCTGAAACTGGTGCGCTTGGATTGATGCAACTCATGCCAGATACAGCTCGTTGGGTGGCACAACAAGTTGGGCATGGCAATTATACAGATCGTCAATTAAAAGAACCTACTATAAATATTGAGCTAGGTACTTGGTACCTAGGTCATTTGCTGAAGGAGTTTAATGGGGATCAAGTACTAGCATTAGCTGCTTATAATGCTGGTCGTGGTCATGTAGAATCGTGGATTCACGAAAATAACTGGAATGGAATGGTTGATACGATTCCGTTTCCTGAGACTCGTAGCTATGTAAAAGCAGTCTTACAGTATCAAGAAAGATATGAGGCATTATATGGAAACGATTATTGAAGCTTGTAAAGCCTTAGACTATTCCTGGTTGCCTCAATCCATTGAAGGCTTTACACTAGTTACCTCTACTGAAAGTGACTATACAAAGTTAGCTAATCGTATTAGTGCTGGTGAAGACGTATTGAAGGTACCTATTTTCCACTATCAAAACGATTTAGGATGGTGTTGGTCTGCCTTATATGATAAAGAGGTAGAGGACTATACAGTACATATAGAAATGCCACTATTTTCCTTTGTGGACATTTCTTTTGTGCGAGCCGATTTAGAGTCTTTTTGGACAGGGCTACAAGAACGATGTGTAAAAGGGTTAACCAATATGTTAATAGAACCTGCTAATAATTTTACCTTTACTTATCGTCGCCGAGGGATTCCTGAATGGGACTTCTCACAAGCTATGCCTGAGGAGTTAGAAGGTTTTGTACGCGATATTGATCCAGCCCACGCGATTCGCATGATTAATGGGTCTTTTATCATCGGCGAATACCGTAAGATGGACGAGTGTACAGGCTTACTATTGTATTATAATGAATTACGTGATGAATACTTTGCGGAACTTCGGTATAAAAGCTATCCAGAAATTGACCATCATTTAGATGCAAAAAATCTAGATGATTTAGCATTGTTATTGCGCGAGCATTTAGGTGCTATATTAAAAGGTTTGAATGAGCGCATTGATTAAAGTTTGGATAGATTTAACTATGCTATTTTTTGTCATTTGTTTGTTTTTATAAAATGACTTATGTGGGATTGGTTTCTTTAATGCCCATTAGAAAACGTAGAATTTGTATATACGCAGTAAATGTGATATACTATATATGACTTTTATATAAATCTTTTAAAAGAGTGGGCTTATGTCCACTCTTTCATTTATGATTAGCTCAATTTTATAGTGTTTTTATCAAGAGATATATACAGGATGTAGTAAGTAAGGAGGCGATGGCTATGAAAAGAGAAGCAGTGGAGGAGATTGTATCCTCTGTGGTTGAAGGTATTATAGCCGGCACCGATATGGAACTCGTCGATGTAGACTATGTACGTGAACGGGATTGGTATTTACGTGTCTACATTGATAAACCAGGTGGTGTAGATTTGGATGACTGTCAGTTGGTGAGCGAAAAATTAAGTGCTGTCCTCGACGAAAAGGATCCAATTACGGAAAACTATTTATTGGAGGTATCTTCTCCCGGTCTTGATCGAGTTCTTAAGAAAGACAAGGACTTAGTTCGCTATAATGGCCGTGATGTAGATATTCAGTTGTTTAAGGCTATTAATGGCAGTAAACAATTTACTGGTGCATTACAAGGTTTTACAGACACAACTATCGAATTTACTATCAATGGTGAAAGCATGACATTTGAACGTTCTACCATTGCACAAATTCGATTACATCTTGATTTTTAATATATGGAGGCATACGAGTGAGTCAAGAATTAATTCAAGCGGTAATGGTGCTTACAAAGCAAAAAGGTTTTGCTCCTGAGGTTATTTTTGAATCCTTAGAGGCTGCATTGTTGCAAGCATATCGCAAAGAACCAACATCTAACCCAGATGCGTACGTTGTGATTGACCGCGAAACAGGCGTTTATAAAGTAATGGCTAAAAAACAAGTTGTGGAAACTGTTGAATTACCTGAAACAGAAATCAGCTTGTTGGATGCTCGCAAAAAAGATAAACGTTTTGAGATTGGTGATGTAGTAGAAGTAGATGTAACTCCTGCCAACTTTGGCCGTAGTGCTGCCCATACTGCTAAACAAATGCTCATTCAACGTTTAAAAGAGGCTGAGCGGAGTGTAGTATACGAAGAGTATTACAGCCGTGAAGGAGACATCATCACTGGCGTTATTACTCGCGTTGAAGGTAAAAATGTATTTATCAATCTTGGTAAAACGGAAGCGATTTTGCCTCCAACTGAGCAAATTGTTACTGAAACATACCGTGAAGGAGATCGTATTAAATGCTATATCGTAGAGGTTAAGAAAACTACGAAAGGCCCTCAAATTATGATTTCTCGCACACATCCAGGTTTATTGAAACGTCTATTTGAGCTAGAGGTTCCAGAAATCTTTGAAGGCGTAGTAGAGCTTAAGTCTGTAGCTCGTGAGCCGGGGATGCGTTCTAAAATCGCTGTATATAGTCGTGATGAAAATATTGATCCTGTAGGTGCTTGCGTAGGTCCTAAAGGGCAACGTGTACAACATATTGTTGATGAATTACACGATGAAAAAATAGACATTGTAAAATGGGATGAAGATCCAGCAATTTACATTGCTAACTCCTTAAGCCCTGCGAAGGTTGTATCGGTAGATGTAAGCGAAGAAGAAAAATCTTCATATGTAGTAGTACCTGATTACCAATTATCTTTAGCTATTGGTAAGGCTGGTCAAAATGCTCGTTTGGCGGCTAAGTTGACTAACTGGAAAATCGATATTAAAAGTGAAACTCAAGCTGCTGAAGAACCTTTTACAGGTTTCGGCAATGCTGAGGATGGTGAATAGTCATGAAATCAAAATCCCAACCTATGCGTACTTGCGTAGGATGTGGTGAACCTAAGGCAAAACGAGAATTGATTCGCTTAGCCTTGAGTCCTGACGGCAATATCACTATTGATCGCAGCGGTAAAGCACCAGGACGTGGAGCTTATTTATGTGAATCCATGTCATGTTTTGAGCAGGCCTATAAGGCAAAACGATTAGAACGGTCCTTAAAGCATAGCGTATCTAAAGAGATATATGAAGCGTTACAACGTGATTTACAAGAGAATGAGTAATCACTGATATACATGAATGAAGATAAAATTTTAAATCTCTTAGGCTTAGCGCAACGAGCAGGAAAAGTTATTTCTGGTGATTTTATCGTAGAAAAAGCTATAAAGAGAAAGGAACCGAAATTAGTACTTCTCGCTAGTGATTGTGCAGCCAATAATGAAAAGAAATATACTCAATTAGCAGAAACCCATCACATTCCACTTCACAGTATTGCCGATAAAGAGGCTTTAGGCACGGCCATTGGTAAGGAAGTTCGGGTAGTAGTCGCCGTACTAGATGATGGATTTGCAAAGGCATTACTTAAAGAGATTGATCGATAATAAGGGGGTATGTAGATGTCCAAAAAACGCGTTCATGAAATCGCCAAAGAGTTCGGCGTTGAAAGTAAGCAGGTCATTTCTATCTTGCAACAACATAATATTAATGTTACTAAAGCAGTTAATTCTGTAGATGATTCAGGTTATGAAATTGTAAAAAAACAATTAGGTAAAAAATCTGAAGCTCCTAAAGTAGCACAAAAAAAAGAAAAAAAAGTAGAATCGAAATCTGCTCCAACTGCAGCTCATAAACAAGAAGCTGCATCACATAAACAACAGCATTCAAATCGTTCTAACGAACAGAAAAAAGATAAACACAAACAAGCTGGTCAAAAACAAGACGATCAATCTAAACAAAAGGACCATAAAAAAGGCAATGTCCGTCATGTACAAATCTCTGAGCCTACACGCAAATCCGATGGTAAGCAACATGGTGGAGACCGTGCTAACAATCGCCCTAATAATACCCGCAATAATGATAACCGTAATAACGGTCGTTCTAATGATGTGCGTAACAATGACAGTCGAAACAACGATAATCGTAATAGCGACAACCGCAATAACGATAATCGCAATTCTAATAATGATCGCCGTAACAAGAAAAATAAAAAAGGTGGTAATAATCGCCCACAATCCTTGTTATCTACATCTATGCAAAAAAAGAAAAATCGCGTAAAACATCGTAACGAGCAGTACCTACAACAAAAAGCAGAAGCTGAACGTAAAGCTGAAGCAGCAATTGCTACAGAAATTGAATTGAGCGGGCCTCTAACTGTTAAAGACTTAGCTGAAAAAATGGGTCGCGAAGTATCTGAAATCATCAAAAAATTGATGCTTTTAGGTGTTATGGCCAGCATTAACCAAGAGGTTGATGTAGATACAGCTACTATCGTGGCTGAAGAGTTCGGTGTAACTGTAACTGAAGTAGAACCTGAAGAAGACCCTACAGATGTTATTGAAATTGAAGATGCACCAGAAACATTAAAACCACGACCTCCTGTAGTAACTATCATGGGTCACGTTGACCATGGTAAAACATCCTTGTTGGACGTAATTCGTCAAACTAATGTAACAGCTGGCGAAGCTGGTGGTATCACTCAACATATTGGTGCGTACCAAGTTCGCTACAAGGATAATAAAATCACATTCCTTGATACACCAGGTCATGAAGCATTTACTGCTATGCGTCTACGCGGTGCGAAATCTACGGATATTGCAGTTCTTGTAGTCGCTGCCGACGACGGTGTAATGCCGCAAACTATCGAGGCTATTAATCATGCGAAGTCTGCAGATGTACCTATTATTGTAGCCATCAACAAAATGGATAAACCAGGTGCTAACCCAGACCATGTTAAACAACAATTGTCTGAACATGGTCTTTTACCAGAAGAATGGGGCGGCGATGTAATCATGGTTCCAGTATCTGCTAAACAAAAACAAGGTATTGATGACTTACTTGAAAATATCTTGCTCGTAGCAGAAGTTATGGAATTGAAAGCGAACCCTAACCGTAAGGCATATGGCGTAGTTATCGAGGCTCAACTTGATAAAGGTCGTGGTGCTGTATGTACTGTCTTGGTACAAAAAGGTTCTCTTCGTGTAGGTGATACAGTACTTGCTGGTACTGCATACGGTAAAGTACGTGCCATGACAAATGAGCGCGGTGAAAAAGTAAAAGTTGCTCGTCCATCTATGCCGGTAGAAATTTTGGGCTTCTCCGAAGTTCCACAAGCCGGTGAAATTATAAATGGTATGGATGACAACGAAGCACGTGCAATTGCTGAAAAACGTATTGCTAAGCAACGGGTTCAAGAATTGCAAGCTACACATAAAGTTACATTAGATGATATTTTCAACCAAATTCAACAAGGCGAGTTGAAGGATCTTAATATTATCATCAAAGCCGATGTTCAAGGTTCTGTAGAAGCATTGCGTCAATCGTTAGAAGGCATCAAAAATCCTGAGGTTCGTATTGTTATTGTTCATGCTGCAGTAGGTGCTATTAATGAATCGGATATCATGTTGGCATCTGCATCTAATGCGATTGTAATGGGCTTTAATGTACGCCCTGATGCTAATGTTCGACGTGCAGCGGAACAAGAAAAGGTTGACTTGCGTACATATCGTGTAATTTATGATGCTATCAATGACGTTGAATCTGCTATGCGCGGTATGTTGGCGCCTCAATTTAAAGAGGTTGTCGTAGGTCGTGCAGAAGTGCGTCAGGTTATTTCCACACCAAAGGCTATTGTAGCTGGCTCTTATGTAACAGAAGGTCGTATTACTAACGACTCTGAAGTTCGTTTAATTCGTGACGGCATCGTTGTATTTGAAGGTAAGGTTGATTCTTTACGTCGATTTAAAGATGAAGTTAAGGAAGTTAAAACATCCTTTGAATGTGGTATCTCCTTAGAAGGATACCGCGACATCAAGGAAGGCGACGTTATTGAAGCTTACTTGATGGAAGAAATTGCACCTCAATTATAGGAGGTTTATATGAGTGATGTTCGTGTCAGAAAATTACAAGAATTTATCAAACAAGAGGTAAGTCAAATGTTGATGCGCGGATTGAAAGATCCGCGTATCGGCTTCACTACTATTACCGATGTTCATGTAACAGGTGATTTACGTGAAGCTACGATTTATGTCTCCTTGTTTGGTTCCGATAAGGAAAAAGAAGATACCCTTATCGCATTAAAGCATGCAGCAGGTCATATTCGTACAGAGCTTGGCAAAGTACTTAAATTACGCCATATTCCTTCTATCACATTTGATAAGGATACGTCTTTAGACTATAGCATGCATATTGAATCCCTTTTGAATGAAATCAAAAAGGATGAAGAAACAAATTAACAAAAAGGATACAGAACATGAGTAAGATTACTATTAGTCAATTACATATGGCTCTGTGTGAAGCTAATTCTATTATGCTAACCGTCCATATTAGACCTGATGGTGATGCTATTGGGTCCATGGTAGCCTTTTACGAAGCCCTTGTAGGACAAGGTAAAACTGTATATATGGTAGTGGATGATGTAGTTCCTGAGAAGTACACATTCTTACGATATACGGACCACATTCATGATGTAGCGTATTTTGAAACTAATCCAGTTGATATTGATATGCTTATGGTTTTGGATGCTAGCACGTATGAGCGAATTGGCAAAGTAGGTGCACTTTGGAGTGCACCTATTTTTAATATAGATCACCATATTTCTAATACAGAATTCGCGGACCATCTATATTTAAAGCCTGACTTTGCTGCTACTGGTGAAATTGTTACCGACTTATGTACAAAATGGAATTGGCCTATCACTGAATCTATGGGTACTGCATTATATATGGCGATTGCTACAGATTGTGGTTTCTTTAAATTTAGCAATACTACAGCAAATACTCTTGAGATGGCTGCCAAATGTGTAGCTGCAGGGGCTAGACCAAATGTTATTTCTGAAACAATAGAAGCCGTATCTGCCAGTCGTTTAGAATTAACAAAACAAGTTATGCAAACTATCGAGTTTTACAAGAATGATACGATTGCTACCATCGAGTTGAATCGTGAGGCTATGACTATTCTTGGCGATGATACAGATGGTTTTGTAGATATTATTAGAAATGTTGATACTGTAGATGTGGCAATTTTGTTAAAAGCAGAAGCTGATGATATAACACGTGTAAGTTTACGTTCTAAAGGTATTGATGTGAACGTTGTAGCAAGCCATTTTGGTGGTGGTGGTCATATTCGTGCTGCTGGTTGTACTATTAATCTACCATTAGAAGAGGCAAAACAAGCTCTCATTGAGGTAATTTAATAATGGATGGGATATTACCATTTTTAAAACCACCTGGCATTACAAGCCATGATGCCGTTGCTATTTGTCGTCGTATTCTAAAGGAAAAGCGCATTGGTCATAGCGGTACATTAGATCCTATGGCTTATGGTGTATTGCCTGTGTTTCTTGGCAAGGCTACGCGCCTCATAGAATACACGGATGAATTTGATAAAACCTATGTAGCAGAATGTAAATTGGGTACTTTTACGGATACTGAAGATAGCTCAGGACAACCTGTATTGCCAGATAATGATATGGTATTGCGAAATGGTATTGTATTGAATCGAGCTATTCAATCTACAGAAATCTCGGCAACGATGGTTAAACCAGGCTTTGAAGAATTGGTTAGTATTTTGAAAAAATTTGCTGGCGTTCAGGACCAAAGACCGTCTAAGTATTCTGCCATTAAAGTAAATGGTATTCGAGCTTATGAATATGCTCGTAAAGGTATTCCTGTAGAGCTACCATTACGTCAAATTCATATTAAAAATATTGAGCTCATTGCTTATGGATTCCCTTTTTTCACGGTTCGTGTGACATGCTCAGGGGGGACTTATATTCGCTCGTTATTACGCGATATTTGTATTGCTTTAGGTATTCCTGGCGCTATGACTTCTTTGGCACGTACTCAAGTAGGCCCTTTTGATATCGGCTCTGCTAAGATGGCCGAAGAATTGATGCTACATGGTGAAAGTCTGTTGTTGCCAACAGATACGGCTGTTTCTCATCTTTCAAAAGTAACTGTAAATAGTGTACAATTAAGAATGATGATAGAAGGCAAGCAGTTACCGATTGGTAAAGAATTTGCTTTCACAGAAATAGGTCAGCTCTATAGAGCTTATGGACCGAATGGTTTTATTGGTATTATGAAACGAAACAACCACACATTAAAAGTGGAAAAAAATATTTTTATTGAAGGATAAGTATGAAGCAACTACATTCGTTTGATGAACTACGTCAAATCAAAGATACAAAAGTATATGCCCTTGGTACCTTTGATGGCATTCATCGAGGTCATCAACGAGTTATACATAAGGCTGTTGAAGAGGCTATATCAGTCGATGGGGTTAGTATCATCATTACCTTCGAGCATCATCCATTGACTATATTACATCCAGAACGAGTACCTAAACGAGTGATTCAAGAAGAGATTATGGATACTGTGCTAGAAGAACTCAAAGTTGACTATATTTTGCGGTTACCTATGACTGAAGCATTATTAAAAATGACTGCAGATGAATTCTTACATGAACTCTGCAATGATATGAATGTGGAAGCTATTGTAATCGGTGAGAACTTTACATTTGGTGCAAAGGGGCTTGGTAATCCAGAATATATGAAACAAGTGGTAGCGGATAAGAATATACGAGTTCTTGTACAGCCTTTATTACCTTGTGATGGTAGTAGTACACCTATTTCTAGTACAGAAATTAGAAAAGCTATTCATGAAGGGCATTTGGAGGATGCAAATCATTGGCTAGGTAGGCCATTCCAGTTTAAAGGAACTGTGATTAAAGGTGATCAACGGGGACGCACATTAGGATTTCCTACATTAAATCTATTACTTCCTAATGAAATGGCTACACCTCCAGACGGAGTCTATGCTAATCGTGTATGTATTGATGGTATTTGGTATGATGGGGTAGGCAATATTGGAGATAATCCAACCTTTAGAAATCAGTACCATAGATGTGAAGTACACGTTTTTAACTTTGACCAAGATATATATGGAAAAGAAGTAATTGTACAGTTCATTTCTTATATTAGAGGGGAAGTTAAATTTAATAATTTACAAGATCTTATCGATCAAATGAAGGTAGATGAAGAACAGGCTCTAGCTATTTTGGCTAATGCATAAAAGGGGGTTCTCATGGATATTAAAGAAGCTCGAAAACAGATAGATAGTATTGATTCTGTATTAGTTACGGAGTTTGAGAAGCGACTCACACTGATTAAAGAAATTGGTAAATATAAGGATGAACATCACTTACCACTTATTGATGAAGAACGGGATGAAAGTATCATTGCTTTACATACTCAAAATTGTAAAGATAAAGTTTTAGCACCTTATGTTGAAAATTATATAAAAACCGTCGTTTCTATGAGTAATGAGTTCTTAAAGGAGCATATGCATAAGCATATTTTTCTCATTGGTATGCCTGGCGCAGGTAAAACTACTGTTGGTAAGGTTCTAGCAAAAGAGTTAGGCCGCGACTTTTTCGATCTAGACCAAACGATTCAAGACAAGGTAGGTAAATCCGTTCAAAATATTTATATTTACGATGGTAAAGATGCTTTCAGTGAATATGAATATAGTACAATCAAAGAATTAATTCACAATAAACCATCTGTCATTGCTACAGGTGGCGGCACTGTTACCTATGATAAAACTGTTAAATTGATGCGCAATAATGGTCTTGTTGTATTTGTTAACCGCGATGTAAATCATATTTTAGATGATTTGGATCTAGAGATTCGTCCGCTTGTAAAAGAAAGTATCGAATATATTTTTAATGTATATGAAGAACGTTATCCTTTATATGAAGAAGTAGCACATATTAAAATTGGTAACGAAGGCAGTATTACCGATGCAGTGCAAGAAATTATTGAAGCTTTGCCGAATACGGAGAAATAATGGACGCCATACGAGGATTTGTATACCGAACTATATATGAGAATACACAACGTACATATTGCGTGTTTATCCTAAAAGATTATAATGAGGAATACATTACTTGTACTGGCAAATTTGAGTCTCCTAAAGAAGGGGAAGACATCGAAGTACGGGGCCGCTATGTAGAACATGAAAAGTACGGCCGCCAATTTGATGCGAGCAGTGTTGAAAAGTTAAAACCTGATAATATGGGTGCTGCCAAGACTTATTTGTTGAATCTAGGAATAAAAGGTTTTGGTGAAAAATCCGTAGAGAAGGTACTAGAATATTTCGGTATTCGTATTTTAGAAATTTTACGGGAAGAACGTCCAGAAGAGATTAAAGATGTTCCAGGTCTCCGAAAGAGTGTTAAGGATGAGCTATTCAATACCTTACTTGGCGAAGGTATTTTATCTGATTTAAATCATTTTTTTGAAAGTCATCACATTTCATCGAAATGGAGTCGTATTGTATATACCTATTATGGTGTGCAGTCTGTCGCAGTTATAGAGGATAATCCTTATACATTATTACGTGTAGCACCGGATATGCTTTTTGGTACGGCCGATACACTAGCAGAGCATCTTGGTATTAATGGTAGTGATACACGCCGTTTAGAGGCTGGTTTAGAATGGATTCTACGTAGTCTAGATAATCAAGGTCATACATGTTTACCAGTAGACCAACTTATCGGTCGACTTGACGATTTATTACAAACTGATGTAGATGATATTGCGAACTTTATTGAAAGCCTGCTGGAACAAGGTGCACTGTATAGTACGTATTATGAAGATATCTTATATATCTATCCGCCAGAGATGTATGTTTCTGAAGTGGAAGGTGTCCACTATACTCGTGAGTTTCTATTAGAAGCTGATCCAATAGCATTAGATATTTCTAGTTTTATTGAAAAGTTTGAACGAGACAACTACATTATCTTTGGTGATGCTCAAAAAGAAGCTATACAGCTCTCATTTTTTGAAAAGTTTTCTCTTATAACTGGTGGTCCTGGTACAGGTAAAACAACTATCATCAAGGCACTAGTAAAAGGTTTCCAACTCGGTGGATTGGGGCGCATTATACTTTGTGCTCCTACGGGACGTGCTGCAAAGCGTCTGACCGAGGCCACTGAGTTTGAAGCTACTACAATTCATCGTCTATTGGTACCTGTTCAAGGTAGTGACTCCTATGACTTTACAAAGAATGAAGATGATCCTCTAGATATAGATGTCATTATCATTGATGAAGCATCTATGCTTAATGTGCGTTTATTCTATTCTTTGATGGCTGCTATTCCAAAGGAAGCCCATGTCATTATTGTGGGTGACGTAGATCAATTACCACCTATAGGTGCTGGGTTCGTATTAAAAGATTTATTAGATAGTGATTGTGTGCCCTATACACGACTTAATCAGATTTATCGTCAAAGCTCTGGTAATACTATCGTTGAAAGTGCTTACGCAATTAACCGTGGTGAAATGCCTAACCTGGAAGGTGTGAGCGAAGAGTTTTCTTTTATTCCTGTTAAATCTTATGACATGATGATGAAAGCCATCATTGATGTATATAAACGTGAACAAGAGACGATAGAGGATGAATTAGATATTCAAATTATTTCTCCTATGCGCCGTGGTGAAGCAGGTAGTACATTGATATCACAATATGTACAACAAGCCGTAAACCCTCCAGATAGCTATAAGGGAGAAGTTCGTGTCAATGGCATTATGTATCGCGTTGGGGATAAGGTTATTCAAATTCTCAATGATTATGAGTTAGAAGTGTTTAATGGCGAAATTGGCGTTATCTATGCTATTACGCGGATCGATATTTGTATCCGATTTATCCATAAAGAGGTTCGTCTACCTATCGATGAAGCACATATGATTATGCCTGCTTATGCTATTACGGTCCATAAGAGTCAAGGTAGTGAGTATGGTGTAGTTATTATTCCATTTGTTCCACGTTATGGTGGTATGTTACAACGTAATTTGTTGTATACTGCTGTTACACGGGCAAAGCGTAAAGTAATCATCGTTGGTACTACGAGCGCAGTTGAACGTGCTGTGCGTACTGTTAATGCCGATGAACGTTACACATTGTTTAAAGAACGACTACAAGGGAGATGTGATTCGTAATGAGTCTTTGGGATTTCCTATTTCCACCTGTATGCCCTCACTGTGGTGCACCTGTGGCAACACAAGGGGATTGGTGTAAAGCTTGTTTTACAGATTTATTACATATTCGTCATGTACCACATAAATTTTTACACTATGTAGATGATGTATGTGTGTTGGCCGAATATCGTGGTGGTCTAAAGTCTATGATTTACGATGTAAAATTTAATGAAAAAAAGGAGCAGTCCAAAGGGGCCGCTCCTTTTTTAGTATCGTACAACTTTTACATGAAATATAATGAGTCTAATATTGTGAATAGTAATTGTAAAATTATGTATGATTATATTGTTCCTGTACCATCTAGCGAAAAGAAAAAAGCTAAGAGAGGATATAATCAAGTAGATTTATTCTTTCTTGAATGGGCTCATTCTTTATGGGAGATAGATAGAAAAAACTTTAAATGGTTAGATTGTATATACAAGTTTGATACTTCTCGAGATATGTGGGGATTAACAAATAAAGAAAGACATCAAAATATTGATGATGCCTTTGTTATATGTGCTGATTATAAGGATATTGATTTTACCAATAAGAATATATTAATTGTTGATGATATATATACTACAGGTGCCACAATTGAAGCTGTAGCAAAAGTCTTACAAAAGCATAAAGCGCTACGCATTGATGCCCTTACGCTGGCTAGTGGTAGTTTCTAATCTTTATTACTAAATGTAGGAATATAATATTTGATTTCATATTAGCCAAGCACATCAATAAATGCTTTAACTACATCAGGATCAAAGAGTGAGCCAGATGCACTAAAGAGTTCTTCTTTTGCTTTAGCTTTTGTTTTCGCCCAAAATTCAGTAGAAGGATTAACTGTTGTATCATAGTAATCTGCTACAGCAATAATTCGAGCTCCTAACGGAATATTGGCACCACGTAAATGTTTGGGATAACCAGAGCCATCCCATTTTTCATGATGGTAACGAATATAAGGCAAAATTTGTTGGCAGCAAGGATAGTTTTCAATCATATTGGCTCCACTTGCCGCATGTTGTTTATACTTAGACATTTCTTGCTTATTAAGATATGGAGATTTTTGGATTAATGCATTAGGTACCATTAATAGACCCACGTCATGAAGTAGAGCTGCGTGACGAATCTGTTCAATTTCATTTAATGGCAAACCCATTTTAGCTGCGATGCTAACAGCATAGTTTGAAACCTGGATAGAATGTGTATAAAGATGATAGCTTTTCATTTGTATCATCTGTAAAAGTTGTGCGCTTATGGCTTCTAAACTATCTTTCTCCAGTTCATACAAACCTGATGGTTGCATCAATGATAACATAAACATAATAAACCCCTCTAACTAACAAACTGAACATATGGTACAACCCCTCGTACTTATGTTCATATCGTACAACTTTAGGCCGTTCTAATTTAACAGTATACAAATTATACACCATAAATAATTTTTTGTGTATGATACGTATGTTCTTACAAATATGTTGTATTCATATTTGGCATACAAAAACTAATTGACAATTTAAGAATCCACTAGATATGGTACTTAAAAAATGTGATTTTAGAAATATTAAAATATTATGAAGAATATTTTAGGTTTTCTATTCCAATTTTCTATACATCAACAAATAGGGGTTGCAAAATTTATTCTCATTGTTCTAAGAATTATGCGATAGTATGTTTGGTAAAAAAATTATGTTTGGCTACTTAACTATATAATCAAAATTTTTTAAAATAATAGTAAAACTAGACATGAATACTGTTATTCTTTATAATACGTCTATACGGGTCTGTGGTTGAAAGTCGAGGCTAGTCGCAGGCAAAACGATCCACATAAGCAGCCCAAAGGGTTGTGAGCATGGTGCGGCTTAGGTGTAAGTCCTGCCGATAAAATCGAGAGAGGTAGTAGTGGGGAGTCTTGGACTTATGAGCGAACCTTCCAGCAGGCGAGTGTGGGGGCAAAGACCAGGTCAGCCGTATAGGGGCACATGAGGCTTTTCTCATGTGCTTTTTTTATACAGTTGTATATTATAAAATCTATAGAAAACCACTAACTATGGGAAAGTTTTTATACATGGACGTAATATTTATACAAACAATGTATAAAATTAAAATATAAATATAGAGATTTTGCGATTGCATCTAAAATTATATACAAAATTATTGACATAATTATACTTAATCTATATACTATTATAAAGTAGTAGTAAGTTAAAATAATGAGGTTGATAATATGTTAAATAGCAAAGTAAAAAAAATAATTCTTGGCGGTTGTATGTTAGTGATGGCGGCTTCTTTAGTTGGTGGATGTGGTTCTTCTAATCAACCTACATCTAATAAACTTGTCGTTGGCACTAATGCTACATTTGTTCCATTTGAGTTTAAAGATGAAAAAACTCAAGATTATACAGGTTTTGATATTGAATTGATTCGTGCGATCGGTAAGCGTATTAATAAAGATGTAGAGCTAAAAAATGTAGCTTTTGATGCTTTGATTCCAGCTTTGAACACACATGATATTGATGTTGCTGCATCTGGTATGACTATTACAAAAGCGAGAAGTGAAAAAGTATTATTTTCTTCTCCTTATTATGAAAATGCCTTAGCAGTGGTATATAAAGATGGAACGGCTGTGAATTCTCTTGATGACTTAAAGGGTAAAAAAATTGCAGCCCAATTAGGTACTACTGGTGCAGATTTAGCTCATAAAATTGAAGGTACTACTGTAAAAGAATTTGACCATAGTAATGAAGCTTTGTTAGAATTACAAAATGGTGGAGTAGATGCAACTGTAATCGATTTACCTGTAGCTCAATATTACAGTACTAAGCATCCTGACCAACATATGAAATTTATGGCATATCCAAATACTAAAGAATATTTGGGCTTAGCAATTAATAAGGATAACAAAGCATTGCAAGAAGAAATCAATAAAGCAATTGCTGATATGAAGGCTGATGGGGAATTTAATACATTATATAAAAAATGGTTTAATGTAGATGCACCTGCTGATATGCCAGTAGTTTTAGAATTTAAATAATAGGAGAGATTATGAGTTTTAATTGGGGGTTAATTGCGGATAATTTACCGCTCTTGCTACAAGGTGCTCTAGTGACTGTAGAAATTACAGCCATGTCTGTAGGTTGTGGTTTTTTTATCGGTCTTTTAGTATCTTTAGCAAATTTATCTAAATTTAGATTAGTTAGATTGCTTGCAAAATGTTATGTAGATATCATTCGTGGTACACCATTACTGGTGCAAATTTTCCTAATCTATTTTGCCTTGCCTATGATTACAGGTCAACGGATTGATCCATATATTGCGGCTGTTACCGCATGTAGTATTAACTCTGGTGCTTATGTATCTGAAATTTTCCGTGCTGGTATTCAATCTATTGATAAAGGTCAAATGGAGGCCGGTCGTTCTCTTGGTTTAACTTGGGGACAAACCATGCGTTACATCATTATGCCTCAAGCTTTTAAAGCAATTATTCCTCCGTTAGGGAACGAATTTATTGCCATGTTGAAAGATTCCTCTTTAGTTTCTGTTATCGGTTTCGAGGAGTTGACACGTCGTGGTCAATTAATCATTGCTAAAACCTATGCATCCTTTGAAATCTGGGGTACGGTTGCTGTGATTTACCTTATTATGACAGTGACTATCTCACAATTAGTTGGATATCTTGAAAGGAAATATAGCATTAAATGATTAAATTAGAAAATGTACATAAATCTTTTGGTAAAAATGAAGTACTAAAAGGTATTAATTTACATATTGAACAAGGTCAAGTTGTTGTAATCATCGGTCCTTCTGGTTCTGGTAAAAGTACGGTACTGCGCACTATGAACTACTTGGAGGAACCTACATCTGGTAAGGTTATCGTAGATGGCATGGATCTTTCTGATAAGAAAAAGTTAAATGACGTTCGTGCTGAAGTAGGAATGGTTTTCCAAAACTTTAATTTGTTCCCACATATGACGGTTATGGAAAACCTTACCTTAGCACAAACTAAGGTTCGTAAAACATCTATGGAAGAGGCTAAGAAGATAGGTCAAGCTTTACTTGATCGAGTAGGTTTGGCGGATAAAGCCAACGCATACCCTGATTCTTTGTCAGGGGGTCAAAAGCAGCGTGTTGCTATTGCTCGCGCTTTAGCTATGAAACCAAAAGTAATGCTTTTTGATGAACCTACTTCAGCTCTTGATCCTGAAATGGTTAGTGAAGTGCTAGATGTTATGAAGTCTTTAGCTGAGGAAGGTATGACGATGGTCATCGTTACTCATGAAATGGGCTTTGCGAAAAAGGTAGCGGATAGAGTGTTATTTGTTGATGGTGGATTGATTTTAGAAGATAATACACCTGAACGCGTATTTGATGCACCTACCAATGAAAGAACAAAATCATTCTTAGATAAAATTTTGTTAGATTAAATAATATAATTATAGGAAGCAAATTCTAGAATTAGAAATTGCTTCCTGTTTTTTTACATTAAATTTAACCTATCTATTTATATTATATATGTATAGCTTAATATCTATTAATATATTTGATAACCTTTAGAGTGAATTTATTAATTATAAAGAGTTTGTATAAAGATTTACAGGGTAGATTAATCTGAAAAACACGATTATTGCTATAAATATTTGTGATATAACAATAATTTATACAGTCATTTTTAAAAACAATAATTTTTAATTCACATATTTTTATGATTATAAAAATATACAATTAATTTATAGGGCTTATATAATTATTTATGACATGTATAGATATAGGGATTTTTGAGATTTACAGCAAATGATATTCTTATTTCTAGTGTTTGTATATTCATTAAAAATGTAAATATTGTTGTTTGATATTTTATACATGCTGTGTTATGATACACATATAGAGCAAGACAGTAAGACAATATATATATTTTTAGGAGGATGTTACCATGTTAGGTAAAGTAAAATGGTTCAGCGCAGAAAAAGGTTATGGTTTTATTGAACGTGAAGACGGTAGCGATGTATTTGTACACTACTCTGCAATCCAAGACGAAGGTTTCAAATCTTTGACTGAAGGTCAAAATGTAGAATTTGAGATTGTTGATGGAAACCGTGGACCTCAAGCCGCTAACGTTGTTAAAGCGTAACTACATACCAAAAAAATTATAAAAACAATATATAATTGGACCCTGATAGTATATACTATCAGGGTTTTTGATTTTCTATATATATTTTATACATAATTCTACAAAAAATATAAGATTTTTAGATAAAAAAGAAGGAGTTTTACAGTTGGATGTAGAAATACTAAATATAACACGAGAGATAAGGTTATATAATACCACACACTCGCATCTCGTGGATGATTTTTAGAAAGGGTGTTGACTTATGAAAGTAGCAATTAGAGGAAAAAACATTGAAGTAACAGATGCCTTAAGAGCATATATCGAAAAAAGATTGAGTAAATTGACTCGTTACTTCGATGATGAGTTAAATGCACAAGCGGTTTTATCCGTTGTAAAAGATAAATCTACAATTGAACTTACATGCTTTGTTGATAAAATCGTTCTTCGTGGTGTGGAAACCAACGATGATATGTATGCAGCTATTGATTTAGTAGTAGATAAAATTGTTCGCCAAATCCATAAATATAAAACTCGTTTGGCTAAACGTTTCAAAAAACAAGAAGCTTTCCATCCTGAAGCTTTGGCAACTCCTGTGGAAGAAGAAACTATTGAAGTTGTAAAACGCAAACACTTTGTTGTGCGTCCTATGGATGTTGAGGAAGCGATTTTACAAATGAATCTTATTGGTCATGATTTCTTTATGTTCTTCAATGCTGAAACTGAATCGATGAACGTTGTATATCGTAGACATGATGGTTTCTATGGTTTGATCGAGCCAGAACTTCAATAATATATAATGTCGGCTGAACTTAATCCTAACTCCTTTCTACTTTAAATCAGCCGATTATTATATTAAGGTGGATGACTTAAAATAGTCATCCACCTTTTTTGCCAAAATAATATTATAAATAATCTTGAAATGCCTTGAATTCTTTGACTATTCAAGGCTTTTTCGTTATAATAAGTTAGATAAAATAATGTAAGATGTCCCGTAGAGGAGTGATTTGTTTGTTAAGCTTTTTACAAAGGCTATTAGGCAATAATAACGCAAAAGAAATTAAAAAAATGCGTGCTATTGCAGATCATATTAATGAAATTGAACCTAATTATATTAAATTAAGTGATGCTAACTTAGTGGCAAAAACTGATGAGTTTAAACGTCGTTTGCAAAAAGGGGAAACGTTAGACGACCTATTGCCAGAAGCATTCGCTGTAGTTCGTGAAGCATCTAAACGCGTTTTAGGCATGCGTCATTTCGATGTACAGTTAATGGGGGGCATTTGCCTTCATAATGGTAATATCGCGGAGATGCGTACTGGTGAAGGTAAAACATTAGTAGCTACATTGCCCGTATATTTGAATGCATTGACCGGTAAGGGTGTACACGTTGTAACAGTAAATGATTATTTGGCGACTCGTGATAGCGAGCAAATGGGACGTTTATATAATTTCTTAGGACTTTCCACGGGTCTTATTGTGGCTAATCTTGACTTTAATCAACGTAAAGAAGCCTATGCGTGTGATATTACATATGGTACAAATAATGAGTTTGGTTTTGACTATTTACGCGATAACATGGTAACCGATGTTGTTCAAATGGTACAACGACCATTGAATTATGCCATTGTGGATGAAGTAGACTCCATTCTTATTGATGAAGCAAGAACACCATTAATTATCTCAGGCCCTGGTCAACGTTCCACTGATAATTATTATAAATTGGCTAAAATTGTTCCTCACCTTATAAAAGATGAAGACTATGTTATCGATGAAAAACAAAAAACTATTGCCCCTACAGATTCTGGCATCGCAAAGGTTGAAAAAATGCTTGGTGTTGAAAACCTATATGATGCAGAAAATATCGAGTTGAATCATTTGCTTGGTGCTTCTTTGCGTGCCTATGCTATGATGCATCGTGATACAGACTATGTGGTTAAAGATGGTGAAGTTGTTATCGTCGATGAATTTACGGGCCGTTTGATGTTTGGACGCCGTTACTCTGATGGTTTGCATCAGGCTATTGAGGCTAAAGAAGGTTTGAAAGTTGAACGCGAAAGCCAAACCTTAGCATCTGTTACATTCCAGAACTATTTCCGTATGTATGATAAATTATCAGGCATGACAGGTACTGCTAAAACAGAGGAAAAAGAATTTATCGATATTTATGGATTAGAGGTTATACCAATTCCACCAAATAAGCCTTTAATCCGGATGGATTTGCCTGATCAAATTTTTAAAACTAAAGCTGCTAAATATCGTGCTGTAGTACGAAATGCAGTAGAACGCCACCAAATAGGGCAACCTATTCTGATTGGTACTACATCTATTACACAGTCTGAAGAACTTTCAGACATGTTGTTGCGTGCAGGTGTACCTCATAAAGTATTGAATGCTAAACATCATGAACAAGAAGCAGAAATCGTTGCAGCTGCTGGCCAAATGGGAATGGTAACAATCGCTACTAATATGGCTGGTCGTGGTACAGATATTACTCTTGGAGAAGGTGTGCCAGAACTAGGTGGTTTAGCAATTCTGGGGACAGAACGCCATGAAAGCCGACGTATCGATAATCAATTACGCGGACGTGCTGGTCGTCAAGGGGATCCTGGTTCTTCTCAATTCTTCTTATCATTAGAAGATGACTTAATGCGTATCTTTGGTGCTGATAATATTACAGGTATCATGGATAAACTTGGTATGGAAGAGGATGAACCTATCGAGCATTCTTTGATTACTAAATCTATTGAACGTGCTCAAAAGAAAGTAGAGGATCATAACTATAATATTCGTAAATATGTACTCGAGTATGATGATGTTATGAATCAACAACGTGAAGTATTATACGAACAACGACGTCGTATTTTACGTAACGAATCCTTGCGTGAAACAATTAATGAAATGATTGACAAGCTTGTTACCGAATCTGTAGATGCTTATGCTGATGAAAAGCTCTATCCAGAAGAATGGGATTATGAAGGTCTCTATAAACATTTAAGTCAATATTTCTTAACAGAGGAGATTATGTCTTCTCAAGATATGGAAGAATATAGTCGTCAAGACTTATTAGAACGCTTATTAGAAATTGCTCATGAAGAGTATCAAGATCGCGTTGATATGCTTGGAGAGGCTATGTTTAGTCAACTTGAAAAGGCGATTATGTTGCGCGTTGTTGATAATAAATGGATGGAACATTTGGATAATATGGATATGCTACGAGAAGGTATTGGCCTCCGTGCATATGGTCAAAAGAATCCGTTGGTAGAATATAAGTTTGAAGCTTTCGATATGTTCCAAAACATGATTGCAGCTATTCAAGATGAGACAATCATGGCATTATATAAAATTCGTGCACAATTGATTCAAGAAATCGAAGAACCAGTTGATCACTTAGAAGGTGCACAATCCCATCATGAAGATGTGTTGGAGCCACAAAACATAGATTAAGATTTGTGAATGGCACGTTGCTCAAAGGGATTTCCACTGGGCAACGGCCATTTTTCTATTTTGTTAAGGTAATAGTTTATTGATGTAATAGGCTAATTAACTAAAGGTGGTGAACATAAATTGTTAGAAGATTTAAAACCGATTATTTCTAATCTAGAAGAACGTATTTATGGGATGAGGGATTCACTTTAACATCGCTCAGAAGGAAGACCGAATATTTACACTTGATGTACAGATGAGTGATCCTACATTTTGGGATAATCCAGATAAAGCTCGTGAGATTTCTCAAGAGGCCACACAACTAAAAAATGCTGTAGAAAGCTATAAGCAACTTGTTAGTGATATTGAAGATGCTAATATGATGCTTGAAATGGCTATAGATGAAGATGACCTCTCCATGGAGAGTGAAATCAAGGAATATGTTAAGCAAATAGAAGAAACCTTGGAAAAGCAAGAAGTACTTTTATTGTTAAGTGGTGAATATGATGCAAATAATGCTATTTTAACATTTCATGCTGGTGCTGGTGGGACGGAGGCACAAGATTGGTGTTCTATGTTAATTCGCATGTACTTGCGCTGGGCTGAAAAATCTGGCTTCTCCATCGAGTTAATGGATGAACAACCTGGTGATGAAGCAGGGATAAAATCTGCTACATTCCTTGTTAAAGGTGAAAATGCCTTTGGTTACTTGAAGTCTGAGAAAGGTGTGCATCGTCTCGTTCGTATTTCACCATTTGATGCCGCGGCTCGACGTCATACATCATTTGCTGCTGTCGATGTAATGCCTGAAATCGATGATACTGTAGAAATTAATATCGATATGAAAGACGTTCAAGTTGATACATATCGTGCTAGTGGCGCTGGTGGTCAGCATATTAATAAAACCGATTCTGCTGTTCGTATGACCCATAAGCCAACAGGTATTGTAGTACAATGCCAAACACAACGTTCTCAAATGCAGAATAGAGAACAAGCTTTACGTTTGTTACGGGCGAAACTATTTGAGTTAGAGCTCGAAAAGCAAGCTAAACTTAAAGAACAGATTGGAGGTACCTACCAAGCAATTGAGTGGGGGAGTCAAATTCGTTCCTATGTATTCCATCCATATAATCTTGTTAAGGATCATCGTACTAGTGTAGAAACTGGTAATGTTCAAGCTGTTATGGATGGCAACTTAGACCCATTTATCGAAGGTTTCTTAAAAAAAGAGGCTAACTTAACAATTTAGGAGATACTATGAAAAAGTTTTTACTATTCCTATTAGTGCTAATTATTGCTCTTGTAGTGGCATCCCAATTTTTATTACCATCTTTTATTGGCTCTCGTATTGAAAGTCAATTAAATGAAACATTGAAACCAACGGCTCAAACAGTAAATGTTGAGGCTCAACCTGCTTTCAAAATTTTATATGGTGAGGTGGATCGTGTTTATGGCACTTTGGAGAATATTAAACTGGGTAAATTGAATTTTGCTAGCTTCCGATTTGATGCTAAACAAATTTTTGTTAATCCAATTTCTTTATTAGCTAGTCAACAAATTGATATCGTTAGTGTTGGGAATGCTAGTATTGATGGGACTATTAATAAAGCTGATTTAGGGACTTTCTTAAGTAATGAAGCAGGTAGTGATATTCAAGACGTACAAGTTGACATTAGTAAAGATAATATCAGCCTAACCGGTAAAATGAATGTAGGCATGGTGTTTAAAGGGGATGTTAAATTAGATGGGAATTTAGAGTTAAAGGGCAATACATTATTGTTTTCACCTAAAAAGTTCACCATAAATGGTGCTACAATTCCTGGTATGACATCTAATGTGTTAGAAAGTACTCAAATTTATGACTTTAACAATTTTCCAATTCCTGTAAAAGCGGAAAGTTTAACTGTTGATAATGGTGAAATTCTCATTAAAGTTAAACCTGTACTCAACTAGAAAGGATTTGTCGTGAATCATCGGAACGCACAAAAAAGTAAGTACTCATGGATTCTTATACTTTGTATTATTATAGGTCTTTTATCTTCCTTATACTTAGTATTTGAACGCCATCAGATTGAGAAATCTCAAAATCATATTGAAAATATTGTAGACTATGATGCAGTTTTACGAGCCAGCGCCTTTGAAAAGCGTAGTCAACAAGAAGCTTTTGATGCATTACGTAATGCTGGTGTGACTGCTTTTGCTATTTATGATCGCACGTTAGAAAAAGCAAAAGATGCGGGCCAAGTTAAAGTATTAAGCTCTGAAGAGATGGACTCTGTTCGTGTTAATGGCGCTGCGATTAAACCTGGGGCGACTTATGTGGCATTAATTTCAGGTAAAGAAGGTTATTATAAAGAAATTCGAGAGGATTTATACCACCGTATTGGCAAGGACAAGGTGAAAGAGCTTAATACAAGTATTGGTCCTGTTCTTGAATTGTATGGTGCAACAGCAGATAGCTATGCAAAGATGAATCTTGGTATTTCAAAGTTGCAAGCACAAGAGGTTGTAGATCGTGGTTTCAATGTTATCGTTCGTCCAACAAACTATAGAAACGTAACATCTGAAGATATTCAATATGTATTTAAACGACTTGAAGGCATTCCTCATGTAACAGGGATGATTTTTGCTGGTAAAGAAGCTCTAGGTGCACCTAATTTAACGGATGAAACATTAGCATTACTAAATAAAAACCATATTCCACTAGTTGGTATCGAAGCTGTAAATCAGTTGCAGTATGAGCCACAACAAGGTTTCTTGGAAATGGCGGCCAAAAATAATTATAGTGTAGGTCGTGTGTATACTATCGCTAAAGAGGAGTTAAAGAAAATTACCCCTGAAGAAGCGGCACAACGCTTTTACATTAGTGATATAGAGCGAAATATTCGTTTTAACTTGTTTCCGATGTATGAAACAGGTATAAATAATGAAACTGTATTACAGACTACAATCAACTATATTAACATAGCTACAGAGAAATTGGCTGTAAAAGGTTATGAATTTGGTCCAGCGGATATTTATCCTGCTTATACACCAAATCCATTATTAGTAGTTATTACAATGATCGGGGCTATAGCACTTTTTGTATATGTTCTACAAATGATGTTACCAATGTCTAAGCATACGCAACTTGTGGCCTTTTTTGGAATTTCTTTGGCATCCATTGTTGTATTTATTCTTACAAGTGGTACCTTAATTACTCAAATATGGGCTCTATCTAGTGCTATTATGGCTCCTGTAGGTGCTATGATACGCTTGATGGAAGAGTGGCGCCGTTATGATGGTGCACGTCCATTAGGTGCCATTAAGTCTACGATTCTTGCCTTATTATATCTTGTAATTGCTGCATTATTTGCTGCTATTGGCGGAATGTATATCGCATCTTTATTGGGCAATACGAAATTCTTTATGGAGTTTGCTCTCTTTAGAGGTGTTAAGTTGACCTTTGTTCTGCCAATTATTTTAGTTATTATTGCGTACCTTCAACGATTCCCATTGTGGAACGGCCGCATGATTAATTCCAAAGAAGAAGCGAAAACATTTGTAGTGGAATTCTTAACTATGGATGTTAAATTATATGTATTCTTTATAATAGCAGCACTTGGTGGTGCAGTATGGGTATTTGTTGGCCGTAGTGGACACACTGCAGGTGTTCCTGTACCAGGCTTTGAACTTATGCTACGTCGTTTTCTTGAAAATACAATGTATGCGAGACCGCGTGAAAAAGAGTTCATTATTGGTCATCCTGCTTTAATGCTAGCTACCTTTGCGTTCATGCGTAAGTGGCCTACAGTAATTCATTTCTTGTTAACTCTAGCTGGTGTTATTGGCATTGCTTCGATGGTTGAAACCTTCTGTCATCTTAGAACGCCAGTGTTCATGTCCATCATGCGTGGTTATGATGGTTTGTTAATTGGCGCCCTTTTTGGAGTGCTTCTTATCATCGCAGTACGGTTTATGATGTACGTAACACAATGGTCCCAAGCTAGGGAGGTTGACCATGAGTAATATTGTTATCTCTGGTTATTATGGCTTTGGTAATGCTGGTGATGAGGCCATGCTTTGTGCTATTATCGATGCTATTCGTAAAGAAGAGGCTGATGCACATATTACTGTAATTTCTGGTAATCCTAAAGAGACTAGTAAAAAGCATAATATTAATGCTGTAGGTACATTTTCTGCATTGGGTATCTTAAAAGCAATTGCTCATTCGGATCTTGTTATTAGTGGTGGTGGTAGTTTATTACAAGATGCTACTAGTATTCGCAATACTTACTATTACTTAAGTATTATGGCGTTAGCAAAGTTGCTTGGGAAAAAAGTAATGCTATACTCCCAAGGTATTGGTCCTTTAAATCGTTCATCAACACGTCGTGCCGTTGGATTTGTATTGCGTTTTGTAGATACTATTACAGTTAGAGATTCTATTTCAAAGGATGAACTAGTTTCTTTGGGAATTGAAGATGTAGAAGTTACTGCAGATGCGGTATTGGCCATGCAACCAGCAGATCTTTCAATTGGCTCTCATATTCTGAAAGGGTATATATCTAAAATATCTGAAGCAGATGAACAACGTAAACGAATTGGTGTGGCGGTTCGTAGTTGGAAAGAGGATACAGAGTATAGAGAATCCTTAGCTAATGTATTGAGCAGATTACAAGAACAAGATAATGTGGAAATTATCTTTATTCCTATGTCACATCCTGAGGATACAAAAGAGGCTAAGATCATTGCCAGCTATATGCCGAATGGCGCTATTGTGCTAGAAGGTCCGTTCTCTACAGAGCAACAAGTGTCATTATCTGGAAATGTGGACCTCATGATTGGTATACGTCTTCACGCTTTAGTTTTTAGTTCTTTAATGGGAAAACCAGTTATTGGTATTTCCTATGATCCTAAAATTACAAGCTTTTTACATATGATTGGTCAAGAGCCTATTGGCACAATGACTCATTTGCGTGAAGAAGCCTTATATCAATGGTGTCATAAATTGTTGAATTCTCGTGAGGAGTATCAAGCATCTTATGATCGCATTGAATCATTGCGTGTAGATTCCCAACGCAATGCAGAAATTGCTATTTCATTACTTAAAGATTATTAATATATTGGATTTTATCCAGAAAGTGAGGTCTCTATGGCTACATTAACACAAGATGTTAAACAATTAGTTCAAGAGAAGGCAAAAGCTATTCGCGTTGGTATTGTACAGTCTGTAACGGCAGCGAAATCCGGTCACCCAGGTGGTTCATTATCCATCGCCGATGTGATGGCCTTGTTGTACTATGTTGAGATGAATGTAGATCCAGCAAATCCAAAAGCTCCTAATAGAGATCGTTTTGTCCTTTCTAAAGGTCATGCAGCGCCTGCACTATACGCTACATTGGCTGAAAAAGGTTATTTCCCTAAAGAAGAACTCTTGAACTTACGTAAAATTAATCATATGTTACAAGGCCATCCTGATATGAAACACACACCAGGTGTAGATATGTCTACAGGTTCTTTAGGACAAGGCATTTCTGCGGCTTGTGGTATGGCATTGGCAGGCAAAATTGATAATGCAGATTACCGTGTATACTCTATTCTTGGTGATGGTGAGCTTGAAGAAGGTCAAGTGTGGGAAGCTGCAATGTTTGCTGGCTTTTATAAACTGAATAATTTGACAGCTTTTGTCGATTTTAACGGTCTTCAAATTGATGGTGATATTACTAAAGTTCTTTCTCCATTACCAATTCCAGAAAAGTTCAAAGCTTTCAATTGGAATGTTATTGAAGTTAATGGTCATGACCTTGATGAGCTTCATAATGCTATTGAAACTGCGAAAGCTTTCACAGAAGGCCCAACATGTATTATCATGCATACTGTAAAGGGTAAAGGCGTTGAAGAGATGGAAGGTCAAGCAGGCTGGCATGGTAAAGCACCAAGTGAAGAGCAAGGTGTAGCCTTTGTTAATGAAATTATGGGGGTGCAATAATGGGTAAAGCAACACGTGAAGCATATGGTAATGCGCTAGCTCGCATTGGTAAAGAGAATACTAATATTATCGTACTAGATGCGGATTTATCCAAATCTACTAAAACAGATACATTTAAAGCTGTGTGCCCGGAACGTTTCTTTAACGTAGGTATTGCAGAGCAAAACTTGATTTCTGTTGGTGCTGGACTTGCAGCGGCAGGTAAGATTCCATTTGTATCATCTTTCTCCATGTTTGCTACAGGACGTGCATTTGAACAAATTCGCAATGCTGTATGCTATCCTAAATTAAACGTGAAAGTATGTGCTACACATGCGGGCATTACTGTTGGTGAGGATGGTGCAACGCACCAAAGTTTAGAGGATATTTCCTGTATGCGTACATTGCCAAATATGACTGTAGTGGTGCCTGCTGATGAGCGTGAAACAGAGGCTGTTATCGAATGGGCTGCATCTTATAACGGCCCAGTATACGTTCGTTTGGGGCGTGCTGGTGTAGATGATGTAACAACAGAAGGCTACTCATTTGTGCCAGGTAAATCTACTATTTTGGTAGATGGTTCTGATGTTACAATTATTGCTTGTGGTGCATTAGTTGGACCTGCTGTAGAGGCATCTAAAACTTTATCTGAATCTAATATATCTGCACGTGTTATTAATATGGCATCTATTAAACCTATTGATGCTGAAGCAATTATAAAAGCCGCTGCGGAAACTGGTGCTATCGTTACAGCTGAAGAACATAATATTATTGGTGGCCTCGGTTCTGCTGTATCTGAAGTAGTAGTATCTAATAAGCCTGTACCTATGGAATTCGTTGGTGTCCAAGATACATTTGGGGAGAGTGGAACACCAAAAGAACTAATGGCAAAGTATGGCTTAACTGCCAATGATATTGTAGAAGCCGTAAAACGTGTAATCGCTCGTAAATAATCAAAGGGGATCCCATGATTGAATTTAAGAATGTTAGTAAAGTCTATGATAATGGTTCTGTTGCATTAGACGATGTGTGTTTAACCATTAACGATGGTGAATTTGTTCTCGTTTGTGGTCACAGTGGTGCAGGGAAATCGACATTATTTAAGTTATTAACACATGAGGTAGTGCCAGATGCTGGTACTGTCATTGTTGATGACTTTGATGTTACGCGTATGAAGCGCAGTAAAATTCCTAAATTGCGGAGAAAGCTTGGCGTTGTATTCCAAGACTTCCGATTATTGCCTAATAAAACGGTAGCAGAGAATATTGCTTTTGCTCTTGAAGTTATTGAAGAAAAACCAAAAATTATTAAAGAAAAGGTGAGTCATGTATTAGACCTTGTTGGTTTATCTGAGAAGGCTAATGATTTACCAGAGGATCTTTCTGGCGGGGAACAACAACGTGTTGCTATTGCGCGTGCAATTGTTAATCGCCCAACAGTATTAATTGCTGATGAACCTACTGGTAACCTTGATCCTGATACTAGTAAGGATATTGTTGAATTGTTTAAGCATATTAACAATTTCGGCACTACCGTTATTATGGTTACCCATAATATGGATCTTGTTTCATACTTGAATAAACGCGTTATTCGTTTAAAAGACGGCCGTGTTCAAAGTGATAATATGAGAGGTGCAGAAATTAATGAAGCCTAGAACGATAAAATACTATTTTAAAGAAGCACTGAAGTCTATGAAACGTAATGGACTTATGACATTAGCGTCCATTTCTACAGTGGCTTTATCCTTATTTATGCTCGGTGTATTCCTTTGTGGTGTCATTAATTTGAATAACATGGCATCCAGTCTAGAAAATCAAGTACAGTTAAGTATTTACTTAAAGGATGGCTTAACAACTGATCAAATTATGGCAGTAGGAAAGCAAATTAAGGCTATACCTAACTTAAAGCATTTAGAATTTGTTAATAAAGAGCAAGCTATGAAGGAGTTCAAAGAACGCCTTGGTGATCAGCAACAATTGGTGAATGCTTTAGGTGATGTAAATCCGTTGCCTAACTCATATGTGTTAACCTTTGATAATCCTAGCGATGTAAAAGCAACTGCAAAATTAGCTACGACATTCCAAGGCGTAGAAAGTACACACTATGGTCAAGATATTGTAGAAGAGCTTTTCCGCATTACGCAAGTAATTCGTATTGGTGGGATTGTATTGATTGCTTTCCTAGCAGCTGCAACACTATTCATCATTTCAAATACAATTCGGTTGACTGTATTCGCACGTCGTAAAGAAATTGCAATCATGAAATATGTAGGTGCTACTAATGGATTTATTCGTTGGCCATTTTTGATTGAAGGCATGTTGTTAGGCTTAATTGGTGCTATCATTGCCGTTCTTTGCGTTGGTGAATTTTATCACTTCATCACAATGGAAGTTTCTGAATCATTAGCATTCTTCCCTTTAGTACCAATGTTCCCATTCTTCTATGATGTAGCCCTTTATATCTTAGGTGGCGGCATAGTAGTAGGTGCTATTGGTAGTACTATTTCTTTGAAACAATACATGAAGGTGTAATGTTTATGAATAATAGTATATTTAAATCTCGCTTCGTAGCGGCAATTTTGACTGGTATAGTGGTATTGGGAACACCATTATACATCGTTGCAGAGGACGAAGATTTAACAAATCAACTTGATTCAATTCAACAACAAGTTAATCAACAAAATGCTAAAAAGGCAGATGCTGAAACTGTAATAGTCAGTGTATCCGAACAGTTACGTCAAATCGAAGAACAATTACGTCAGGCTCAGCAACAATTGGATTCTATTCAACAACAACGTATAGCTGTTGAAAATGATATTACAGTGAATGAAAAATTACTTGCTGAAGCACAAAAGCGACTAGAAGGGCGAGAAGCCGTATTTTATAAGCGTGTACTTGATATTTATATTAATGGTCGTTTAAGTTACTTAGATGTAGTTATTGGATCTAAAGATTTTACAGACTTTGCTAATCGTTTAGAAATTTTAAAACGAATTATTGATTCTGATATTAAATTAATTGAGGAAATCAAAAAAGAGCGCGCTGAAATAGCGGCTCGAAAGCAAGCACTAGAACAGTCTCGCGCAAAACTAGTTGAGCTTGAAAAAGCAGCTGCGGCAAAACGAGCTGAAATAGAGCAAAAGAAGAAAGAACGTGAGGTAGTTCTTCAAAAGGCTCAAAATGATCGTGCTACAGCAATGCAAGCAGTAGAAGAATTAAATGCATCTTCTGCACAGATTACAGCGTTATTGAAAGCACGTCAAGCAGAGCGTGCCGCTGCTCGTGCTGCAGCAGCGGCTCAACAATCTTCACCAACTTACTCTTGGGTACAAGGGTCTGGTCAACTTGGCTGGCCTGTAAGTGGTGAAATTACCTCTCCATATGGCTATCGTACACATCCGATTTGGGGCACTACAATTTATCATTCTGGCATTGATATTGGTGTTGATGAAGGTACACCTGTTCATGCTGCAGATGGTGGTACTGTTGCTTGGTCGGGTTGGATGGGTGGCTATGGTTATGCCGTAGTTATCGATCATGGTAATGGCATGTCTACTCTTTATGGACATAATTCTGAACTTGCTGTCTCTGAAGGGCAAGACGTAGGTAAGGGTCAGGTTATTGCCTATGCTGGTAGCACAGGTAATAGTACAGGGCCACATGTACATTTTGAAGTTCGTATAAGTGGGGATCCTGTGGATCCTATGGGATATTTATAATATGAAATTTGATACACGTACAGTGTTATGGAGTCTATTGAAATATATAGGCTCTGGCATTGTTATTATGTGGCTTACATTTTGGTATCTTTCCGGTTCATTCTGGGGGCTACCAAGATTATTTATAGCCTATTATACTGCGAGTCAAGTTTTTATGACACCTATGGCTAAAACTACCCTTTATGATGGTATGCTAAAGGGGTTAATTGACTCTTTGGGAGAACCACATAGTGTTTATTTAAATGCAGAAGAATATAAATCCATGAAAATGCAAACATCTGCAACATATGCTGGTGTTGGTATGGTTCTTGGTACTGATGATAAAGGTCTATATGCAGTTAGCGTAATGGAAGACCAACCAGCTTTTAAAGCTGGAATTAAACCTGGAGACCACATTATTGCTATCGATGGACAATCCACTACTGAAATTCCGGTAGAGGAAGCATCTTCTCGTATTCGTGGCGAAGCTGGTACTACCGTATCTTTAGATATTGAACGTAATGGTGAAAAGTTGCATTTTGATATCACTCGTGAATCCATAGTTTTGCCTACTGTTAAAAGTAAAATGCTTACTAGCACAGTTGGATATATTCGTATTAGTCAGTTTGCAGAAAATACCGCAGAAGATTTTGCCACTCAATATAAAGAGCTTCAATCTCAAGGTATGAAGGCCCTTGTCTTGGACCTACGAGATAATCCAGGCGGTTTATTATCTACTACTGAAAAGATATCTAACTATATTATGCCTCCAGGTACACTCGTAACAGTACAAAATCGATCAGGTAAAAAGGATACTTATAAGTCAGATGGACCTGATGTAGCTATGCCATTGGTTGTTTTAGTTAATAAGGGCTCTGCTAGTGCATCAGAAATCATAGCAGGGGCTGTTCAAGATCGTAAATTAGGCACTATCGTAGGTACTAATACATATGGTAAAGGTACCGTTCAAACTATTTTCCCTAGTTTAGATGATGAAGGAATTAAAGTAACTATTGCTAAGTACCACACGCCAAGTGATCGTGTTATTGATGGAACAGGTATTAAACCTGATGTAGAAATCGATTTACCAAAAGGTGTACATCCATCTAGTACATTAGATGATATTCAAATTAAAAAAGCATTAGAGCTATTACAGCAATAATGCATAGGAGTTAAATTATGTTTATAGATAGAGCGCGCGTCTTTGTTAAAGCTGGTGACGGTGGGGATGGTATGTCCAGCTTCCGTCGAGAAAAATACGTGCCAAATGGCGGCCCTAGTGGTGGTGATGGTGGTAAAGGTGCGGATGTTGTTTTTAAAGCTGACAAGAATATTAATACGCTTGTAGACTTTAGATATAAACGTCAGTTTAAGGCACCAGCTGGCGGTAATGGTGAAAGCTCTAATAAGCACGGTCGAGGTTCCGATCCTCTTATCATTCCAGTTCCATTGGGTACAGTAATTAAAGATGAGGAAACAGGAAAAATCTTTTGCGACCTTGTCAACGATGGCGATACCTTTGTTATTGCAAAAGGTGGTCGTGGCGGTCGTGGTAATGCTCGATTCCAAACTAGTGCTAACCGTGCACCAACCTTTGCAGAAAAGGGTGAACCTGGTGAAGAATTCTGGTTACAATTAGAGCTTAAAGTATTAGCTGATGTAGGTTTATTAGGTTATCCATCTGTTGGTAAATCTAGTATTTTGCGAAAAGTATCTAAAGCTCAACCAGAGGTGGCAGCGTATCACTTTACTACACTAACACCAGTACTCGGGGTAGTTACAATTTCTGGAGATCGTAGCTTTGTTTTGGCTGATATTCCGGGTCTTATTGAAGGGGCTAGTGAAGGTGTAGGTCTAGGTCACAATTTTCTACGTCATGTTGAACGTACGAATATTTTAATTCATGTTCTAGATGTATCTGGTATGGAAGGCCGAGACCCTAAGGTCGACTTTGATGCGATTAATGAAGAGTTACGTAAATACTCTGAAAAATTGGCTAATAAGAAACAAATTATAGCTCTCAATAAGATCGATATGGTCTTTGATGACACGACGATTCCCGAAACAAAAAAATATTTTGAAGATAAAGGCTATGAAGTATTTCTCATTAACGCCTTAAGTGGTGAAGGTTTGTCAGAGCTTATGGAACGAGCTTACTACTATGTAGAAAACTACGAACCAGAGCCTGAAGCAAATGATGACACAGTTGTATACGAAGCAAAACAAGATGTAGAATTTGTCATTACTCGTGGTGATGATGCTGCTTTCTACATTACTGGTAAACGTATTGAACGATTAGTAGCTATGACAAATCTTGACGATGATCAATCTCTTCGTAGATTCCAACGCATTTGGTGCTTTATGGAGCTTGATGCAAAATTGAAGGAAAAAGGCTGTAAAGACGGTGATGAAGTTGTAATCGGCGATCAGCGCTTTACTTTCCAAGAGTAGGAGTAATAATGACAGGAAAACAAAAACGGTATTTACGTTCATTGGCGGCTACAATACCACCGGTTGTCCAAATTGGTAAAAATGGTTTAGAGGATAGCGTTATAGATAGTGCTCGTGCAGCGATTACAGCACGTGAGCTTATTAAGGTTAAATTACATAATAATAGTCCTGAAGATAAGACAATTTTTCAAGACTTAGCAGATATGCTTGGCGCTGAACTAGTTCAAGTGATTGGTTTTAATGGTGTTTTATATAAAGCTAAAAAAGAACCTAAAATCATTTTGCCAAAATAATTTTATATCTAGTAGATCATAAAAATTTGTATACATCGTAGTTAAGAATTTCAACCTTAGGAGGTTAGTCTATGCGCAGCGCCATCGTTAATGCAAAACGAATTGTAGTCAAAGTTGGTAGCAGTACGCTTTGTTACACTAACGGACATTTAAATTTGGAGCGTATTGAAAGATTAGTGCGCCAATTATCAGATTTGGCTAACCAAGGTAAAGAGATTATTCTTGTTTCCTCTGGTGCTACTGGTGCAGGTCTTGCCCCTTTAGGCTTTAAAGAAAAGCCTAGAGATCTCGTATTAAAACAAGCAGCTGCTGCAGTAGGTCAAGGTATTCTCATTCATATGTACGAGCGCATGTTTCGAGAATATGGTCGAACCGTAGGGCAAATTCTTTTAACGAAAGAGGATAGTACTGGACGACATAGTTATCTTAACTTGCGTAATACATTACATACTTTATTGCAACTTAACGTTATTCCTATTATTAATGAAAATGACGTGGTTGCTATCGAAGAATTTAAAATCGGTGATAACGATACATTATCTGCTACTGTTGCAGGTATTGTAGATGCAGATTTACTTATCATTTTGTCAGATATTGAAGGCTTATATACAGCTAACCCAGCCACTAATCCAGATGCTACTTTGATAGAAACTGTTTCTGAAATTAACGATGAAACCTATGCTATTGCAGGTGGTGCTGGTTCTAATATGGGAACGGGTGGTATGTATACAAAAATTAAAGCTGCTCATATGGCAACAAATTCTGGTGTACCAATGGTTATTACCTCAGGTGAAGTAGAGGATTCTGTTCGTCGTGTATGTAAGGGTGAACAAATTGGGACACTCTTTGAAGCCCATGATGCAAGTTTATCTGGTAAACATCATTGGTTAGCTTTTGGTAAACGATTAAAAGGCTCCATTACGATTGATGACGGGTGTGCTCGCGCTGTTTTAGATAAGGGTGCTAGCATTCTGCCCGCTGGTATTATTGAAGTAGAGGGGACTTTTGGACCTGGTGATACAATTTCCATTTATCATGATCATAAGGAAATTGGTCGTGGACTTATTAATTATAGTATTGATGATATGAAGGCGATTAAAGGTCACAATACAAATGATATAGCCGAGATTCTGGGTATTAATACGACCTATGATGAGGCTGTACATCGTAATAATCTAGTTTTATTACACTGAGGAAATCCTATGAACCAGTATGAAAAAATTTGTAAAGATATGGGCCAGAGAGCTAAAACGGCATCTTTTGAATTAGCCCAACTCGACCAAGAAACTTTAGATTCTGCATTGTTAGCAATTGCTGATGCTGTAGAAGCACAAACAGATGAAATTATGGCGGCTAATGAGTTAGACCTAGAAAAATCTGTTGACTATAATTTACCTCGAACTATGATAGATCGATTGACTTTGACACCTAGTCGCATTGCTTTAATGGCAGAAGGGGTGCGTCAAGTGGCTGCTCTTGAAAGTCCTGTAGGTTCCATTATAGAAACAATCACTCGTCCTAATGGTTTGATTATTGAAAAGCGATCCGTACCTTTTGGTGTAATTGGTATTATCTTTGAAGCCCGTCCTAATGTAACCATAGATGCAGGTGTTCTTTGTTTAAAGACAGCAAATGCTACAATTTTACGAGGTGGTAAGGAGGCATTTCACACGAATCAAATCATCGTGTCTATCATGCGGAATACCTTAGAGTCGTTAGGTATTAATGGTGACTCTATTCAACTCGTTGAGGTGCTTGATCGAGATCTGGTTGGAGTACTTTTACAACAACGGGAATATATTGATGTAATCATTCCACGTGGGGGTGCTGGACTTATTCGTCGTGTTGTAGAAGATAGTAGTATCCCTGTTATTGAAACTGGTAGCGGTGTATGTCATACCTTTGTTGATGAATTTGCTGATTTAGAGATGGCTTTAGAAATTGCAGTCAATGCTAAAGTCCAACGTCCATCTGTATGTAACTCTATGGAAACCTTACTAGTTCATCAAGCTGTGGCTAGAGAGTTTTTACCACGCCTTAATATAGCACTACTAGAATATGGTGTTCGTATTCATGGTGATGAGGCTGTAGCTCAATATATGGTAAATACAATTCCTCTAACAGAAGAGTCTTTCAGCACAGAATACAATGATATGGACTTAAATGTGCGTATCGTTGAAAATCTTGAAGAAGCTATTGATCATGTGAATCGGTATACTACACATCACTCTGAGGCTATTATCACAGATGAACCTATGCGTGCTAATGTGTTTATGAATTTAGTGGATTGCTCTACTGTGTATCATAATGCATCTACACGTTTTACAGATGGCTTTGAGTTTGGCTTTGGTGCTGAGATTGGCATTAGTACACAAAAACTCCATGCTCGAGGTCCTATGGGGTTACAGGCTCTAACATCTTATAAATATTTTGTATTTGGAGAAGGCCAAGTACGGACGTGAAGAAATTATATTATTTTTTAAGGGCATACTATAGATACATTCAAACACCAAAGGGACGATATGAATGGATATCCTATATAAAAGCATTGCTCATATTCATCATTATTTGTGTCATTGTCATTAAGGGAGTGACCACATTATGGTAGATAAACGTCGTATAGGTATAATTGGTGGAACATTTAATCCCATTCATTTAGGTCATCTAATGATTGCAGAGGTGGCTTGTGAAAGCTTTAATTTAGAAAAGGTTATCTTTGTACCTGCTCGTATTCCACCACATAAGCAACATGATGTGATTGATAGTCATCATCGCTATGCTATGACGGCGGCCGCAGTTTCGGATAATCCAAATTTTGAAATTTCTGATGTAGAGATGCGCCGAGAAGGCCCTTCGTATACCGTTGATACGATTCAATATTTTAAAAAACTATATGGTCCTACTGTTGAATTTTACTTTATTGCAGGGACTGATACTATTCGTGCATTACCGACTTGGAAATTTATAGATGAACTTATAGATGAGGTTCATTTTATTGGAGCTACTAGGCCAGATGGATCAAGTGCTATTGATTCTACTTTGGATGAGTTAGGATCTAAAGCACGTGAAAAAATACATGTTATGGAAGTGCCTGAAATGAAATTGTCTGCTACGTATTTACGAGAGCGCTTACGGTCTGGAAAGACCGTTCGTTATATGTTGCCTAAATGTGTAGTGGATTATATAGAAGAAAACCATATATATGGGAAGGAATAAATGATGTTATCGTTTGATGAAATACAACATAGGGTAAGCCAATGGATGGGGAAAAAACGTTTTAAGCATACTCTAGGTGTTGTTGAATCCGCAACTCAGTTGGCTAAACTTTATAATGTTGATGTAGAAAAAGCACGATTAGCGGCATTGCTACATGATTGTGCTAAAGAAATGCCTTTGAAAGAGATGCAAGATTTGGTGAAGGAGAATAATTACAAAGCTGATGAAGAATTATTAGCCAATGGTAATCTTTTACATGGATTAGCAGGTATGATTCGAGCTAAACTTGAGTTCTCTATAACCGATTCAGAGATTTTAGAAGCTATTCGTGTTCATACAACTGGTAAGGTGGGAATGTCTAAATTAGATAAAGTTATATTCTTAGCAGATTATATTGAACCCAATCGTGATTTTCCAGGTGTTGATGAACTTCGAAATGTGGCTAAAAAAGATCTAAATAAGGCTGTATTGCTTGGTTTTGACAATACTATTAACCACCTTATTGAGCAACATCTTTCAATTTATCCTTTGACCATTCTTGGTCGTAATGATGTATTAAAATCTTGTAAATAATGGAGTTTTTATATGGACGAACGTGAACGTGCAAGAGCTCGCCGACGTAGAAAAAGACGTCAACAAAAGCCATCTGTGAAGTGGCCTAGAGTTATTTTGGCTATTGTTGTAGTTTTCACTTTGCTCGGTGGGATAGGGTATGGCATATATAGTGGTGTATCTTATGCATATAGAGCAATTGTAGGAACTACTGAAGCTACTGAAGCCGTGACAGATAGTGGAAATAAACAGGACGCAAATACTGTATCAGTAGAGCAAAAAGGCTTAGATAAACCTTTATATATTTTGGTTATCGGCACTGATGACAATAATCCTAGTCAAGGTGATAGTCTATTCCTATTATCTGTAAACCTTGATCAAAAAACGATGGACGTTATCGGCATTCCAAGTAATAGTAAAATCGATAATCGTGATCAAACCGATGCGACTATGTTAAATAGTATTTATGAAAAAGGAGGCATTGAACTTACTAAAGCTGTTATTGAGGATATGTTCCATATTTCAATCCCGTACTATGTAGTAGTTAATCAAACTGCCTTCAAGAAAACTAATGATGTGTTAGGAAATCAGCAAATTTATGTAGAACAACCGATGGAACATATTGATGCAGAAGGCAATATAGATATTGATTTGCGACGTGGTTACCAAACTTTAGATAGTAATAATGCCTTAGCGTATTTACGATATTCAGATCCTAAACACGATACCTTTACTCGTGTGCAACGACAAGAAAGATTCCTAAAATTGTGGGTGGAACAAGAACATAATGCATTTTTCTTAACAAATGCATGGCATATTTGGCGTATTTGGGATCATTATGATAGTAATATTTCTACTTTAGATGCTATTAAGTTGGTATACAATGCGAGCAAAATAAATAAGGAAGAAATTCATTTCTATATTCTTCCTGGAGAAAAAGAGCTTATAGGTGAAACGACTTATTGGAAGGTAAACCCTACGGAAGCTCAACGTTTAGTAGGGATAACAATGGGTAATTTGCCAGCTAATGAAATGACACAATTTATATCTGCACCAACTAATAGTACGTCGAAGGTTGCACCTGAATCAGAACATAATGGTGGCACTATTACAAAGCCAACAGAACCTGGTGAGGAGAGCGGTAGTAAGCGATAAGATAAGAGGCTAAATAATGAAAAAGAAAGAAGATATTAAACAAATCGTATTAGAGCTTGCACAAGCTGCATTTGATAAAAAGGGGAGAGATATTGAGATTCTTGATTTAGAAGGAATTTCTATGTTAGGCGACTATTTCTTAATTGTTAGTGCAAATAATAGTAAGCAATCTCAAAGTATTGCTGATGAAATGGAAGATAAAGCAGCCGAATTAGGTATAACAGTACAGCATAGAGAAGGTTATCGTGAAGGTGAATGGATCTTATTGGATTTTGGCGATATAATTTGTCATGTCTTTGGTGGTGATGAATTGCGTGAATTCTACAGTCTAGAAGAATTGTGGAATGATGCTGGTCGAGTTCCATTTGAAGGAGTATAATATGGCTACAGAATTGTTGGAAAATACAATTGCCACATTAAAAGTGTTGCGTACTAGTGATCAAGGTGCTTTTTTAGATGGTCAAACTGGCAATACTAATGATGATATATTGCTTCATAAAGATCAACAAATTGCTCCTGTGGCTATCGGAGATGAAGTCGAGGTTTTTTTATATCGAGATCCAAAAGGTCGTTTAACTGCCTCTATGCGTCTACCAGCCATGAAGGTTGGCCAAATTGGTTATGTTGAGGTTATCAATACTACAAATTTTGGTTGTTTTGTTGAGGTAGGTACAGAACGTGGTATCTTTATGCCTCATGCGGAGATGCGTGGTAGACCTCAGGTAGGTGAAAAAGTATGGGTTCGTCTATATACTGATAAATCCGGTCGTTTGGCGGTATCCATGGATGTAGATGATGAAATGCGTCGTGCTTCTAAAGCTGCAACAGAAGCTATGGTAGGACAACTTGTAAAGGGGGCAATCTATAATTTAACTAGTGAGGGGGCTTTTTTTATTACCCCTGAGCGTTGGATTGCCTTTTTGCATCGTTCCGAAATGACGAGAAAGTTAAAAGTAGGGGAAATGATTGAAGGCCGTATTACTTTCAAACGTGATGATGGTCGCGTTAATGTCTCTATGCGTCCTACAAAGGAAAAGGCTCTTGTTTCAGATGGAGATATTATCATGGGGTACCTGTTAAATCGTGGGGGTAAGATGCCTTATAGTGATGAATCTTCTGCTATGTTGATTAAAGATAAATTTAACATTAGCAAATCTGCCTTCAAACGTGCTTTGGGGCATTTAATGAAAGAGAAAAAGATTGTTCAAGAGGAGGGGTGGACATTACTTACCGACATAGGTCGGCAGTGGACACCGCCTGCTAATAATGAGTCCCAAGATGAGGAATAAAGTCAATGAAAATAGTCATTGTAGGTGCTGGTAAGGTTGGTTATTCATTAGCACAACGACTTATTCAAGATGATCATGATGTATATGTCATCGACCGTTCTCCAGAACGCATTCATAATCTTGAAAATACGTTAGATGTTAGTCTAGTTCTAGGGAATGGCAGTGATGTTCAATTATTGAATGAAATCGATATGTCTGATGTTGGTATGTTTATTGCTGTTACTGATTCAGATGAGGTTAATATGCTATCCTGTTCGGTAGCAAAAATAAAAGGTGTTCCTACGACTATTGCACGCGTTCGCGATAATAGTGTGGCGGAACATATGGATGAGGAGATACGAGCTCAATTAGGTGTTGATCTCTTCATCAATCCTGAAATGGTTACAGCTCAAGAGTTATTACGAATTTTAGAAACACCATCAGCTATAGATGTTGAGGAGTTCGGACAGGGTGCTGTGCGCCTTATGGAATTCAAATTGAATAATGAATTTCCTCTATTAGGACAGCCATTAAAAGAGATTCGCTTTCCTGAAGGTGTTCTGTTAGTTGGTATTTTACGCTATGGTGAAATGATTATTCCTCATGGTGAAAGTCGATTACAGGCTGATGATAGTGTATTTTTCCTAGGTTTGAAAGAGTCCGTTTCTGAAGTGGAGAACCTTTGGTTCCATAATTATAATACATTCTATAAACGGGCTGTCATTATTGGGGCAGGTCTCTTAGGTCGGAACTTAACTGTATTACTAGAAAAAGCTGGTTTTTCTGTGAAGGTTATTGAAAAAGACTTTGACCGTTGTGAGAACCTGGCAAATCAAGTGGATAAAGCCATGGTTATCAATGGAGATGGCACTGATTTTGATTTGCTCGAAGCTGAGGAAATTGCTGATAGTGATGTAATTATTGCTCTAACTGATGACGATAAACTTAATTTACTAGTAGCACTCGTAGGTAAGCATATGGGCATCCCAAAAACCGTTGTTCGTGTGGGACGGCCAGAATATATTATGCTGATGGAGCAAGTAGGTATTGACGTTGTATTTTCTCCACGTTTATTAACAGCAAGTCAAATTTTGCGCTTTGTACGAAGTGGAGAAGGGGTTGTATCTATTTCCACCTTTGAAGGTGGTAAAGCTGAATCTATCGAAATTGAAATTACCAATGAATCGCCTGTGGCAGGTAAACAATTGAAAGATATACGTTTACCTGGGAAGGCCTTAGTAGGTGTAATTTTACGGGAAAATGAAGCTATCGTACCTCGTGGTAATACTCAAATTTTAGATGGTGATCATATCGTTCTCTTTACATTACCTGAATCGGTAAGCAAATTGCTTAAATATCTTACTTAGTAAGGAGGGGCTATGCGAATTCAAATCGTTATGTCCTTAGTGGGTCGACTACTCTATATATTTGGGGTTTTTACTTTAATCCCTTTTATATACAGTGTTGTATTTGAAACTGCATATTGGTCATTCCTTATAACTACAAGCCTTTCTTTAGTTTTGGGGACGCTTTTATCTTATTACGGTTGTGAAAGTCAAAGCTTTAGTATTCGTGATGGGTTCTTAGTTGTATCCTCTACTTGGATATTCACGGTTATTTTGGGGGCTTTACCTTTTTTGGGGAGTGGCATATTGACTAATGTTTTTGATGCTTTATTTGAAGCCACTTCGGGTATTACTGCAACTGGTGCAACTATTATTTATAGTGTTGATGCGTTACCAAACACATTTGTATTGTGGCGTGGTCTTATGCACTGGGTTGGAGGGATGGGGATCATCGTCCTTATCTTATCATTTTTAAAGAATTTAGGAGCAGATGCAGCACATTTCTTTAATGCAGAGGCATCTGTACCAAAGCCTGGCGTTGTAATGCCACGTATTCAATCAATGGCCAGCAAGCTTTGGCAGTTGTATATTGCCTTTACTGCTCTTTGCTTTCTTATGCTGTGGGCTGGCGGTATTGAACCTTTTGATGCGTTAAATTATGCCTTTTCTATTATTGCCACGGGTGGATTTGCACCGACATCAGCAGGGGCTTTTATTTATGAACAAAGTAATTATATTTGTTTCGTATTTATATTCTTTATGTTTCTTGCTGGTGGCAATTTCTCTGTGTATTACAATGCACTTCAAAAAGGAATTCGCGTTTTAATTAATGATTTTGAAACACGTATGTACTGGCTTGTAGTGTTTATTGGTATTGCCATTGTATCAATATCTCTAGCATTACAATCTAGCTATTCTAGTCCTTTAGAGATTGTTAGAAATGCTGCCTTTAATTTAGTTTCGCTTCAAACTGGTAGTGGTTTTGCTATTAGTGATTATGATTTGTGGCCTGCTGCAGCACAGATGATGTTATTTATTTGTACATTTTTTGGTGGCTGTAGTGGTTCTACAACGGGCGGTGTAAAAATTATACGACTTATTATTTTGATTAAGAGTTCTATAATTTATCTGCGAAAATCAATTCATCCTGATATGGTTCAAGTAGTACGTATTAATGGCAAACCGATGCCTACTAAATGGATCCAGATGACACATCAATTTTTATTTTTATATTTAATGATTTATGTGGTATCTGTTTTTCTAATGACTTGTACTGGTCTTAATACATATGATTCTATGCAAGTGGTTACGGCCTTTCTTAGCAATGTAGGACTAGGGTTTGGTGGCTTTGGTCCTACTGACTCCTTTAGTGTTATGCCGGATACTGCTAAATGTATTGCTATTGTAGACATGTTACTAGGTCGTTTGGAGTTATTTACGATTTTAGTTATGCTTCACCCTCAGTTTTGGGAAGGGTATTTTATTAAAAAAGAGGTTCCTAAACGATATCGTATTCTATAGAAGGGCGGGAACTATATGGAAGTTATAAAACGTCCTCTAGGGCTTTATAAAGCAAATTGTTATGTGCTTATCAAAGAGGGAAAATCTATAATCATTGATCCGGGCTTTCATTGTAACCACATTATTGATATGGTTGCAGATTCTGAGCCCATAGCAGTTTTATTGACACATGGTCATTGTGATCATGTGTCAGCCTTGGATGAAGTGTGTATACATTATAATATTCCCGCTTATTTACATCCTTTAGATCAAGAGTTGTTACAGTTAATTCGACGGAGACCAAGTGTATATAAGAAAAAAATGTATACACACTGTAATGATTTAGTAGAGGGGCAATTAAATTTAGATCCTTTTGATATATTAGTTCATCATACACCTGGGCATAGTGCGGGATCGGTTTGTTTAGAAATTGAAGGTTATCTATTTACTGGTGATACCTTATTTAAGCAAAATGTGGGAAATACAGATAATTATAAAAGTGATCCAGCTGATTTGATTAAGAGTTTGAAATATCTTTTAACCTTGTCCAAGGATTTGATTGTTGAGCCAGGACATAGGGAATCTACCATATTAAAAAATGAGGAAGAATTTATTAAAAATATTGTAGTATAGTGTTGACAAAAGTCCTGATAACCGATATACTAAGCAAGTACTTTGGTTACGGCCCCGTGGTGTAGCGGTTAACATGTCGCCCTGTCACGGCGAAGATCGTCAGTTCAAATCTGATCGGGGTCGCCATTTATGCCTCGGTAGCTCAGTTGGTAGAGCAACGGACTGAAAATCCGTGTGTCGACAGTTCGATTCTGTCCTGAGGCACCATTTATATGCGGGAATAGCTCAGCGGTAGAGCACCGCCTTGCCAAGGCGGGGGTCGCGAGTTCGAATCTCGTTTCCCGCTCCAATTTTATATGGCGGCATAGCCAAGCGGTAAGGCAGAGGTCTGCAAAACCTTTATTCCCCAGTTCGATTCTGGGTGCCGCCTCCACAATCGTTACCCATGCCGGGGTGGCGGAACAGGCAGACGCAACGGACTTAAAATCCGTCGGTTGGAAACAACCGTACCGGTTCGATTCCGGTCCTCGGCACCAATTAAGACTAACTTTGGGTTAGTCTTTTTTTCTTATATACAATTAAAACGATTTGTGAAAATTATTACTATAAGTTACGTATAAATATATAAGAGATAGATAAATCTATGAATAAGAAACCTAAGTTATTAATTAGTGAATGCCTATTTGGTGTACCTTGTCGATATGATGGCAAAGATAATTATATAGAAACGATAGAGGCTCTAAAGGAATATTATGAATTAGTACCTGTATGTCCGGAAGTGTTAGGGGGACTTAGTACGCCTCGTGATCCTGCGGAGCGGCAGGGTGAACGTATATGTACTGTTAATGGAGCTGATGTTACCGATGAGTTTGTAAGAGGTGCTCAATTAACAGTTGATATTGCACTAAAATATGGTTGCAAGCAAGCTTTGATGAAGGCGAAAAGTCCTAGCTGTGGATATAAGCGCATTTATGATGGAACTTTTACTAGAACAATGAAAAATGGCCATGGATGTACTGTAGAGGCTCTACTTGAAAAGAATATAACAATTTATACTGAAAATGATATAGAGCTTTTACTTGCAGAAAAAAAGAGATGAGTTTAACTCATCTCTTTTTGATTATATCAAGTTATTTTACTGGTAAAATAACTCAATATAATAGAAAAATAATGGCTACAATATTAATTAAAGACTACTTGTTTGCATTAACAGGATCATTTGCTAATGGTTGTTCACCAAGTAATGTAGTTAAGTTATGTAGATTAAATCGATATTGAGCATTACTAAAATCTCGTGTTGCATCATATCGTTGACTTGGAGCATGCATGAGACCAACTAATGTATCGTATAGCAAATCATTAGTAAAGAATTGATGCTCGTGTTTTGCAAGTACCTCAGCAGTCTGTGGATAGGTTGAGCGATATTGTGGAGATAGGTATACCCAGAATGGAATATGTGTCATAACAAAATCAAATGTATCAGGGTTATGCGATTTGTCTAAACTTTCACCGTGATCGGAGAAATACACCATGGCTTGTAAGTTTAATTTGTCTTTGCCATAATTGTAAATTTGTTGTAATAACCAGTCTGTGTATAATTGGCTGTTAGCATATGCTTCTTGACCATCAGGATACGGACCTTGTTTCCACTTGCTAAATTCATGAGGGTAACGGTCATTGTAATAAATATGACTACCCATAATATGTATAACGATAAAGTTGTTTTTGGTAGGATCTACAGTTTCTAATAATGGCAATAGAGCTTCATCATATCGATCTGAGAATGCATAAGATTCATGGGCCCATTTTGTTGTGTCTGCAGTCTTAGCCATTAATGAAATAGCTGTATCATATTCACCGAATACACCTTGATTGCTAAACCAAGAAGTCGTGTATCCCGCTTTTTTAGCAATATCTAAGATATTGGCTGAATCAAGAAATGGTTTATCATCATATTGATTTCGTTCAGATAGTGCACGCTCCAAGGTTGGTACTGTTTGTACGTAGGATGAATAGGCATTATCAAAGAAGACAAAGTCTTTATTGTCCGAACGCATATTGCCTTGCCATGGAGTATCGTCATATGGGAAGTTTGGATTATATACTTTCATATAATCTCGAGAACTAGATTCTCCAATGACTAGAATAATAGTACCAGGTGTTTTGTTCACCGCTGTTTCCTTTGTGTCTAAATTAAAGGAATCAAATACTAAGTGGTGATTATCATTATATTGTTGCATTTGTTTTACATAATCGCCTGCAGCAATCCAGTTCGCCACAATACAGGTTTGTGGGAACAAGAAGAATGGTACATATACTAAAAAAGCTACAAGGGATGCGATAAGCATAGCTGAGCGCATAGGGCGTGTAGTATTTAAGTTTACTACTGCTTTCATCCCTAAGTTAGACCAGTACAATAAATAAGTCCATAAGATAAGACCAATACTTATTGCTATAAGACCAGGTATTCCAGCTGCATTCTTTAAAAAACCAAATGCTTCTTCTGGATTGGTCATATATACGGCTAGCAGACTGGCTGGCGTTAAGCAATGCCAAGTAGTCATGTAATAGCCAATTTGTAAGAATGGTATTAAGCTCAAGATCATGGAAATGATAGCCATGATTAAGGATGTTGTTTTATGGAAGCGATTTGTTTGGTTCAGTAAAAACTGAATGCCTGATAATCCCATGAAAATTAATAAGCCAAATAAAAAATCATTAGCAAATTCATAGAAGTATAATGGCTTCACATAGGACCAATGGAATAAAAGAGGAAAGGTAAGTGCCCATAAGATTCCGACTAGGCCATACCCTAAAAAAGGCCTGTGGAAAACGGTACACCCCATAAAATATTGAAATAAAAAGGTACCTACAATTGTTGGTACAGCTAAAATCGTAATATCCTCTACATCAAGCCCTAAGGTTATGGGCTCATAAATTAAAAATAAGATGATATATAAAACAATACCTATAATACCAAAGCGAAAAATTGGATTTCGCCCAATTTGCCTCACACTCGATGACATAATAAATCCTCTCTAAAAGGAATACACAATAACGTATCTTTTTTTAATATAAAATAATTACAATAATAAAGATAGCAGATGAGTGTAAAAAAAACAATTATTTGAAAGTACTACTATAAATGCTTTATAATTATATAGTTAAAAACATTTTTTCTGAGGATTGGGTTTTATGGGAGATTATAACTACAAGTTGGACGTTTTTGAAGGTCCCCTTGATCTGCTCTTGCATCTCATTGAAAAACATAAAATAGAAATTACCGATATTCCTATCGTTGAAATAACGAGTCAATACTTGGCATATCTAGACAATTGGAACCATTTTGATATTCATTATAGTAGTGAATTTCTTGTTATGGCATCTACCTTATTACAGATTAAATCACGCATGTTATTACCTAAGGCTGAACCTGAGCCTGATGAAGCAGAGGATCCACGTGACGAGTTGGTAGCAAAATTAGTAGAATTTAAGAAAATTAAGGATATTACATCTCTATTAATGGAGCGTACCGCTGTATCTGCGAATATATTTAGTCGTCCTGAAGAAACGAGTGTGCTTGGATTAGATAGTGTATATAATTTGGAACTTTCACAGTTATATCAAATTTTTTATCAAACTATAAAACGGGCTAAAGAGTTACCAGAAGAAGAGACAATTCGTGAGGTAAAGGTTGAAAAGGATACGTATAGTTTAGAGGACATGATTATATCCTTGTCTAGTCGTATACATCGTGGCGAATGTCTATATTTTAGGGAGTTATTAGTAGCAATTGATACGAAAAGTGGTATGGTAACTATCTTTATGGCTGTTTTAGAATTATTAAAACAACAAGTTATTGAAATGCGCTATGAAGATGATGATATTATATTCACTGCTACCTTAGAGAGGGCCGTGTAGAAAGGGGGCCATATGAGCTTACCAACGATGCATTTAGAAGCCGTTTTGTTTTCATCGGCAAAGCCTATATCGATAGATATGTTAGCAGAAGTGTTTGGGCTTTCCACAGAGGCGACACAAAAATATATAGAAGAATTACAACGAGAACTAGAAGAACAGAATCGAGGTATTCGAATACGTATATCTGGAGCTGGTGTTGAATTAGTAAGCGCTGTTGAATGTGCTGATTATGTTGGGCATATTCGTAAAAGAGAAGATAAATTATCTAATGCGGCTATGGAAACATTAGCTGTTATCGCCTATAAGCAGCCTATTACAAAGGCTGAAATCGAAGAGGTGCGCGGTGTAAATAGCGATAAAATTATAAAACAATTATTAACTCGATCTCTTATAGCTGAATTAGGTCATAAGGATACTGTAGGTAGACCGATTCTATATGGCACGACTGATGAATTTTTGAGAAGTGCTGGTGTAGAATCGATAGAAGCCTTACATCAAGAAGTTTCGGAAACAGAAGGATAGCATGGAACGATTACAAAAATATATTGCCAGTTGTGGTATTGCATCACGGCGTAAGGCAGAAGAACTAATTACAGAAGGTAAAGTACAGGTCAATGGTCGCAAGGTAACCGAATTAGGGGTCAAAATTAATCCACAAAAAGATAAGGTTAAGGTTAATGGCCAATTATTGGCTCAAGAGAAACCAGTATATTATTTGTTAAATAAACCAAAGGGTGTCATTACATCTGTGTCTGACCCTCAAGGTCGAGAAACGGTTTTAGATTATATAAAAAATGAAACGAAAAGAATTTACCCTATTGGTCGTCTCGATTTATATACAGAAGGTTTGTTACTGCTTACGAATGATGGAGAGTTGGCACAAAATCTAACACATCCATCTAAAGGCATTGAAAAGACTTATGAAGTTCGTATCAAAGGTCGTGTTCGCGATGATGATTTACAAATTATTGCAAATGGTGTAGAGCTTGAAGATGGTATAACTGCACCTGCAACAATTGTAGATTTAGGTTTTGATGATCATAATGGTGTACATGAAGTAGAAATTACAATTCATGAAGGTCGTAATCGTCAAGTTCGTCGTATGTTTGAACACTTTGGCTATCGTATTCATAATTTAAAACGTATTGCGTATGCTGGTCTTACTTTAGGTGGTGTGAAACGAGGCGCTTCTCGTCAACTAACAATTCGTGAAGTAAAAGCGCTAAAAGCATTGGGGACAGATAAGGCATGAAGCAAATCATAGTCATTGGCGGTGGTGCGGCAGGTCTAATGGCAGCTGTTATAGCAGGCCGTGAAGGAGCACGCGTCATCTTATTGGAAAAAATGAATATGGTTGGCAAGAAAATGGGCATTACCGGTAAAGGTCGCTGTAATATTACGAATAGTGCAGATATGACCGAATTTATAAAAAATACGCCTGGTAATGGTAAGTTCTTGTACGGTGCTTATGAACGCTTTAGTAATGAAGATCTTCTGGACCTTTTGCATAGCTGGGGGTTAAAAACTAAAGTAGAACGTGGGGGACGAGTGTTTCCTGAATCCGATTCTGCATTAGAAGTTCGCAATATCTTTATGAAAATCCTAAAAAAGTATAATGTTCAAGTTCATTTAAATGAACCTGTTACATCGATTACTGTACAGGAAAATCGTGTAGTTGGTGTTACAACGGATAAGGAACAATATGCTTGTGATGCTGCTATTATTTGTACTGGTGGTGCATCTTATCCATTGACAGGCTCTACTGGTGATGGTTACGTTTTAGCCGAAAAAGTGGGACATACTATTACTGATATTCGTCCATCCTTGGTTCCTATCGTTACAAACGAAACGTGGGTAAAGGAAATTATGGGGCTTAGTCTTCGTAATGTTGAGGTTTCCGTAATTTCTAAAAGTAAGGTACAAGCAAAACAATTTGGGGAAATGATGTTTACTCATTTTGGTCTTACGGGGCCTACAATTTTATCATTAAGTCACACGGTAGGTAAGTTGCTTCGTAAGAAAAATCCTCAAGTTACCATTGAAATTAATCTTAAACCTGCTTTAACTGCAGAAGTATTGGATAAGCGCTTGCAAAAGGATTTTGATTTATACTCTAAAAAACAATTGTCTAATGGGATGAAGGATTTACTACCTGTTAATCTTATTCCCATTGTTATAAAGCTTGCTGAGTTAAATCCGGCTAAACCAATTAATCAAATTACAAAGGAAGAGCGTTTGCGCTTATGCCATGTATTGCAACATATGACAGTAACTGTTAAGGAATTACGACCTGTAGCGGAAGCTATTGTTACAGCAGGTGGTATTTCATTAAAAGAATTTAATCCTAAAACTATGGAGTCTAAATTGATTGGTGGTTTATATGGTGCTGGTGAAGTACTAGACATAGATGCTTTTACAGGAGGCTATAATTTACAAGCTGCCTTTTCCACAGGCTATGTGGCGGCTATGCATGCCGTACACGGTGATAAAGAATAGAGGTTATTATGAACACTAAAAAAATTGCCATTGCTATTGATGGTCCTGCTGGGGCTGGTAAAAGTAGCATTTCTAAAGTAGTGGCCAATGAATTAGGGTATTTATATATCGATACAGGTTCCATGTATCGCGGTGTTACATGGGCAGTTCTTGATAGTCAAATCGATGTTAAGGATCAAGCTGCTGTAGAAGCTTTATTACCTTCTTTAAATTTGACTTTAGAGCCTACTGCAACAGCATGCAAGGTCTATATTAAAGGGAAAGATGTTACATCATTAATTCGCCAGCAGCAAATTAATGATAATGTATCGACTATAGCTTCTTATAAAGGGGTTCGACAATATTTGGTAGAACGCCAACAAGAGATGGCCGCCGTTGGGGGAGTTATATTAGATGGACGTGATATCGGTTCTGTCGTATTACCTAATGCAGAGCTAAAAATTTATTTAACCGCTTCTGTAGATGCGCGTGCAAAACGTAGATGGTTAGAAGTACAAGGTACATCAAACGAGCAAACACTAGATGAAATTAAAAAGAATGTTGTTAGTCGTGATGAAATGGATAAAAATCGTGAAGAGTCTCCACTTGTATGCGTTGAAGATGCAGTAGTTGTAGACTCTAGTAATATGAATTTCGATGAAACTGTGGCATATATATTGAATTTAGTACAGGAGACAATCAATCATGAATAAATTTTCTACCTGGTTATGGCGTACCGCTTTTTGGCTTCGCTATAAGGTAGGGTATGGGTTGAAAGTATATGGTCGCGATAATTTTCCAATGGAAGGGCCTGTTATCGTGGTGCCTAATCATTTAAGTAATAACGATCCCCCTATCTGCGGCTATGCTTTGCCTAGACATGTACACTTTATGGCTAAACAAGAATTATTTGTGAATCCCATTTCACGTTTTTTTTGTACATGGCTTGGTGCATTTCCGTTAAATCGCGGTGCTATTGATAAAGTTGCTATTCGTCATGCCATGGGACTACTTAAAGACAATAAGGTTTTAGGCATATTTGCAGAAGGAAACCGTCAAAAAAGTGGTAAACTTGGTAGATTCCATGATGGTGCAGCATCAATTGCTCTTAGAACAGGTGTTAGCATAGTGCCTGTTGCTATCATTGGCTCTCACAATATGGAACGTAATAAAGTGGCTTGTATTATTGGTAAACCAATCCCAGTTGAAAAAGCTAAAGCGACTCCAGAAGCAATTCAAAAAGTAAATGATAGTGTTAAAAGTGAAATCCAACGAATGATAGATTCTTATCATAACAATTGTATAGAGGAGACTTTATGGAAATAATTTTGGCTGAAAACCATGGTTTTTGCTATGGTGTAAAACGGGCTGTCGAAATGGCAAATGAAGCTGCAAATAGCGATGGTAAAAGCTATACATTAGGACCTATTATTCACAATCCTCAAGTTGTAGGTCGTCTTGAAGATAAAGGGGTAAGCCCTGTTCAAGAAGTGTCTGATATCGCTGAAGGCACAATGATTATTCGCTCTCATGGTGTAGGACCTGCTATTTATGAAGAGGCAGAAGAAAAAGGATTACATGTTGTGGATGCCACATGTCCACATGTAAAAAAGGCACAGCAAGATGCAAAGTCTGTTATAGATGAAGGTATGACTTTGGTGATTTTGGGAGAAAAAAACCATCCTGAGGTCAAAAGCATTAATTTATGGGCAAATAACGAAGGAATAATCATCGAAGATGAAGAATCCGCTCAAAAACTACAAGTTGTGGAAAAAATGGGCGTTGTTGTACAAACAACCTTTTCACAATTCAAATTTAACAGTATAATAGACATATTAGAGAAAAAATCTAAGAATCTTAAGGTTTTCAAAACGATATGCAATGCAACGCAAGAACGACAGAATTCTGCCGTTGATTTAGCACGTAATGTAGATCTTATGATAGTGATAGGCGGTAAAAACAGCGGCAACACAAACCGATTGGCAGAGGTTTGTCGTGACGTTGGATGTACAACGTATCACATTGAAACTTCTACTGAATTACAACTGGAATGGTTTAACCGAGTACAGACGGTAGGAGTAACAGCAGGAGCATCGACTCCCGACTGGATTATTAAGGAGGTCATTGAGACAATGAAAGATTTTGCAGAATTATTAGCAGCCGAAGGTCAAGAAGAATTTAAGAAAGGGAACGTTGTAGAAGGTACAGTAGTTCAAGTCGAAGATGAACGAGCTTATGTATCTTTTGGCTACAAAACTGAAGCCATTTTGAACAGAACTGAAATTTCTTATCCAGCACCAGAATCTGCCAAAGATGTGTTAAAAAATGGTGATGAAATTAAAGCAGTTATCATGAATCACATCAAAGAAGATAATCCTATTTATCTTTCCATGACTCGCTTGGCTAAAGATGAAGATTGGCAATATGTTATCGAAGCACAAGAAAAAGATGAAGCTATCGTATGTAAAGGTATTGATGCTATCCCAGCAGGTTTAGTAGTAACAGTTAAATCTCTTCGTGGTTTCATTCCATTGTCCCAAGGTGATGTTCATTTCGTGAAATCCTTGGACAACTTGGTTGGTACAGAATTTGAAGCTAAAGTACTTGAAATCGATGAAAAGAAAAACCGTTTGGTTCTTTCTCGTCGTGCAGTATTGGAAGTGGAACGTCAAGCTAAATTAGCTGAAGCATTGAAAAATATCAACGTTGGCGAAAACTATAAAGGTATCGTTCGTAAAATTATGCCTTATGGTGCATTCGTAGATATCGGCGGTATTGAAGGTTTACTTCACATTTCCGATATTTCTTGGCAAAAAATCAAAAAAGTGGAAGATGTTCTTTCCGTTGGCCAAGAAATCGAAGTTAAATTACAATCTTTCGACGCTGAAAGCAATAAATTATCCTTGTCCTTAAAAGCTTTATCTAAGAGCCCATGGGACGTTGCTGAAGAAACATTGCATGTTGGCGATGTTATTAAAGGCAAAGTTGTTCGTTTAGTAGCTTACGGTGCATTCGTAGCTGTTAATGACGACATCCAAGGTTTACTTCACATTTCTCAAATTACAAAACAACGTAATGCGAAAGTTGAAGATTACTTGAATCGTGGTCAAGAAGTTGAAGTTAAAATCATTTCTCTTAACAAAGATGAAAAGAAATTGGGTTTGGCTTTGACTGAATTGATGGAATCAAAAGAAACTGCAGAAGACGCTGAATAATTCATTGTCTAATATAAGGCTAGCCAAGGTTTCCTTGGTTAGCCTTTTTGCGTACTTTACTTAGTATATGATAAAATATAGTAATGTATTAGATTAGATAATGAGGTGAAACTATGGCAAAACCATTAGTGGCTGTTGTAGGCCGTCCAAACGTAGGTAAATCTACACTTTTTAATGCCATTGTTAATAAACGTATCTCTATCGTTGAAGATATTCCTGGTGTGACAAGGGACCGTATTTACTTCGATGCAGAGTGGTTAAATCGTGAGTTTACAATGATCGATACTGGTGGTATCGAGTTCATTACTGACAATAGTCATGTTATTCCTAAGATGATGCGACTACAAGCGGAATTAGCAATTGAAGAAGCAGATGTAATTCTATTTGTCGTTGATGGTAAACAAGGTATTGTACCTGCTGATGAAGAGGTCGCAAATATTCTTAGAGCTAGTGGAAAACCTGTTGTACTCGTAGTTAATAAGATTGATAGTGTAAATCAAGAACCGAATATTTATGAATTTTACAATCTTGGTTTGGGGGACCCCATTGGTATTTCCGCTAAAAATCTTATGAATTTAGGTGATCTATTGGATGATACTGTAAAACATTTTCCTCCAGTAGGTACTAATGTAGATGATGAAGATACTATTCATGTTGCTATTATAGGTCGTCCAAATGTGGGTAAATCTTCTTTGACTAACGCATTGTTAGGACAAGATCGTGTAATTGTATCTGATGTAGCAGGTACTACTCGAGACTCTATTGATACGTATTGGACTCATGAGAATCAAAAGTTTGTACTTATTGATACAGCAGGTATGCGTCGTAAGTCTAAAATCGAAGAAGCCGTTGAACGATATAGTATTGTTCGTTCTTTGCGATCAGTAGATCGTGCTGATATTGTAGTCCTTGTACTAGATGCTCAAGATGGTGTTACAGAACAAGATAAAAAAATTGCAGGTTACGCTTACGAAGCTGGCAAGGGTGTAGTGATTGTTGTAAATAAATGGGATCTTGTTGAAAAAGATGACAAAACAACATTGCGTTTTACTGAAGATATTTATGATGAATTAGGTTTCTTGCAGTTTGCACCTATCCTGTTTGCTTCTGCTTTAACTAAGCAACGTATTCATCGTTTAGCTGATATGTTGAAGTTCGTATCTGAACAACAATACCGTCGTGTATCTACAGGGACGTTAAATCAATTATTACAAGATGCACAAACCGTAAATCCTGTGCCGTCTCGCAATGGTAGAATTCCAAAAATCTATTATATGACGCAAGCTAGTGTTAAACCGCCTACATTCATTTTATTTGTAAATGAACCAGAGCTAATTCACTTCTCTTATATGCGTTTCTTAGAGAATCGATTGCGTGAATCCTTTGGTTTTGAAGGAACACCGATTCGTTTAGTATTACGTGGCAAGAAACGGGATGATGAAGACTAATGGATATTATGATTATTGTATATGCTGTATTATCATATCTTATCGGTTCGATTCCTAGTGGATTAATTATAGGTAAGTTTTTCTTTAATACAGATGTACGGCAATATGGCTCTAAAAATATTGGCGCTACTAATACATATCGTGTTATAGGTCTTAAAGCAGCCTTACCTGTATTTCTATGTGATGCTTTAAAAGGGGCAGTAGGAGTAGTGCTACTCTCACCCTATGGGCCTATGTTTATGATCTTAGGTGGTATTCTTGGAATGATGGGGCATAACTGGTCTGTTTTTCTGGGCTTTAAAGGTGGTCGTGGCGTTGCTACGGGTTTAGGTGTACTTATTGCTCTTTCACCAATAGTAGCATTGATTTGCTTTTTGGTATGGGGTGTTATCGTATACTTCACTAAACTTGTATCTTTAGGCTCTATCATTGCCGCTGCATTAGTACCAGTACTGATGTATTTCACTGGAGAATCCTTCTGGTTTGTTGGCTTTGGCGGATTAGCAGCTTTGTTTGTCATTGTACGTCACTGGGATAATATTAAGCGTCTACTTGCTGGAAATGAGTTAAAAGTAGAGCGCATTAAAAAGGATTAAAGAATGAATGTTGTTGTTATCGGCTCTGGTAGTTGGGGGACGGCCCTTGCTATTAAATCCGTTTTAGCTGGAAATACTACAACTATATATTGTCGTCGTCCAGAATTTGCAGATAAACTTGCAAAAGACTTAGAGAATAAAGACTATTTACCAGGTGTAAAACTTCCAGAAGAATTACAATATAGTTCTGATTTAGAGGCCTGTATTAGTAATGCCGAAGTGGTATTAATGGTTACTCCTTCTGTACATGTACGTACCAGTTTAGAGGCTATTAAACCGTATGCTCATAAAAATCAAGCCTATATTCTATGTTCAAAAGGTGTAGAACGAACCAGTGGCAAACTTTTGACGACTGTGATGAAAGAGGTTCTTGCTACCATAGGGTGTAATTTAGCGGTTTTGTCTGGACCTAATCATGCAGAAGAGGTTGGTCGCAACTTACCTGCTGCATCTGTGCTGAGTACTGAAAGCCTAGAGGTAGCTACAACATTGCAAAAGGCATTATGTAGTCAAAATTTTAGAATTTATGCAAATACTGATATGATTGGTGTTGAACTAGCAGGAGCCACGAAAAACATCATTGCCCTTGCAGCTGGTATTGCAGATGGTTTAGCTTTAGGGGATAATTGTAAGGCTTTACTATTAACACGTGGTCTTCATGAGATGACTCGCTTTGGGGTGGCCTTAGGGGCCCAAAAAGAAACCTATGCTGGTCTTGCTGGTATGGGGGATTTGATTGCTACTTGTATGAGCCCACATGGTCGTAACCGTGCGGCTGGTCAAAAACTAGCCGAGGGTAAGACTATGGATTTTATTGTTAATCATACTAATATGGTTGTAGAAGGATTTTTCGCAACAGAAATTATTTATACAATGGCTTGTAAACATCAAATTGAAATGCCTATAACGAAGGCTTTATATGAGGTTTTATACGAAAAAAAATCTCCATCCATAGCATTAGCTGAGTTGATGGGGCGTGATATTAAAATTGAAGTATCATAAATAAAAGATACTTTTAATTTGGTTATTTATATACTATAATTAATGAGTATAATCTTGTGAGGGTTGTATGCGAATTATTGGCGGAACTGCTAAGGGACATGCTATAAAAGCACCTAAAGGATTAGATACTAGACCTACACTTGATCGTGTTCGTGAAAGTGTATTTAATGTATTAGCAAATAGAGGTATATTTGGTTCTGATATACTAGATATATTTTCTGGCACTGGTGCAGTAGCAATTGAAGCCTTAAGTCGTGGTGCAGCACATGCAGTAGCAGTGGACTTTAAAACGGGAAAACTAATTTTAGAGAATGCTAAACATTGTCGTGTGGATGATCGGTTAGAAATTATTCCGAGGAAACTTTCACAATTAAAAAATTATATAGTAGGGCGACAGTTCGATTATATATTTTCTGACCCGCCATATGAAAATGGATTTATACAAGATACTATAGATTTGGTTGTGAACTATGATTTGTTAAAACCTGAAGGTGTTTTATTATTAGAACATCATAAGGATGAGGTTTTTACCTTACCAGAATCATGGGAATGTATAAAAGAACAGAAATTTGGTTATACGTTGGTTTCCTATTTTGTAAAGACAGCTGAAAGGAGCTAAACCTGTGCGTATAGGTGTATGTCCGGGTAGTTTTGACCCAGTTACTAATGGACATGTTGATATTTTTGAACGGGGCAGCCGATTGGTTGATAAATTAATCATTGCTGTCAGCTCAAATCCGAATAAAAATTCCTTATTTTCTATGGAAGAACGGGTTGAGATGATTCGAAATTCTGTCAAACATATTCCTAATGTTGAAATTGATTGTACAGGTGGCTTACTCAATGAGTATGTTAAATCCAAGAATGCTACTATTATTATTCGAGGATTACGTGCATTGAGCGACTTTGAATATGAATTTCAGCGCGCATTATTTGCAAAATATTTGGATGATGACATTGAAACAGTATTTATTATGACAAATAACAAATACTCTTTTGTCAGCTCCACGGGTATTCGTGAACTAGCTAAATTTGGTGGTAAGCTAGATGGTCTTGTTCCGGATGATGTTAAGGAAAAACTTGAAGAACGCTTTAATACGGTCCATAATAAATAGGGGTGAATTGTATGAAAACAGAAAAATTATTAGAAGATTTAGAGGTTCTTATTGAATCTAGCAGCCGTATTCCTATGACTACAAAACGTATGGTTGAGGAAGACGAAATTATGCGTATTATTGATTCTATTCAGGAATCCTTACCTTTGGAACTTGAAGAATCTCGTCGTATTGTAGCAGATAAAGATAAAGTGTTAGCTGATGCTCAACGTCAGGCTGAAACTTTGATCGATCAAGCTAAAGACTACATTGCTAAATTGACAGCTGAAAGTGAACTTGTAAAACAAGCTCAAGAACAAGCGAATCAAATTATTAATGCAGCAAATCAATCCTCTGATGAGTTGAAAGCTAGTTCTATTCAATATGCTGGTGATGTTCTTAAATATGTTGAAAACAACTTGGAAAAAACATTGGAAAGTTTGCGTCAAAATCGTGAAAGTTTGAAACAAACTGAACAACGTACAGAAGAAAACCAATAGTTTAAACAAAGGCTAGATATCATATTATATCTAGCCTCTTTTTTTATATTTTAAATTCCATAGAAAATTTAAGATAAGTAATATCAATTTTCAGATAAATATGTAAAAAATAATGTGAGCGAAATAATAAACCAAAAATAAAAGCGAAGGGATACCTTCGCTTTTTATCATTCATTATAGTTTTCTGGCTTTTTAGGCTCCACAATCATAGTTTGATGGGTATTAAAAATAACAAATCCCAAAGGAGATCCAGGTGGCTTTTTGATATTTTTAATGTATGTATAATCTACTGGGACCTTACTAGTATCACGAGCTTTACTGAAGTAGGCTGCATATTGAGCTACTTTAGATAGAATCATATCGTCTGGCTCAACATTGAGTCTTAAAATAAGGTGCGAACCTTGGATATCCTGTGTATGGAACCAAATGTCAGTTGGCTTTGCAAATCGGTGTGTTAAATATTCGTTTTGTTGATTGTTACGACCGATGAATATTTCACCTTCATCAATTGTTAAGTGAATGTAGTTAGATTTGCCAAGCTTGTAAGATAGTGGTTTTTTTGATTTTTTTATGATACCTGCATCCATGCATTCTTTGCGTATTTCTTCTAAGCTTTCACGAGTTGTGGCTAAAGAGATGCTGTACAGAATAGATTGTAAGTATGCTAGTTTTGTAGTACTAGCATTGAGTTGGAACTCGCCACTAACCATACGATTTTTTAGTTTTGTATAAAGCTTATAATACCATTGTGCATTTTCCACAATCGTTAAGTTTGGCTTTAAAGGAATCGTTAACATTTCATTTTCTTCAGAGAGCAGATTTTGTAATTCAATAGAAGGCTCATATTGCACTTGAAGGTGTGCATTTATCATTAGAAGATCACCATATAATTTATAGGTTTCCATTTTCTTAGTATCTTCTAATTCATCTTTAATCTTTTGATGGCGACCTTCTTCCTTTTTGATGGCTGCTGTTAAGATTTTTTCTAACTCTTTATCAGCTGTATGAATTGCTTTTGTATTATGAATGGATTCCTCTAAGGCTTCAGAAATAGTGTTGTATTCTTTTAATACCTTATAGTTATGTAATAAAATACTTGCGTAAGCTTTTTTATTGTTATCGTTGACTAAAGTAAACAAACCTTTGCTATTTTCGAGTTTTACCTTGAGGTCGTACAAGGCTTTAGCAAGTGTATCTAGTTGAGAAGTATCTAAATCAGTTATGATTTCTTCACCACTTAATTTGGAAATATATAAAAGCTCATCCAATAAAGGTTTACCAAAACCGTTAAAGATAGCTCGAATAGATTGCTGCACAGAGCCATTACCAAAGGAAGTAAGTAGATTTTTTATTTCATTATTATCAAAGTCCATTAAACTTACGCGATTAGCATTAGGTGGTAAATCATACTGTATTTTTGGACTAATAATACGTTCACGGTTCATGAGAGGGGAGACGTGAATTAAGGATTCTAAAATAATACCGTCTTGTACGAAGATACAGTTGGAATATTTGCCCATTAATTCAATATAAATATATGTACTCGTAATAGAACCGTCCATTTCTAGTTTATCCGTTTGGATACACATGATACGGTCACCGTTGATTTGTTCCACCTTTACGATGCGGCTACCTTCAATATGCTTTCGTAAGAACATGCAAAGTGAGCTTGGTTCTTTTGGTAGATCTTGAAGTGGTTGGCTAAGATACATTGCTGGTGTGGCACCTACGGTAATAATTAAGTTTTGGTCTTCGTTAAGTGCTCGAACTTTAAATAATAATGTAGTTTTATCTATTTGATATAGTTTTTGTATTTGACCTGTTTGTAGTCGCTCGTTTAATTCTTTAGCGAGTACAGACATGGTAAGTCCGTCTAAATTCATAGTACTCCTTTCAAATATATTTAGAAGTATAGTTTAGTATACCATAGTGTACATATAATTCTTAGTATTTAAACACGGATTGTGTAATTCGTGGTACAATAATAAAAACTACTAAGGAGGATGATTTATGAAAAGTATGACCGGTTTTGGTTCTGGCACAGCAACCAAAGATGGCATTACCTGTACGGTAGAAATTAAGTCCGTAAACGCTCGCTTCTTGGATCTGTTTATTCGTAGTCCAAAACAAATGAATCCTTTTGAAAGTACTATTCGTGGAATGATACAAGATCGTATTACTCGTGGTAAGGTTGAGGTATCAGTTTCTATTTTAGATGCAGGGGAGCGACCTAAAACTTTTACTATTAATAGTGTATTGAGAAAACAAATACAAGAGTTGTTGGTACAAGAAGAATTCTATGATGATTCAAAAAAGGTACCTTTACAAGCTGTAAATTCGATTTCTACCGAATGGGTTCAACAACAAGATACACCAATTGCAGAAGATGTTCTATTAGATATTGTGAAAGAAGCTACGACTCAAGCATTAGATGCTTTAATAGCAATGCGAACTGCGGAAGGTCAACATATCAAGCAGGATTTATTAGATCGTATCGATACACTTGAAAAGATCATTACTAAAATTGACACTAATAAATCTGGTGCTGTAGAAGCATATCGCGAACACATAAAAACTAAAATTCAGGAATATTTAGTTTCTTTAGAAGCGAGTATTAGTGAGGATCGTTTTATACAAGAGATTGCTCTATTAGCTGATAAGACGGATATTACGGAAGAGATTGTCCGATTTACCTCTCATGTGGTACAATTAAGAAATACACTTGCAGATACAAACTCAATCGGTCGTAAGGTCGATTTTATTTTGCAAGAAATGAATCGTGAGGTAAATACAATCGGATCCAAAGCAATGGATTCGATTATTACTGAGCTTGTGGTTCAACTTAAATGTGAGTTAGAGAAAATTAGAGAACAAGTACAGAATGTAGAGTAATAGGAGGTCTATGAATGAGTATTCAATTACTGAATATAGGCTTTGGTAATATGGTATCTGCTAACCGTGTTATGGCTATTATTAGTCCTGAATCCGCCCCTATAAAGCGGATGGTTCAAGATGCTAGAGACAAGGGATTGCTCATTGATGCCACATATGGTCGTAAGACACGTGCTGTATTAGTTATGGATAGTGGTCAAATTGTATTATCTGCAATTCAACCTGAAACCGTAGCACATCGACTTGTGCAACATGATGTGGATGTAGATACAGTGGAATCATAGGAGTGCATATGTCAGACAGAGGATTATTAATCGTTATATCCGGGCCATCTGGCGCAGGTAAGGGTACGATTTGTGCGAATATTCGTAAAGAAATGCCTAATTTAGTTTATTCCGTTTCTATGACAACCCGTGCTCCACGTGTGGGTGAAAAGGAAGGAATTAACTATTTCTTCCGCTCTAAAGAGGAATTTGAGTCTTTACTTAGTGAAGACGCATTCTTAGAATATGCTAAGGTATATGATAATTACTATGGTACTCCAAAACAACATGTAATGGATTTATTAGATGATGGAAAAAGTGTACTATTAGAAATCGATATTCAAGGCGCTATGCAGGTTAAGGAACGTTTTAGCGATGCTGTATTTATTTACATTGTACCGCCTTCACTATCTGAGTTATCTGAACGTTTACATAATCGTGGCACAGATGCTAAAGAAGTCATTGATAAACGATTGTCATTGGCTTGTTCAGAATTGGCCTTAGCTCATCGTTATGACTATATCGTCGTAAATGATGATTTAGCAGAGGCTTCTGAAAAGGTTGCCTCTATCTTGCGAGCTGAGTCTTGTAAGATTAGTCGTAATAAAGAGCAAATTCAATATATTTATAAACAATATCAAGAGTCTAAGGAGAAGTGATAGTATGATGGTAAAACCTCCATTAAAAAAATTGGAAAGCCAAGTAGATAGCAAATATACATTGGTGACTTTAGCGGCTAAACGCGCTCGCGAATTAACAGATGGCGAACCTTGCTTAGCAGAATCTACACATGCGACTGACAAGCCTGTATCTTTGGCATTTTATGAAATTGCTGAAGGTGAAGTGACATATAAACGCACTAAAGAAGGCATTAAATAAAAAATCAATTCCTTGTATCATTGATACAAGGAATTTTTAAAAGGAGAAGAACATGCGCGGAAAACATATCATTGTCGCAGTATCTGCAGGTATTGCAGCGTATAAGGCAATTGAAGTGGTAAGCAGACTTCGTAAAAAAGGGGCTGAAGTAAAGGTTGTAATGACACAAAATGCAACGTATATTGCGTCACCTTTAACATTTGGCGAAATCAGTGGACATTCTGTAGCTCTAGACATGTTTGAACAAGTTCATCAGTGGGATGTAGAACATATTGCACTGGCCACTTGGGCAGATGCATATGTAGTTGTGCCTGCAACAGCAAATGTGATCGGAAAAATTTATGCAGGCATTGCTGATGATATGTTAACTACAACAATTATGGCTACCACAGCACCTAAGTACCTTTGTCCTGCTATGAATACAGAAATGTATAATAATCCTATTACTCAACGCAATTTAGAAGGATTACGTTCTTTGGGGTACCATATTATGGACCCTGCAGAAGGCTGGTTAGCTTGTGGTATTACTGGTGTAGGACGTTTACCGGAGCCCGAAGCAATTGTGGATTGGCTAGAAGCTAAAATGTGCAGTACCAATGAGCTTGAAGGTACTACTATACTTGTTACAGCTGGCGGAACACAGGAGAGTATTGATCCTGTTCGGTATATTGGAAATCGTTCTAGCGGTAAGATGGGATATGCCATTGCAGAACAGGCTGCACACATGGGGGCTAAGGTGATATTAGTAAGTGCTCCCACATCCTTGCCTATACCAAGTGGCGTAGACTTTATTTCTGTAGATTCTGCGGTATCTATGCAGGAGGCTGTTGAAGCTCGTTATAATGATGTTAATGTAGTTATTATGGCTGCCGCTGTTTCTGACTTTAGAGTCCTTCATAAAGCAGAGCAAAAAATAAAAAAAATGGAGTCTATGACCATAGAACTTGTAAAAAATCCAGATATTTTACAAGGATTGGGCTCTAAAAAAAGTCATCAAATTCTTGTTGGTTTTGCGGCAGAAACAGAACATGTAATCAAGTATGGTCAGGATAAAGTGGCTAAAAAAAATCTAGATATGCTTGTGGCCAATGATGTAAGCAAATCGAATGCAGGTTTTAATGTAGATACGAATGAAGGCTATTTTTTATATCCTGATAAAGAGCCTAAAGAAATGCCTAATATGAAAAAATCTGACCTTGCTCGACATATCCTTAGAGAAGTTATTGACTTAGTAGCAAACAAACATAGCTAACATAAATTAATTCTTGTGTGTGTTCTTTTAAGAAGGGTGTGTTTTTGTTATATGTTTGCTATACAAAAAGCGTATTTAGAGGGCTCCTTAGGAAAGGGAAAATGGATTAATAATATTATCGCCGGATTGGTCGTAGGGGTTGTGGCTCTGCCTCTAGCAATGGCCTTTGCTATTGCTAGTGGAGTTACACCGCAAGCGGGCATTTATACGTCAATCATTGCAGGTATATTTGTATCCTTGTTTGGTGGCTCCCCTGTTCAGATTGCGGGCCCTACAGGGGCATTTATCGTTCTATTGAGCAGTATCGTTGTCAATTATGGCTTTGAAGGTTTACAAATTGCGACCATGATGGCAGGAGTTATTCTGGTTTTAATGAGTGTTGCAAAGTTAGGAACGGTGATTCGGTTTATACCAGCACCTGTTATCATGGGCTTTACTGCAGGTATTGGTGTTACAATTTGGGTGGGGCAATGGCCATATTTCTTTGGCTTTCCGCAGTTGCCGTATATGGCTCATTTCCATGAAAAATTATGGGCTATGATTCAGTCCTTACCATACTCTGACTTACCTACATTGGGTATTGCGCTCTTAAGCTTAAGTCTACTGTTAGTTTCACCTAAAATCCCATATATCAATAAAGTTCCAGCTCCTATTGTAGCTATGGTTGTTGCTACGGTTATTCAAGCCATCTACCAATTTCCTACGGTTTTAACCATTGGTAGTGCATTTGGTGGCATACCTCAAGGTTTGCCAGAATTTTCTGTACCAAAATTGAGTTTTGATAAAATCTTATCCTTAATCGGGCCGGCTTTTACAATTGCCATGCTAGGCGCTATTGAATCCTTATTGTCTGCAGTTGTTGCTGATGGTATGAGTGGAACCAAGCATGAATCTAATACTGAATTATTTGGACAAGGATTAGCTAATATATTTGCGCCATTGTTTGGTGGAATTGCATCAACCGGTGCTATTGCGCGAACTGCCACAAATATTCGACAAGGTGGTAATTCTCCGATGGCAGGTATTGTTCATGCCATTACATTAGGTGCCATTCTTTTATTTTTAGCCCCATATGCAGTGTATATTCCGTTGGCATCTATGGCAGCCATATTATTTGTAGTAGCCTACAATATGAGTGATGTACCACGTTTTATACGAATGCTTATTCTCGCACCTCGTCCAGATCAAATAATATTATTGCTTACCTTTTTCCTGACTATTTTTACGGATTTAGTAGTAGCTGTAAATGTAGGTGTAGTACTTGCAGTGTTGCAGTTTATGCGCAAAATGGTTAATACAATTGATGTGCATGAAGCAAGTAGTGCCGAATTATCAGCTCAGATTAGGCATGAGATTACAATCCATCCAGAAATAATGGTATACACTGTAGATGGCCCATTATTCTTTGGTGCTATAAGTGCATTTGATAGAGCGTTAAACTCTATACATAAAGATCCTAAATATTTAATCATTCGTTTTGTAAAAGTACCATTTGTAGATTTAACGGGTTTACGTATTTTACGAGGTATTATTGAAGAACTTCAAAAAAGAGGCATAGAAGTTTTGCTTAGTGATGTGAGTTACAATATACGTAGAGAGATGTATAAATCTGATTTCTTGGATATTCTGGGCCGTCATCATATGTATCGTCAGTTTGAAAGTGCCCTTCATAAGGCAGAACATGATTTAGCTTTAAAAGAGGCAAGAGAGGTATAATAATGACTTGCTTTCTCACTGTAAATACACTATAATATTTTTGTAACTCATCAAGAGTAGTGGAGGGATAGGCCCTGTGAAGCTACAGCAACCATTCCAAGCGGAAAAGGTGCTAATTCCTATGACAAATGTCGTTAGATGGGAGGGTCTCTCATGAGTGCATGAGAGACTTTTTTTCGTATTAGGAGGATAAAATGGCTGAAAAACATATGTTTTTTACTTCTGAATCTGTTACTGAAGGCCATCCAGATAAAATAGCTGACCAAATTTCTGATGCTGTTTTGGATGCGATTATTGAAAAGGATCCAACTGCTCGTGTGGCTTGTGAAACTTTAGTTACTACTGGTTTAGTTCATGTAGTAGGTGAAATTTCTACTCATACATATGTTGATATTCCTCGCATCGTACGTGATACAATTCGTGAAATTGGTTATACTCGTGCAAAATTTGGTTTTGATTGTGATACTTGTGGTGTACTTGTATCCATCGATGAACAATCTGCGGATATCGCCATGGGCGTTGATGAAGCACTTGAATCAAAAGATGGCAATGGTGAAGTGCTTGATAAAATCGGTGCTGGTGACCAAGGTATGATGTTTGGCTATGCATCTAATGAAACACCTGAACTCATGCCGTTGCCAATTTCCTTGGCACATCGTTTATCCCGTCGTCTTACAGAAGTTCGTAAGGATGGGACTTTAACTTACTTACGTCCAGACGGTAAAACTCAAGTTACTGTAGAATATGTTGATGGTAAACCTAAGCGCATTGATACAATTGTTATTTCTACGCAACATAGCCCTGAAGTGACCCAAGAACAAATTAAAGCTGATTTGAAGCGTTATGTAATTGACGCAGCGTTGCCTGCTGAATTCGTTGATGAAAATACTAAATACTTCATCAATCCAACTGGTCGTTTCGTAATCGGAGGCCCTCATGGTGATGCTGGTTTAACTGGCCGTAAAATTATTGTAGATACATACGGTGGTATGGCCCGTCATGGTGGCGGTGCATTCTCCGGTAAGGATCCATCTAAAGTGGACCGTTCCGCAGCATACGCAGCGCGTTATGTAGCTAAAAATGTTGTAGCAGCAGGTCTTGCTGATAAATGTGAAGTGCAAGTTGCTTATGCAATCGGGGTTGCTCATCCTGTATCTATTTTAGTTGATACTTTTGGTACAGGTCGCATAGAGGAAACAAAAATTCAAGAGCTTGTTAATAAACATTTCGACCTTCGTCCAGCAGGAATCATTGAAATGCTTGATTTGTTAAAGCCTCATTACCGCAAAACTGCAGCGTATGGTCACTTTGGTAGAACTGATGTGGATTTACCTTGGGAACGTACAGATAAAGCACAAATTCTAAAAGAAGAAGCTGGCTTATAATACAAAAGGTCTTGGTAGAATTTCTACTGAGACCTTTTATAATAAACGAAAGGAAATAATGTATGCGCGTAGCACAAGTTATAATTAACAGACCAGCCAAACAACTTCATAAACCTTTGAGCTATTTAATGCCTGAAAAGTTTGGTAATGTTTTGCCTGGTACGCGCGTACTCATTCCTTTAGGACATAGTCGTGAAGAAGGCATTCTTATTGGTTACGCCGAGTTAGTTGAGCCACCAGAGTTCACTTTACGAAATATTGTGCAAGTATTAGATAGTGAACCTTGGTTTACACCGGAAATGATGGATACGGCCCGTCGTCTAAATGAGTATTATTTATTCTCTTATGGCGATGCATTGCGATTGTTTACAGTGAATAAGACATTAAAATCTTACGAGGCACCAAAGGAAGAATGGTTAGTAGTTATGCCAGAATTTTCGATGGCACAATTTAGTGAACGGAAAAAGAAACAACGAGAATTAGCAAAATACTTACTTGAAGTGGGCGGAGCATCTAAGGCATTACTGCTAGCTAAAGGCTATTCTCGTATGGTCATTAAACAAGTGAGTGAAGCTAAAGGTATTGTCGTTGAAGCTCGTTTTAAAGCCACAAAAACAACATTTGATGAGCTTTTAACAGAAGAAGTTAATATTCCTCTTACTGAAGCTCAACAAGCTGTATATGGATCAATACAAGCTGCAATGAATAGCCATGAACATAAAACCTTTTTACTTCATGGTGTCACTGGTAGTGGTAAGACTCAATTATATTTACGTGCTACAGCAAAATGTATTAGTCAGGATAAGACGGCTATTATTTTAGTACCTGAAATTATATTGACTGATCAAATTGTGAGACGATTTGTAGAAACTTTTGGTGACGAAGTCGTAGTATTTCATAGTAAATTGACGGTACAACAACGGAACAATAATTGGGAGCGTTTGCGCCGTAAGGATAGTCACATTATTATTGGCGCTCGTTCTGCCGTATTTGCGCCAGCTGAGGATATCGGCCTTATTGTGGTCGATGAAGAACATGATCCATCTTATAAACAAGAGGATATGGTTCGATATCATGCACGTAACGTGGCATTGTGGCGTGCTGAGGCACATGGTTGTCCCGTTATTTTAGGCTCTGCTACACCATCTGTTACTTCGTACTATAAAGCTAAGCAAGGGGAGTATCATTTACTAGAGTTGCCAAATCGCATTTTTGAGCAACCTATGCCGAAGGTTACTATAGTAGATATGAAGGAAGAAATTCTTCATGGAAATTACTCCGTTTTTTCTGATGCCATGAGTCGCTTAATTCAACATACATTGGATGAGCATAATCAAATGATTATTCTGTTAAATAGACGCGGTTATAGTACTTTTGTTATGTGCCGGGATTGTGGGGAAACTATTATGTGTCCTCATTGTGATGTAGCTATGGTTTATCACCAAGCTGGTGAAGAATTGCGTTGTCATTATTGTGAACATCATGAACCAATTCCAACTGTTTGTCCCAAATGTAATAGTAAGAGGATTAAGTTTTTTGGTTCAGGCACACAAAAGGTAGAGGAAGAGTTACGTCGTCACTTTAAATCGGCCCGCATTGCTCGTCTTGATCAAGATGTGACAAAAAATAAGCAATTAGCAGAAGATATTTTACATGACTTTGGGGCTCATAAATATGATATTTTGTTGGGAACACAAATGGTATCTAAAGGTCATGACTTTAAAGATGTAACAGCTGTTGGTATTTTAACAGCCGATTCAGTTTTGAATATTCCTGTTTATACAGCTTCAGAACGAACTTTTGATTTACTTACTCAAACCTCTGGACGTGCCGGTAGGGGTGAAAAACCGGGTAGCGTTGTAATACAAACATATAATCCTTTAAATTATGCTATAATAAAGAGTAAGGCTCATGATTATATAGGCTTTTACAATGAAGAAATTCAAAACCGTAAAGCTTTAGGATATCCTCCATTTCGCGAAATGATTCATATGGTTGTGCGTCATCAAGATATGAAAACATTAGAGTCTATAGCAAATCGTATTGTCGATGACTTGGAGTCTTATAAAGGAAATCAGGATATTTTGATTAATGGTCCTTATGAAGCGCCTATAAAAAAAGTGCGCGATATGTATCGTTTAGCTATTATGATTCGCGGTACAGATTTAACGAATTTGAAAGAATATATATATAACTCATGGATTTTCACGCAAGAAGGACTGCTGATTGACGTGGATCCCGTGTAGTGTAGGAGTATCAATGGCTGTATTAGATGTTGTGAAAGCAGGTCATCCCGTTTTAAAACAAGTGGCGGAACCTGTAGAGCATGTTAATAAAAAACTTAGAGCCCTTATCGATGATATGGCTGAAACTATGTATAAGACTGAAGGGGTTGGTCTTGCAGCACCTCAAGTGGCTGTAGCTAAACGTATTATCGTTGTAGATGACCAATCTGGTAGTGGTCTTATTGCGCTAATTAACCCTGAAATCACTCATGCTGAAGGTTCTCAAGTTGGACCTGAAGGATGCTTAAGTGTGCCAGGATATTTCGGAGATGTGGAACGATTTAATAAAGTCACTGTTAAAGGTATTGATCCACATAATAAGAAGGTAACTATAAAAGCTGAAGGTTTTTTGGCGCGTATTTTCCAACATGAAATTGATCACTTGGAAGGTCATTTGTTTATTGAAAAAGCAACTAACTTACGATTAATTACTGATCATCCAGAGGAGAAAGAAATTGTCTGATAATAAACAATTACGCATCGTTTTTATGGGGACACCAGACTTTTCTGTGCCTACCTTAGAGGCTTTGATTCAAGCTGGTCATTCTATTGTCGGTGTGTATTGCCAGCCTGATAAACAAAAAGGGCGTGGTAAACAAGTTCAAATGCCCCCTGTAAAAGTAGCTGCTTTAGAGCATGACTTGCCTGTATATCAACCAGTCACTTTGCGTGATGAACAAGTGAGAGCCGAATTAGAAGCATTACAACCAGATGTAGTGATTGTTATTGCGTATGGTAAAATATTACCTCCTTGGCTTATTCGATTGCCGCAATATGGTTGTATTAATGTTCATGCCTCTATTTTACCTAGTTATAGAGGCGCTGCGCCAATTCATTATGCAATTCTTAATGGAGACTCTAAAACGGGTGTTACCATAATGCATATGGATGATGGCCTTGATACAGGTGATATCATTGACATTGTGGAGATAGATATTTTACCCGGTGAAACGACAGGACAGTTATTTGAACGTATAGCTGTACTGGGGGGTGAAACTATAGTGCCTGTATTAACTCGTTGGGTTAATGGAGAAATTGTGGCTACACCACAAGATGATTCAATGGCTACACATACTACTAAGATTACAAAGGAAATGGGGCAGATCGACTGGTCTAAGCCGGCTAATGAAATTGCAAATCTCATTAGAGGACTTAATCCAGCACCTGGATGTTATACATATCTCGATGGAAAACGTTTAAAAGTATGGTCTGGAGAAGTGGTTCCCAGTGATACGACTCACTGTTTGATAGATGTCCATGGTAAACATGTACCAATTGCTATATCAGCCACAACTGTGCCTGGTACAATCGTATCTAAAATAGCCGGTTTAGGTGTATTTTGTGGTGATGGAAATATAATTCTATTAACAGAAGTCCAACCAGAAAATAAAAAACGCATTTCTGCAATTGATTTTATAAATGGTCATCAAATAAAGGAAGGTATCGTTTTTGGGGACTCAATATAAGCAGTACGAAACGTATCCGTTATACTTGATTTTATCAACTATTACATGTGCTTTGCTCACAGCAGTACTAGCCTTTCTAATGTATATATTAGAACCAGGACTTTTACAATTGCATCCATTTGCATCAATTATAAGTAGTGTAGTTATATCTATACTTATTGCTATTATATGGATTTTGTGCTTATCTTTAATTGTTGCTAGCACAGGTATTATAAGGTTACATCCTATTGTTTTAAGACTAGCCAATCAGTTTATTTATGGATTATTTCCATTAACTTTGGCGATTGGTAAGGTGAGAGGGGTTACTAAGGATCAACTCCGACAGTCTATGATTGATTTAATCAATCATTTAGTAATGCTAGATATGTATACGGTAGATCCAGAACGTATATTATTATTAACTCCTCACTGTTTACAAGAAAGTTCGTGTGTTCATAAGGTTACACATGATGTATATAATTGTAAGCAGTGTGGGCGATGCCAGGTTGGTAATTTGTTGCAAGTGGCTAAGGACTATGGTTGTCAATTTATAGTTGTCACTGGAGGCACCTTAGCGCGGATGAAGGTAAAGGAAGCACGCCCAAAAGCTATTGTAGCAATAGCTTGCGAACGAGATTTAGCAAGTGGAATGGCTGATGTATTTCCCATCCCAGTTATTGGGGTATTAAATGAACGTCCTAATGGGCCATGTTGTAATACAACAGTCGATTCTGAACGTGTTCGAGCAGTAGTAGAACAATTGATTGGTAGGAATAGTAATGATAGAGGTAAAGACTAATCAACAACAAAATATTCGATTGCTCGCTGTAAAAGCATTGAGTGAAATTAATCGCAATGGTGCTTATGCAAATATAAAGTTGCAAGAGTATTTACAGAAATATCATCTATCCGATTTAGATCGAAGATTCTTTACTGAACTTGTGTATGGGGTCATTCGTAGAAAAAATTACTTGGATGCTATTATTGTTCACTTTGCAAAGCGACCCTTAAAGAAACTATCTTCTATGGTTGTGGAAATCCTTAGACTTGGTATTTATCAAATTATCTATATGGATAAGGTTCCTGAAAGTGCGGCTGTTAACGAATCTGTTAAACTCGCCAAAAAGCTAACTAGAGGTTTATCTGGTTTTGTAAATGCTGTTTTGCGTTCGGTTTTACGTGAAAGTGATAGCATTTCTATCGGTGAACTAGCTAAGTCCGAAGCTGAAGAAATTTCCTTTATCTACAATCAACCATTATGGCTTGTCAACTTATGGATAAAAGAAATGGGAAAAGATAAGACCGTAGATCTTTGTTCTTGGTTTAATGAACAACCTCGTTTGACGGCTCGCATAAATACAGTGAAAGTATCTATTGAGGATTGTTTAAAAGAATTAGAAGATTTAGATTGGATTGTAGAACAGGATACATATATTCCTGAAGTAGTTTATATTGATGGACATCAAGGTCATTTAGAAAAAGCTAAACCTGTTTTAGAAGGTCATATTACTTTTATGGATAAAGCATCTATGTTAGTAGCCCATGTGGTAGATCCTCAACCAGGAGAGCTTATCTTAGACTGTTGTGCTGCACCAGGTGGCAAGTCTATGCATATGGCAAGTCTTATGAATAATACAGGAGCTATTATGAGTTGTGATATTTACGACCATAAATTAGAACTGATTAATCAAAATGCTGAGCGATTAGGTGTATCTATTATTTCTACTAAGCTTCAAGATGGTCGTTATCTTCCTGATAATTGGAAAGAACAATTTGATCGCGTCTTAGTTGATGCTCCTTGTTCTGGTCTAGGTATATTACAAAAGAAATTAGACATGCGTTGGCGTAAAACAGAGTCTTTACTTATTGAGTTGCCGCCGTTACAACTTGAAATATTAGAAAAAGCTTCTGAAATGGTTAAGGTTAATGGATATTTAGTATATTCCACATGTACTATGAATAGTGGTGAAAATGAAGCTGTTCTAAATAAATTCTTGGCAATTCATAAGAACTTTATCATCGATCCTGTATCATATAAAGGGGCACCACAAGCTATAGATGGTATGATTACAACCTATCCACCGCGAGATCATATGGATGGTTTCTTTATGGTTCGCATGAAACGCTTATCATAATATAAGAAATGGAGCACCATGATAGAATTATTGGGTAAGTCTTTAGAAGAATTACAATCTATCTTTAAGACCCATAATATACAAAAGTTTCGAGCGAAACAGTTAATTGAATATATCTATCATAGATATATTTTTGATTTTGAAGACATGACACAATTTCCGAAAGACTTGCGTCAATGGCTAGGTGATAATTGTGTTATTTCTTTACCTACATTAATTACAGAGTCTATTGCCCCTGATGGAAAGACTCGCAAAATACTTGTAGAGATGTCAGATCAAAGTCGTGTGGAAGCAGTTTTGATGGAGCAACACTATGGGTATTCTGTATGTGTTTCCTCTCAAGTGGGGTGTGCTATGGGATGTGTATTCTGTGCTTCTACACAAGGTGGCTTATACAGAGATTTAACAGTCGCTGAGATTATTGGACAAGTTGTCATATTTGGGGCTCTTACTAAAGAGGAAATACACTCTGTTGTCGTTATGGGCGCTGGGGAGCCGTTACAAAATTATGATAATGTATTACAAGCATTACAACTACTACATGATCCTATGATTTGTAATATTAGTTATCGTAAGATGACGATTTCCACTTGTGGTTGGGTTCCTAATATTTATAAATTAGCTGATGAAGGTTTGCCAATAACCTTAGCACTTTCATTACATGCTACAAATAATGAAGTTCGTCGTAGTATTATGCCCGTTGGGGCACGTTATGAATTGACGGAAGTCTTAGATGCGGTAAAATACTATTATAATACGACACAGCGTCGTGTTACCTTTGAGTATATTCTTATAGATTCTGTAAATGCATCTATAGATGATGCTCATGCTTTGGGGAAAATCTGTAAAGATTTCCCAAATTGTCATGTTAACTTGATCCCAGTTAATGGCAATGAACATATTGAATTATATAAACCATCTATTACGAATATGAATACATTTAAAGACATCGTTAGTTCCTATGGCGTATCAGTAACGGTACGAAAGGAAATGGGCGATGCAATCCAAGCCGCATGTGGACAGTTAAAGGCTGCTCATGGTCGGAAAAAGGAGAATCATGAATAATTTTGTTGGTTTAAGTAAAATTGGGCTTGTACGCCAGCGTAACGAGGACCGTTTTTTCATTGATGGCCATATTTGTGCTGTTACTGATGGCATGGGTGGTTATAGCGGTGGTGAAATTGCAAGTACCTATGCTGTAGATGAAATAAAAGAATATTTGTCCTCCCTTGAAACGATAGGTCAACAAGACTTATGTGATGCTATCATTCACGCTAATCAACGTATTGTAAATCGCGTTGCTTGTGAAGAACGACTTGCTGGTATGGGTACTACCGCTGTAGTTACAGCTATAAATGGTAATCAACTTTACTGGGCAAGTGTTGGTGATAGTCGTTTGTATGTATATAGAGATGGTCATTTACGACAAATTACTACGGATCATTCTATGGTACAAGAATTATTAACAGCTGGAGAGATTACAAAGGATGAAATGCTAAATCACCCTCAACGTAATTTATTAACCCGTGCAGTCGGTGTTGATGAAATCTTAGAGGTTGATAGTGGTGTAGAGTCTATTCTTCCCGGTGATCGTATTTTACTTTGCACTGATGGATTAAGTGGCTATGTATCTGATGATGTAATTGCCTCTGCATTACAATCAACGGATGATGATATGTTGGTTATTGAATCATTGATGGAAGCTGTATATGAAGTCGGAGCAGGAGATAATGTGACCATTGTGGTGGGAACAATCTAATCTAGAAATGGAGAAATAATGAGTACTATGAATATAAAAGGCATACTTCTAGATAACCGCTACCGTATTGTTGATAAAATTGGCGTTGGTGGAATGGCTGATGTATACCTTGGAGAAGATACCTTACTAGGTAGACAAGTAGCAATAAAAGTATTGCATGCTAATTTTGCAAATGATGATGAATTTGTGACTCGATTTAAACGAGAAGCACAAGCGGCAGGTAAATTAAATCATCCCAATATTGTAAATATGTATGATGTAGGTTTTGACCAAAATTTACATTACATTGTTATGGAATATGTAGATGGTGAAACCTTAAAAAAATATATAACTCGTCATGGAAGATTGTCTATAGATGAGGCTGTTAAATTTACTATTGCCATAGCTGAAGGCTTAGAACACGCTCATACAATGGGTATTGTTCATTGTGATATAAAACCACATAATGTTATTATTACCAATACGGGGCGCGTTAAAGTAACTGACTTTGGTATTGCTCGTGCAATAAATGCAACTAACACAGTTATGTATACGAATTCGATTTTGGGTTCTGCACACTATTTATCACCAGAGCAAGCTAGTGGTAAACCAGTAGATGGAAATACAGATATCTATTCATTGGGTGTTGTATTGTATGAAATGCTTACAGGTCGTGTACCATTTGAAGGGGAAACGCCAATTGCAGTAGCATTAAAACACGTTCGTGAGAAGGTAGAACCTCCAACTCGATATAATCCATCAATCCCTCCGCTTTTAGAAGCTGTTGTTATGAAGGCATTATCTAAAAATCCTGCAGATCGCTTTGATTCTATCTCTGATATGATCAGTGATTTGCGGTTATCTCAAGGTTTTACAATGGGGAAAACACAACGTCATGAACCATATGATTTTGCTACACAAATGATTCCTGCGGTTGATCCTGAAGCACTTGAAGATCTAAGTACTATTCAAGAAGAACGTAAAGACGAGGGTAAAAAGAAGAGTATGTTAAGTAAAATTGCATCGATTCCACAAAAATACATCGTTCTAGGTGCTGCTGTCATTTTTTTAGTAGCATTTTTAGGTGCTTTCTTAAGCTACGGAAATTTCTGGAGTAATACAACAGTAGATGTACCTAATGTGGTAGGCAAACAAGTTTCTGTAGCAAAAAATATCTTAGAAGATAAACATTTGCGTGTGTCTACAAGTGAAGTTACGAATCCTGATGTGCCAGCTGGTCAAGTTATTTCTCAAACACCTGGGGCTGGAGAAAAGGTTAAAGAGCAACGGACAATTCACCTTGTAGTTTCTAAAGGTGTAGGCGATATTACGGTGCCAGATTTAACTGATTTAACTGTCGATCAAGCCCGTCAACGACTTAAAGATTTAGGTTTAGTTGTGGGGAAAATAACACAACAATCTGTAGATGGTAAAAAAGATGGTGTAATTATTGCTCAGAGTCCTTCAGGAGATTCTAAAGTGTCTAAAGGGACAACAATTGATCTCGTAGTAAATAAAGCGAAGGCTAAGAAAGTCAAAGTACCTAATCTTGTTGGTATGACATTAAAAGATGCTCGTGATACATTGAGTAATATTCAACTAGGTGTAAACCAAGTATCTGGATCTGTGGAAGAAAAATCTGTGGTTATAGAGCAAAGCATTAAAGCTGGCGACGAAATTGACGAAGGTTCCACATTAAATCTTACGACTGAGTTCAAAGATGATAAAAAGAAATCCGATAAAAAAGAAGGAAACAGTGGTAATAAAACAACTGGTACTATAGATGTTACTGTACCAGCTGGTTCTAAAAATCAAGAACTTAAAATTGTCGTAAAAGATGATGAAGGTTCTGCCGTAATCTATGATGATACGAATAAACCTGGAGATCGTGTTGTTAAAAAAGTGTCTGGTGTAGGTAATGTACGTATTGAGGTGTACCTCAATGGTGCATTAGTGCAAGAAACTGCATTATAAGAGGTACTATGATTACAGGCATTGTTGTCAAAAATATGAATGGGTACTTTTATGTACAAGATGATACAGGTACCATTCATGAATGTAAGGTTCGTGGCAGACTTAAGCAAGGACGCTATAGTTTACTTGTAGGGGACCGCGTTACGATTTCGGAGGATGGGTTCGTTGAATCCATCCATGAACGTCATAATTCGATGGTTCGCCCTGCAGTAGCTAATATTGACCAAGTTGTATTAGTTGTGGCTGCCCATGAACCAGATATTAATGAGTTATTACTCAATAAAATGCTCGTTATGATTGAACATGCGGATATACCTATCGTACTATGTATCAATAAATGTGACTTGATGGATTCAGAGACGAAAGCTATGGTTGATCTTTATAAATCAATCGGCTATGAGGTTTTGATGACATCCACATATAATATGACAGGCATTGATGATTTGCGTCATGTGCTTCAACATAAGGTAACGGCTTTTGCAGGACCATCTGGTGTTGGTAAAAGTAGTCTTTTAAATGCGGTAGACCCCAAATTTGCCTTCCAGACTGGGGAGGTAAGTGATAAGATTAAACGTGGTAAACATACTACTCGTCACGCTTCTTTATATAGTTTAGATGCAGATTCTTTTATCATGGATACACCTGGATTTAGTGCTATTGAATTTAATGATGTTTCCCTTGAAAGATTGCCTACATTATTCCCAGAATTTGGTGAATATGTTGATACTTGTAAATTTAATCCTTGCTATCATGAACATGAACCCATTTGTGGGATTAAAGCTGCTCTAGAAGCTGGTCATATTCATCAAGGACGATATGATGCTTATATGTCTATACGTAATGATATAGAAAGTCAACGAAAGAGGTTTTAATATGATAAAAATTGCACCATCTATGCTTTCCGCAAATTTTGCGGTGTTAAGCGAAGAATTAAAATCTATTGAAGCAGCGGGGGCTGACTTATTACATATCGACATCATGGATGGACACTTTGTTCCGAATCTAACCTTTGGTGCTCCCATTGTGAAAGCCATTCGTCCATATACAAAATTACCATTTGATGTGCATTTGATGGTTACTAATCCTGGTGATTATGTAGAAGAATTTGCAAAAATTGGTGTAGAATATTTTACTTTTCATCAAGAAACTGTACCTCATATGCATCGTTTGATTCAACATATCAAGCAGTGTGGGATGAAGGCTGGTGTAGCATTGAATCCTAGTACACCTGTATCTCTACTAGAAGATGTAGCTGCAGATTTAGATATGATTTTAATTATGTCTGTGAATCCAGGATTTGGAGGACAATCTTTTATTAAGAATGCCATAAAAAAAGTTAAACAAGCTAAGATATTGTTAGAAGAAGTAGACAATTCAACGGCAGTCATTGAGGTGGACGGTGGTATTAACGATATTACTTGTGTACCGATTAAAAGAGCGGGGGCTACAGTTTTAGTTGCTGGTTCTGCAGTGTTTGGAGCAGAAAATCGTGCAAGTATGATTGACTCCATTCGCAATAATTGAATAAATAGTTTCATAATATTCTATAATTCAAATTTGAACATAAGATCGTACATCAATAAGAAAGAGAATGTATTTAAAATAAGGAGTGAGGAATACTTAAAGAATTCCTCACTCCTTGCTTGCTTTTGCTATGATTTTTTGTTAGAATTATTAGGTATGAAAAATATGCACGTCAGTGGACTTCGGTACTGTGCCTAATTTTGGGTGACCCGAAGGATGAAGCGGCGGAGGTTAATTAACAGGAGGTGCCACAATGGCAGTAGTATCAATGAAACAATTATTAGAGGCTGGTGTACACTTTGGTCATCAGACTAGAAGATGGAACCCTAAAATGGCGAAATTCATCTTCACTGAACGCAATGGTATTTATATCATTGATTTGTCTAAAACAGTTAAAAAAGTAGAAGAAGCTTACAATTTCTTGCGTGAAGTTGCTTCCCAAGGCGAAGTAATCTTGTTCGTAGGTACTAAAAAACAAGCTCAAGAAGCTATTAAAGAAGAAGCTATCCGTGCTAACATGTTCTTCGTTAACGAACGTTGGTTGGGCGGTATGTTGACTAACTTCAAAACAATTGAAACTCGTATTAAACGTTTAAAACAATTGGAAGCTATGGCAGAAGACGGTACTTTCGAAGTATTGCCTAAAAAAGAAGTTATCGGTCTTCGTCATGAAATGGATAAATTGGAAAAATACCTTGGTGGTATCAAAGATATGCCTAAAATGCCAGGTGCTCTTTTCGTAGTAGATCCTAAAAAAGAAAAAATTGCTATTGCGGAAGCTAAAAAATTGGGCATTCCAGTGGTTGCAACAGTTGACACTAACTGTGACCCAGATGAAGTTGATTTCCCAATTCCAGCAAATGACGACGCTATCCGTGCTGTTAAATTGTTGGCTGGTAAAATGGCTGACGCTGTTCTTGAAGGTCGTCAAGGCGAATCCTTCGAAGAAGCATTAGATAACATGGTAGCTGACTCTGCTGAAATGGTTCGAGACGGTAAAGCTTAATCGTTGTCGTATTAGCATTTGAAAGATAAATCTATAACATATATAATTGGGGTAAGGACTATATCCTTACCTTAATTAATACTAGGAGGAACAAAATAATGGCAATTACTGCTGCTTTGGTAAAAGAATTGCGCGACATGACTGGCGCAGGTATGATGGACGCTAAAAAAGCATTGGTTGAAACTGACGGTAATATCGATAAAGCGGTTGACCTTCTTCGTGAAAAAGGTTTGGCTGCGGCAGCTAAAAAAGCTGGTCGTATTGCAGCTGAGGGTGTAGTACAATCCTACATTCATGCTGGTGGTCGTATCGGTGTTTTAGTGGAAGTTAACTGTGAAACTGACTTCGTTGCAAAAACTGATGATTTCCAAAATTTAGCACGCGATATCGCAATGCAAATTGCGGCTGTAAATCCTACATACTTGAACCGTGAAGAAGTTCCTACTGAAGTCATTGAACACGAAAAACAAGTATTATTGGAACAAGCTAAAGTAGAAGCTGAAGAAGACGTTAAAGCTGGTCGTAAACCAAAACCTGAAGCTGTTTTAGAAAAAATGGTTGCTGGCCGTATTGAAAAATTCTATAAAGAAAATTGCCTATTAGAACAAGTATTCATTAAAGATGGTGATAAAACTGTTACAGACATCATTAATGAAAGTATTGCAAAAATCGGTGAAAACATCAACGTACGTCGTTTTGTTCGCTATGGTTTAGGTGAAGGCATTGAAAAACGCCAAGATGACTTCGTAGCAGAAGTAATGGCATCTGTTGGTAAATAATTAATAAACAATAAGAGAACACCGTACAGTGTTCTCTTATTTTGCAATAGAGGAGTAAAAATATGGCAAAAAGAAACTTTCGACGTATTGTTTTAAAGTTGAGTGGTGAAGCATTAGCAGGTGAACAAGGTTTTGGTATTAATCCTGATGTTGTCGAAGAATTTGCAAAAGAAATTGCTGCTTTAGCAAAATCCACTGATTTAGAAATCGCAATTGTTGTTGGTGGTGGTAACCTATGGAGAGGTTTAGCTGGTAGCAATCAAGGTATGGATCGTGCTACTGCTGACTATATGGGGATGCTTGCAACAGTGATGAACTCCTTAGCATTGCAAGATGCATTAGAACAAGCTGGTGTAGATACACGTGTACAAACGGCTATCGAAATGCAAGAAATTGCAGAACCTTATATTCGTCGTCGCGCTATTCGTCATTTAGAAAAAAAACGTATCGTCATCTTCGGTGCTGGTCTTGGTAAACCTTACTTCTCTACAGATACAACAGCTGCATTACGGGCCGCTGAAATTGAAGCCGATGCTATTTTAATGGCAAAGAAATTTGCTGATGGCGTATATGATTCTGACCCTAAGACAAATCCTAATGCTGTTAAATTTGATGAATTAACATATAACGAGATTATCACAAAAGAATTAAAAGTAATGGATGCTACATCTACAACTTTATGTAAAGATAACAATATTCCTATTATTGTATTTAGCATGGATATTCCTGGTAATATTACAAAAGCTGCTAAAGGTGAAGAAATAGGGACCATTGTTCGAGGAGAATAATTCATATGGAAATTAAAGAATTGTTACAACAAGCAGAAGACCGCATGAATAAGTCTATTGAGGCTTTAAAACATGAATTCGCATCTATTCGTACAGGCCGTGCTAGTGTAGCACTACTTGATAAAGTAATGGTTGATTACTATGGAAGTCCATCACCCATTAATCAAGTTGCGAATATCTCCGTGCCTGAACCTCGCATGATTGTGATTGCACCTTGGGATAAAACAATGATTGGTGCTATTGAAAAAGCAATTTTACAATCTGATTTAGGTTTGAACCCTGGTAATGATGGTGCACAAATTCGTTTAAGTATTCCTCAATTAACTGAGGAACGTCGTAAAGAAATCGTTAAAGTAGTTCATAAAAAGGCTGAAGATGCAAAAGTTGCAGTGCGCAACATTCGTCGCGATGTAAATGAAGCATTAAAAAAAGAAGAGAAAGCTAAAACGATTACTGAAGATGATGCTAAAGACGGTTTAGATCAAATCCAAAAGCTTACCGATGCTAAAGTTAAGCAAATCGATGAGTTAAAAGTAGTAAAAGAAAAGGACGTATTAGAAGTATAATGTTTGATTCTAATAGCCTTATTGGAATACCATGGCAGCTTGCAAAGTCTCGTTTGCAGGCTGCCCATATTCCTTTTAAGGTAATGATTGGTGGATCCTTTAATCGCTTCTTTGAAATTTCAGATAAAGGATTTTATGTGGCACGTATTACAAAGGTTGATGAGTGCTTACATATACTACTATATAGACCAATGATTGCCAGCGACTTCGGAAATTCTATCGAGGTAGACTATGCTAAAGAAATTATTTAACCGTAAACGTTCTGATACGCCTGTCATTGATTGTAATATAATTCCACAACATGTTGCTATTATTATGGATGGTAATGGACGATGGGCTAAACGCAGAGGCATGCCGCGCTCCATGGGGCATCGTGCTGGTGCAGATGTATTAAAAGAAATTGTTATGGCCGCAGATGAGATCGGAATTAGAGCTCTTACGGTATATGGTTTCTCCACGGAGAACTGGAAACGTCCTGAACAGGAAGTTTCTTTACTTATGTCTCTCATAAAAGAATACTTAAATAATAATGTTAAGTATATGCATGAACATAATGTACGCATTCGATTTATTGGTTTTATTGGAGGGCTTTCAGAAGACCTACAAAAAATCATTCAAGATGCGGAATTATTAACTCAGAATAATACAGGCCTCACATTACAGTTAGCAATTAACTATGGTGGGCGTGATGAAATAGTTAGAACTATCCGCGACATTGCAAAATCTGTTACGGATGGCGTTATTACAATGGACAATATTACTGAAGAATATGTAAGTTCTCAATTATTTACTAAAGAGTTTAGTGATGTAGATTTATTAATTCGTCCTAGTAGTGATTTTAGAATTAGTAATTTTTTGTTATGGCAACTAGCGTATGCTGAATTTTGGTTTACCGATTTGCATTGGCCAGATTTTACTAAGGAAACTTTACTTGATGCTGTGGCGGCATATCAGAAACGAGAACGCCGATTTGGTGGCTTATGTGATGAGGAATAAAAAATGTTAAAAACACGTGTTATTACCGCTGTTATTGGTTTTATTATTGCCTTAGGGGCCATTACATTTGGTGGATTAGTGTATGATGTGCTAATTACACTTTTAGCTTTATTAGGGTGGCGTGAGTTTGTATTACTTGGTAAAGCTAAACGTGTTTGGATATCCATTATATGGGGATATATTAGCATTTTATTGCTAATGATTGCTCTTGCATGTCATCAGTATATTATAGCTATAGCTATTTTAGTATTAAGTTTATTTGCCAATTATATGTTGTGTACATTTGGTGAAACTAAGTACTCGATGTCTAGTGTATCCTTTAGTGTATTTGGTTTATTATATATTGGTATGGGTATGACTTCATTGCTCTTGATTCGTCATGACTCAATTTACATGAATTTATCAATGCCTTTTGAACTATATAACTGGGGCACTATTACACTTTGGTTATTATTGTTTACTACTTGGGCTAGTGATACCTTTGCATATTTTTCAGGTCGAGCTTTTGGTAAACGTAAAATAGTACCATCCATTAGTCCTAATAAAACACTAGAAGGTTTTATTGGTGGATTTATCGGCTGTATCCTTACAGGTGCAGTATTTTCGTATATCGTTGGCATTCCTTGGTGGATGGGAATCCATGTAGGTATGATTAGCGGTATATTAGCACCATTAGGTGATTTGTTTGAATCAAAGATTAAACGACTATGTAATGTAAAAGATTCTGGTACATTATTACCAGGTCATGGCGGTGTATTGGATCGCTTTGATAGTTTATTATTTGCGGCTCCTATTACATTAGTATATATATTACTATTTTCGTACTAATTTCATAGAGGTACACTTATGAAATACCTAAGTATTATCGGCAGTACTGGCTCAATCGGTACACAGACGCTTGATGTGGTGTCTCAACATCCAGATCAATTCAAGGTGGTTGCCTTAGTGGCACATCATAATATTGACCTCTTAGAACATCAGATTAAAGAATATAAACCTTTGGTGGCGGGTCTTGTAGATGAAGGTGCTTTTAAAGAATTACAAGCACGCTATACAGGTCCTACAAAATTGATAGGTGGTAAGGAAGCCCTCATTGCAGCAGCTACAATTCAAGAAGCAACAATGATTGTTACTGCTATTGTAGGTGCTGCGGGAATTGAGCCTACAGTGGAAGCTATAAAACAAGGGAAGACTATAGGTCTTGCTAATAAAGAAACTCTTGTTGCTGGAGGTCCATTAATTACGGCTTTAGCTAAAGAACATGGCGTACAAATCCTACCTATCGATAGTGAACATAGTGCTATATTTCAGTGCTTAGAAGGACAGAAACGTGACAATGTTGATTCTTTAATTGTCACTGCTTCTGGTGGACCTTTACGCACATGGGATTCTAGTAAAATTCAAACTGCAACTGCTGCAGATTGTTTGCGACATCCTACCTGGAATATGGGTAATAAAATAACTATAGACTCTGCCTCTTTATTCAATAAAGGCTTAGAGGTAATAGAAGCTCATTGGTTATTTGGTTTTGATTTTGATCATATTGATGTAGTAGTACATCCTCAAAGTATTGTTCATTCTATGATACGTATGAAGGATGGTGCGATATTAGCGCAAATGGGTAATCCAGATATGCGCGAGCCCATTCAATATGCTTTGACGTATCCCAAACGTGAAGTTTTAAGTATGAATCATCTTGATTTTAGTCAAGCACTACAATTGGAGTTTTTACCTCCACGGTATGACGATTTTCCTGCACTTCGACTTGCGTATGAGGTGGGACGTGCTAGTGGATTTAAACCTGCTGTATTTAATGCAGCTAATGAAACGGCAGTATATGCCTTTTTAGAAGATAAAATCGCCTTTGGTGATATTTATAAAGTCGTTACTTCTGTTCTTGAATCTATGGGACCAGAAGATGATTTTACATTAGATAATTTATTATCCATCGATAGATGGGCCCGTGAAAAGGCAACATCGTTGATGTTATAGGAGAATATATGATTACGGCATTAGCCACAATATTTGTATTTGGTTTAATCGTGTTTATTCATGAATTAGGCCATTTTATTACAGCTAAGATGTCAGGTATGCAAGTTGATGAATTTGCTATAGGTTTTGGTCCAGCTATATTTAAAGTACAAAAAGGGGAAACTTTATATTCTATTCGTATAATTCCTCTTGGAGGATTTAATCGTATTGCTGGTATGACACCTGACGAGCCTCTTAATGAGCGCTCCTTTTATAATAAACCTGCGTGGAAAAAATTTATTGTTATTTCTGCAGGGGCTGTATTTAACTTTATATTAGCCATTGTACTTTTCTTTGGCCTAAATGTGACTGTAGGAAATCTTACATATACAAATGAACCTGTAATTGGTAACATTATTGCGGGTAGTTCTGCAGAGCAGGCTCATTTAGAAGCTAACGATAGAATTATTACGATTGATGGTAAAAAAATTAGTACTTGGGATGATATTCGTCCTAGTTTACAAGGCACAGCAAACCATGGTGTAACTGTTGTTGTAGAGCGTGAAGGAAAAACTATAGAGACTACGGTAATACCTAAAATGGAACAAGATAGTCCTAAGATTGGCATCTACCCTAGCTTTACTCGTGAAACTTATAGTATTGGTGAATCTTTGAGCCTTGCTGTTAGTCGGACGGGGCAAACTATTGTTGCTATGGTCAGTGGGATTTATGATATGATTCGTGGCACACAAGCAGCCGAATTATCTGGTCCAGTAGGAATTTCCCAAATGGCAGGTACTATTGCACAATCAGGATTTGCACCACTATTAAGTTTTGCTGCATTCCTTAGTATTAACTTAGGGGTTATTAATCTTTTACCATTACCTGTTTTAGATGGTGGTCACTTGATTATTATCTTGGCGGAAGCTATAACAGGCCGTAGATTACCTGCTAAAGCTCTTATGTATATACAAATGGTTGGGGTTGCCTTAATGGTAGCATTATTCTTATATGTAACAACGCAGGATATTTTCCGTTTACTATAAGACAGATGGGAGATTACAATGATTGTACGTAAACCAACAAATGGTATCTATGTAGGTACAGTTAAAATCGGCGATTATGCACCGGTAAGTATTCAATCTATGATTACTACGGATCCAGTACATACAGAGAAGGCAATTGCAGAAATTAATCATTTAGCAGAGGCTGGTTGTGAACTGGTTCGTGTCGCCGTTCCTACAATGGCATCTGCAAAGGCTTTAAAGGCTGTTAGAGCGGGCATTTCAATTCCTTTGATCGCCGATATTCACTTTGATTATAGATTAGCTTTAGAAGCTATTGAAAATAATGTTGATGGATTGCGCATTAATCCAGGAAATATTGGTGGTGAAGATAAGGTTTTAGCCGTTATTGAAAAGGCAAAACCTAAACAAATCCCAATTCGCATTGGTGTTAATGCAGGCTCTTTACCAAAGCATATTCTCGATGCTCATGGAGGACATCCTACAGCGGATGGTATGGTTGAAACAGCTTTAGAACACGTAAGAATTTTAGAAAAACTCGATTATCGTCAAATGAAATTATCCATTAAAGCCACGGAAGTACCTCTAATGGTGGAAGCATATCGTAAGTTATCTGATAAGATTCCTTATCCGTTACATTTAGGGGTAACAGAAGCTGGTACTATTAAACAAGGCACTATTAAATCTGCTATGGGGATTGGTGCATTATTGCTCGATGGCATTGGTGATACATTACGGGTATCCTTAACTGGAGATCCAATTCACGAAATTGAAGTAGGTAGAAGTATTTTAAGTAGCTTAGGATTAAGAAATTTTGGGGCCACTATGATATCTTGTCCTACATGTGGTCGTTGCCAAGTAAATTTATTTGATATGGCTGGTATTGTAGAAGAACGTCTAGCATCCATAAAAGCGCCTATTAAGGTTGCCGTTATGGGGTGTGTTGTAAATGGTCCAGGGGAAGCGCGTGAGGCCGACTTTGGTATTGCTGGTGGTGATGGTCAAGGTATTATTTTCCGTAAAGGGAAAGTTATTAAGACTGTACCAGAAGCCGAATTAGTAGATACATTGTTTAGAGAAATTGACCAATATTTAGAAAATTTAGATGAGGAGTCTTTATGTTAGCCACTAAATTATATGCACCTACATTGCGTGAGGTTCCATCTGACGCTGATGTAGTAAGCCAACAGCTTATGCTTCGCGCTGGTTTTATGCGTAAAACTGCAAATGGTTTATATAGTTTTTTACCATTAGGTTGGAGAAGTATTAAAAAGATTGAAGCTATTGTACGTGAAGAAATGGATCGTGCTAGTGCTCAAGAAATTATGATGCCAATTTTACAGCCTGCAGAAATTTGGAAAGAGTCTGGCCGTTGGAACGCATATGGCGCAGAAATGATGCGTATCAATGATCGTCATGATAATGAGTTTTGTCTAGGACCAACACATGAAGAGATGATTACAACCCTCGTTAAAAATGAGATTAACTCATATCGTCAATTACCAGTCAACTTATATCAAATTCAAAGTAAATTCCGTGATGAGCGTCGTCCACGTTATGGCTTGATGCGTAGCCGTGAATTCATTATGAAAGATGCTTATTCTTTTGATGTAGATGAAGCGGGTTTAGATGAATCCTATAAATCTATGTACGATGCATATACACGTATTTTTACACGTTGTGGTCTTACATTCCGCCCAGTAGAGGCTGATAGTGGTGCAATCGGTGGTAGTGGTACGCATGAGTTCATGGCCATTGCCGAAGCTGGTGAAGCTGATATCGTATATTGTACTAAGTGTGATTATGCAGCTAACATTGAAATCGGCAAGCCTGGTATCATGAAGCAAGACGAAGAAGTTCTTCATGAGTTATCTGTTGTGGATACACCAAATGCAAGTTCTATTGAAGCTGTGGCAGACATGTTAAATTTACCATTACATAAAACTATCAAAGCGGTAGTATTTTCTATTGATGGTAAAGTGGTATTAGCCATTGTTCGTGGTGACCATGAAGTAAATGAAGTCGCTGTACAACATGCCGTTCTTGGTGCTGTAGAGCCTGAGATGGCCACCCCTGAAGAATTGGAAAAAGTAGGTTTAATAGCTGGTTTCATCAGTCCTATTGGTTTAAAACAAACAGAAGAATTTGCTATTGTTGTTGATGAATCTGTTATGGAAACTTACAATGTTTGTGGTGGCGCTAATAAAAAAGATGCTCACTACGTTAATATCAATCCAAAACGGGACTTTAATGTAGAAGATATTATTGTTGCTCCAATTCGTTTAATCACGAAGGACGATGTGTGTCCTAAATGTGGGGGTGCTTTAGAACATGCTAAAGGCATCGAAGTGGGTCAAGTATTTAAATTGGGTACAAAGTATTCTGAAGCATTACAAGCTACATTCTTAGATCAAAATGGTCGTCCTAATCCAATGATTATGGGTTGCTATGGTATCGGTGTATCTCGTACACTAGCTGCTGCTATTGAGCAATATCACGATGAAAATGGTATTATTTGGCCACGTTCTATCGCTCCATTTGAAGCAGTTATTGTTCCAATTAATGCAAAAGACGAAGCATTAATGTCTACTAGTCAAACTATTTATACTGCATTACAAAATGCTGGTGTAGATGTATTGTTAGATGATCGTAAAGATCGTGCAGGTGTTAAGTTCAAAGATGCTGATTTGATTGGTTATCCACTTCGCATTACAGTAAGTAAAAATACTCTTGAGAATAACGAAGTAGAAATTCAAATCCGTAAGTCTGGAGAAGCTCTTCCATGTGCTATTGATTCTGTATCTGATAAAGTAACAGAATTGCTTCAAAACTTATAATAGAATTGCGATTCTAGTGAATGTTCATTAGGGTCGCAATTTTTCTTTCTAAACTTGAATTAATAGATTAAATAAGTCATAATTAAATGATAGAATATTTGGAATGGAGGTGCTATATGCTTGTAGATTTTCATATGCATTCCATCTTTTCAGATGGTGTTGAAACACCTAAAGATCTATTGCAACATGCCATAGACTGTAATGTATCTATGATGGCTTTAACCGATCATGATGAAATAGACGGCATTCAAGCATTGCGTGCTGCTCAAAAGAAGTTAGATCCTAATGAATCTATTAAAATCGTAAATGGCTGTGAATTTAGTGCTGATTATAAAGATAAGTCAATTCATATTTTAGGATATTGTTTTGATGAAAATAATAAAGATTTAATCGATTTTATTACGTTTTTTAAAGGAAAACGTGAAGAACGTATCGATGAAATTATCCGTCGTTGTAATAATGAAGGATATTATATTACAAAAGAAGAGCTCATTAAACAATTTCCTGATACTAAAGCTTATGGTCGCCCACATATTGGTAAACTTTTAATTGATGGTGGTTATGCCAAGGATATTAATGATGTATTTAAAGGTATTCTTCGAAAAGATAGTCCTTGCTATGTTCCTAAGGTAAAAGTAGAGGTTCCTTATATTATTGATATTATACATAAAGCTGGAGGACTTGCTGTTATGGCTCATCCTAAATTGGTTACCAGTGATGAATATGTGTTGGAAATGTTAAATTATGATTTTGATGGTATGGAGGTATATCACTCAAAGCATAATGATGATGATGTGGAGCGATATAAAGAATTCGCTAAAAAGCATAAGCTATTTATTACTGGTGGTTCTGATTACCATGGTATTGTAGGCAAGAAACCTGATAGATTTGGTGATTACTTAGTATCTGGTAAGGATGTATCAGAATTTATTAGTTTGTTATAAATGACGAGGTAGGCTATGGAAGTCGTTGCTTTTGTAGGTAGTAGTGGCACAGGTAAAAGTCATCGTGCCCTCGTAGTTGCTCATGAAAATAAAATTGAATGTATCATCGATGATGGTATTTTGATTCATGATAATAAAATTGTAGCTGGCTTTTCTGCAAAAAAAGAGTCTAGTCGTTTAAAAGCTGTTCGTCGTGCTATTTTTCAAGACGAAGTACAAGTTAAATCCGTACGAGAACAATTAGATAAGATTAAACCTAATAAGCTTATGATTATCGGCACTTCTGATAATATGGTTAAGAAGATTACTAAAGCTTTAGGCTTACAAGAACCTGATCGATATATTCGTATAGAAGATGTTGCAACACCTAAGGAAATTGAAAAGGCACAACATGCACGTCTTAAAGAGGGTAAACATATAATTCCTGTGCCGACTATGGAATTAAAGCCACACTTTAGGGGGTATTTGATTGATCCAATCAAAACCATGTGGCGCCGCAGGACTTTGAAAAAACAAGATCAAGATACCTTAGGTCAAATTGGTTCTGAAGGATTTGAACGTTCTGTTGTACGGCCTGCTTTTAGCTACTATGGTCGACTCACTTTTGACGATGAAGTAATTATTAAATTGATTAGAAATGGGTTAAAAAAAGTAGCTGGTGTCGATGAGACCAGTATAATTTCTTTTAAAAAAAGCGACAAAGGTCAAAACGGTCTTGTTGTTGATATGGCTGTAGTTATTGAACATGGATATCCTGTTAAACCGTTGATGCAACAGGTACAAAAATCTGTTCGCAATGAAATTGAATATATTACCGGCATGTCTATTGAACGCATGTCCATTAAAGTTAAGAATATTATTGAAACAAAACGTAAGATTGTTAAAGTGTAGGAGTTAGAATGAAGTCTTATTATATTTACACCTATGGTTGTCAAATGAATACCGCCGACTCTGAGCGATTATCGCATCAGCTGGAATCTGTTGGGTATATACCAACAGAGAATGTTGAAACTGCAGATTTAATTCTGCTAAATACTTGTGCAGTGCGTGAAAATGCAGAAACTAAAGTTTATGGGCGTATAGGTGAGCTAAAAAGACTAAAACGTAATAATAAAAACTTGATTATCGCCGTCACAGGATGTATGGCTCAAAAAAATCAAGCAGAAATGTTTAAACGAGCTCCTCATATTGATATTGTATTGGGTACTCATAATATTCAACATATTAACGAGATGATTGAAGAAGTACAACATGGACATACGCATCAAATCAGCGTAGATATGGATAACTCTGTATTGCCTGAATTAGAGGCAAAACCAAATAGCTCTTTTTATGCATGGGTACCTATTATGAATGGCTGTAATAAATTTTGCACCTATTGTATTGTTCCCCATGTACGTGGTAGAGAGATTAGCCGTCCTGTAGAGGCCATTGTTAAAGAGGTTACAGACCTAGGGGTTAAAGGATTTAAAGAGATCACTTTATTGGGGCAAAATGTAAACTCTTATGGCCTAGATTTTAAAGATGGTACAGATTTTGGTACATTAATTGATGCTCTTGATGGTATTCCTGGTATAGAACGTATTCGCTATATGACAAGTCATCCTCAAGATATGAGTAAGTCTATGATTGATGCTCTTGGTAGGTCATCCAATATTGTGACGCATTTACATTTACCTATTCAATCTGGTTCCAATCGTATTTTAAAGAAAATGAATCGTCATTACACGGTAGAGCATTATAAAGAATTACTTTCTTATTGCCGTGAAAAAATAAAAGATGTGGTGGTGACTACGGATATTATTGTAGGTTTCCCAGGAGAAACTGAGGAAGATTTTCAAGCTACATTACAATTATTAAAAGATGTGCGCTATGACATGGCGTATACGTTTATCTACTCTAAGCGATCTGGAACGCCAGCAGCAACTATGGATGATCAAATTCCAGAAGAGATTAAGCGCGTTCGCTTACAAACATTGATGGATGTACAAAATGAAATCTCTTATGAATTAAATAAACCTATGGAAGGACAAGTATTTGATATTATTGTAGAGGGACCAAGTCCTCGTGATGAAGACATGTGGTTCGGTCGTACATCTGGTAATAAAATGGTTTTATTCCCTAAGGATGACTCCCTATCAATTGGTCAAACTGTACCAGCTCATATCGATAAAGCTCAAACATGGGTTTGTTATGGTAGTATTGTAAAATAAACTATTAGAATCAAAAAGAACTCGTCACTATTATGTTAACTCTAAGGTTAGAATTTTTATCTAAAATTAGTTTGCTAAACATGTGGTGGCGATGTTCTTTTTTACCATAGATGCTGATTAGAAATCATATGTGTTATAATAATAAAATAATATAAAAGTTGTATATTGAAGACATTCATAGGTATGAACACCATTTACATTTTGTATTTTTACAAAGAAGGTGTAACTATGAAACTTGATTTAAACGCTGTAGGCGAAACGGCATTATTGACACTATATGCAAGAGCGAAAGATTATGAGTCAGATCAATCTGTATTAAAGGATCAGAAATCCTGGGATATTTTAAAGCATATTGATTATGATTTTGATCAATTTAAAGATGTTAAGATGTCTTATTATGGAATTTTAGGACGAGCAAAAGTAATCGATGAAGAGATACGAAACTTTATATCTCTATATCCAGATTGTATCGTCGTATCATTAGGTGCCGGTTTAGATACTATGTTTTATCGAGTCGACAACGGTTATATTGATTGGTATAATATCGATTTTGCCGGAGTGATTGAAGCACGTACACAATTTTTTGAGCCTCATGAACGAGTCCATAATTTAGTGAGTTCTATAACTGATGAATTGTGGACTAAAAATATTGAGATAAATGGACGAAAACTACTGCTTGTTAGTGAAGGTGTAGTTATGTATCTTACATTGGATGAAATGAAGCAGTTTTTAGGCTTGCTGACTGATTCTTTTGAAGAGTTTACGTTATATCTTGATATGATTTCTCCATATGTGGCGAAACGCACTAAACAACATGATATGCTTAGTAAAATGAATGTTTCTTTTCAGTGGGGAACTAAGGACGGTCATGAAATTGTAGTTATGAATCCTAAGCTTAAACAGACTGGATTGATTAATTTTACAGGAAGTATGTTGTCCTTAGCACCTATTGTTTATAAATTATTATACCCGTTTATATATTTGTTTAATAATCGTATGGGAATATACGAATATAAGCGGAATCTGTGATATGACTCATAATATATGAGGTGAATATGAGTAAAAAGCAAACACCTATGATGGAGCAGTATTTAGATATTAAATCTAGATACTCTGAAGAATTATTGTTCTTTCGATTAGGTGATTTTTATGAATTATTTAATGAGGATGCTTTAGTCGCATCACGTGAACTTAATATTACCTTAACAGGTCGTCCTACAGGAGATGAGGAACGCACACCGATGTGTGGCGTTCCTTTTCATGCGGCTGAAAGCTACATAGAAACGCTTGTAAAAAAAGGATATAAAGTTGCTATCTGTGAACAACTAGAAGATCCTAAAGCAGTTAAAGGCATTGTTAAGCGCGATGTCATTAAAGTTGTTACTCCTGGTACAGTGATGACAGAAAATGGTAACGATGCACGGTCAAATAACTTTTTATCATTATTTTATATGGTAAAAGATATGTGGATTCTTGTGTTTTCTGATGTATCTACAGGGGAAGTTATTTGGCACCGCATTACTGATTGTGAAAAACGCAGTGATATGTACGATGCACTCAGCATGTATAGACCAAGTGAAATCATATTGCCTGAAGGAACGATATTACCGCAAGATATTCAGGATTTTATTGAAAATCAATTTAGTAATGTCGTATTTTCTCCTTTTTCTACATACTATACACAACGTGAAGTAGCTGAAAAAGCTGTAACTCATTTCGGTGATTTAGGCCTTATGGAAGAGGATGTATGGGAAGCATTAGGTTATATGCTTTTATATTTAGAGGATATCATTAAATCTGAAATTTCTCATATCAACTATGTACATCAATTAAGTGTAGGTAATCGCCTTATTCTTGATACATCTTCTTTGCGGCACCTTGAAATTACTCATAATTTACGCGATGGTGGACAAAAAGGTACTTTACTGGATGTACTAGATCGTACGTTGACACCAATGGGGGCACGCCTTTTAAAACAATGGCTTGAAAGTCCATTAACTGATATAAATCAAATACAACGTCGTCAAGCAGCCGTTTCAGAACTTATTACACGCGGTGCTGAACGTTCTCATATTCGTAACTTTTTAGATTGTATTTACGATTTTGAACGCATCGTTGGTCGTGTTGAAACCGGATCTGTGTCTCCCAGAGATTTAACGGCTCTTCGTGAGTCATTAGCAGTTCTACCTGATATTAAGAATGTATTAGGTACATGTTCAAGTCTAGCTTTAACATCTATTAATGAGCGCATGCAAGATCATAAAGATATTTATGACTTATTATGTCGAGCTATTGCAGAGCAACCAGCGTTGACATTAAAAGACGGTCGTGTTATTAAAGATGGATTTAATGCTGATTTAGATGAGCTACGTTCTTTAGCGACTAATAGCGAGCAATGGCTTGCTAAGATGGAAGCGGATATTAAAGAAGCTACAGGGCTTTCAAAAATTAAGACTGGTTACAATAAAGTGTTTGGTTACTATTTCGAGGTATCCCATAGTAAATCAGAACAAGTACCAGACTATTTCATACGAAAACAAACCCTGGCCAATGCTGAACGCTATATTACGCCTGAGTTAAAAGAGTTTGAAATTAAAATTCTCAGCGCAAAAGATAAAATCATCGCTTTAGAGCACGAACTATATCAACAATTGCGTAATGATATTAAACTCGTTATCAAAGATGTGCAAGAAACGGCTCGTGCTCTTGCAGACCTTGATGTATTATGCTCATTAGCATTAGTTGGATACGAAGAAAACTATATTTGTCCAACTATTGTGATGAATGGTCAAATCAATATTCGTGATGGTCGTCATCCTGTTATTGAAAAGTTCTTAAAACGTGAGGTATTCGTACCAAATGATATCGTTTTAAATCATGATGAAGAAGAATTTTTACTCATTACAGGCCCTAATATGGCAGGTAAATCTACTTACATGCGTCAAGCGGCTATCTTAATGATTATGGCACAGATTGGTTCCTTTATCCCTGCTCGTGAAGCGTCTATCTCACCTGTGGATCGTATTTTTACACGTGTCGGTGCTAGCGACGATATTTCTACTGGTCAAAGCACGTTCATGGTAGAAATGAAAGAGGTAGCGTATATTTTAGAAAATGCTACTCATAATAGTTTAATTATTCTCGATGAAATTGGTCGGGGTACGAGTACCTTTGATGGTTTGAGTATCGCACAAGCCGTAGTGGAACATATTTGTAAGCACATTCATAGCAAGACTTTATTTGCAACGCACTACCATGAATTGATTTGCTTAGAAGAAAGCTATAGTAAATTAAAAAATTATACCGTTGCAGTTAAAGAAAAAGGGAAAGATGTTGCTTTCTTGCGTCGTATCATTAAAGGTGGTGCAGATCGCAGTTATGGTATCCATGTTGCCAGACTGGCGGGCCTACCTAACTCTGTATTAAAACGAGCTGAAGTGATTTTAGAATCCTTGGAAGATCAAAGTCATGATGCAAGTGACTTAAATAATCGAGTTATGGGTGCTCAACTTACTAATGTGGCAAAACCAGCGGTTAAGCAAGTTAGTGATTCTCCACTAGGCAATTTATTTACCCATTCCGTAGTAGATAGCTTACTGGAAGTCGATGTAATGAGCATGACTCCAATTGAAGCATTAAATAAATTATATGAACTACAAGAGGAGGCTCGTAAAGGAGGCGGGAAATAATGGCAACCATTCACGTATTGGATGAAACGACAATCAATAAGATAGCTGCCGGTGAAGTCGTTGAACGTCCCGCATCAGTTATTAAAGAGCTCATTGAAAACTCTATTGATGCGTCTGCCACTAATATTGAGGTTGAAATTGGTGAAGGCGGTGTGGCCTATATGCGGATTACTGATAATGGTATCGGTATGACGGAGGAAGATGCTCGCTTGGCGATTCTACGTCATGCAACCTCTAAAATTCAACAAGTAGAGGACCTCTTTGATATTGCGTCCCTAGGCTTCCGTGGGGAGGCTTTGGCTAGTATTGCCTCTGTATCTCATTTCTCTTTGACTACTCGTAAAGCAGACTCTGATTTGGGGACTCGTATTACTGTTGATGGCGGCACTTTTACCGATTGCATTCCTTATGGTGCGGCACCTGGTACAACTATCGAAATTAAAGATTTATTTTATAATACGCCGGCTCGTCGTAAATTCTTAAAAACGGAGCGTACAGAAGCCTCTAAAATTCAAGATATTGTAGGGAAATTAGCTCTAAGTAATCCACATATTTCTTTTAAGCTTATCATAGATGATCGGGTAGCTATTATCACACCAGGAAATGGCGATATTAGTGATACTGTAGCTGCGCTATATGGATATAAAACCAAAGATGATATTTTTACTGTTGCTTATGAAAGTGATTCTATCTATATCGATGGCGTAGTGAGTAAGCCCACACTTCTTAAAAGTACAAGGATATGGCAGACCATTATCGTCAATAATCGCGTGATTTCTGATAAAACCATAATGAAGGCTATCGATAATGCATACCATGCACTATTGCCGAAAAATGGTCATCCTTTAGTGGTACTAAATATTACTGTGCCTGCGAGAATGGTTGATATAAACGTACATCCTCGCAAGAGTGAAGTTAAATTCTCAGATGATAAGATTATATTTAAAGCCGTATATCACGGTATCTTAAATGCTTTAAATAATCCACTCCATGAGAGATACGAACGAGAGTCATCATCTTATATGACTGGTACAGTTGCTAACATATCCGATAAATATGGTAATGATATTGCTAGTAATAGTAATAGTAATAGTGATATTAAGAATTTTAGTTCTAATAGTACATTCTTAGCTGGTAATACTACTTATGATTCTTATCAAGCACCTACTGTTGTACACGATTCGATGCAGTCAGCTGAACATATAGCAACAGCTATAGATTATGATAAGGTTTTTGGTGGACGCCGTACAAAAGGCTATGAAGTCATGCGCGGTGAAACTTCGCAGTTTGTGGAAAATCTTAAAACAAAGGGGTATACACCACCTGCACCTAAAGCTACTTATGAACAATCCTCTTTTGTAGATGAAAGTTTTGAAGCTGTTCCTACTGCATACACTAGTTATACTTCGGAAGATGTAGAGAAGTTTAAATCCTTGTCTCACGATATTCGTAACGAAGAGATAGAAGAACGTACAATTCAAAACTCGGGCTTTTTACCAATGGGTCAAGTTGCATCTTGTTATATATTAGCTAAAAAAGGTGATGATCTATATATCATAGATCAACATGCTGCACATGAGCGTGTGCGTTATGATAAGTTGTGTAAGTCTTCTGAATCGATTCCTATGCAATCTATTTTGGTTCCTCAGTATAGTGAGGCCACAAATGATGAAATGAATTTAGTAGAGGAAGAACGAGAAACATTACTTGATCTTGGCTTTGATGTAGAGTTAGGTGGTCCTACTAAGATAAAATTAGTAGGGGCTCCAGTAGATTTAGTAGAGTCAAAAGCATTTGAAATTCTGCAATATATATTCTCTTACTTACATGATCATCAACAGCCTACTAAGGCCCAATTACGACATGAAATGTTAGCTTATGCATCTTGTAGAGGGGCCATCAAGGCAGGTCATAATTTAAATATGTATCAAATGACTACCTTAATTGAGGACTTATTTAGTACCGAAAAACCATATGTATGTCCTCATGGTCGTCCTACGATTATCAAATTTACACCTGATGAATTAGGTAAATTATTCTTACGGTCTTAATATGAATATATTAACTACAGCTCAAAAATCTAATGAGGCCATTCAAGAGGAAGCCAAAGCTTTGGCTTCCTCTATGCATATGGCCTATATAAAAAGAGGAAAATTATCTATACCAGCATTATTTAATGCTCATCCATGTGATTTTATTGCTGTTCTTTCTGGTAATGGCTTAACTATTCATTTTCCTGATAATCAGCAACATAGCTTTCATTTATCCATGGCTCAATTACGTATACTACGTTTGCAACGTGGAGAAGGAGATCATTTAATTAATGCTGTTCAGACAATACTAAGTACTAATGAAATAACTGATAAAGAAGAATTTTCGTTTCTTGATTGTACAATTGGTCTTGGTAGTGACAGTATCGTCATGAGCTATGCTTTTCCTCAGGCTAAAATAAAAGGTCTAGAAGGTTCTCTATCTATATGGCTTGCCACATCTTATGGTTTATCTCATTATTCGCATAATGTGAAAAGTGTGACGGACGCATTACGTCGTATTGAGGTAAGTTATGATACCTTTGAAAACTATGTACCTAATCTACCAGATGAAAGTATAGATATTATTTATTTTGATCCTATGTTTGAGGTCCCTGTAGAGGATAGTCCTCAATTTAAACCACTTCGTGGACATACTGTGGAAAGTCGTATTGATGATAAAATTATGGAGGAAGCTATGCGTGTTGCCTCTTATGGTGTTATTATTAAAGAACGACCATTTAGTTCTGTCTTTCAGAAATATCCACCTCACCAATGGGTGGGGGGAAAATATAGCCGTATAGGTTATGGAATATATATGAAGGAGTTATTGTGAATCCCTTAATTACCATCGTTGGACCTACTGCGGTAGGCAAAACAGATCTTACCTTGGAATTAGCAGAACAGCTACATGCTGAGGTTATTTCTGGTGATGCTTACCAGGTTTATAAACAACTTAATATTGGTACCGCTAAACCATCGGTGGATGAACTTAATCGGGTGAAACATCATCTCATCGATATACTGGAACCAAATGATTCATATTCGGTATCTATTTTTCAAAATCAAGCTAAAGAAATAATTGCAAGATTAAAAGATAGAAATATTCTTCCTATTCTGTCTGGTGGTACAGGACTGTATGTCCAATCATTATTGGAGAACTACAACTTTAATGATGTTAAACCTGACGAATATTTGCGAGCAGAACTCGATGAGATCTATAGTACAAAAGGTATTGAAGGCTTACGAGACTATGCTTTCACATTAGGTAAAGAGCATAATATAGAGATACAATATAGCGACAAACATCGTTTGTATCGAGCTATTGAGATATTACATCATGGTGATGTAGATTCGTTGCGAAATCAGACAAAAGATGGTGTATCCTATAAAGGACCTGTTATCGGTCTTATGAGAGATCGTGATAAACTATATGAGCGCATCAATTTACGGGTTGATATGATGTTTGATGCAGGCTTGATTGAAGAAGTGGAACAACTCATAAAATTTGGTGTGAAGCCAGATTGCCAAGCATTTAAAGGTATTGGCTATAAAGAAGTTGTTGACTATATAAATGGCAATATAATATTAGATGAGTGTCGTGACTTAATTAAGAAGAATACACGTCACTTTGCTAAGCGCCAAATTACATGGTATAAACGTATGCCATATATAGAATGGATACATATTGATAGCAATACATCTAAAGATTTTATATTTAATAAAGCTATGGATTTAATCCGTAGAGAAGGATTAGCATGACATTAGAAGAAATACGTAGTAAAGCCCTAGAAATGGCTGAACCAGAATTTAAGAAATTTGAACCTATTGCATTGGCCAATACAAAAAAAGTATTAGAAGCCTTTAAGGAATGCCAAGTATCTGATTATCATTTCACTGGTACTACTGGTTATGGATATAACGACGTAGGGCGTGAAAAATTAGATGAAGTATTTGCCTATGTATTTAAAGGTGAAAAGGCTATCATTCGTCCTCATTTTGTTTCTGGTACACATGCGTTAGCTACTACATTAATTTCTTTGATGGGAAATGGCTCTAAAGGGACAGAGTTTATCTATGCCGTAGGGGCTCCTTATGATACGATGCAATCCGTTATCGGTGCCGCTCGTGAAGTACGTGGTTCTTTAGTAGAAAAAGGCTTTACCTATACTGAGGTACCATTGAAAGATAATACTTATGATGTTGAAGCTATTGCTAACGCTGTTAACGATAATACGCGGGTAGTAGTCATTCAACGGTCTAGAGGCTATAGCACTCGTGAACCTTTATCTATTGCAGATATTAAGATTATTGTAGATGCTGTAAAAGCTAAAAATTCTAAAACGATTTGTTTCGTAGATAATTGTTACGGTGAATTTACAGAGCTGCAAGAACCATTAGAAGCTGGTGCTGATATTATGGCTGGCTCTCTCATTAAAAATGCAGGTGGCGGTTTAGCACCAACTGGTGGTTATATTGTTGGTAGAGAAAACCTTGTAGAGGATGCAGCGTATCAATTGACAGCTCCTGGACTTGGCGATCATATGGGTTCATATGCTCCTGGTTATCGCTTGTTCTTCCAAGGTTTATTTATGGCACCTCACGTAGTATTACAAGCTCTTAAAGGTGCTGTATATACGGCTGCTGTAGGTGAGTTACTAGGCTATGATGTATTCCCTAAGGTAAATGCTGATCGCTATGATTTGATTCAAGCCATTAATCTGAAAAATGGGGAAGAAATGGAGCATTTCTGTGTAGGTATGCAAGCCTATTCTCCTGTAGATGCTCACGTACATCCTATTCCTGGGGATATGCCTGGGTACGAAGATAAAATCATCATGGCTGGTGGTACCTTTGTACAAGGTTCCTCTATTGAACTCAGTGCCGATGGTCCTATACGTCCACCATATACAATTTTCATGCAGGGTGGCCTAGTATTTGAACATTCCATGCTTGGTATTTTAGGAGCTGCTGAAGAACTATTAAAACATAGATAATATTTAGAATCTCTTTCTTTTGTGAAAGGGATTCTTTTTATTTCAAATCTTTTCAATATACCTATTTCTAGGCTATAATATAAGTTGCTATAATTTTATAGCAATACTACTCGGACTTTTACACCGAACTAGTGTTTTACACGTCAGGCTTTCACCCTGATTAGTTTTATGATCAAGAGATCATTAAAAGGAGAAAGTATGGAAAAAGTTATCGCTGTAGCTATGAGTGGCGGCGTAGACAGTTCTTTAACTGCTGCAATGCTATTAAAACAAGGCTATAAAGTATTTGGTATTACCCTATGGTTATGGGTGAGTGGTACGCCCTATGATGAGGTGCCTCTTGCCGTAACTGATGCTAAGAAGATGTGTGATTTTCTTGGTATCGAGCATCATGTTATCGATGCTCGTGATGTATTCTACGAAAACGTAGTAGATTACTTTGTAAAAGAATATGCCTATGGTCGTACGCCAAATCCTTGTGTATTTTGTAACAAGAACATCAAGTTTGACTTGATGCTCAATCGTGCTCTTGAATTAGGTGCCACACATATGGTAACTGGTCATTATGCACAAGTAAATTATAATGAAGAAACAGGTCTATATGAGTTACATAAAGGTGTTGATCCCACAAAAGATCAAAGTTATGTTATGTACAATATGAACCAACGTATTTTGAGTCATCTTATGTTCCCATTAGGTGGTCAATGTAAGACTGAAACACGTAAATTAGCTGCTGAATATGATTTGCCAGTCGCTAAAAAACCAGATAGCGTGGATATTTGTTTCTTGCCTCATGGGAACTATCAAAAGCTAGTGGTCGAAGAAATGAAGGGTAAACCAGAGTCTGGTAATATCGTTACCGAAGATGGTGAGGTATTAGGTAAGCACAACGGCTTATTTAATTATACGATTGGTCAACGTAAAGGTCTTGGTATTGCATATAAACACCCTTTATATGTTATTGGATTTAATGGGGATCGTAATGAGGTCATCGTGGGTCCTAACGAACGTCTCTTTACAAATCGCATGATTTGTAAGTTCTATAACTTCTTAGATGATACAATTCATAAGGAATTGAAGGCAGAAGGAAAAATTCGCTATGCAGCTAACCCTTCTCCTTGCATAGCACGTATTTTAGATGACGATACAATGGAGGTTATTTTTGAAGAACCACAACGGGCTATTACCCCAGGTCAGTCTGTAGCCTTTTATAATGGCACTCAATTATTGGGAGGTGCTGTTATCGATCGCGTATGTTAGAAAGGAGAATACAAGTTCTTTGAACTTGTTTACATAGTATGTCAACGAAAAAGATTCGAAACTTCTGTATTATAGCTCATATCGACCATGGTAAATCAACCATCGCTGATAGATTAATTGAATATACTGGTACATTACAAAAACGTGAAATGGAGGCTCAAGTTTTGGACTCCATGGACCTTGAACGTGAACGCGGCATTACTATTAAAGCGCAATCTGTTCGTATTTTGTATAAAGCTCAAGACGGTGAAGAATATATTTTGAATCTCATTGATACTCCGGGCCACGTCGATTTCAGCTATGAAGTATCTCGTTCTCTTGCAGCTTGTGAAGGGGCATTACTCGTAGTCGATGCTGCACAAGGTGTGGAAGCACAAACGTTGGCAAATGTATATCTCGCTTTAGAACATGATCTTGAAATCATTCCTGTTATTAACAAGATTGATTTGCCGTCAGCAGATCCTGATCGCGTTAAACAAGAAATTGAAGATATTATTGGTTTAGACGCTTCTGATGCTGTATTATGCTCTGCCAAATCAGGTATCGGTATTCCTGATATTTTAGAAGCTATTGTAAATAAAGTTCCTGCACCACCAGATAAATCTGATAAGCCAACAAGAGCCTTGATTTTTGATAGCCGTTTTGATGCGTATAAAGGTGCTATTGCTTATGTCCGCGTAAAAGAAGGGTCTATAAAAGCAAAAGATACAATTCGCATGATGCATGATAAAAAGGACTTTGATGTTACAGAACTCGGTATTTTTACTCCCAATCTTGTACCTGTGCAAGAATTACCATGTGGCTCAGTAGGTTGTATTGCAGCTAGCATCAAAAATGTAAAAGATTGCCATGTAGGCGATACTGTAACATTAGCTAATAATCCTGCATCAGAACCATTGCCTGGTTATCGTAAGGCTGTATCTATGGTGTACTGTGGCCTTTATCCAACAGAATCTAAAGATTATGAAAACCTTCGGGATGCATTAGAAAAGTTACAGCTTAATGATGCTGCCTTAGAATATGAAGCAGAAACATCATTGGCATTGGGTTTTGGTTTCCGTTGTGGGTTTCTCGGTCTTTTGCATATGGACGTAATTCAAGAACGTTTAGAACGTGAATATAACTTGACGCTTATTACGACGGCTCCATCTGTAAATTACAAAGTGTACAAAACAAATGGGGAAATGCTCGAAGTCGATAATCCTGCTAAATTACCACCTCCAACGGAAATTGACTATATCGAAGAGCCTTATGTAAAGGCTACAACAATTGTACCTAAAGATTTTGTTGGTACTATCATGGAATTATCTCAAGATAAACGCGGTGAATATCAATCTATGGAATATTTGGATGAAACACGCGTATCTGTCGTTTATCACTTGCCATTGAGTGAAATCATTTATGATTACTTTGATAAATTAAAATCCGCTACAAAGGGATATGCATCTCTTGACTACGAATTGATTGGATATAAACAATCTCCAATGGTTAAGATGGATATTCTCTTAAATGGAGATCCTGTAGATGCATTATCCATTATTGTACACAAAGACCGTGCAGCTACACGTGGTCGTGCATTAGCTGAGAAATTGAAAGAATTGATTCCTCGTCAAATGTTTGAAATTCCTATTCAAGCGGCGGTAGGTACAAAAATTGTGGCTCGTGAAACTGTAAAAGCTTGGCGTAAGGATGTTTTGGCAAAATGTTACGGTGGTGATATTTCTCGTAAGCGTAAATTACTTGAAAAACAAAAAGCCGGTAAGAAACGCATGAAGTCCGTCGGTTCCGTAGAGATCCCGCAAGAAGCATTCATGGCGATTCTCAAGGTTGAGGACTAATAAAATGAAAACAGATTCTGATATTCTGAATCTGTCTACGCTGAGGGATATGGGGCTGTATGTCCATATCCCTTTTTGTAAACAGAAATGTATGTATTGTGATTTTCCTGCTTATCAAAATTTACAAGATTATTACGAAACCTATGTATATGCTTTAGTTCAAGAAATCGATTTATGGGTCTTTGAACATCCAGAGTCTACATCTAAAGCTATTGATACAATTTATTTTGGTGGAGGTACGCCTACAGAATTATCGATTCAACAACTACAGATGATTCTTGATAAAATCAAAAATACTTTTACAATTTCTGACGATTGTCATATGACTATTGAATCAAATCCTGGGGAAGTAGATCTATCGTATTTAACGAAACTTGTTAAACTAGGATTTAATCGTATAAGCTTTGGTGTTCAAACATTTGATGATAAGGCGCTTACATTGCTTCATCGCAGTCACAACGGGGAACAGGCAAAACAAGCCGTTTATGATGCTAAAGAGGCGGGCTTTACCGATATCAATATTGATTTGATTTATGGTTTGCCACGACAAACATTAGAGGATATTCAACATAATTTAGATATTGTAAAAGATTTACCGATTAATCATATTTCAACGTATGGACTTCAAGTTGAGGTAGGAACGTATCTATATCATTTAGTACAAAAGAACCTTATTTCTATTCCTAGTGAAACCATTGATGAATCCATGTATGATACGATGATGGAAGGATTAAAAGATTTAGGCTTTGAACGATATGAGATTTCAAATTTCGCCAAGGCTAATTCCTATAGTCGTCATAATTTAAAATATTGGCACTATATAGATTATTTAGGCTTTGGTGCTGGTGCTCATTCCTTCTATGACGGAGTACGCCGTAGTAATAATCGTAATGTAATGCCCTATATACAATCTGTTGACAGATATATTATGCCTACTATCGATACGGAGACGATTACTTTAGAACGAGCTCAAGAGGATTTTTGTTTTTTAGCTCTTCGCACTAAATGGGGCCTTGATAAGCAAAAATTCGAAGATAAATTTGGCGTATCTATCCATGATTTGTTTGCTACTACTTTAGAGGATTTAGTTAGTAAAGGTCTATTAGAGTATCAAAATGCAAGTTATCATTTAACCGCTGAAGGTGCCAAGCATGGGAACTATGTATTTAGTCAATTTATTCGTGAGTAATTTCTCACAGTTTCTCAAAATCTAATATGTTAGTATAAATAGGATGATGGTGAATAAGCATGCTAGATTTGAGGAGGAGCGATGAAGACATCTGTAATATTACACGGTTTACATAATGAATTTACTTTAGATCAAATGAAAGCATGCATAGAACTTGCTGAAAAATATGGTGGATCCTTCCGTCATGTTGTAACAGGTATACAAATTACAGGTATTGAAAAAGATGATAAGGAACAGTTTATTTCTGAATTGCCTGATGGCGTGACAACTGTTATTCATAGAGGTGTTAATTCCTTAATTGCTTGTGTAGGTAAAGGCCATTGTAAAAATGGACAAATGGAAACTAAAGAATTGGCTGATTATGTAGAGAGAAAACATTACGGCCGAAAAACCTCTCACAAGTGCAAAATCGGCATCAGTGGATGTGGACGTAACTGCCCAGATGCAATGGTAAAGGATATTGCCTTTATCGGTACATCTCAAGGTTTTATGTTGGCTGTTGGTGGTAATACAGGCATGAGACCTGAAGCAGGAAAAATTTTAGCAAGAAAACTAACTATTGAGCAATCTAAAAAAGCTGTAGATATTTTGATTGATTGGTATGCTAAATATGGTGAACCTCGTGAACGTATGGGGAAACTGTTGGAGCGTCTTGGTAATCCATTAGAAGGGGTAGATCTATAAATTAATTAGTACATTTTAGTTCTAATTGATTTATAGTTTATAGTCCGTAAATTCTTGGGCCAAAAAAGTATTTTAACTAAGAGTTTATTGACAACTAAATTATTATATATAAACACTTATACTATTTCAGGTTTTAATAATATAAATTTTATTAGACCAATATATTCTAATATTTAAATTTTAGGATATGACATAAACGTAGATAGTATAAGTGTTTTCTTATTGTTACACTTTGATTTTTTGACCAATTAATTAAAAATATTGAATTGTCTTTTTGACTAAATAGATATTATTTGACTTTTTAAGGATTTTTCTGCTTGACATTTTTTTTGAATATGATAATATTATACATGCGATTAGCACTCAAAGTTAATGAGTGCTAACAAGAGGTGTCATTATGGATGAAAGAAAACAGCGCATCTTGCGAGCCATAATTGAAGACTATGTTAAGTCCGCAGAACCTGTAGGATCTCGAACGATTGCTAAAAATTATGATCTTGGCATCAGTCCTGCTACGGTGCGGAACGAAATGTCCGATTTAGAGGAATTAGGCTATTTAGAGCAACCTCATACATCGGCTGGGCGTATTCCTTCAGCTAAGGGCTATCGCTTATATGTTGATTCTATGCTGAGTCGACAACCTGTTCCATTACAGGATGCTGAAAAAATTGAAATGTTATGGAAACGTTCCAATGGATCAACGAGTGAACTCTTTCTAAATATGGCTAAACTACTTTCACAGGTAAGTCATAGCATGAGTTTATTCTTAGCACCAGCCCATGATAGAGCATTAATCAAATACATTCATGTATTACCGCTAGATAGTCATCAAGCCATTATGGTAGTTATTACTGAAACAGGAGCACTCGATAATGAGTTGATGTACCTTGGTGAAAGTGTTTCACCAGAGCTTTTACAAAGTCTAGCCATACAATTTAGCAATGCACTACAGAATGTAAGTATTGGTCATGTAACGGCTGAGGCCTTAGGATCTATATTGGTCCATATGGAAGGACCGCAGGGAATTTTATTAATCCTTTCGGAGACATTATTACGAGCTATTAATAAACGTAAGTTGTTCTATTCGGTAGGTACCACAGAGTTGTTAAATCAACCAGAGTTTAAGTCTGTTGAGAAGGTACAACCCTTGCTTTCCTTAGTGGAAGAACAAAATCAATTAGGACAGTTATTAAAAGATGATTCTCCAACACCTGTTAAGGTCAAGATTGGTATTGAGAATGAAACTGAAGCGCTACATTCAATGAGTGTGGTACAAGCTGATTTTACGAATCAAGATCAGCCTATCGGAACTCTTGCTATTCTTGGTCCAACGCGGATGGAATACGGACGTATCATCGGCATGTTGTCCCATATGAAACATATAATGGAAACTATGGTAAAAGAACAAAACAGAAAGGGCAAATAATGGCTGAAGAACAAGACATTAAACAAGAAACAGTGGAGGAAACAGAGGATACTACGAATGTAGAGGAACTAACTGTTGAAAAAACTGAAGAAGCTGTGGCTGATGCTGCTCAAGTGTTAGAAGAACTTAAAGCCGACTTTGATAATCGATATAAACGGTTACAAGCGGACTTTGAAAACTTCAAACGTCGTACTAACCAAGAAAAAGAGCAACTTGCTGGATATGTAAAAGGGGATGTATTAACGGACCTTCTTCCTGTATTGGATAACTTTGAACGGGCCGTTCAAAGTCCTGCAGAAGGGGAAGCAAAAGTATTCCTCGATGGATTCATTATGATTCATCAAAATTTGATGGCTATGTTATCTAAACATGGTTTAGCTGTTATTGAAGCTGTGGGTCAACCATTTGATCCAAATTTCCATCAAGCGATTATGCGTGTACCGTCAGATGAATATGAATCCGATACGGTGTGTGAAGTTTTGCAAACTGGTTATACTGTTGATGGTCGTTGTATACGTCCAGCAATGGTAAAAGTTGTTGAATAGATTATAAAGTTTTAGGAGGTATATATTATGGCAAAGGTAATTGGTATTGATTTAGGGACAACAAACTCTTGTGTTGCTGTTATGGAAGGCGGCGAACCTACGGTTATTACAAATCAAGAAGGTGCACGTACAACTCCTTCCGTTGTTGGGTTTGCAAAAAATGGAGAACGTTTAGTTGGTCAATTGGCTAAACGTCAAGCTGTATCCAACCCAGAAAACACAATCATTTCTATTAAACGTCACATGGGTACAGACTACAAAGTAACTGTAGAAGGTAAATCTTATACTCCTCAAGAAATTTCTGCAATGATTCTTCAAAAAATCAAAGCTGATGCAGAAGCTTACTTGGGCGAACCTGTAAAACAAGCTGTTATTACAGTTCCTGCATACTTTACAGATGCTCAACGTCAAGCTACAAAAGACGCTGGTGCCATTGCAGGTCTTGAAGTACTTCGTATCATCAACGAACCTACAGCAGCTGCTCTTGCATATGGTGTAGATAAAGATGAAGATGGTAAAGTTCTTGTATTTGACCTTGGTGGTGGTACATTCGACGTATCTATCCTTGAACTTGGTGATGGTGTATTTGAAGTATTAGCAACATCTGGTAATAACCACCTTGGTGGCGATGACTTCGACCAACGCATTATGAACTACCTTATTGAAGAGTTCAAAAAAGAAACTGGTATCGATTTGTCTAATGATAAATTAGCTGATCAACGTTTAAAAGAAGCTGCTGAAAAAGCAAAAATTGAATTGTCTGGCGTAGCTAGCACAAATATCAACTTGCCATTTATCACAGCTGATGCTACTGGTCCTAAACATTTGGATGTAACATTGACTCGTGCTAAATTTGAAGAATTAACTGCTGATTTGGTACAAGCTACTATAGAACCTACTCGTAAAGCTATGAGTGATGCTGGCTTATCTGCATCCGATATCGATAAAGTATTGTTAGTTGGTGGTTCTAGCCGTATTCCAGCTGTACAAGAAGCAATCAAAAAAGTATTGGGTAAAGAACCAACTAAAAATGTTAACCCTGATGAATGTGTAGCTATTGGTGCTGCTATTCAAGGTGGCGTATTAGTAGGTGAAGTTAAAGACGTATTGTTACTTGACGTAACGCCATTGTCCCTTGGTATCGAAACAATGGGTGGCGTATTCACACGTATTATCGATCGTAACACTACAATCCCTACATCTAAATCTCAAGTATTCTCCACTGCCGCAGATAACCAACCATCTGTAGATATCCATGTATTGCAAGGTGAACGTGAGTTCGCAGCAGATAATAAAACATTGGGTCGTTTCAACTTGGATGGTATCCCAGCTGCTCCTCGTGGGGTTCCTCAAATCGAAGTAACATTTGACATCGATGCTAATGGTATCGTACATGTAAAAGCTAAAGATTTAGGTACTCAAAAGGAACAAAAGATTACCATTACTTCTTCTAGCGGCTTGAAAGAAGAAGAAATTGACCGCATGGTTAAAGAAGCTGAAGCTCATGCAGCGGAAGATAAAGCTAGAAAAGAAGAATTAGATGTTAAAAACAATGCTGATTCCTTAGTATATCAAGCTGAGAAAGCATTGAAAGACCTTGAAGGTAAAGGCGATGCTGCTTTGATGAAAGAAGTAGAAGAAGCGAAAGATAAATTGAAAAAATCTATCGAAGCTGGCAATATCGAAGACATCAAAAAAGATAGTGAAGCTTTGGAACAACCATTACATAAATTAGCAGAACAAATGTATGCAGCAGCTCAACAAGCTCAACAAGCAGCTGGTGGTGCTGAACAAGGTCAACAACAAACAAAATCTGATGACAATGTAGTTGATGCTGATTACACAGTAGTGGATGATGACAAGAAATAAGAAGGGTTGGTAACGAATGGCACGAGATTATTATGACATCCTAGGGGTTAGTAAAAATGCCTCTCAAGATGAAATCAAAAAAGCCTTCCGTAAAAAGGCACGCCAATACCATCCAGATGTAAATAAAGATAATCCAAAGGAAGCGGAAGCAAAGTTTAAAGAAGCTAACGAAGCTTACGAAGTATTGTCTGATGAAACTAAAAAAGCTCAATATGACCAATTCGGCCACGACGCCTTCAAACAAGGAGGCGGCGCTGGTGCCGGTGGTTTCCAAGGTGGCTTTGGCGGTTTTGGTGGTCAAGCTGGAGGCTTTGGTGATATCTTTGGCGACATTTTTGGTGGCATGTTTGGTGGTGGACGCCAACAACAAGGCCCTCAAAAAGGTAATGACTTGCGTGAAGATATCGATATTTCCTTTGAAGATGCAGCCTTTGGTAAATCTATGGAAATTGAAGTGCATCGTCATGAAGAATGTGATCACTGTCATGGTACTGGTGGTGAACCAGGCTCTCGTGTCGATACTTGTCCAAACTGTCATGGTTCTGGTCAAGAAGCGGTTATTCAAAATACTCCATTTGGACGTATGCAGTCCGTTCGCACTTGTTCCCGCTGTCATGGTACGGGTAAAAGCATTGAAAAACCTTGCTCTAAATGCCGTGGTACTGGTGAAATGTTGGCTAAACGGAAGATTTCCATTAAGATTCCAGCTGGTGTAGATAGCGGATCTCGTTTACGTGTAGCTAATGAAGGGGAACCTGGTATTTTAGGCGGTCCTAAAGGGGATCTCTATGTATATATCTTTGTTCGTCCTCACAAGGAATTTGAACGAAATGGTAATGACGTTATTAGCCGTGTAAATATTAGCTTTGCTCAAGCTGCTCTTGGTGCGACTATACAAGTTAACACCTTAGATGGTAAAGTAGAGTTAAAGATTCCGGAAGGTACTCAAACGGGAACGGCATTCCGCGTAAAGGGCAAAGGTATTCCATATTTGCGTAACCCTAACCAAAGGGGTGATCAACACATTGTGGTAACCGTCCAAACGCCTAAGAAGTTGACAGACACTCAACGTGAGCTATTGTTACGCTTTGCAAATGAAAGTAATGAAGATGTAAATAACTTACAAGTGAGCAAAAGTCTCTTTGAAAAAATCAAGGACTGTTTAACGAAATGAACAGCTCATGTGAAGGAATGGTTTGTTCCATCACATTCCCTATAAAGGAGCATATATGCAATGGATAGAAATATCCGTTGTCTGTGAAAGAGTAGCCACCGATGAGGTGACTACTCTTTTTGACAATTATGCAGACAATGGAATTATAGAAGAAGATGTTGAAGATCAGCCTAATTTAATAAAATTGTCTATGTACAGTGATCCATCACTAGATGACGATATGATTAAGTCTGATTTGAAAAAACGTCTTACAGAAGCAAATATTGGAATTATATCGATAGATACACATATTCTTGATGAGTCAACTTGGTTAAACTCTTGGCAACAGTATATTGAACCTACAGAAATTTTACCTAACTTAGTCATTAAACCAGCATGGCAGGAATACAATAATGTAGATAATAAAACTATTATTATAATCGATTCAGATATTTCCTTTGGTACCGGGTCTCATGAGACAACACGGACTTGTGCAGAGTTATTAAAATCCTATAGTGAATCTATGGATCTTGATACAGCTACTTGTTTGGATATTGGTACTGGCACAGGTATTCTTTTATTAGTAGCAGCCCATTTAGGTATTAAAAATTTAGTTGGTATAGATATAGAAGAGTATGCTGCAAATCAAGCTCGAATTAACTGTGAGAATAATCATGTATCTGCTGAAATCATTTGTGGTAATTTGGATAGTGATTTCAATAGTACTGCCCAATTAATTTTAGCTAATTTAACAGTAGATCCCCTTAAAATACTATTACCTCAAATTGGTAAGAAACTGGATGATAAGGGCATTTTGATTATTAGTGGCATTATTGATGATCGTTATGATGAAATCATGCCATATATTGAGGCTCATTGGCATATTATTGAGGAGCGCGTTGCAGGACCTTGGCATACATTTGCGCTAGAAAAACGATGAAAAAGATTTTTATTCCTACACCATTAGATGAAATAATAGAATTGCCGAAAGATGTGACCCATCATGTACTACATGTATTTCGCCATAATATTGAGAAGCCTATAACTGTAACAGGTAGTGACAATCGTTGTGGTACATATCAAATTACAGAAGAAGTAGACGGTAAAGCTCAAGCAAAACTGATTGAATATGTAGATGCAAATCTAGCATCGTATCGTACTATTCTAGTTCAATCATTATTAAAAGGTGAAAAGCTAGAATGGGTGTTACAAAAGGCGACGGAGTTAAATGTGGATACAATTTATCTTGTGCCCACAGCTAACTGCGTAGCTAAATATGATGAAAAAAAGCTTCAATCAAAAGTAAATCGTTGGGAAAAAATAATGCTAGAAGCAGCTCAACAATGTGGACGAAATCACTTGCCTACACTCGTAGTAGGAGAGACGCTTTTACAAGCATTAGACATTGAATCTGAGGCGTTGAAATTGGTAGCCTATGAAAATGAAGCAGGGCAGACTATCAAAGATGTACTTAAAACTTTACATTCCGATAAGTCTGTAACTGATGTTTTAATTTGTATAGGTCCTGAAGGGGGCTATCAAGAGAAGGAAATCAATGCTATTATAAAATATGGTGGAAAATCAGTATCGCTAGGAAATACAATTTTACGGGCTGAAACTGCTGCTATTGGATCGTTATCGATGATTCAATATGAATTAGAATTATAAATAAAACACGAATAGAGAGGTGCAATGAAAACCGTTGCTTTTACAACCTTAGGGTGTCGCGTAAACCAATATGATACAGATGCCATGAAAGGTTTATTTTTACAAAATAATTACGAAGCGGTAGACTTCGATGAAAAAGCTGATATATATGTAATTAATACCTGTTCTGTAACGAATATGGGGGAAAAGAAATCCCGTCAATTAATCCGCAAGGCAAAGCGTCAAAATGAAGATGCCTATGTTATTGTAACTGGTTGTTATGCTCAGCTTGATCCAGATGCGATTGCCGCTATAGATGGTGTTAATCTCGTTATTGGTACAAATAATCGCTCTAAAATTGTTGAATTAGTAGAGCAATTAGAATCTACAGAACGACAAATTAATGCTGTTCGGGATATCATGAAGGAATCTAACTTCGAGGAAATGCCGTTATATGGTAATGAATCTGACAAAGCTCGTGCGTTCATGAAAATTCAAGAAGGTTGTAATAACTATTGCGCCTTTTGTATCATTCCTTATACTCGAGGAAAATTAAAATCTCGTAAAGTTGATGATATTGTACAAGAGGCAAAACGTTTAGTAGATCATGGATTCCATGAAATCGTATTAACTGGTATACATTTGGGTAATTACGGTGTCGAATTACCAGGTCGTCCAACATTAGCTGATGTGGTAAAAGCTTTATTAGAGATTCCTAATTTATACCGCATTCGTTTCGGGTCCATTGAATCCGTAGAGGTTTCTGATGAGTTAGTAGAATTAATGGCTACGAATAAACGTGTTTGTCCTCATTTACATTTACCATTACAAGCTGGTTCTGATCATGTATTAAAGTTGATGAAACGCCATTATACATTACAAGAATATAAAGATTTAATTACAAGTTTACGTTCTCGTATTAAAGATTTATCAATTACAACTGATATTATTGCTGGTTTCCCTCAAGAAACTGATGAAGACTTCGAAGAAACATTGAATACAGTACGTGAAATTGGATTTACGCACATTCATGCTTTCCCATACTCCATTCGTGAGGGTACACCTGCAGCCACTATGGCGGATCAAGTACCAGAAGCTGTTAAGAAGACTCGTGTAGCACTTTTAAATGGTCTCAGCCAATCTGGTTATGAAAAATATGCAAAATCTCGCATTGGTAAGCCTGGTGAGATTCTCATCGAAAAGGAAGAGAATGGATACTACATGGGCTTAACAAATGAGTATGTAAATGGTAAAGTTAAATCAGATGGGACACATAAAGTTGGTGATCTTATCGGAGGTACTGTAGTAGGTTTAGAAGATAATTATTTAATTATTGAATAAGGAGTTATAACATGAGTGAATGTATTTTCTGCAAAATTATCAATGGCGAAATTCCGTCTAAAAAAGTGTTAGAAAATGATAAATTCTATGCTTTTCATGATATTCAACCTGTAAAAAAAGTTCATGTATTAATCGTACCTAAAAATCACGTATCTAATATTGCACATCTTAATGAAAAGAATGCAGATTATGTTGAAGGGTTACTGCCATTTGTTCGTGATGTAGCAAAAGAGCTTGGTATCTCTAAAGATGGATATCGTTTAATTTTTAATACTGGTGAAAAAGCAGGTCAAACTGTATTCCATATGCATGCACACCTTTTAGGTGGAGAAGAAATGGGCTGGCCAGAAGCCTAATTTTGAGTATTATGTATTCTTTTTATAATACTCTTTAAAAAACCTATAAAATATACTTGAAAATATTGACAACATCTATACCTATACATATAATATTATATGTGCGTATGTAAATTATCAGCACTTCCCGAGATTATTTTTGGAGGGAGGGATATAGATGTCTGAAATCAAAGTCGGTAAAAACGAAACGCTTGAAAGTGCTCTTCGTCGATTTAAACGCTCCTGCCAAAAAGCGGGTGTTTTGTCTGAAGTAAGAAAACGCGAACACTATGAAAAACCAAGCGTAAAAAGAAAGAAAAAATCTGAAGCAGCAAGAAAACGCAAATTCAGAGCATAAGATGATTACCCTAATTCTGCCTTTTCATGGCTTTATGAAATCCAGAATTAGGGTTTCTTTATTATATACATAAGGAGGAAATATGAGTTTAAAAGATCAATTAAAGGAAGATATGAAAGCAGCTATGAAAGCTCGTGAAGAAGGTAAAACAGCGTTATCTGTAATTCGTATGGTCAATAGTGCCATAAAAAATACAGAAATCAATGACAAAATTGAGTTAGATGATGCTGGCATTCTTGGCATTTTAGCTAAGGAAATGAAAACTCGTCAAGATTCCTTAACAGAATTTGAAAAAGCAGGCCGTGAGGACTTAATTAGTCATGTAAAAGAAGAAATGGCTGTATTACAAAAATATTTACCAGAGCAATTGAAAGAAGATGAAATTCGTACAATTGTACAAGAAGCCATTGCTGCATGTGGTGATAACGTAAATATGGGCAATGTTATGAAACATGTAATGCCAAAAACAAAAGGGCGTGCAGATGGTAAGGTTGTCAATAATATTGTTAAAGAATTACTTGGATAATATATAGTGATATCAACGACCATTCTATATACAGTTATTGATTAAAGTTGATAGTATTGGATGTGTTAGATGTAACTTTAAAAGAATAATGAAATTCTATAGAAAGTTATTGACATATATTTTCAACATATGATAATATGAACTCAATAAAATAATTGGTCAACGAAGACTCCACTTTAGATATATAGATTTATATATTTATTTGTTGGAGTCTTTTTCTTTTAGGAGGAACAAATATGTCGACAACTAACGAATTATTATATTACATTCCGGCGGGTCAATATGGGAAAGAAGGCGTTCTTGCATTATTAGAACAACATCCTGAAATCAAGTTCGTATCTCTTGTAGGGATTGACTTAGCAGGTAATGATACTGATGAAAAGATTCCTATGTCAGCATTCTTCGATGACTACGAATCTTTCTTTGAAGGTCGTGCTGTTCAAACAGATGGTTCCTCTGTAGTACTTACAAATATTGCTACATTAAATAATGCTCGTGTAGATATGTGGGGCGATCCAAGTGTAAACTGGTTTGTTGATTACAACTACGAAAATATTGATCCTGTTACAGGATTACCAACTGGTACACTTCGTATTCCTGCATTCTTGATGCATAACTATCGCTATGTAGATTCTCGTTCTATTTTAAAACGCAGCTGCGACTATGTACGTGCTGAATTATTGGCTTTGATTAAAGAACATGGTTTACCTGGTATGCCGCATGTGAAAGCTGATGAAGTTGTAGATATCATTTTCACATCTGCAACAGAACTAGAATTCTGGGTAAAAACTCCATCTAGAACAGTTACCAAAAAAGAATTATCCGTATCCCAAAAATTACAAGAACAATACTGGCAACGTACTCATGGTACAGTTCGCACTGCATTAGAACAAGCTGTTGAACGTCTTGATAGATATGGTATGGTTGCTGAAATGGGTCATAAAGAAGTAGGTGGCGTTAAAGCTAAACTTGATGAAGATGGTCATGAAGCAGTTGTATTAGAACAATTAGAAATCGACTGGAAATTCTCAAATAATCCATTACAAACAGCAGATAATGAATTACAAGCTCGTATCATTGTTCGTGAAGTATTCCGTGAAAATGGTCTTGATGTAACATTTAATGCAAAACCAATAATTGGTGTAGCTGGTTCTGGTGAACATACTCATTTTGGTGTTATGGCTAAATTAAAATCTGGTAAAGTTGTTAACTTATTTAGCCCAGAAGATATGCGTAAAGAATCTGCTAGCTCTTTAGGCATTGGTGCAATTATGGGACTTTTAAAACACTATGAAGCCATTAATCCATTCATCAGCTCTACAACAGATTCTTTAAACCGTTTAAAACCTGGGTTTGAAGCGCCAGTATGTATTGTTACATCTTTAGGTACTGATCCATCTGAACCTAGCCGTAACCGTACAATCCTTTGCGGTTTAATTCGAGATATCGATAATCCTATGGCGACACGTTATGAATTGCGTTCTCCAAATCCTTACACTAATACATATACTGCTTTAGCATTGATCTTTATCTCTGCATTTGATGGTATGAAATATGCCATTACATCTGGTAAAACACAAGCTCAATTGGAAGCAGAGCTTTCCAAAGAAGTAGGTGAAACATCTGATTATCTTGCTACAAATCGTGCATACCGTACTGAAAAAGATGTGTTTGATGATTTCACACAAGAAGAACGTAATCAAATGTTTGGTGTTGCTCCAGCTACTGTATGGGAAAATATAAAGGGTTACCAAAATAATCCTGAATTAGTAGAAACATTGGCTCAAGGCAATGCATTTGCTAAAGATTTAATGGACTCTTTTATTGCGTCCATTCTTAAACGCTGGAAACTAGTATTGGCTAACCGCTTAATCCCAAACAATTTGGATACAGTTCGTAGCATGGTTGCAATTCATACTGACAGCCGAAATAGTGTAGATGATAAACGCTTTGCAGAAGTTAATGACTTACGTTTCTACCTTGCGAAAGATAGTGATGATCGTAAATCCTTATTCACTCGTTTAATTGATGCACTTAATGATGGGGAATATGATTTAGCATCCCAATTACAAATCGAAATGAATGATAAAATGGAAGAATTAGAAGCTAAGTACGCTAACTACGCTAAAAATATCTTCTAAGATGCTAGTTGATAGTGTTAAAACGTAAAAGTTTTAAAATAAAAGAGACTCTACTAATATGTAGAGTCTCTTTTATGCTATTAGGATTTGTTATTAAGAAATTTTTCTACTAGTACTAAACAACAAACTAGAACTAAAATGGAAATAGACCATAATAACATATTTAAAGCTGATTCATGATCGATAATTAGTAAACGAACAATGGCGGTAATACCAATATATAAGAAGAAATCAAGAGGAAAATGGAAATTATTCTTAAAGTACTTAATTATGAGTGCAATAAATTCAAAGTAAAGAAAGAAGGTAATTATCTCTTCAATCAATAAAGAATAAGTACTATAGCCTTGAATATTGGCCCATGCAATAAAACCAAAATTTACTAGACTATTGATTAAAGCAATGCATAAACCAATGCCAACACCAATAAGTGCAATATTTTTAATGGTTAATATAAGCTGAGAAATACGAATCCACATACATACTCCAATTAATATAATAAATTACTATAGGACATATAAAAAGACCGTACACTGTACGGTCTTTTTACCTTTATATTAAGCTATTAGCAAAAATCTTAAGATTAGATATCAGCTTTAATGGCTTCTAATGCAGCATCGAAGTTAACTGCTTGAGTTACTTCAGGTACATATTCAACATAAGTTACTTTGTTATCTTTGTTGATTACTACAACGCCACGAGTTAAAAGACGAAGCTCTTCAATCAAGAAACCATAGTTTTCACCGAAGGAAGCATCTTTGTGGTCAGACAAAGTAATAACTTTATCTACGCCTGCAGCACCACACCAACGTTTTTGAGCGAATGGTAAGTCCATAGAAATTGTCAATACGACTACATCTTCGGAAAGTGCTGTTGCATCTTGGTTGAACCAACGAGTTTGAGCATCACAAACACCTGTATCAAGGGAAGGAACAACGGAGATAACTTTTACTTTACCTTCGAAGTCTTTTAAAGTTTTAGCTTGCAAGTCATTGCTCAATACAGTGAAGTCTGGAGCTTGTTGACCTACTTTAATTTCTGGGCCAACTAATGTGATAGGGCCACCTGCAAATGTTACTACGCCAGTACGTTTTTCCATGTTGTATTCCTCCTAAGAGTTTTAATTCTAATTATGTAAAATATAATTTCTTTATATGCATAGTATAACATTTACATTACCATAAGTAAACTAAAAAATTCGATATAGTATTAATTAAAAAGATCGTTACGATTGATTACTGTAAAAATTTAAAGAGGCCATTTAACTAATATTAATATTGATGAAATAGAACTACTACTGTAATAAAATATTTAATCTAACTGTTATACGTATAGGTGTATTAATGTATCATAAAAAATGTGTATACTATAAAGAGAAAAGTTAACGTAATAAAATTTGTTGATTTAGCTTTTACAGTATTGATTTAAATTCATTTACAATATAATGATACTAGTAATTATATAGGCAATGATTTTGATTAGACTTAATAGGATATGTTAGAGAGGACCTATGAAACCAATAGATTTATTTATGCAGTTTTTCCGGCGTGAAGGCTGGATCTATGCCATTGGCTTAACTATGTTGATGGCAATTGATGTGGCTTTTTTATTTGTCCCTCAATTTATTGGTAATGCTATAGATACATTGAGCAATAATAAGGAAGGGTTAGTCACTTATATTTTTTATTTCATTTTATTGTTTATTATTATCACTATTTTAAAAGTTATCTCACGTAGAACTCTATTAGGATCTATTCGTCGCATGGAGTATCTTTTTCGTGAGATTTTGTGTAGTAAAGCATTACAAGTAAAAACAACGTACTATGAGGCTAATGGACCTGGTAAGGTTATGGCGCTCATGACTAACGATGTAACATCGCTACGTGTTGCCCTTGGTCTAGGTGTAATGATTATAGTGGATATTATTTTCTATTCCATTGTGGGCTCCATAATTTTAATTCAAAAGATTAATACTGTATTAGCTTTTAAAATTATGACACCTGTATTCTTAATTATTGTGGCTATATTTGTACTAGGCAGAAAGCTACGTATTAAACAACGTAGTGCACAAGCTACTTATAGCGATTTAACAGAGTTTGGACAAGAGTTATTTCAAGGGATGGATGTTATTCGAGCTTTTAATCGTGAAAGCATAATCTCTAATTCTTTTGAAAAAATAAATAAACTTAATTATAAGAAGAATATGGATGTTGCACTACTAGATGCAATATTAACACCTTTGACAAGAATTGCACCCTTTATTTGTATCAGTATTAGTATTTTTATTTGTGGACATTTAGCTGTAGAAGGCAAAATGACTATAGGCGAATTTGTTACTATTAATTCATTCATAATGTTAATTGTGGGACCTTTAATAGGGTTTGGTGGCCTTATCTCGATTGTACAAAAAGGTCTTGCTTCTTTAGATCGTATTATGGATTTCTTACATTTGCCTACAGAAACAATAGATGATACCGATGAAGTATTGCCGCTTGAGGATATTCATATTCGATACTTAGATTTTACTTATGAAAACTCTAAAGGGCATGCATTATCTCAGTTGACAACGACAATACCAAAAGGTTCTTTTATTGGTTTAGTTGGTAAACCCGGTTCTGGCAAAAGTACATTGTTTAAATTGCTTATTGGATTACAAGAGTGTCCGGAAAAATCTATTTATTTTGGCAGTCAAGATTTAGCTACTGTTTCTTTATCAAAGCTTAGAAACTCAATTGCTTATGTGCCAACACAATCTTACCTTTTAAGTACGACCATTGCAGATAATATTAAATTTGGCAAAAATTTACCTATGCACGAAACTGTAGAAGTGGCAGCACAAAAGGCAGATTTATATAGAGATTTAGGCGATTTGTTAAACGATGATTTACATGAGCTTGCTGAAGAAGGTCATGATTTATCGGGTGGGCAGAAGCAGCGAATCAATATGGCTCGCGGCTTTTATAAAAATGCGCCATATGTATTGCTAGATGATTGTTTTTCCGCTTTAGATGCAGTAACAGTTACAACCATATTAAATTCATTACATAATGTAAAAAATCAGACGATTCTATGTATTTCACAACGATTAGAGGTTGTAGAGAAAGCAGATAAAATACTAGTATTTGATGAGGGGCGTATTGTAGAAGAAGGTACTCATGAGGAATTATTAGCTAACGATGGTTTATACCGCACCTTATATGAAGCGCAGAATGGAGGGGGCCATCATGAAGAAGCGTGATCTAAGAAATGACTGGGCTCTATTCTCCTATATAACTGGCTACATTAAGCCTTATTTAGGTATTCTATTTTTAGCAACTGTTGCGCTCGCAGGAAATTTAGTACTATTACTTTTACGCCCATATTTAACTAAGCAAGTTATCGATCTTGGATTTGCCACTAATGATATCGCTGTTATTGAATACTATGCTTTAATGTATGGCTTTACTATAATTGGTAGTGTATTGTTTATCTTTGTAGAGAATTACTTTTTAAAAAGTTTTGGTCAAAAAATTATCTATAATATTCGTAGTATTATATTCCAAAAGATTCTTAATAAACCACATGATGAATTTTATAAGTTGCCAATTGGGAATTGGGTAACTCGCATTACTAATGATGTAGAGTCATTACGTACATTATATACAGATGTAATTCTGAATTTGGCAAGTAGCGGTTTAATGATTATTGGTATATTAGGATTTATGTATGCCATTAATGTACCTTTAGCAATAATCATGACAATTTTACTACCTATAATGGGTGGAATTATTTGGGTGTTTCAAAAGTTTTCTCGCAAAGCATTCCGTCAGGTAAGACGTTCTGTAGCTGCTTCTAATGCAAGCATCAAGGAACTGTTAAATTATATTGTAATCGTAAAATCCTATGGTGGCGAAAGAGCAATTGAGGAACGTTATAATACTGTTAATAAAGGTTTCTTAGAAGCAGGTCTTTTTGAGGTTACCACATTTTCTATTTTTAGACCGCTCGTAGATGGTCTATTCTTTGTTGCGTTAATTGTTATTTTTACAACTACGAATTTAATAGACTCCGTAGCTGATGCTGGTACAGTATTTGCCTTTATACAATATATGGACCGATTCTTCCAACCATTAAAGGAAATTGCAGATAAATATAACTCCCTACAAAGCGCATTAGCTGGTGCTGAAAGATTAGTTCCCTTATTAGAGGAAGAAGAGCGTCAGATGGCTAATGAAGTTCCTGATGAATTTAAACATATAGAGACTATTGAATTCGAGCATGTATGGTTTTCCTATGAAAATAACGACGTTTATGCGCTAGAGGACTTTACATTCACTATTAAAGCTGGAGAATTCATCGGTATTGTAGGTCCTTCTGGTAGTGGTAAATCAACACTTTTATCATTGTTGATGGGAATCTATAAACCAACAAGAGGGGCTATCTATATTAACGGTATAAATATTGCCCAATATGATAGTTCTGTGCTTCGTCATTTAATGGGATATGTTTTTCAGCAAGCTTATCTATTTAAGGGTTCCATTAGAGATAATTTAACACTTTTTGATACATCAATTTCTAATGAGGATATGGTCAATGCAGCAAAACAAGTTAATTTGGATTCTATGATTGAACACCTTCTGGAAGGGTATGACACACCGGTTGGTTATTTAGGCTCCTTATTATCTGATGGGCAAAAGCAATTATTGGCTTTTGGCCGTACCTTGATTAAAAAAACACCTATTCTATTGTTAGATGAAGCAACGGCTAACATTGATAGTCATACGGAGAAGCAAATTCAAGCAAGTATTGAAAATATTCGAGGTAGTAAAACAATCGTAAGTATTGCTCATCGCCTTTCAACAGTTAAAGATGCCAATAAAATAGTGTATATGAAATATGGTAAAATAATAGAAATAGGATCTTTTGATGAACTTATCAACTTAAAAGGGGCCTTTTATAATCTCTGGAATAATCAACACAGTGGGAGTTAGTATGGAATATATCCAATCTAAAGATAATAAGACCATTAAGCGAATTATCTCTTTAGGGCAGCGTAAAAATCGCCAAAAATATGGAGAGTACATTGTTGAAGGTATTCGATCTATTCGAGATATTGCAGCTATGGGGGCAGTAAAAACAATTGTTATACGTGAATCTAAAGCGCAAGATAAACATGTATTAGATTTATTAGACTTAGATACTGTTCAATTTGTACCTAAATTTATTGCACAAGATCCAATATTTGATAAGGTGGATAATACCGTAAATGGACAAGGTGTAGTTGCTATTGTATCAAAACCAAAATACGATATGGCAAGCATTCACATTGATGATGGTTTATATATTACATTAGATGGAGTTCAAGATCCTGGCAATCTAGGTACCATAATTCGTACAGCAGTTGCAGCAGGTGTAAAAGGTATATTTTTGATGAAAGGAACTGTGGATCCTTTTAATGACAAGACAGTGCGCAGTACTATGAGCGCCTTACATAAAATACCTTTATATGAGGATATTACCTTATCTCTGTTACATGATATGGTAACTGAGTCTAATATGACTACCTATGTAACTGCTTTAGAACATTCCAATCCTTATCATACTGTACGTTATGCTAAGCGAACTATGCTAGTATTAGGAAACGAAGGGAATGGCGTAACACCAGAGGTTATGAATCTATGTACAAATCGTATTATGATTCCTATGTATGGTGATATGGAATCCTTAAATGTAAGCGTAGCTGCTGCATTATGTATGTATAAAGTACAAGAACAATTGATGCCTTAGTATATATGATAAAAATTTATGACCTTATAAAAAGTCCTCTACTAGTATACAAGTAGAGGGCTTTTGTATTGATTTTTTAGTTGTGTATTTGGTACAATAACATATATCCTTTGTGGGAGAACAAAGTTCTCCCTTTTTTTCATGAAAAGGAAGATAACTATGTCCAAATTAATTGTAAATGCAGACGATTTTGGCCTTCATAGTGCAGTTAATGCTGGTATTATTGATGGTCATCGTAGGGGTATTATTACCAGTACCTCTTTAATGGCAGGAGGAGAAGCTTTTACAGAAGCCGTAAGTATGGCAAAACAGAACCCTAAGTTGGGCATTGGTATTCATATTACCTTGGTGGGTGGGGTGAAACCAGTATGTGATCCATCAGAAGTTTCATCACTTCTCACACCAGAAGGTGTATTTCCAGAGAACTATGTAGAATTTATTAAACGTATTTACTCTGGCAAAATCAATTATAGTGAATTACGTAAAGAGATTCATGCACAAATAGTTCAAATAATGGATACCGGCTTAAGGGTAACTCATATTGATGGACATCAACATATGCATGTGCTTCCAACGGTATTACCAATTGTGATTGAACAGGCAAAATCTTTTGGTATACATGCTATACGTATACCCGATGAGTCTACTGGTTTTATGAATTATATGTATTCCCCAATTCGCTTTCTTGGTAAAGTTGGTTTATCAACGGTTGCGGCTAATGCGCGACCAATCATACGAAATAATTGTATGACTACAACCCAATATTTTTGGGGCATGGTAAATGGAGGCCATATAAACCAGAAATCTCTAATGGGTATCCTAAAAGCGGTAAATAAACATTCTGGTACCCATGAATTGATGGTTCACCCAGGTAGTAATAGTAGTATTCTTAGTAAGCTTTATAATTGGGGTTATCATTGGGAAGATGAGTTGCAAGCACTCTGTTCCAGTCATACGCGATTATATATAAGTCAACATGATATAGAGCTCATTAATTATGGAGACTTGGTATGAGTAAAATGATGAAGAGAGGCATCTTTATGTTTCTCTTGTTGTTGGCTGTATCAATTGGTATCATTTACTATACTATTGATTTAGATGCATTGAAAGCCATATCATCTTTTAATAGTATTTCCTTATTATTAGCTGTAGTTGCTTTAGCAGCAGGTATGTATTTTGATGGATTACGACTTCAAAGGCTCGTAAAAATTGGTGGTTACAAGTTATCGATACGAGCAGTGCTACGAGTTATTTTTAGTAATTATTTTATGGCTATGTTGACACCTGGAGCTAGCGGGGGTGCTGTCGCGCAAGTACTGGTGTTGAGAAGTTATGGCGTACCTATATCTAAAGGTACACCGATTGTATTAATACGTACCGTATTTTCCATTATGTTTTTGGTCATTATGCTGCCATTAGTATTCTTACGAGATGCTATTGAAATTCCATATATCTCTCGTGATATGCTTTTGATTTTTGCCGTGCTTGCTGTTATAGCGACCTTAGTGGGAACTTATATATTACAGACTAAATATATGCGTCAATTTGTCTATAATCTAGCACAACGATTTAAAGCACATAACACTAAAGATTGGCTTTCTAAATTAGAAACATTAAATCAAGGTCTTGGTTTACTTTATAAACAACCTGTCCAATCTGTAATAGTTTTTATTGAATCTGGTTTGAGTTTATTATGCTTATATTGTATTGCACCCGCTTTAATGTATGCTTTCACACCAGATATTCCTATTATCGATATTTTAGATCGCATGATTTTATTAAATCTTATTTTGTATTTTGCACCAACCCCAGGGGGAACAGGCATTGCAGAAGGTCTATTTGTAGTATTATTTAGTGCCTTTGTACCTAATGGAACAGTGGGCATCATCGCTGTAGGATGGCGTGTTGTGGCTGAATATATGCCATTCTTCATCGGTATGTATGCAGTATTAACATTATATGGACGACAATTCGTTGCCCAAGAAACTTCAAGAGAACAATAAGGGAGTGTGCTCTATGTCTAAACCAAAAAAAGATAAATTTTATCTGGTTCAAGAAGATATTTTACCAGAGGCTATAAAAAAGACGATAAAAGTAAAAGAAATTCTAAAACTAGGTGAGGTTAAAACAATTAACGAAGCAGTTGAAAAAATGGATTTAAGTCGATCTGCGTATTATAAATACAAGGATTATGTTTTTCCATTTTTTGAAATTGCTCAAGGGAAAATTGTTAGTATTTATGTTTCTATGTCAAATGAATCTGGTATGTTATCAAGCGTTTTGAAAGCCATTGCTGAACGTAACGGTAGTATTTTAACGATTAATCAAGATATTCCATTACAAGGCATTGCGAATAGTAGTATTTCTTTTGAAACCAAGGATTTACAAGGTTCATTAGAAGATTTATTGCTAGATATTCGCTCCATGAAGGGTATTATCAAGGTAGAGATTTTAGGCCAAGCATAGGCTAATTAAGAGAGTAGGACGATTATGACCACTATAAAAATTGCTTTATTAGGTTTTGGTACTGTTGCACAAGGTACTTTTAACTTATTGCAAGACAATGCTGAATTAATTAAAAATCGTACAGGTGTCAATGTTGAAATTTCAAAAATTTATGTACGAAATCCAGAAAAATATAGTCATATTACATTACCAGAAACAGCTAAATATGTAACTGATATTGATGAAGTGTTAAAAGACGATTCCATCCAAATGGTAGTGGAATTAATGGGTGGTACAAACTTTGCAAAAGATTGCGTAGAAGGAGCCTTAAAAGCTAAGAAGAATGTGGTAACTGCAAATAAAGACTTACTAGCAGAAGCTGGTCCATACTTATTAGACTTAGCGAGTAAAAATGGGGTAGATCTACGTTTTGAAGCATCTGTTCTAGGTGGTATTCCTATAATCCGCACATTATATGAATCGTTAGCCGGTAATCGTATTACTGAAATCATTGGTATTATGAATGGTACTACAAACTTTATTTTGACTAAAATGTCTGAAGAAGGTTTAAGCTACCAAGATGTATTGAAAGAAGCACAAGATTTAGGATATGCAGAGGCAGATCCTACAGCTGATGTAGAAGGCCTTGATGCAGCTCGTAAATTGGCAATCCTTGCATCTATTAGCTTTAACCGTCGTATTTTCTTTGAAGATGTAACTGTAGAAGGTATTACTTGTATTGATACTGAAGATATAAAATTTGGGAAAGAGTTTGGTTACAATATTAAATTATTAGGTATTGCTAAAGAAACTGCTCAAGGATTATCTCTAAATGTATATCCTGCATTTATTCCTACGACACACCCATTGGCATCTGTTCGAGGATCCTACAATGCAATTTATGTTAAGGGCAATGGTATCGATGATGTCATGCTATATGGTCGTGGTGCAGGTAGCTTACCGACAGGTAGTTCTGTAGTATCTGACATAATGGAAGTGGCAAAGAATGTCTCTTATAATGAAACAGGGCGTTTGAAACCGTTCTATTATGATCAAAAAGATATTTATTCTCCAGGTAAAATCCAATCTAGCTACTACTTGCGTTTAGCAGTGGATAATAAAACAGGTGTTCTAGCAAAAATCTCTGCAAAATTAGCAGAACAAAAAATTTCTGTTTTATCCATCGTTCAACGAAATATGGATCCAGAAACTGCAGTTCTTGCCATTGTTACATCTAAATGCCCAAGATCTTATATTTTAAATCTTATAGACTCTTTTAATAGCTTGCGCTCCGTTAAGGCTGTTAATAGTGTTATTCGTATTATGGAAGCTTAATTATGAATACTGTTCGTGTACAAGTACCTGCCACTAGTGCAAACTGTGGCCCAGGTTTTGATTGCTTAGGATTAGCACTAAATCTTTATAATATATTCAGCTTTACACCAGATGAAAATGCTACAGAATATACATATACTTTTGAAGGTTTTGGTGCAGATATTCTACGTGCTGAAGATCCTAAAAAGAATCTAATTGGTTTCGCTATGGATCAAGTTTTTGCTACTGCTCAAGAACCAATTCGATATGGTCATATAACTTCTGAAACCTTGATTCCTCCCTCTCGTGGACTTGGTAGTAGTAGTACGGCTATAGTAGGGGGACTTTTACTGGCGAACGCATTAGTAAAGCATCCACTTTCAAAAGAAGAGTTACTAGTTATAGCAAATCGTATGGAAGGTCATCCAGATAATGTGGCGCCAGCTATTTACGGAAATTTATGTTGTGCTACAGGTTTAAAAAATAAGGTATTAAACACGGTCATTTCTATTCCTCCGGAGCTACATTTTGCTGTTGTAGTACCAGAAGTCATGGTATCTACTGAATATGCTCGTTCTGTGCTACCAAATCATATTCCATTTAAAGAAGCTGTACAAAATGTAAGTCATGCTTCATTATTTGTAACAAGCTTAATTACGCATCAATTAAGTAATTTATCTGTTGCCTTAGATGACAACTTGCATGTACCTTATCGTAAGACATTGATTCCTCATTGTGATGAAGTTTTTGAAGCTGCAAAAGTTGCTGGAGCTTACGGTGCTACTATCAGTGGATCGGGTTCTACTCTGATTGCATATGTTGATAAAGCGCATGTACAAGAGGTAGCAAAGGCTATGGGGGCTGTATTCACAGTAAATGAGATTGAAAATAAAATATATTGCTTAGAAGCTGATACAACTGGAGCGTTAATTATATAGTTTATGGTATAATTATAGTGTTAGGCATAGTCCATAACAATAATTGGAGGAAACTATGAACAATATAAAAACAACACTTTTGTTAGCTACGCTAACGGCCATTTTAGTGGTTATTGGTGATATGATTGGCGGCAGAAGCGGTATGATTATGATGTTTGTCATATCCATGGGTATGAATTTTATGTCTTATTGGTACAGCGATAAAATCGTTTTAGCCCAATACAATGCTCAACCTGTTACTGCACAGTCTAATCCAAAACTATATGCAATGGTAGAGAAATTGGCTAAAAATGGTAATTTACCAATGCCAAAGGTTTATATCATTCCCAGTGAAGTACCGAATGCATTTGCAACAGGTAGAAATCCTAGTCATGCAGCAGTTGCTGTTACAGAAGGTATCCAACGTCTATTAACTGATGAAGAATTAGAAGGTGTGCTTGCACACGAATTAACACATGTTAAGAATCGAGATACATTGATTAGTACAATTGCAGCTATGATGGCTGGTGCTATTTCTATGATAGCCAATATACTTCAATTTACTGCCATATTTGGGCGTTCCGATGATCGAGAAGGTACTAACCCTTTGGCGCTTCTTGGTACAATCATTATTGCACCTATCGCAGCTGGTCTTATTCAGATGAGTATTTCCCGTACTCGTGAGTTTTTAGCTGATGAGGGGGGTGGAGATATGTGTCGCAATCCATTAGCACTGGCTTCTGCACTTGCAAAAATTGACTACTACTCTAAACATGGTGCATTGCCTAATGCAAGTAATGCTACAGCCCATATGTTTATTATTAACCCTATGATGGGAATTGGTGAAAGCTTGAGCAATCTTTTTAGTACACATCCTCGCACGGAAGAACGTATTCAAAAGTTAAAGAAACAAGCTATGAATCCAAAGTATAAAGAAAAGGCAATATTATAATTAGTATCTACTGGAGGGTATCATGCAAGAAACATTAGTTTTAATTAAACCAGATGCAGTTAAACGTCAATTAAGTGGTGAAATCCTTAGCCGTTATGAACGTAAAGGCCTTGTTGTTAAAGCATTAAAACTCTTACAAGTACCTCGTGAATTAGCGAAAGAACACTATGCAGAACATAAGGAAAAGCCATTCTTTGGTGAATTAGTTGATTTTATTACATCAGGCCCAGTTCTTGCTTTTGTGTTAGCTGGTGAGAACGCAATTGTATCCGTACGTGCTTTAAACGGAGCAACAAATCCTGTAGATGCTGCCCCTGGTAGTATTCGTGGTGACTATGCCCTAACAATGGATGCTAACGTAGTACATGCTTCTGATTCTCCAGAAGCCGCTGCTCGTGAAATTCATCTTTGGTTCCCTGAATACAAATAATCTCAAGGTTGGGATTCTTTAGCTTTTATTTCTACATCCATGTTATCTATAGGAGGTAATCATATGGCAAGTAGCGTTTATACAAAAACAGGTGATGCTGGTACAACTGGTTTATACACGGGCGAACGTGTACAGAAATCATCTTTACGCGTAGAAGCTTATGGTACAATCGATGAATTACAAGCTTTTTTAGGATTGGCTCGCGCTTATGCTGAAAATCCACGTGTTTCTGCTGAATTATACGATATTGAGCGCAACTTATGGACATTAATGGCTGATATTGCAAGTTTAAATGCCGCTCCGGTAATTACTGAGCAATATGTAAAGCATTTAGAAAAAGTTATAGATCGCTTTGATGCAAAATTAGAACCTTTATCTAGTTTTGTTATTCCCGGTGAAAAACAATCTTCTGCTTATTTACATGTAGCTAGAACGATTACTCGACGTGCGGAACGCGCTTTATGGCGGGTATTAGACGCTGGTGAAAGTGTTCACGAATCTAATTTAAAATACTTAAATCGTCTATCCGACCTTTGCTTTATCTTGTGTCGTGTAGAGGAAGAACTTGGAGCAGAATAAACAAAAAAAGCTATGTATTTTACATAGCTTTTTGCTCGTTATAGACCTTATTGTGAAATTGTTTGGTTTAAAACATCTTGAGGACTAGGATAGTAGAAAAAGATATGAGGAATTTCATAACGGAATTTTTCTCTTAATAGATTGGCTAATGTTGTTTCAAAGTTTATAATTTTATCAGCGCCGAAATCAAAGTCTTCAACTAATACTAAGAGTTGTGCTTCAACTTGAGGTGCATTTTCTGGTAAGGCTTCTGGTGGTAGCGGAACATTTACTACTACTCGTGCAGTACCAATATATTTACCTTGCCCGTCATCGATGGCAACACGATATGTGTTATCCCATAAAGTAGCCATCATTTTTAGTTTCATATTCATAATTTCCATAGTATCGCTCCTTTGTTATACTTATAATGATACTGAAATTATAAATTCTTGTATAGGTGCATTATGAAATCACAAATTATATTGTGTTCCGGTGGGGCACGCAGTGGAAAAAGTGAATTTGCTGAACGTTTAGCATTGGCTACAAAGGGGCCAAAAGCTTATGTAGCTACGGGCCAAGCTTTTGATGAGGAAATGGTGGATCGCATCAAAAAACATCAAGAGCGACGAGGAAAAATATGGAATAATTTTGAAGTACCTTTACATTTAGCTGATGAATGGGAAAATATCAGTCAATCAGCAGATGTAATTCTTATAGATTGTTTAACCATGTTCACTACCAATCACATGATGGCTTATGGCTCCATTCGTGGTCAAGAAGATGCTAATAGATTAGAACAGACAATACTTTCAGAATTAGACACTTTATTAGACTCGATACAATCATGTGAAGGTAAAACAGTTATATTTGTGACCAATGAAATTGGGTTAGGTATTGTGCCGGATAATAAACTGGCTAGATATTTTAGAGATATTGCTGGTCGTGTGAATCGAGCAGTAGCTTCTGTTGCAGATAAACTCTATTTAACAATTAGTGGTGTTACCATTGAATTGAAATCACAGGAGGTTCATATAAATGGCTAAGAAAATCATGTTTCAAGGAACGAGTTCTAATGTAGGTAAAAGTATTCTTTGTACTGCATTATGCCGTATTTTTTATAGAAAAGGTTTTAAGACCGTTCCTTTTAAAGCACAAAATATGGCCCTCAATTCTTATGTGACAAAATGGGGCGATGAAATTGGCCGTGCTCAAGTCGCTCAAGCCGAAGCCGCTGGTATTGATCCAATTGTTCAAATGAATCCTGTGTTATTAAAACCTACAGGAAATCAATCGTCTCAAGTTGTATTGATGGGGAAACCTGTTGGCGTATATAGTGCCAAAGAATATCATGCAAAATATTCACTAACCGCTTTAGATAAGGTTAAAGAATCTATTGATTTCTTAGACTCAAATTTTGATATGATGGTTATCGAAGGTGCCGGTAGTCCTGCAGAAGTTAACTTAAAAGCAAATGATATTGTAAATATGCGTATTGCCAAGATGACTCAAGCTCCAGTTTTTCTCATTGCAGATATTGACCGAGGTGGTGCTATTGCGTCCATTGTTGGTACCTTAGAATTATTAGAACCAGAAGAACGCGATCTTATTAAAGGTATCGTTATCAATAAATTCCGTGGTGATATCAAACTATTAGAACCAGCTCTTACATTTATTGAAGAAAAAACAGGTAAAAAAGTGGTAGGTGTTATTCCTGCCATTGAGAACCTCGATATTGATGAAGAAGATTCTGTTGCATTAGAGAACAAACGCAATAGTGGTACTAAAGATATTCAGGTCGTAGTTATGCAAACACCTAAAATCTCTAATTTTACAGACTTTGATGCACTTAATTATGAGCCAGATGTATCTGTCCGTTTTGTAGGCCCTGGAGATGTTATCGGTACGCCAGATTTAATTATATTACCTGGTTCTAAAAATACATTGGCTGACTTAACATATTTACGTGATACAGGCTTTGCTGATGAAATCAAAAAATTGGCTGCTCAAGGTACACCTATTATCGGTGTTTGTGGCGGTAACCAAATGTTAGGTAAAACTATTTATGATCCGCATCATATGGAAGGTGATATCGAGGAAATTCAAGGACTTGGCCTTGTTGAATCCTCCACGACTATGAAGGCTCAAAAAACTACCCATCAAGTACAATTCAATGTATCTAATTTACAGTTTTTAAATGGTACTTTCAGGGGTGAAAAATTAGTAGGCTATGAAATTCATATGGGGGATACTACGCCACTAGCAGATTCGGTGTCTCGTTGCTTTACAATTACAAGTCGCAGTGAAGAGGCTGTCAATGTTATTGATGGTTTTATTGATGGTAATCATCAAGTAATGGGTACATATATTCACGGTGTATTTGATAATGACGAGTTTAGACGTTTTATTATCAATCAATTACGTGAACGCAAGGGATTACAACCATTAGATGTAGTATTCCATTATTTTGACCATAAAAATGCGGCATATAATCGCTTAGCTGATATTGTGGAGGAACATCTAGATATGGATTATATTATGTCTACCTTGGGATAGTAGAGGAGATATATGGAACATTTAGCAATTTTTCACTGGTTTTCAAAGTATAACTTTGTGTGCATACCAGTTTTAGCATTTTTATTGGATTTAATTATTGGAGATCCCAATAGTAAATATCATCCAGTGGCCATTATTGGACGTATAATATCTTTTTTTGAAGCCGTTCTTTATAAAGACACTGATAATGATACGAAGAAATTGTGGTACGGTGGTATTGCAGTAGGTTTAATTCTTATATCGGTATATATCATAGTATCTTTATTGTTATGGCTAGGTGGAGTAGTAGACGAATGGGTATACTATGCTTTCGAAGTAGTGATCCTCTACATTGCCATTTCTCCACGTTCATTGGCTGGCGCAGGTTTTACCATTAGTCAGTTAATAAAACAAGGTAATATTGTAGATGCTCGCAAACGTTTATCATGGATTGTGGGACGAGATACGGAAGACTTAGATGAAAGCGAAATCACTCGGGCTACAGTAGAAACGATTGCGGAAAATACGGTAGATGGTATTATTGCACCTTTTTTCTTTTTTATTATCGGTGGCCCTATGGGGGCTATTCTTTATAGAACTGCTAATACTATGGATTCTATGTTAGGCTATAAGAATCAAAAGTACTTGTACTTTGGTCGCGTAGCTGCACGCTTTGATGACATATTAAATTGGATTCCTGCCCGAATTACCTTTGTATTATTTGTAATTTCTGCATTCTTTTTACGCTTTGATGCTAAAAAGGCAATAGAAATCGGTTTACGTGATGCAAAAAAACATCCTAGTCCTAATGGGGGGTATGCAGAAGCACCTGTGGCAGGGGCCTTACATATCCGTTTAGGTGGTTACAATCAGTATTTCAAAAAAATGACCTTCCGTGAATATATGGGGGATCCTATTGAAAAGCTAAACCGTAACCATATTACTCGAACAATTTATATGATGTATGTTACGACTATACTAATGGTTATCATTAGTACAGTCATTACCTATGGGATGAATGTATAATGACACCTTTTTTTATAGCACTACAATTTTTAACGCGTTTAAAACTTGTAAATCAAACTGAATGGTCTGTAGAGGACTTTGGTAAATCGGTAGTAGCCTTTCCTTATGTGGGCCTTATTATTGGTCTCATATTAGCTATATTATATGGCGTATTGTCGCCATTTATTCCGATTATGCCATTGATGTTAATTATCGTTGTGGCTGAGTTTTTAATAACTGGTGGCCTTCATGCTGATGGTTTGATGGATACAAGCGATGGTTTGTTTTCCGGCCGTGAAAGAGAACGTAAACTAGAAATCATGAAAGATAGTCGTATAGGCTCCTTTGGAGTTGTTGCTTTTGTATTTGTTACACTTTTGAAATGGCAATTATTAGCTTCGATTCCATCGGCTGAATTTATTCCTATGGCACTCATTATGATGCCTTTAATGAGCCGCTGGTCTATGGTTTTTAGTATTCGATCCTATCCATATGCTAGAGAACAGGGGATGGGGGCAGCATTTGCTAATTTAGCACCTAAATATGTTATTACTTATAACACCATATCTACGTTCTTTATGCCTATTCTATTACTATTAATCGGTTTAGTATTATATACACTTTTATATGGTGCTTATGCAATTTTTTCAGCACCTGATGTAGGGTATTTGGTAGGACTAGGTGTGTTAGTATATGCTACTATAGGTATTTTCCAAATCAATATTGTTAGCATGATTATTACGTATATTATTAACCGATTATTAAACCGCTATATTGTAAAAGCGTTAGGTGGCACTACTGGTGATACATATGGATTTGTTGTGGAAGTAACTGAAGTATTATTGATATTGGTATATAGCATAATTTTATCTATACTATCAGCTACGGTAGTTAATAATCCAACTATGTTCTAACTCTAAATTTTTGATTTTCAAAGTTTTAATATTTTTAGAACGTATACTTTATTTGATGTGAAAGGAGTTTAATGTGACCTATTATGTAAGAGCCCCAGGTACATGTGGGGAATTTCTACAAGGTTCTATTGATGGTCAGTCATTTTTAGTGACATGTCCAATTAATCGATACTCCTACGCATTGAGTAATGTAATACAACCTTTTTCTAAAGAATTTTGTGCACTTCAACCAAAATCTGCACAAGCTCGTAAATTAGTACAAGAATTGGTCCAACAAAAAAATAAAAATCAAATTTGCCCGCCTGTGTATGTAAGATCCGATATTCTACAAGGAAAAGGCATGGCTTCAAGTTCGGCAGATATTTCTGTAACAGCTATGGCTACAGCTTTGGCCATGGACTATGATTTATCATTAAAAGAACTTGAGCAAATTTGTCTATCTGTAGAGCCTACAGATGCCTCTTTTTATCAAGGTGTAACTCAGTTTGATTATATTAAAGGGACTATCTCTAAGCCATTAGGTATGTGCCCACCTTTAAAAATCCTCGTTTTTGACGAAGGCGGTAGCATTGATACAGTTAGCTTTAATAAACAAGCAGATTTACAAAATAAAATTTTAGAAAAAGAATCTATTATACAAGAATCCTTTGATTTGTTTAAACAGGGTCTTATAACGCATGATATAAAGCTCATTGGTCAAGCTGCTACATTAAGTGCTTTTGGCAATCAGCGTATTTTATATAAACCTAATTTATATGACTTTCACGATGTAGGTAATTCTTATAATAGTGTGGGAACAATCATCGCTCATAGCGGAACCATTATGGGACTATTATTCCCCGTTGATTATGGTCGTATTGATGATTGTAAGAATGAGATTTTGCGTAAGTTGCCACAATTAACCTATGTAGATACGGTTGAAACTACGAATGAAGGATTAACTTATATCAAACGATAAAGTATTTCATAGAAAGAGAATAGTATGTCTAAAATACATGGGGGCAATATCTTTCAGTTTGCCCATGAACAACGAATTGAACCATACGATGTTATTGACTTTAGTGCTAATATTAATCCACTAGGCCCTAGCCAACATGGCTTATCTGCATTAGAATCTCAATTGCGATATATATCACATTATCCGGATGCTACAAATGATGATATATTAAATGCCATTGCTGATATCTATGGTATGAATAAAAATCAAATTGTAGTTGGCAATGGAGCAGCAGAGCTATTATATGCAATTTGTCGGTTACCTGGCTATACGGGCGCTTTTGTTCCCGCACCAGGTTTTTCTGAATATAAAGCAGCTTTAGAAGCAAGTAGAATTCCAGTACGCGATATTTATTATCGACCACGGGAAGATGAACATGGAAAACCTTATTTTGAGGTTCCTTATTTAGCATTAGAAACTTTTGCAGCTGAGTTAAAGGGGCAAGATGGTCGTATTATTGTATTTCTAGGTAATCCCAATAATCCAGATGGTACGTTACTTGATAAAAACCATATTCGTACTATTGCAAGCATGCTGAAAGATGCTAATAGTTTACTTGTTATAGATGAGTCCTTTATCGATTTTGTTGGTAACGACACTTTACAAGATAATGAATACTCCATGCGCTCCCTAGTTAACGAGTTTGATAATATTATCGTGGTTCATTCTTTTACAAAATTCTATGCCGTGCCAGGGCTACGAATTGGTGCTGCTTTCAGCAATCCTCTTATCATTGAGCAACTAAATAGTTTTATTCCAACTTGGTCTGTTAACACATTAGCTCAATCCTATACAGAGGCGGCTTTGAATGATGTAGAGTATGTGAAACGAACAAAACAAGTATTACATGAAGAGCAACTTTTTATGTATAACTCATTAGATACTATAAATGGTATTACTGTATATCCGCCTTCAGCTAATTTTATATTGTTCCACATTGAACAAGAAGGAATAACAGCAGAGTCGATTAATGAAGCGCTTAAAAAATATAATATGATTGTTCGCAACTGTGATTCTTATATGGGATTAAATAATCAATGGGTTCGCGTTGCAATAAAAGATCATGATACTAATGTTAAGTTAGTAGAAAAATTAACAGATATTTTGAAAGTATAGGAAGACTATGAAGACATTGTATATTGTGCGCCATGGTGAAACTGATTGGAACAAAATGGGAAAATACCAAGGCATCACAGATGTTCCACTTAATGAAAATGGTTTAAATCAAGCAAAGGCATGTGGTCAGGCTCTTAAAGATGTTAAATTTGATCGCATATTATCTAGTGATTTGAGTCGTGCTTTAGTTACAGCTGAAGTCATTCGCGGGGAACGTACTACTCCTATAACAGTAGATAAACGCTTACGAGAACTTAATTTTGGCGATTGGGAAGCTATGTTGTTTTCAGATATCGAAGATCGTTGGCCTGGTTTGATTGATGAAATGTATTTGCGACCACATCTAGTTAAGGTTCCTAATGGTGAAAGCTTTAAGAATTTACAAGACCGTGCATGGGCAGGTCTAGAGGAATTCATCAATGTTAATAATGAGGAGGAAACACTTCTCATTACTTGTCATGGTGGAACTATACGAACATTATTGTGTAAATTATTAGATATTTCCATTAGTCATTGTTGGAATTTTAGTCAAGGTAATACAGCAATTAATCGTATATTCTATAATGGCATGGGAGAATTTGATCATAATATTTTAAACTTGCTCAATGATACAGCACACGTAGATATATTACAAGGTCATGCATAATGCGACTAGATAAATTATTAGCCAATAAAGCTTATGGTAGTCGAAAAGAAGTCCATCAAATCATAAAGGATAGAAGGGTTACCATCAATGGTAGTATAACAACGAAAAAAGATACTCACATTGATATTGATGTTGATATAGTTGCTGTTGATGGTAAGGTTGTTAGTACTACTCAACTTTATTATGTAAAATTTCATAAGCCAAAGGGCTATGTTACAGCGGTAGAAGATTCTAATCACCCTGTTGTTATGGATTTACTCCCTCCAGAATTCATAAAAATGGGAGTTGTTCCAGTAGGCAGATTAGACAAGGATACAGAAGGACTTTTATTATTAACTAATGATGGTGTATGGGGACACTCTATCATCAATGGTAATAAACATGTGCCTAAGGTCTATTACGTGGAATTTGATGGAGAACTATCTAATGAAGGTGTACAACGTATTAAAGAGGGGATTCTTCTTGGAGATGGTACGCAATGTAAACCTGCAGAAATCGAATCTTTATCTTTACACTCAGCACATATAACGATTGAAGAAGGCAAGTATCATCAAGTTAAGCGCATGTTTGGAGCTGCAGGTGGTACTGTAACGTATTTAAAACGTCTTACGATTGGTCATGTTGATCTAACTGGTATTGAAGAGGTTGGTTCTGTAATGGACTTGACCGTTGAACAGATAGAGGGCTTTAAAAAATAGCATAAAATTCTATTCAATATAGGCATTTTATGGTAATATTAATTGTACTTTATAGACTAGGAACAAGATTATGAATGGATTAAATCTGCTACAACAGTATATTAAAGAGCAAGAATTAACAGGCGTCATTTTGATAAGCCCTATAAATTTACATTATTTTGCAGGTTTTACTGGTACTACAGGCTTTGCTATTATTACACAAGATAAAGCCTTTATGATTACCGATTTCAGATATACTGAACAGGCAACAAAACAATGTGAAGGGTACACAGTTATTCAATATGAAACAACTGTTATGGATACTCTTGTAGATATATTCAATGAACATCATATTCACGAAGGCTTATTTGGTGTAGAAGGCAAACAAATGCCTGTTGATATCTATGAGTCCTTGTGTGATACATTAGATGATAACTTTAACTTTACATCTATCAATTTTGCTAAGTTACGTGCTGTAAAACGAGAAGATGAATTAGAGTTATTACGTATAGCTGCTAAAATTGGTGATGATTCCTTTGCTGCATTGCTACCACAACTTAAGGTGGGGATGACAGAAAATGAAGTTCGCATCATTTTAGAAACGGAAATGTTGAAACGTGGCTCTGAGGAACCTTCCTTTGCCACAATAATTGCTTCTGGGAATCGCTCTAGTATGCCTCATGGTGTAGCTAGTGACAAGGTTATCGAAGCAGGCGATTTTGTAACCATAGATTTTGGTTCTGTTTACAAAGGTTATCATTCTGATATGACGAGAACTATTGTAATGGGTCCTGCATCAGAATTACAAAAAAAGCTGTATAGTATTGTTTTAGAAGCACAAAAACGCGGCGTTGCAGCTGTTCGAGCTGGTATTACTGGTAAAGAATTAGATGCAATTTGTCGTGATTATATTAAAGAACATGGATATACCAAGGAATTTAATCATGGTACTGGTCATGGATTAGGTCTTGAAATTCACGAAGAACCAGTAGCTAATACTAAATCCGATACGGTATTTACAGAAAATATGATCATTACGATAGAGCCTGGAATTTATATTACCGGTACTATCGGATTGAGAATAGAGGATAGTGTCATCGTCAAATCTGACGGCTATGAGGTGTTGACACACAGTCCAAAAGAGTTAATTGAACTAAGTATTTAGAAGGAGAAGAGTTAGATGATTTCCAGTAATGATTTTCGCCCAGGTGTAACCGTTGAAATCGACGGTAATGTATGGCAAGTAGTTGATTTCCAACACGTTAAACCAGGTAAAGGTGCTGCATTCGTACGTACTAAAATGAAAAACTTGCAAACTGGTTCCGTAGTAGAGCGTACATTCAATGCAGGTGAAAAAGTGCCAAAAGCACATGTTGATCGTCGTCGTATGCAATACTTATACGAATCTGATGGCGCTTATACATTCATGGATAACGAAACTTACGACCAAGTTGAACTTACCCTTGAACAATTAGGTGATGCTAAAAACTTCCTTCTTGAAAATATGGAAGTTTCTATCATGTTCTTCCAAGGTATCGTAATCGGTCTTGACTTGCCTGTAGCTGTTGAGCTTCGCGTAGTTGAAACAGATCCTGGCATCCGTGGCGATACTGCAACTGGTGGTAATAAACCAGCTGTATTAGAAACAGGCTACACTGTAAAAGTACCTCTCTTCATTGAAGTAGATGATGTACTTCGTATTGATACTCGTACAGGACAATACATCGAACGTGCCTAATACTCATTGATATGTATTGGGGCTAGATCTTTTCATGGAATCTTATTCCCCATATATCGTAACATTTGCACTGTAAGCACTTGTCGTCTATGTAATTATATATAGGGACAAGTGCTTTTTTTGAAAGAGGCCAGTATGACAAAGAAAAATACTGAACTAGAGTCTGGTAAAATCAAGATTAACGAAGATGTATATGCCACAATTGTAACAATGACTGCACTTGATACAAAGGGCATACATCATATGAGCTCCACCTTTAATGATGGTGTTAATACCTTCTTTAGACGAAAGTCTGATCATGAAGGTGTTAAGATATCTTTTAATGATGAAGGAGCTATATTAGTTACACTCTATGTATGCATTCAATACGGATATCGTATTCCAGATGTTGTTTTACGCCTACAAGAGCGTATTAAAACGGCCTTAGTATCTTATACAGAAATTGAGGTTCAAACTATTGATGTGGTCGTACAAGACATTATTTTTGATGACTTAGTAACGCCGCAACAACCATAGGAGGTATCTCTATGAGTTCAGACAATCAATTAAATTATGGCTTAGATACGGATACCATTGATATTGCAGATTCTGTCATCATTGATGTAGCGACGAAAACTTTAGGTACTATTCCTGGTATTCATTCTTTAAGTCCACGCTTTTACGATGAGTTAGTAGAGGGTATTACCCATGCGTTTGGTCAACGTAGTTTACCTGGTATCAATGTAAAACATCGTAAAGGGTTTATTGAAATTAACATTTATATCAAAGCATTGTATGGATATAATCTTATTGAATTATCTAAACAGCTGCAGTCAGAAATCAAACAAATCTTAAAAAATATGCTAGATCTTGATCATGTTAAGGTTGATGTACATATTGAAGGGATTGTAAAAGAAAAGGAGCCAGTTTTACATGGTAACTAAGCGAAATCGACGAGAAGCTCGTCAATACGCATTCCAAATGTTATATGCTAATGAATTTCATACCGATCAAAATGATGTTCAATTTCCTGAAGGAAATATCCATAAAGCTATGGATAAGGCATATGCAAATAGTATTATAGAGGGTGTACTATCAAACGCTGAAGCAATTGATGCTATATTACAGCCATTCTGTAAATCTCGTAAGGTAGCAAATCTAGATAAGGTGGATCGGTCTATTTTACGTATTGCCGTTTGGGAAATGACAAATAAAGTGGAACCTTTAGAGCCATCTATTGCTATTAATGAAGCCATTCAATTAGCTAAAGAGTTTGGCTCTGATGCATCTTATAAATTAATTAATGCAATCTTAGACGCATATAATAAGAGTAAATAATGAAACGATATTACTTAGGCATTGATACGAGCTGTTACACCACAAGTTGTGCCATTGTAGATAGCGACTTTCACATAGTAGGGGAAGCACGTAAAATCTTAGAGGTAAAACCAGGTGAACGAGGACTACAACAATCAAATATGGTCTTTCAGCATACAAAGGCATTGCCTAAACTAATGTCAGAATTACCTCAAGTACCGATTAGCGGTATCGGTGTTAGTGGTTTTCCGCGGCGAGAAGAAAATTCGTATATGCCGGCTTTTATGGTTGGTTTAGGACAAGGGGAAACCTTGAGTCATTTTATGAATGTGCCTTTACACATTTTTGCGCACCAAGAGAATCATATATTAGCAGCACTGAGAGATTTAGCACATATTCCGACTGATCCATTTTTGGCATTACATCTGTCAGGTGGTACTACAGAGCTAGTATATTGTCATTATCAAGGTGAAGGGATTTTTGAATCTCAGATTGTTGGCGGTTCTAAAGATTTACAAGGTGGACAATATGTTGATCGCATCGGTGTCGCTATGGGCTTACCATTTCCTGCAGGTAAACATTTAGAGGCGTTAGCATTACAAACTACAGAGTATGAACCATTGCCATCATCTGTAAAAGATGGCTGGATTAGCTTTGCCGGCCCTTGTAGTGCTGCTATGCGCCGTACAAGTGAAGCTATGAGTGATACGGATAAAGCTAATTTAGCTAGAGCTGTTTTTACTTCTATGGGAAATGCTCTAGAGAAAATGATAACTTATCATACTAAAGAGAAACCTGTACGTACACTTATCGCTGTAGGTGGTGTGATGAGTAATAGTTTACTTCGTAAGCGAATGGAAACCTATTGTAAACGAAATCATCTCAAATTACATGTGGCACAGCCACAATTTTCTATTGATAATGCTACAGGCAATGCTTTTGGTGCTGCTTATTTACAAGAATCTAGAGGATAATCGTGAATGTATTAACCATTACACAATTAAACAATCTCATAAAGCGTACTTTAGATCGTGAGTATCTATTAAAGAATGTATACGTAAGTGGTACCATCATTAATGCAAAACGTCATAGTAGTGGTCATATGTATTTTTCTTTGAAAGATGAGGAATCTGCTATTGATGTGACAATGTGGTCTAGTACAGTTATGCAAAAGGGTCTAGCCAATGCCATTCAAAATGGTTTATTAGTGACTGTAAAAGCATCTGTTAACTTTTACAATAAAATGGGTCGTTTAAATCTCATTGCATCTGATATGCAAATAGGTTCTAAAAGCCCGTTGCAGCTTGAATTTGACGCTTTAAAACGAGAATTAACTGCTTTAGGATACTTTGATGATAGCCACAAACAAAGTTTACCGTATATGGCGAGCTGCATTGGTATTGTCACGTCTCAATCTGGCGCCGTATTACACGATATTTTGCATGTCAGCGAGCGACGTAATCGATTAGTTCAATTTAAATTATTCGCTGTTCCTGTACAAGGTAATACGGCTGGACCGATTATTGCTAAAGGTATTGCTGCTGCTGATGCAGATCCCGATGTAGATGTTATTATCGTTGGTCGTGGTGGCGGTTCTATGGAAGACTTGTGGTGCTTCAATGATAGAGTAGTGGTAGAAGCTATTTATAAGGCCAATACTCCTGTTATTTCTGCTGTAGGACATGAAACTGATTACACCTTATGTGATTATGTTGCTGACGCACGCGGTGCTACGCCTAGCCATGCTGCAGAAATGGCAGTACTTCCAATTACTACATTACAAGATCAGCTGACAGAAAAAGAAGAGTATTTACACGAATATATACGCTATACACTACAACAAAAACGTACAGATTTAACATTGCTCTTTAATCGAAAACTTGGTATTCCAGCTCTGCAATTTTTACATAAGCAAAAATCACACTTACAAGAGCTTTCTCAAACTCTAACTAATGCAACTAAAGAACGATGTAATGCAGAGAGACATAGCTTAGCATTATTGGCACAACAGTTAGAGTCACTAAATCCATTACAAATGATGATTAAAGGTTTTGCAAAGGTTGAGCATGATAACAAACCTATTACTTCGGTTGCCCAATTACAACCAAATGACGATATACGAGTTACACTAGCTGATGGTTATATTACTGCTACGGTAAAGGAGGCGCACAAGGATGGCCGCATCACTAAAAAGTTATGAGAAAAAATATAAGGCCTTAGAAGATATTGTTAAGCAATTAGATGATGGGGATATGACCATTTCTGAGCTTTTATCACAATATAAAAAGGGCTTAACTTTGGTAAAAGAATGTGCTGAAATGCTCGATTCTGTTGAAAATGAAGTACAACAAATTATCGAAGAAGTCCGCATCAGCGAATAAGGAGATTCTATGTTCAAAGATTATTTAGCATCTAGCAAACAAAATATTGAACAATGGTTAGGCGAAGTACTTAATAGCCCAAATCAAGAATTTGAACAACTTTATGAATCTATGAATTATAGTTTAATGCAAGGTGGCAAACGAATACGACCTATTTTAACTAAGGCTGTGTTGGAAATGCTTCATAAAGAGCCAGCTGATTATAAGGAATTTCTATGTGCTATGGAGTGTATCCATACGTATTCATTAGTTCATGATGATTTACCAGCTATGGATAATGATGATTATCGCAGAGGTAATTTGACCAATCACAAAGTATACGGTGAGGGACTTGCTATTTTAGCCGGTGATGGGTTATTAACATATGCCTTTCAATTGATGACTTCAAATACAGTTGCTAGTGCACAGCAAAAACTAGATGCTATACAATGTGTTGCTACTGCGGCTGGTCCAGAAGGTATGGTTGGGGGACAAGCCTTTGATTTGCTCAGTGAAGATAAACATATTCCTTTAGAAGAATTAAAGGTTTTACATACTGGTAAAACAGGTGCACTATTTAACGCTTCTGTAGAATTAGGTCTTATTCTTGGAAGTGCTAATAAGACTACGCGAACAGCCCTTATGGAATATTCTAATTGCCTGGGATTATTATTCCAAATCACTGATGATATTTTAGATGTAACCGGTACTATTGAAGAATTAGGGAAAACACCCGGTAGTGATATTCGCCAACATAAATCTACCTATGTATCTTTACTAGGTTTAGAGCAAGCAAAACATCAAGCCTACTTAATAGGTAGCCAAGCTCATGATGCGTTAAACTTGGTTTCTTATGATACAACTATACTATCAGCATTAATTGATTATCTTTTAGAACGTACGAATTAATGGGTATTACCTGTAGAAGGTATAAACAATGATTGATATATTACCACAAATAGCACATAATTATATCGCACAAGCTGCATTTTGGGGCTGGTTTACGGCTCAAGCTATCAAATTTGTATGGCAACTCTTAAGACATGGTAAATTCCGACCAGAGCGCCTTGTTGGATCTGGTGGTTTTCCAAGTTCACATACATCATTTGTAATTGCTACAACAACAGCGATTTACCTTAAAAATGGTGTAACGGATCTATTTATATTATCCTTAGTATTTTCAATTGTTGTTATGTATGATGCGTCTGGTGTACGATTAGAGGCAGGACGACAAGCTCAAATACTTAATCAAATTGTAGATTACTTTACGAAAAAAAATATACCTGTTGTCATTACACGTAAAGAAGCATTAAAAGAGTTGTTGGGACATACACCTATCGAAGTATTTGGTGGTTTAATTCTCGGTATTCTTGTGGCCTTTATTCAGTTTTATTGTATTTATCATGGTGTAATATGAGCAATAAAGAACGATTAGATATACTCCTCGTTAATCGAGGCCTTTTTGAAAGTAGAGAAAAAGCAAAAGCAGCTATTATGGCGGGCCTTATATTTATGGATACTACGCGCATAGATAAAGCAGGCACCAAGATTCCTGTGGATGCCAATATTATTGTAAAAGGCAATACTTTACCTTATGTAAGTCGTGGAGGACTTAAATTAGAAAAGGCTATTCAAACTTACCCTATCGATTTACATGGGACTGTGATGATTGATATAGGAGCTAGTACAGGTGGTTTTACAGATTGCGCATTACAAAACGGTGCGTCTAAGGTCTTTGCCATCGATGTAGGATATAATCAATTAGCTTGGAAATTACGCCAAGATTCACGTGTAATTAATATGGAGAAACAAAATATCCGTACTGTTACTGCTGAACAAATAGGTGAACTTGTTGATTTTATTTCTATTGATGTAGCATTTATTTCTTTAGACAAAGTTTTACCAGTAGCTACTAATTTATTAAAAGATACGGGCTCACTTGTGGCCTTAATAAAACCACAATTTGAGGCGGGTAAAGAAAATGTTGGTAAGGGCGGTATAGTGCGAGATAGTGAAATCCATAAAGAAGTTTTACATCGTATTCTACACGTTGCGTATGATTGTGGATTGTATACACATGGCTTAACTTTCTCACCAATTAAAGGTATGGAAGGTAATATAGAGTTTTTAGGTTATTTTAAAAAGTACGAAGAAGGGGCCTTAACCATTGATAATACTTTGATTGATACAGTGGTTGCAGAAGCCCATTCATTATAGGAGATTACTATGCGTATCGGATTCTTCCCCAATATGGGGAAAAGCAATATTATGGCAGTTCTAAAAATGGCTGCACATATTTGTAAAGATGAAGGTATCGAAGTATTTTTGCCAGATGATCTCGAATCAGATGCACCTGCACGAGTACTTAAGATTCCTAAAACTCATATTTTAAGTCGCCCAGAAATCTTCAAACAAATCGATATTGCCTTTAGTTTTGGTGGTGATGGTACCATCATCCATCTTGCAAGACAAATTTATCCATATAATGTACCTGTTTGTGGTATTAATCTTGGCGAACTAGGTTTTTTAAATCAAATTGAAATTCATCAAATGCAAAGTCATATTAAACGTATTGCTAATGGTGATTATAATATTGAAAAGCGTGGACATTTATATGCTTATATAGAACGTCATGAGGGTAAAGAGGAAGAACTAGTTCCTATCATTAACGAAATTGTTATCACTCGTGCTGAGCCTGCTAAAATGGCTCGAATTAATATGTCCATAAATAATCAACACACGCAAATGTATCCATCGGATGGTTTAATTATTTCCTCTGCTACAGGTTCTACCGGCTATAATCTATCGGCTGGTGGTCCAATCATGAAACCAGATAATCGATCAATCATTGTCACCCCAGTAGCACCACATTTAATTCAAGGTGTAAGCCTTGTTTTGGAGGAACATGATACGATTCAAATTACAATGCCGGAAAGAGAACCACAATTACATATTTGTATTGATGGTACATTTGACTATACTTTTACAAATAAAGAAACCTTACATATAAGTTCTAACCCTGTATATTGTTTATTTGTACGATTCAAGGATCAATGTTTCTTTGGTACTCTATTTAAAAAGTTAGCATCTCGTCGAGATGAATTGTTATAACCAAATCTCAAGTGGGGTGGTTTTGTGATTAACATTAACAATGCTGTTCAATTCCAACATTTAATCTGGGATCGATGCATGGAAAATGCCAAAGTGGTAGTAGATGCTACATGTGGTAATGGCCATGATCTTTTATACCTTTCTAAACGGGCACAAAAAGCATGCCATCTATATGGAATTGATATTCAAATGAAAGCTATTAAAACTAGCAAGGAGCTTTTACAATCAAATGATATTGCGCCAGAAGTAAGTTTAACGTTTATTCATGACTCTCATGATTTGGCGGTAGCTCATCAATTAAAAGATGAAGTTATTGATTTAATGATTTTTAACCTCGGATATTTACCTGGAGGAGATCACCAAGTTGTAACAAAACCGCACCAAACCATTGATGCCATAAATGAAGGTTTACACAAACTTTCCAAGTCTGGAGTTATTACAATAGTTGCTTACCCTGGAACAACAGAGGGATTTGAAGAAATGCAGTCTCTTAAATCGTATTTATCAGATTTAGATCAGAAAATATATAATGTATGTCATTGGCATCCGATGAACCAAATACATAATCCACCTGAGTTATTTATATTGCAAAAACGATAAAACGAAATATATCTTTATTCATTATGAATAAAACTCATACTCAGTTAGTAAAACCCCCTTTATAGGGGATTTTAATTATACATGTATATTTTTTTATTTTTAAATTATTAATTCCCTATAAATAGATGAACCTTATGAGCTATGAATTTGCACGTTATCAATATATAGAATATTAACAATATTTTAAATATTAATATAATATGCATAAGACGTATAATATATGCGATTTATACCATATATTAATTATGAATATATGGTATAATATTATCAGAAAGATACTATTCTCTTTTATGTGCAAGGTTTAAAAAAGGGAGTTCAAAATGAAACGCTATCGCTATAACAAAATTAAAGAGATCGTGCAGTCCAAGGCGATTGAAACACAAGAGGAATTAGCTGCGGCTTTACTAGAAGAAGGTATTGAAGTTACACAAGCTACAGTTTCTCGTGATATTAAGGAATTAATGTTAATCAAAATTCCTACAGGCGATGGACATTATCGTTATGCATTATCTCCAGAGGAAAATGTAGTTTTATCTCGTAGTCGTATTAACCGACTATTCCAAGATTCTTTGATTAAGGTTGATCACAGTTTAAACCAAGTTGTATTACATACAATCCCTGGTTCTGCTCAATCTGTAGCATTTTCTATCGACCATGCAAAATGGACTGAAATTATTGGTACATTAGCAGGGGACGATACTATTTTGTTAATTGCAAAATCTGAAGCTGAAGTTCCAGCAATTTTAGCGAAAATTCAAGATTTAATGAAGGACTAATAATATGTTAACGCAAATGAGCATTCGCAACTTTGCGTTGATTGAGCAAATGAATATTTCATTTAATGATGGCATTACTATCTTTACCGGCGAAACTGGGGCAGGGAAATCCATTCTTATGGATGCCTTTAGTATCCTATTAGGAGAACGCGCAAGTAGCGAGTTTATTCGTCACGGTAAAGATAGTTTTGTTATTGATGGAATATTTGATATTGCTAATCACCAAAGTATTCAAGACCTATTAGAGTCTAAAAATATCATGATAGAAGAAGGCCAGTTAATTCTATCTAGATCCTTTAACCGTAATGGCAAATCTAGTATATTGGCTAATGATCAACCAATACCTTTAAAAGCTTTAAAGGAGATTGGTCAATACTTAGCAGATATTCACGGACAATATAGCAACCAACGTTTACTAGACGCTGATACACATCATGAATATTTAGATACTTTTAATAAAGAAGGAAAAGAAGCCTATAAAACTTATACTGATGCGTATAAAATGTATAAGAAAGCAAAACAAGATGTAGATTATTTACAAGAAAATATGTCTGAGCGAGCCCGGGAGCTTGATATGCTTAGATACCAAATCGACGAAATTGAAGATGCTGGTCTGAGTGTTGGTGAAGATGTAACTATTGCTGAAGAACTTAACCGTCTTGACAGTTTTGAACATATCGATAAGGTATTAGGTTCTTGTTATGATGTCTTTTATAATGGACGTCAACCATTACTTGATACGATTAACTCGATTAAGGTAGAGGTTAATGATCTAGTAAAATATGACAGCGAGTTAAAAGAAGTCTCAGAAATGGTGGACTCTGCTTATTTCCAACTAGAAGAAGCTGCACAATCTTTAGATCGTTACAGGGATACTATCAGCTACGATGAAGAGCGTTATAAGTATTGCCAAGACAGAGATACCACAATTTATAGCTTAAAGAAAAAATATGGTGAAACCGTAGAAGATATTCTAGCATACGAAGAAAAGGCGCAATCTCGTTTAGAAGAACTAGAAGGCCTTGTATTTGCTCAAGATGAATTAGAAACACGTCTTGAAGAAGCAAAAAAGGTAGCAGAAGAAGCGTTAACAGTTTTACACGAGGTACGTCAAAAAAATGCAAAAGATATTGCTACGGCCTTACATCAAGAATTAGTGGATCTAGGGATGCCCAAAGGGGATATTCAATTTCATATTGAAGAGGGGACTGAGTTATCCTCATTAGGTGCAAAGTCTATTGAAATGCTATTCTCTGCGAATAAAGGGGAACAGTTATTACCTCTACATAAAGTAGCATCTGGCGGTGAGTTAGCTCGCATTGCATTAGCCTTTAAATCAGTATTCCGTAGTGACGCTTTTAAAACGATGGTATTTGACGAAATTGACGTTGGTATCAGTGGTGATATAGCACTTAAGGTGGCAGAAAAAATACTTAATTTATCTAGAACAAATCAAGTATTTTGTATTACTCATTTGCCTCAAACTGCAAGTATTGCGAAACAACACTATCATCTATCTAAAATCGAGCAAGATGATCGTACAATCTCTACATTAGTAGTCTTAAATGAGGACGAACGAGTAACACAAATCGCGTCTATGATGTCTGGTAAGGGAATGTCTGCTACAGCACTTGCGGCGGCGAAAGAACTTATTGACCATTTTAATTGACTAAAATCGCATAATTACTTATACTAATAGTATTAAATGAATATGTTGATAGAGGTGCGAGTATTAAGAGTAATCATGAGGAGTAGGCATGCATTGATCCATGATAAAAGGGATGCTTGCCGAAGTTCGATGATTGCGACTCATCGTTCTGGTTGTCTATTTAATAGATAGACAACTGTCATCAATCTTGTATTGGTGGAGTGCTATCATTGAGCTTTTCATAAGAGTATATATAGCTATATAATCTATAAGGCCAGTGGATGCATCCACTGGCTTTTTTGGAGGTATATATGATTCGAGTAATGGTAAATGGCGCTGGCGGCAAAATGGGTCGTGAAGTGGTCAAAGCAGTACATAACGATCCTGATTTAACATTAGTTGGTGGTATTGATCCGACTAAGGCAGGGGAAGATGTAGGCTCTGTAGCAGGAATCGAACAATTAGGTATCAAGATGAATGCCTCCATTGATGAGGTATTAGATATAAATAAACCTGATGTGATTGTAGATTTCACTAATCCTGCAGTTATTTATGAAAACGCGAAGAAAATGTTATCCGCTGGTATTCATGTAGTCATCGGTACTACAGGATTGACTGCAGAACAACGTGATGAACTTGATACAATAGGTCGTTCCAATCAAGCAAATTGCTTAGTGGCGCCAAACTTTTCTCTTGGGGCGGTAATGATGATGAAAGTGTCTGCAGAGCTCGCTCCATATTTCCCTAATGTAGAAATTATAGAATTACATCATAATCACAAATACGATGCGCCTTCTGGCACAGCTATTTTAACAGCTAAATTGATTAACGATGCTAAACAAGCTGCTAAGGTAACTGCTGATGAGGATTTAACTCGTGAAAGCTTACCAGGTGCTCGTGGTGCTAAGGTTGACGATGTAACAATTCATAGTGTACGCCTTCCAGGTTATGTGGCTCATCAAGAAGTTTTATTTGGTGGTTATGATGAAACATTAACCATACGTCATGATAGCTTAAGCCGTTTATCTTTTATGCCAGGCGTAGTATTAGCATGTAAAAAAATTAGTTCTAAAACTGGCTTAACATACGGTTTAGAACATTATTTATAATATTTGTGCAAGGAGATGTATCAATGAAAAAACCTAATATTGCAATTCTAGGTGCTACTGGTGCAGTAGGTGCTGAATTTATTACACTTATTGAAGAACGTAACTTTCCTTATGAAAACTTAAAACTATTAGCTTCCGCTCGTTCTGCAGGTACAGAACTTACTGTGAATGGTAAAACATATATTGTAGAAGAAGCAAAACCTGAATCTTTTGATAATATTGATATTGCGCTATTTGCAGGTGGCTCTATATCTAAAACATTAGCGCCAGAAGCCGCTAAACGCGGTGCTATTGTAATCGATAACTCTAGTGCATTCCGTATGGATCCTGAAGTTCCACTCGTAGTACCAGAAGTTAACCCAGAAGATATTTTGAAACATAAAGGTATCATTGCAAATCCTAACTGCTCTACAATTATCATGAGTTTAGGATTAAAACCGCTTTATGATATCTCTCCAATTAAACGTGTAGTTGTAAGTACATATCAAGCTGTATCTGGGGCAGGTAAAGAAGGTATTGAAGAACTTGAAAATCAAGTAAAACAATATACTGCAGGCGAAGAAATGACAGCAAATCTGTTACCAACCGGCTCTGCTCCTAAACACTATCCTGTAGCATTCAACTTATTGCCACAAATCGATGTATTCTTAGAGAACGATTACACTAAAGAAGAAATGAAGATGGTTTACGAAACACAAAAAATCCTTCATGACGAAACTATTCAAGTAGTTCCTACTACAGTGCGTGTTCCTGTATATCGTTCCCACTCTGAGTCTGTCTTGGTAGAAACAGCGGAGCCTGTATCTGTAGAGACTTTCAAAGCAGCATGTGAAAAATTCCCTGGTTTACAAGTTAAAGATAATCCTGCTGAACAAATTTACCCTATGCCATTGTATACATCTAATCAAAACGACTGTGAAATTGGTCGTATTCGTAAAGACTTATATAATGACAAAGGTATGAACTTCTGGATTGTAGGGGATCAAATTCGTAAAGGTGCAGCTCTTAACGCGTTGCAAATTGCTGAGTACTTGGTGGAAAAACAAGCATTTTAATCTATCAAGGGGAGGACATATATGAAAACCTTTGGTCGAGTGTTAACAGCTATGGTGACATCCTTTAATAGTGATGGATCCGCAAATATTGAAAATTGTGTTGCTATCGCCAATCATCTGTTAGATAATGGCTCTGATGGTCTTGTGGTTTGTGGCACAACGGGTGAAAACCCAACTATGTCTAGAGACGAAAAATTAGCTCTATTTAATGCGATTGCAAAAGAATGTGGACATAAAGGTTCGATTATTGCTAACGTAGGTAGTAACGATACAATGGCTTCTGCAGAATTTGTAAAGGAAGTCTCTAAAATCGATGGTATCGATGGTTTGCTAGTTGTAGTACCTTATTACAATAAACCGAACCAACAAGGCCAATATTTGCATTTTAAAACTATTGCAGAAGCTACTACATTGCCAATTATGGTGTATAATGTACCAAGTCGTGTAGGGACAGGTATTTTCCCAACTACCTTAGTTCAACTACATAACGAATATCCACATATTTGTGCTATCAAAGAGGCAAGTGGTAATTTAATGATTGCTTCTGAAATTAAGCGTTTAATGCCTGGAGATGATTTCATGGTATATAGTGGGGACGATGGTCTTACATTACCGATGTTATCTGTTGGAGGATGTGGAGTTGTATCTGTAGTATCTCATGTAGCAGGCAAAGATATGAATGCTATGATTCAAGCTTATGAATCTGGCCATAACTACGAAGCGATTCGTATTCATCAAGCTTTATCAGAAATTATAAAAGCGATGTTCATCACCACAAATCCGATTCCTGTTAAATATGCAGCCCGTAAAATTGGCTTACCTGTGGGAAAATTTAATTTACCAATGTGTGAACCAACGGCTGATGAAGCAGCATATATTGATAAAGCATTAGCAGAATATCTAAAATAAAATATTAGTATAAAATAAAAACCAGTAACTACATTGTAGCTACTGGTTTTTATTTTATACTACAATCACTGTTATTTTTGATTAGAGTCACATTATTTGTATTATATTAATTGTATTTTAATGTAAAAATTTACAATTATGGTATAATTTCTCTGGAGATAGTATTTTTAACTATACTCTAGTCTACTGTTAATTCATGATAAACAGACAAATTGTGAAAGTTCGAACCGACCAATATGGCGGGTACATTTAAAACACAAGGAGTTTAGCATGATACTAACAATGTTAAAAGGTAAAATTCACAGGGCTACTGTGACACAAGCAGAGCTTGATTATGTAGGGAGCATTACAATTGATACAGATTTATTGAATGCATCCGGAATACGAGAATATGAACAAGTTCAAATTGTAAATATTAATAATGGAGCACGTTTTAGTACATATACTATTGCCGGAGAAGCAGGTAGTGGTGTTATATGTTTAAATGGTGCTGCTGCACGACATGTACAAGTACATGATAAGATAATTATCATGTGTTATGCACAGCTTGATGAAAGCGAAGTTGAGAGCCATAATCCTCTCGTTGTATTTGTAGATAACAATAATAAGATAAGTCATATAAAAAACTATGAGAAACATGGTTTATTAGTTGATCAAAAATAATTGTCATTGATCGAATTACAGTAGACTGTATAGGACTATCTTCGTATTTACAATATAACGGAGGAATATAATGGAATTTATAACAACTATCGAAAATGTACGGAATACAGTAAATAGCTGGAGAAAAGAAGGTTACACAATTGGTTTTGTACCAACCATGGGATTCTTACATGAAGGACATGCTGCATTAATAGATCAAGCTAGAAAAAATAACGATAAGGTCATTGTCTCTATATTTGTAAATCCTATTCAATTTGGAGAAAATGAAGACTTAAGTACTTACCCGCGTGATATTAATAGCGATAAAAAGTTATGTGAATCACATGGTGTCGATCTTATTTTTTCTCCAAATCCGGAGGAAATGTACCAAGATAAAAAGGCATTTGTAAACATTGCGGATTTATCTGATACATTGTGTGGTATTCGCAGACCAATTCACTTTAAAGGCGTTTGCACTGTGGTGGCAAAATTCTTTAATATTACTCAACCAACAAATGCGTATTTTGGTGAAAAAGATGCACAGCAATTAGCCATTATACGTAAAATGGTCTTTGATTTAAATTTTCCTGTCAATATTATTGGTGTTCCCATTGTTCGTGAAAAAGATGGTTTAGCAAAATCTTCTCGTAATACATATTTGTCTAGTGAAGAACGGAAAGCTGCAACCATATTGTATAAAGCTATTCAATTGGGAAAACAAACTATACAATATGGGTGTCCTGCTAAATGTATCATTGATACTATGACAGACACAATACAAACCGAACCGCTTGCTAAAATAGATTATATTTCAGTTGTTGATGCTAAGACTATGCAACCTGTACAAGAGGTTACTGCCCCAGTATTAGTGGCTATGGCTATATATATTGGTTCTACACGACTTATCGATAACTTCTCATACGATCCAAATTAAGGAGAGAAGTTATGAATCATTTACTTACACTCAACAACGTCCTTTCCAAATACTTAATTTTTATAATCCTAGGCTTTTCATGTATTGCCTATATAGTACCAGAATACTTTACTTGGGCAATCGCTTATACACCTTTTTTACTTGGTATAGCCATGTTTGGAATGGGGCTTACTATTAAGTTTGAAAGCTTATGTAGTATCTTTAGGCATCCAAAAGATATTTGTATTGGTGTACTTGCACAATATACGATAATGCCTCTATTAGCTTGGGGAATTTGCCATATATTCACATTATCACCAGATATTGTTATTGGTGTAATATTAGTAGGTTGTTGTCCTGGTGGGACAGCCAGTAATGTTATAACCTATATTGCCAATGGTGATGTCCCTTTATCTGTAGGAATGACAATTACTTCAACATTAATAGCTCCCATAGTTACACCATTATTAATCTTATATATCGGTGGTGCATGGGTAGATGTTCAAGTTCTACCTATGATGATTACTATGGTAAAAGTTATTATTGTGCCAATCTTATTGGGTGCAGTAATCCAATATGTATGTAAATCACATATCAATACTTTAACCAGCATTAGTCCGATCTTCTCAATGATTGCTATTATACTGTTAATAGCAGCCATTATTGCTATTAACAAAGATAAACTATTGATTTCTGGGCTTGAAACACTTATTGTTGTTGGTATACATAATATACTAGGTCTACTATTAGGATTAGGTGTAGGAGCACTGCTTAAATTAAGATATGATAAAACTACAGCGCTAGCAATAGAGGTAGGAATGCAAAATAGTGGTTTAGCCGTAACATTGGCAGCAACAAATTTTGCATTAAACCCATTAGCAACGCTGGTAGGGGCTATTTTTAGTGTATGGCATAATATATCAGGTGCTATTTTTGCTACTCTACGGAGAGAAAATAGTTTACATTAAAAATAAACTTTATACATGCAACAAAAAAACGGCAACAATATGTTGCCGTTTTTTTGTTTATATTCTATCTCGTACAAGACCGATTACGAGACCCTCAATATGACAATCATCTACAATAATTGGATCAAAATCATCATTTTCAGGCTGCAAACGAATGTGACCATTTTCTTTGTAAAAACGTTTTACTGTAGCTTCATCATCAATACGTGCTACAACTACATCGCCATTATTTGCTGTATTTTGATGGCGTACGATGAGAATATCACCTTCATACATACCGATATTCATCATAGATTCGCCTTGAACACGAAGTAAGAAACAATCGGAATCACCAGTCAATTGAACTGGCAATGTAAGTGTGGACTCTAGGTTTTCTACTGCAGTAATAGGCATACCTGCTTGTACAGTGCCGATAAGAGGTACTTGTTTAAGTCCAGCACCTAAAAACTCAAAGTTATCAGAGCTAGACGTTTCATTATCGGCTACTGAAATAGAAGGTTTAGTATCTTCTAATACAGTAATAGCACGATTTTTATTGGGATCACGTTTAATATATCCAAATTTTTCTAGCGCATTCAAATGAGATTGAACAGTAGAAGTGGAACTTAGTCCTACATGTGTACAGATTTCACGAACTGTAGGACAACGATATTCATTATGTAATGAATCTTTTATAAAGTCTAATATACGGCGCTGTTTTGTATTAATATCTGTAGCAGGGCGTCTCACGATAAACCTCCAAAGTCAATCTAATGTCAAAAAATGTAAATATATCTATGCGTAAAAATTACCACATAACGTACTATATAATAAAAATATAAGATATTTACTTAACTTATATACCTATTATAGGCAATTTTAAAAGTTTTTGCAAACATTTGTTCTAAAACGCTTGACCGAACATTCGTTCGTGTGGTATTATAAGCATGTAAACAAACAAATGTTCTCAGATATTATGTTCGATGTAAATGTGAGGTATGAGATGAAAAATATATTGATGATGGTAGGAATGTGCTTAACAGTATTATTTGGTTATAATATGTCAAATCCTGCAACAGAGGTAAATACATATAATGTACGTGAGGTAAAGGTTCAAGCAGGCGATACAATGTGGGATATTGCAGCACGTACAGCTCATAAAGATATGGATGTTCGTGAAATGGTATATGCTATGAAGGAACTTAACAATATTAGTGATTCCGGAGCGCTTGTACCTGGTACCGTTTTGAAAGTACCAGCAAATAAATCTAATAGTCCAGTTAGAGCTTTGGACTATGTGGCTCAAAACTAAATATATATGGGTTAATCCCACGCAAAAAAGCAGCTACTCTAACAGAGATAGCTGCTTTTTGTTATCTAATGTATGTTATTAAACGATTTATAGTTATTGTCTAAATCTACTAATTTATGATTGTTATCTAAATCGCTTTTCAAAAATTGTAGAGATAGGATTATCTACAAACTTATTTGCTTCATTGATATAACGACGAACCATATTTACACTATGATGACGTGTTTGTCGCATAATATTACGTTCTTCAACACCATAAGCTGCTGCAGTCGTTGCAAAGCCATGACGTAAACTATGAGCGCCATACATAGTCGGATCTAGACCAATAAGAGAAATATATTTTTTTACGATTTCTGCAATCATCTTATCGGATATAGCTGTCTTACGTAAAGACATATTTTTTGTAAACCCTCTAAATACAGGTCCCTCAGTAATACCAGAAGCACGTAACCATTGTTGTAAGGCTCGTACTGCATCTAACGGAGAACCAGATAAATGTGGGATAGCTACCACTGCACCTTGACCTTCTTGATCGGCCTTAGAGGATGCTACAAAGATTTCAACACCTTGTGGTGAAAATTGAAGATTTTCTACTGTAATAGCTGCAATCTCACTGCGCCGGAAAGCACCCATAAAGCCAATCAAAAGAATAGCTTTATCGCGCAATAATTGAAGTTCCGGCACATCTAGCTTAGTCATACAGTCTATAATATCTTCAATATCTTCTAACAAAACTGGGGTTTTTCCTTGTTGGAATGTTCCTTTTAATCGTCTAATACCACGTAAGGCCTGTTTAACGATAGGAGCCATACATGGATTATCTCTTTGGCCAGAAGCATTAAAATTTTCAGATATAGCACTAATACGACGTGAAATTGTATTTGCCTTTGCATAATCTGCTAGATCGTTAATATAATTTACTATTGTTTCTGGTGTAGCTGGAAAATAAGATACCTTTTGATATGTACACCAATCTACGAAATCATCCCAATCCGATTCGTAAGCATCAACAGTATTCTCAGCCTTAGATAACAATATGCTTTGTTTTGCTTTCATAGACAACTTTGTACTATTCATAAGCGCATCATTATTGCGCAAATAAAAATGCTTTTGTTGTTTCTTAGACTCTGACATAATTCACCCTTACCCATAAAATATCAATATAATTGTACCATAGATTAGATCTTTATATGCTATAATTAGAGAATATAATAACTTATTCGGGAGCGTTTACGAATACATGACGAAGAAATACATATTAGTAGGAACAGTACTTGTTCTTTTGGGTACAAGTGGTTGCTCATACATTCCAACAGAAAATATTTCCTATGGCGTATATTATAATGATACAGATCTATCAAATACACCAAAGAACGAATTACAAGCACGTTTACAAGAGGTGAATGATAAGATACCTCAGACTATATCTATCGATATGGGAAATAATAAAAAACAACAAGCCACATATCATGATTTAGGTATTCAATTCGATACAGAGGCTATGGTAAAAGCTATTTCCACATACGGCTATGAGGATGATATGTGGACAGTATTGTCACATAGATTTAATGGTTTATTTTATGGTCATCATTTTAAACCACAATATAAGTTAGACGAAGTAAAGGGTAAAACATATCTCACTGAGTTAGCAAAAACAATAGATACACCTGGTCATGATGCCTATCTTACTGTTGAAAATGGACAAGTAGTAATACATCCGTCAAAAGAAGGCAAACGTATTGATATCGATGCTACCTTGAAAAAGCTAAAAGATGATCTACAGATTAGCGATAGTATAAATTCTCTTTCTATGGTATTTACTACGCAGAATACGGTAAAAGTTACTGATACTGATCTAAAACCTTTAAATACTGTATTAGCATCTTTCACAACGGAGTATAATTTAAGTAATGAAAGCAGAACACATAATATCCAATTAGCTTCTGATAAGATAAATGGTACACTCATTAAGCCCGGTGCACAATTCTCCTTTAACGATGTAGTAGGCGAACGTACTGCAGAAGCTGGCTATGATGATGCGCCTGTTATGATTGATGGCAAATTAGTTCCAGGCATTGGTGGCGGTATTTGCCAAGTGAGTTCTACTATTTTTAATACAGCTTTATTATCTGGTATGAATATTGTTGAACGTACACCTCATTTTGAACCAGTTGGATATATTCAAGCTGGTAGAGATGCTACGGTAGCTTGGGGCTATTTAGACTTTAAGTTTAGAAATCCGTACCAACATTCTATTTATATCTTAAGTGTTATGAATAATGGTACGTTAACTATTTACATTATAGGTACAGCTGAAGATAAACCAAAAAATGTATCTATCTCTGTAGGTGATTATGGTGAGATTCCAAATAAAACAATAACTAAGGTAGATTCATCTTTAAAAGAAAAAGAGGTACAAGAGGGCCATGTAGGCTTAAAAATGAATACGTATAGAACCATTACATATGGTAACTGGGTTACTCAAACTGATTCCTTTGAGTCTGTATATGACCCTGTAGATACGATTATTACAATGCCTGCAACACCTGAAGTGCCACCTAAGAAAACAGATAAAAAGAAATCATAACTATAGCTTTTATGAAATATAGCCTAAACTATTGACCATTGTATATAAATAGTTTAGGCTATTATTTGGGCTGTAAATGAGAAATCATTATATACGTAAATAAATTAGTATAGATTAATTATTAAAATAAAAAACATAATAAGGCATTCTCAATAATTATCATTTAGGAAAAGTAGACTAGAAGAGGAATTTATGGACACAATTTTACAATTTGATCACTCTTTAATTTTCTATGTACATGAACATTTTGTATATAGTTTTTTAACACCAATTATGGCATTTATTTCAAAAATTACAAGCAATGGCGCATTATGGATTATTATAGCATTATTATTAATGCTACAAAAAAAATACCGTGTTTTAGGCGTGGCGATTATTATTGCTTTAGGATTTGTATTTATAATTGGCGACCAAGGTTTAAAACCAAATGTAGCTAGATTAAGACCATTTGTTGATTTTCCAAATGTAACGGTACCGTTGGAATCTGCACTACCAAAAGCTACAAGCTATTCATTCCCATCAGGTCATAGCTTTGGTTCATTCGCATCAGCCATGACTATTTACCTAGGCTTAACTCAAATAGCGCCTCAGAAGCGATATTTAGGGATTTTAGCATTGTTAGGGTCAATAGTAGTAGCATTCTCTAGAGTTTACTTATTTGCACATTATCCAACAGATGTATTAACTGGTTTAGTATTAGGAATCATCGTAGGATTCATTGCTTGGAAGTTAGCAAGAATCGGCTGGAACTGGTGGACTAACCGCCATAATGATGTAGAATACGAACCATACACATTTAAACGTAAATAAGCAAAAAACTTGATAACACAAAGGATTGGGCCATTTAGGCCCAATTTTTTAATTTAAATTACTTCCGATAATATATCGTTATCGGAAGTAATTTATGTTAAAAACAAAAACTAGCCTATAAGTCTATAAGCTAGTTTATTTTAGTTAATCAAAATAATCAGTAAAAATTAATTATTCTATATGCCAATAAAGTATTATTATTACATAAAATTTATATTGAATTTTTTAGAATCAGATTGTAAAATAGTAATATAAATTATCTAATTAACTCATACTCTTATGGAGGAATTTTATGTGCTGGTGTGATATTGTAAGTAAAGCCAAAATTGGCGGTTTAAAACATTTAGGAAATGGCATGGAGAGTTCTTTAAGATTTCTTGCTGAAATGGTTGTTGGTTTAAGTATTATTCGCGTGTTAGTTAACTGGGTTTTTGGTATCTAATTTCTCAGATGAATATGAACATATTAATAGGCGCTTAGTTTTCTAAGCGCCTTATTTTTATATTTTTTGATTTATAAAATTGGTTCCTTAACTACACCCAGTATATTATTCATATGCTTCACTGCAATCAATGTATTCCATAATAATTTGGCAGATCTGACCATCTTTATCAAATGCCCAGTATACTGGATATAAACCATCGCCAAATCCAGATTGAATCATCGGTACAGTCAATTCTGTATCAGGAATTGTAAAGTTAATCCAATCTCCTTTAGAACGTTGGTATTGTGGATATGCCATAGCATTTAATTGGAATAAATCACTATAATAGTCATCGTATATATTTTTTTCAGGGTAGTTTATATGCCATTGTTCATAAAACTTATTATATATTTCAATTGTTTGTGCATCTACAATTGTAGCTAAACCTGAATCTACAGGAAATCCAATATAGGTATCTCCATCATCTAAATCGGTTAAGTCTTCAGTTCCTTTTAATGCTAATTCATAGTATACAGGTTCATTGCCACTAAAAACAACTCGACTAGCTACATAACGATATTCATTTGGTTCCATTTCGATTATCTTAGTCTCTAACAGATACGTACCTGGTGTTACCTGTCTAAGATATGTATCTGGTTTGCTTGGCAATGTTACTAGAGGATCACAACACGTAATATAACCTGTTGGAAAATTTACCGTCCACATAGGTAATGTGTGTAACGGAAATCCTTTTAACTCTTTTCGGTTAAATAAATCATGATATGGTACGGTAGGTTTTAATTTACCTTCAGAACCTAATCGGTTAAAGGTTTGAATCCATTCGCTAGTTAATTTAGATTGTTCCATATTACTCCTCGGCTTCGTATTTACAATGAATATATTCGCCTTCTAATACTTCATAGGCTGCGGTTTTACGAATAATTTGCTTCACTAATGTATCTAGTTTTGAACCATTAGAATAGTCTGCAGGTGCATAATAACGGATACGATGATGACGCATCATCTTATATACCTTTTCTTTATCTTTCTTAAATGGATCATATACACCTATAGAATGACCCCCATTAGCGTTCACAAGACTCATACAAGGAATATCTGTATCGCTATCTCCAATATAAATCATGTTACGGAACGGCACACGTTGATTTTCAGGCTTAATGTAATCATTAACACCAGTATCATTAATATCGAGAATTCCTTTTTGAATACGGAACAAAAATTGGGTCTTATTCGTATAGTTAATGGCTTGTGCGGGCCAAACAGCTACACCTTTATCATCGAACATAAATGCACTGGCATAGATTTTGGTAAAAGCCCCCTCTTTTGCCATTTCAGTGCCTTCGATCATTTCTTTTAAGCCAGACGAAATAATATAATGTTCAATCTTAACGCCTTGTTCTAAGCCATATTGACGAATGCGTTCAAACCAAGTCCGTACCCCTTCGTATAATTCTACCTGATTGCCGTATTCCATGAGCTTATCTTTTGTTACATAGAAATGGCCTACAGCTTCTTGAATCATTTTGTACATATAGGCTAAGTTATTATCCATATCATGTTTTTTAGCCAATTGATTTGATTCATGCCAAAATTGTTTGATTTGCTCTTCGTTATAGCCTACCGATTGAATAAAACCTTGTGCCTGCATATCGTCAGGGGTTAATGTCTTATCAAAGTCATAACACATTGCTAACACGGGCATAGACGAGTCAGGTGATAGTAAATTATCTTTACTATCTTTCTTATACGTTATCATAAATGCACCTCCTTTTAAACTAAACAAAAAATACATTTACACTCTCTTATATTCCTGAGATACCTGCTTGACAACCCCTTTGGTATCTATTTTACACGATAAGTCAATTCATTTAATTTAGTAATTCCTCGTAATTCTCTCTAAAATAAGCTATCCTGTGTTACAGTTTCTTTTACAATCCAGCTCTTTTCCGTACTTTCTTTGATAATTTCTCTTTTTGAAAGTCTTCCAATAAGTAAACTAGAATTTGGATCATGATGTAAACGATTATATCGAACTACTGCTTGATTAGTATTAGCATAACAATAACGGCAAAAGTGGCTACAGCTATCATAGGCACCAATATCACCATGTAAATAACAATTACATTCTAATCGTGCTGGTGTGCGTTTAGGTGCTTTTAATTTTATATTCCAGGCCCTCTCATAACAATCTAAGGTTAAACACCCCTCTGTATCAGCACCAAACTCTTTAAAGATATCCCTTTCTCCACAGGTTTTAAGATTCATATGATTGGAATGAGCTATGGAAACAAATTCTTTAATGATCTTAGTTTGAACATCTAAACTTGGTCTATATCCTTCTGGAAAATTCTGAGCCACCTTATCCAATATATCTAAAAAGCTAACAACAACTGTATCTGTATAACCTTTAAGGGCTTGAGCCATTTTGTAAAAGCTTTCACAATGAAAATCAACAGTATATTCATTAGTTAAAATGATAGGATCATAGCGCCACACCATAGATTGAGAATTAAGCAGTTTAGAAATATGTTTAAACCCTTCTATAATAGACGCATAAGTTGGCACATAGGGTTCAATATCAGTTCCATAAGGCGTTATAGTCATATGCCAGTATTGTCTGTAATCAACAATTTCATTTAGTAGTGGAATAAACGGTAAAGGATTCTTTGTACAGAATGCAATACCATCTACCACTTCTTGATTAATTGGATACCGTGTCACCTGTAGGAGATTATAAGGGTTACGAACATCTACAAAACCTTCACGTATACGATTGATTAGCCATTGCCCATAAAAAGCAGGAATATCTGTACGTTGCCCAGTCTGTAATATCATAGCCCCTGCCCTTTCAGTAAAATAAAAACATAGGAGTATTATATCATATCTAATAGTAAGTATTTATGGAGTTAATGTGATTTTTGCTGTATAGTTCATTATTATTTTATGGTACTATACATACTATAGAATATGAGGAGAACTAAATTATGAATGATACTTTTGAACGCAACCATCCTATGAAGGATGATAAAGAATTTATTACAGCCTATTGGGCAGATCGATCTCACGATTTTGGCGCTTTACGTGCAAAAGAATTAGAAAGTCCCAAACTAAAATTATGGAGAGAAGAATTAACTTGTCATATATTTGATTCTGATAGATCTTTACGAATATTGGATATTGGATGTGGAGCCGGCTTTTTTAGTATTATACTATCTCAGCTTGGTCATACAGTGCATGGCATTGATATTACACCTAATATGATAGATGAGGCAAATCAACTAGCAGAGTCCCTCGATTGTGATGCAACCTTTTCTGTGATGGATGCAGAGAATCTAGGATTTGATACTAATACCTTTGATATCGTTGTGGCCAGAAATGTAACGTGGAATTTACCCCATCCTGACAAAGCCTATGCCGAATGGTTTCGCGTCATTCGCCCAGGCGGTTTGATTTTAAACTATGATGCGGAACATGCTCGTAATCATCATAATGTACCACAATCTGTTCATCATGCCCATGAACATGTAAGCAACGAATTAAAAGAACGGTGTCATACCATTTATCATATGCTCGACATTTCGTCTTATACACGACCTCAATGGGATAAAGAACTACTTACTAAATTAGGTGCTAGTTCTGTTACCATTGATCTAACTGTAGGTCCGCGTATTTACAATGAGGAAGACGAGTTTTATATTCCTGTACCCATGTTCTTGGTGAAAGCAATTAAATAAATCTATATAATATATAACACAAAACCCACTCTATGATTATCATGAGTGGGTTTTGTGTTTAGATTAACTGCTAATTACTAAAATATACCTGAGCTTTATCAATCTCTGCCCGTAGTTTTTCTTCATCAATTGTGAGCAGTTCTTTGTCTTTCATAAGAACTTTACCACCCACAATTGTAGTATTTACATCGGAGCTATTAGCAGAGTATACAAGAGCTGCTAAATCATTGTAACGAGGCATCCAGTGCATACCAGATACATCATATAGCACGATATCTGCACGATAGCCTTTATCTAATACACCAAGATCTGTATATCCCAATGCTTTTGCACCTTCTACAGTGCCCATGTTCCATGCGGCTTGAGCAGGAATAGCCTTTGGATCATAAAGACGTGCTTTATGTAATGTTGCTGCAAGACGTACTTCTTCAAGCATATCAGCATTATTATTAGAAGCGGAGCCATCTGTACCAAGACCAACCGTAATACCTTTGGCAATCATTTCAGGTACTGGTGCAATACCGCTAGCTAATTTTAAATTAGATTGTGGGTTATGCGCTACCGCTACATTATTTCCAGCCATAATAGCCATATCTTCATCTGTTACATGAACGCAGTGTGCGGCTAAGGTAGTATTCCAGAATAAACCTAAATCATGCATATGCGCAATTGGTGTCTTACCAGTAGCTTTCATAACATTCTCCACTTCTCCTTTTGTTTCGGACAAGTGCATATGAATACCACAATTTAATTCATGAGATAAGGCAATCACCTTTTCCATATAATCATCAGGGCAAGTATATGGTGCATGTGGTCCAAGCAATACTTTGATGCGGTCATTATCAAAGCCGTTCCAAGTGCGGAATAAGTCAGCATTTTCAACTAATGCTTGATCTGCTGTTGGGGATACACCGGCTAAGCCACGTGACAATACAGAGCGAATACCTGTTTCTTTTACCACCTCAGCAGTAGTATTCATAAAGAAATACATGTCGCTAAATGTAGTGGTACCAGTGCGCAACATTTCAGCAATACCGAGTTGTGTACCGTACCGTACATAATCGTCATTTAATTTTGCTTCTGTTGGCCAAATAGCCGTTTCAAGCCATTCCATAAGCTCAAGATCATCTGCATAGTTTCTAAATAGACCCATCGCAATATGGGTATGTGTATTTATAAGACCTGGCGCAGCCAATTGGCCTTTACCTTCTAACACTTCTTTAGCAGAATCTTTTACTTTTGTAGCTTCACTATCGTTTAAAATAGCTGTAATATAACCATTTTTAATTTCAATGGCATGATTTTTTAGAACTCCCTCATCGGTGAGGACGTCTACATGAGTAATCAATAAATCAGACATAGTCTTCCCTCATAGGTATAACCGAGCCATGATAGCTCGGTTATATTTGTTTAATTTGAAAGCTAGTAATAGTTTAGATACAAAATGTATTACAGAAACCATTATATTTCAATACAGTATTAGTTTACTTTTGTTAGGTAATCGATTTGTTCTTGTGTTAAAGAATCTAAATCATAGCCCATGGAGTTCAACTTAAGTTTAGCGATTTCCACATCTAATTCATGAGGCAATACGTATACTTTTGGATCCATTTCTTTACCGTTTTTCAAGATATACTCTGCAGCAAGGGCTTGCATAGCAAAGGACAAGTCCATAATTTCTGCAGGGTGACCATCGCCAGCTGCAAGGTTTACTAGACGGCCTTCAGCCAATACATAGAGTTTACGACCATCAGACATAGTATAGCCTTCGATGTTTTGGCGAACCCTTTCGTGGCTTACAGCAAGTTCAGTAAGATCAGAAACATTCACTTCGCAGTCAAAGTGACCAGCATTACATAAGATAGCTTTATCTTTCATCACTTTGTAATGCTCTTTTACAATAACATCTTTACAACCTGTTACAGTACAGAAGATATCCCCAACCTTAGCGGCTTCAATCATAGGCAATACTTTGAAGCCATCAAATACAGCCTCTATAGCTTTAATTGGATCTACTTCAGTTACATATACGTGTGCACCAAGGCCTTTTGCGCGCATTGCAACGCCTTTACCACACCAGCCATAACCAGCAACAACAACGTTCTTACCTGTGACAGTCAAGTTCGTAGTGCGCATGATACCATCCCAAACAGACTGACCTGTACCATAGCGATTATCGAAAAGATATTTACAGTAAGAATCATTGACAGCAATCATAGGGAATGTTAATTGTTTAGCGTTCTCTAATGCATATAAACGATGTACACCTGTTGTAGTTTCTTCACTCCCCCCTAACAAACGTTCTTTTGCATCTTGACGTGTAGTATGTAATAGATTTACTAAATCACCACCATCATCAATGATAATATGTGGTTTATGATCAAGTGCTTTATGGAGGAAGTTAAAATATTCTTCATCAGTACAATCGTACCAAGCATATACAGTAATGCCCATATCTACAAGACCTGCAGCTACATCGTCTTGTGTAGACAACGGATTGGAGCCCGTTACAATTACATCTGCACCACCGCGTTTTAATACAGTCGCAAGGTATGCTGTTTTTGCTTCCAAGTGAACACTAACAACAATTGTTTGGCCTTTGAAAGTTTGTTCTGCTTCAAAGCGGTCACCTAATGTGTTTAATGTAGGCATAAAGTTAGAAACCCAATCAATTTTTTTGCGACCTTCTGTTGCTAAATTTATATCTCTAATTAAAGATTGCATAATATCTCCTTTTACTCATACAAGTAGATACAATAAAATAAATGGTTGATAGTAAATCTACTTAGATTTATTGATACTATATAATTTTGTTAATATCGTTGTAGATGCTTACTTATATAGATAATATATTTCTTATATATAGAATGCTTAATAAGCTAATCATTAAGATAATAGGCTATTTAGATTCTACAATCTGGCGTAGCTTATCGATTGACTCTTCATAATTTGGAGTCAATACTCCCTCTTCGGTAATAATCGCTGTTACAAGCTCATGAGGTGTTACATCGAATGCAGGATTAAGTACACCAATACCACTAGGGGCTGTTTGAACACCGTGTAAAGCGGTTACTTCATCATCGTTGCGCATCTCAATAGGAATATCTCCACCATTTTCCAGAATAAAGTCAAATGTACTATAAGGAGCGGCTACATAGAACGGAATATTGTGGAATTTAGCTAGTACAGCCACACCATAGGTACCAATTTTATTGGCTACATCTCCTTTTGTAGTGATGCGGTCAGCACCGACGATAACGGCATCAATTAACCCATGTTGCATCGCATAGGCTGCCATATTATCTGTTTCAAGAGTAATAGGAATACCATCCTCGTGAAGTTCAAAGGCTGTAAGTCGAGCACCTTGTAATAATGGACGTGTTTCATCAGCATACACGCGTTCCAATTGTCCATTTTCATGTAATTTACGAACAACACCAAGAGCTGTTCCTAGACCACCTGTAGCTAGTGCACCAGCATTACAATGAGTTAAGATGCGAATATTCTTTTTGCCTTCAAATAATGTAGCCCCTGCTTCGGCCATACGTCTATTCAAAGACACATCTTCTTCGTGAATGATAATAGCCTCTTTTGTAATGAGGTCTACTACTTCACTCATTGAGGACATACTGTCAACATTAGTTTTCACAAGAGAAATGACACGATCTACAGCCCAAGCTAAGTTGATTGCTGTAGGGCGAGTTTCTTTTAAGGTCTCACTAAACTCATATAAGCTTGTAAGTTGTTCACTAAATGGCGCCTCTAAACGTCCTGCTTCCATAGCAGCTAAAATGAGACCATAACTAGCAGCTACGCCAATAGCAGGTGCACCACGAACGCGAAGCATTTTAATAGCTTCGGCCACTTGACGCCAATCTGTACAGTGAACGTATGTAATTTCAGTAGGCAATTTAGTTTGATCTAATAGTACCAGCGTATCTTTACGCCATTCAATATTAATCATAACTTCTCCTTCAATGAACTATTGTGTATCATTATGAGTGTGATTATAGTTTAAAACCACCATATTCATGCATGCGATTATGAGCATCATAACGCGCATCCACATCGATTGCATCAATAGCACCTAAGATAAGAGATTTTAGTTGGGCCGCCATATTGCCCATCATTTCTACAACTTCCGCATGTGTCAAAGCAGATTCAGAAATACCTGCTGCATAGTTGGTAATCATAGAGATCGTCGAATAAGCCATTTCAGCTTCATTCGCTAAATTTACTTCCGGTACATTTGTCATACCTACTGTATCGCCACCGAGCATGTGGAACATTTTGATTTCTGCAGGAGTCTCAAAACGAGGGCCTTCAGTACATACATAGGTACCTCCATTGTGTATCGTAAGGCCTTGTTCCGTACCTACCTTTTGAAGAATATTACGTAATTCAGGGCAGTATGGATTTGTTACATCAAGATGTGCCACTGGACGGTCCCCGCCTTCATAAAACGTAGTGATGCGGTTCTTTGTAAAATCTAAGAATTGGTCAGTCAACACAAAATGACCTGGCTTAAAGTTCTCATTTAAAGAACCTACTGCTGTCGTGGAGATAATAAATGTAACGCCTAGTTTTTTGAGGCCCCAAATATTAGCACGATAGTTAATTTTGTGTGGAGGAATTGTATGATCTTTGCCGTGACGAGCTACAAAGATTACAGTTTTCCCATGGTATGTACCTTGTACATAATCTATTTCACCATATGGTGTCACTAAGGATTCTTCATGAATATTTTCAAAGATGGACGGATCATAAACACCAGTACCACCAATTACGCCAATTGCACTCATTGTGACCTCCTATTATTAATAACTCTATCTTTTATTTTCTCATAGAATAGAAAAACAGGCTATAGGAAAAACCTAGTAGCCTGTATTTTTTCTACATATTATAAAGTTTTTATTGAATTGGACCTTTTGAAGTGAACATATTTTGTAACTCTTCACGTGTGAAATGATATTTTTCATTACAATAATGGCAAACAAGCTCTGTTACGTCATCTTCCAAAATAGCATTCTTATCTTCTTCACGTAATGTCATTAGCACACTGGCAAAGCGATCACGACCACAACGACATTGGAAATGAATTGGTTCATTATATACTTGATTCACAGTTAAACCATCGAGAACGCGTTCCATAAGACCTTTACCATCTGGATTTGCTTTCAAATATTCTGTAATAGGACCAAGTTCATTAATATTCTTTTCTACTTGTGCTAATGCTTCATCTGTAGCATCCGGTAAGGCTTGTACGATAAAACCTCCAGCTACAACCGTATGGTAATCTGGATCTACTAATACACCTAAACTAATCGTAGACGGTACTTGTTCAGATGCATATAAATAATATGCCAAATCCTCTGCCACTTCACCACTTTGAATCGGGCTTGTAGAAGTATAGTCTTGCGCTAACTGCGTGAAACGAGTCACTTGTACTTCCCCATTATGACCTACGGCAGCACCAACATCAAGCTTACCAGCATGCTTTAAAGGTACATCAACATGTGGCTCATCTACATAGCCTCGAACCGTATTATCAGAGAATGCATCTACGTGAACTACACCTAGTGGACCATCACCTTTAATACGAAGACTTACGTTTTCATGGTTTTTAAAATCCCCAGCTAATAAAATAGCTCCCGTCATAGCACGACCTAAAGCAGCTGTTGCTACAGGCCATAAATCATGACGTACACGAGCTGTTTCAACTGTATCGGTTGTTACAGCTAAAGACATACGAACCCCTTCTCGGGTTGTAAAACGTTTTATATAATCCATTCTATCATTCCTTATTTCTACTGATTTTATTAAGGTATTACTTTTATATTGCTTATATAGTATATCATGTCAAATATTTAACTTTCAATAATAGAGAATATATGTTCGTCTAGTCTTATTTAAATTTAAAAGAACATATTTTCGATGATATAAAAACACCCAGTACCATAAGATACTGAGTGTTATATATACAATTCTTAGATTTGATCGATAAGGTTAACCATTTCGATTGCACCCATCGCACAATCATAACCTTTATTACCCGCTTTTGTACCTGCGCGTTCGATAGCTTGCTCAATGTTTTCAGTAGTTACTACACCAAACATAACAGGAATACCAGTTTCCAAAGATACATGTGCGATACCTTTAGCTACTTCGTTGCATACATAATCATAATGAGTAGTGGCCCCACGAATAACAGCACCTACACAAATAACTGCATCATAACGACCAGATAAAGCTGCTTTCTTAGCAATCAAAGGAATCTCATAAGCACCTGGAACCCAAATTACTGTAATATCCTCTTGTTTAACATCGTGACGAAGTAAACAATCTTCAGCGCCTCCGATTAATTTAGATGTAATGAACTCGTTGAAACGAGAACCGATAATAGCAAATTTCTTACCAGTACCTAATAAGTTACCTTCTTGAACCATCATTATGTTGACCTCCTCTATTCCATATAAGGAAATATATATGTAACGACCGAGTTATATGGTGAAAGTTAATTAGTCTTCTAACATATGACCCATTTTTTCTTCTTTTGTTTTTAAATAGCCTGCATTAAATTTATTTGCAGCAATGATGAGTGGTACACGGCTAGTTACATTGATTCCCCAATGTTCTAAGCCATGACGCTTTTCGGGATTGTTAGTTAATAAGCGGATGCTTTTAATACCCAAGAAACGGATAATTTGAGCCGCTAAAGAGTATTCACGCATATCTGCAGGGAAGCCTAATTGTTCATTTGCTTCTACTGTATCAAGGCCCTGTTCTTGTAATGCATAGGCTTTAATTTTATTGGTCAAACCAATGCCACGGCCCTCTTGTCGCATATATACAACAACGCCTTTGCCTTCTTTTTCAATAGCGCGCAACGCATTGTCTAATTGTTCGCCACAATCACAGCGCTTAGAACCAAATACATCGCCTGTTAAACATTCAGAATGAATACGGACAAGCACATCGCTACAATCTTGAACATTACCCTTTACGATAGCTAAATGCTCTTTATGATCTAATTCATTTTTAAATACAAAGATATTAAAATCACCAAATTTAGTAGGCAACTTAGAACAAGCACCAAGCTCAACCATATCTTCATGTTGTTTACGATATTCTATAAGTTCTGCTACAGAAGCAATTTTCAAGTCATGCTCCTTAGCAAATTTCATCAAATCAGGCAAACGGGCCATATCGCCATTGTCTTTAGTAATTTCACAAATAACGGCAGCCTCTTGTAACCCTGCTAGGCGACAAAGGTCGATAGATGCCTCAGTATGACCTTGACGTACCAATACGCCACCCTCTTTATATACAAGTGGAAATACGTGACCTGGACGACGGAAATCTTGAGGTTTCGCATTAGGATCTAATAGTTTTTGAATTGTATAAGCACGCTCTGCAGGAGATACGCCTGTTGTAGTATCTACATGATCCACAGTCACAGTAAAAGCAGTTTCATGGTTATCAGTATTTTTGGTAACCATTGCAGGAATGCCAAGTTTTTCTAATGCTTCGCGGCGCATAGGCGTACATACGATACCGCGAGCGTATTTAACCATAAAGTTAATGTTTTCTTGCGTCGCAAACTCTGCAGCAATGATAAGATCGCCTTCGTTTTCACGGCTTTCATCATCAACGATAATAATAGGTTTACCAGCTTTAAGGTCTTGTAAGACTTCATCAATAGAATGTAATTGTTCGCTCATAGGAACGCTCCTTACTTATATAAATCCATTTTCTACTAAGAGGGATTGCATAGATTTTTTAGGCTTTTCTTCGGTAGGTTCACTACCAAGATTCATAAAATGACGAATATATCGTCCAGCAATATCCGTTTCTAAATTGACCTCTGTTCCAATATGAGCAGAACCTAAAATGGTCTCACTCAAAGTGTGAGGAATGATAGAAACGGAAAAACTGCTGTCTGTTCGTCGCATAATAGTGAGGCTAATCCCATCAATGGTAATGGAGCCCTTATAGATAACATAATCCATAACGGATTTTGGAGCCTCGATAGTAAAGATAATGGCATTATCGGTTTGTTCACGGTTAATGATACGACCTGTACCATCTACATGGCCTGCCACAATATGACCACCAAATCTACCATTAGCAAGCATAGCTCGCTCTAAGTTGACTGGTTGATGGACTTTCAAATTAGTAAACGTAGTCATCTTAATGGATTCTGGCATCACATCCGCTGTAAATATACTATTGCCAATCGTTGTGGCCGTCAAGCACACCCCATTAACAGCTACGGAATCACCAACTTTTAAATCGCTAAAAATTTTTTCTCCTCGAATTGTTATGGCTAAGGATTTAGGGCCCTTTTTAATGTTCTCGATGCGGCCGATTTCTTCAACGATTCCCGTGAACATAAGCGCCCCTCCTTCCTTGACGATACGCTTCAATGCGAATGTTATTATCTAATACTTTAGTCTTGGTAAAAGTTAATTGCGGCGAAGCCTTTAAACTTTCAAAACCTCGACCTCCTACAGCTGGTGTTGCATCGTTACCACCAATAATGGTATTTCCAATATATGTTACGACCTTATCAAAGTTCTTCGTTTCCACAAAGGAACTGATAATTGCAGATCCACCTTCAACAAGAATAGATGTGTAACCTAGTTCACCTAGTTTTGTAAGAATATCATCGATAGATAATTTCTTAATATCTATGACAATGTCTGTGCTCTTGCTTTTACGAGTAGAAATAGATTCTACTACGGTTACTTGAGCACCAACTTGTTCTAATGCTTGTATCCGATCCTTAGGACAACCTTTAGATACGAATATATGAATCTTACGATTATTTATTTCAAAGACGCGACTAGTAGTAGGTGTTCTACCAAGACTATCCAAGATAATTACATCTGGTTGATGAATCGTAATTGGTTCATCAAGTATGCTTTTATCTAATAACGCATCTGATAATTCACTATCCGTTAAACGACAATTTAACTGTGGATTATCTGCCAAAATTGTACCAATTCCAACGAGCATGGCATCATGCGTGGCACGCAACACATGTCCATCGCGACGAGAGGACTCATTTGTAATCCATTGAGATTGTCCAGTAGATGTAGCAATTTTCCCATCTAGTGACATAGCACTTTTTAGAGTGACAAAAGGCTTACCTGTCTGTATATAGGTAAAGAAATGCTCATTTAGTTCAGCACATTCATCACTACATACGGGGCAAACAACCTCAATACCTACTTCACGAAGTAACTCCATTCCCTTTCCAGAAACTAGTGGATTTGGATCTGTACTACCTACTATTACTTTAGCTATGCCAGCCTCAATGATACGAAGCGCACAAGGTGGTGTTTTTCCATAATGGGAACATGGCTCTAATGTTACGTATAAAGTAGCACCTTTGGCATTATCACCCGCTTGATTTAGTGCATGCACCTCAGCATGAGCTGTACCAGCTTTATGGTGATAACCTTCACCGATTATTGTATTATCTTTTACCACAACAGCACCAACCAAAGGATTTGGTGAGGTGTGACCTGTGGCTAATTTTGCCAGTTCAATGGCGCGCTTCATATATACTACGTCATCCACCATATCACCTCAATAAAAAAAGGACTATTACATAGTCCTTGGGTTATCATAAATGCGCACAACAAATGTGCCTCGTCTTTTCTCATCCAGACTCTACTGTCGGTATCGGAATTGCACCGATTCATACCAAAAAGGTTCGCGGACTTTACCGCCGGTAAGGAATTTCACCTATCCCCAAAGACTTATCTATTTTGTTTATGAATTAATAGTAACACTTTTATTAATGTTATGCAAGAATAATAGTTTTGTATTGAGAAAGAATATTAAATAATTTAATTAAAATATAATTTTTAGAACACAAATACTAGAACAATATAAATAATAATATATATTTATTTTTAATATAAACATATATAAACTATGTATACAGTAAATAGTAACTTTTATCACATAATTACATGTTAAACAAGTCTAATATAGTATATATGGTTTGAATAACCATATTTTAATGATAGTAATTATTAAATATAGGTGATAATATGGCAAAAAAACGAATTTCTGATGTACTTATAGAAGTCTTAGCCAATGCGGGCATCGAACGCATTTACGGTATCACTGGAGATAGTCTAAACTCTGTAAATGATAGTTTACGCCGCAATGGTAAAATTGCTTTTGAACATGTACGACATGAAGAAACAGCAGCCTTTGCTGCCGGTGCAGAAGCATCCCTAACTCATAAACTAACTGTATGTGCTGGTAGCTCTGGTCCTGGCAACTTACACTTGATTAATGGTCTCTTTGACTGTCATCGCAACCGTGTTCCAGTATTAGCCATTGCATCTCACATTCCTCAATCTGAAGTAGGTTTGAACTATTTCCAAGAAACACATCCAGAAAATCTATTCAAAGAGTGTTCTTGTTTCTGTGAACTTATTTCTAGTCCTAAACAAATGCCGGAAATTCTATTCCGTGCTATGAACGCTGCTGTTGGTAACCAAGATGTTGCTGTTATCGTTCTTCCTGGGGACGTTGCAGTTATGGAAATGGAAATTGACGAATTACCTATATGGACCCCACCTCGTTTACCTCATATTGTTCCACAACGAGAAGATATTGAAGAAATGGCTGCTCATTTAGAAACAGGCAAACGTATTACCCTATTCTGTGGTGCCGGCTGTGAAGGTGCTCATGACGAAGTGGTAGAATTAGCAAAACGCTTACAAGCACCGGTTGTACATGCTTTCAGAGGTAAAGAATGGGTTGAATGGGATAATCCATATGATGTAGGTATGACTGGCCTATTAGGCTATACATCTGGATACCGTGCTATTGAACAATGTGATACATTGGTAATGCTTGGTACAGACTTCCCTTACCGTCCATTCTATCCAGAAAATGCGAAAGTAATACAAGTAGATAGAGATCCTAGCGCTTTAGGTCGTCGCGTACCTCTTACACAAGGTATCATTGGTACTGTAAAAGATACGTTAAAAGAATTATTACCTCTTGTAGGCCAACGTGGTGATACTGAATTTATTGACACAGTGCGTAAAGCGTACACTAAATTTAGAGGTGATTTAGATAGTTATGCCGTTGCCGAGCCAGATGGTGTAGCAATTCACCCTCAATACTTCGTAAATCGCCTTAATAAACTAGCAGCAGAAGACGCGATCTTTACCTTTGACGTAGGTACTCCAGTTATTTGGACTGCTCGCCATCTAAAAACAAATGGTAAACGCCGTATTTTAGGATCCTTTAGCCACGGCTCCATGGCTAATGCTATGATGCACGCCATTGGTGCTCAAAATGCATGTCCTAATCGTCAAGTCATCTCCCTCTCTGGTGACGGTGGCTTTACAATGATGATGGGCGAAATGCTGACTTTAAAACAATTGAATCTACCAATTAAAATCTTTGTATTCAATAACGAAGAACTTAGCTTTATCGCTATGGAAATGAAAGCTTCCGGCTATCTAGACTACGCTACAGACTTTGTAAATCCAGACTTTGGTAAACTTGCTGAAGCTGCTGGTATTAAAGGTGTTAGCATCCAAAACTCTAGCGAAGTGGATGAAAAAATCATGGAAGCCCTTAACCATAATGGCCCAGTCATCGTTAATGTTCGCGTGGACAAACAAGAACTTGCAATGCCTCCTAAAATTGCATATCAACAAGCTAAGGGCTTTAGCAAATACTTGATCAATGCAATCCTTGATGGCCGTGGTACAGAACTTAAAGAAATGGCCAAAACAAATTGGATGAAATATAAATCCCTATACTAATATTGCCAATTTACAAAACCTGCCAAACTACATAAACTGCAAAACTTTCAAAAAGAGGTGTCATCATTTGATGACACCTCTTTTATTGCATAATTTTAATCATATACTGTTATAAAACCTTCAGTCCAGCCCCTTAAATTGAGAGTGATTGTATCAATTCCTAAACACTCTAATCCATATACATTAAATATATCCCAGGTCTTATACCACTTTAATGCTTTCTCTGCATATTCTAAAGTGCTAAATAAACCTATGTATCCAGAACTGGAATAATATGGATCTATATCGTAATCATACCAAACACCATAAATTTTATTATTTACTATTTCATAGTTAATATCATCACCTATATGAGCACAATCATTTAAATAGTGAGTTTTTATAGAAAAGGAATCATCATTTAACTTAGAAAATCCAGACAATATTTTAGATTCAACTAGAGCCTCTTCAGCTAATGATATATCAGAAAAAAATCCCAAACTAAAATATTCTGTATAAGGTAGCTCTTCATTCTTTTTATAGTGTGCTAAAGCTTCATATATTGGAACTCTCATAATTCACCAACTCGATTCAATATAAATATAACACATTAACTATTTCTATCTATAATAATCGTCCTCGTAATCGTCTTTATACCGTATCGCATCGACCTCTGATGGAGATAATACATTCCCCTCTTCATCTACATATTCCCGGAATTCGTTAATGTATACACCTGGAATATCTGATTCTTCTAATTCAGGAGTATCTTCTGGCTTAATATCCCAAAGTTTAATATCATCAGCTTGATTCGAAAGTCGATCAGTTATGTTAAAAGCATTACTATTTTCTTCTACTTTTGTATTTAGTTTAGGCACTTTAGAAACACTACTATTTGATGAATAGATTCCTAATAATTTTAATAAACTACCTATCATTTCCCAACACTCCCTTGCACCAATGATATATATTAATTATATTGTAGCAAACTACATAAAAATAAGCACTATATCAACATTTGGTATATAGTGCTTACTTTGTATTTAAGTCTTATCTTGTATTTTATTATGCTCCAAATAGTGACATTTGTTCGTCTTCAGGAAGTTCACCACAGCATTTGAGTTCTTTCATAAGATCAATGATGGTATTTGATACTTTACAACGGCGTTGTAAGTCTTTTAGAGATGTAAATGGACGTTCATTTCTTTCCTCGACGATAGCATCAGCTACTGTTTCACCAAGGGAATCAATAGCTAAGAATGGAGGTAATAGAGCACCATCCTTAATGCTAAAGCGTCTAGCTTCGGAGTGTTGAATGTCTACATTGATAAAACGATAGCCCCGTTGATACATTTCCATAGATACTTCCAAGGCACTCATAAGGTCCTTATCTTTAGGACTGGCAGCACGATCAAGAGCCTTGATACGGTTAAACTCGGTCAATTGTGTTTTGAGATTCCCTGTCATGATCCGTAAATCGAAGGCTTTCGCACGAATGGAGAAGTAAGCTGCATAAAATGCCAATGGATGATATACCTTAAACCAAGCAATACGGAAAGCCATCATTACGTAAGCTACCGCATGGGCCCGTGGGAATAGATAGGAAATCTTTTTACAAGATTCAATAAACCATTCAGGAATATTATTTTCACGCATTTCTGCTTCAAATTCCGTCGTAGCTTGCCCTTGTTTATTTCGTTTTTCAATACCCTTACCTTTACGCACGTTTTCCATTACAAAAAAGCTATGCTTTCTATCCATGCCACGATGAATCAAGAAGTTCATTACGTCGTCACGAGTTGAAATAGCTTCATTCAACTTACAAGTACCATTTTTAATGAGATCTTGCGCATTGTCAAGCCATACGTTTGTACCATGTGAAAAGCCAGAAATACGAACTAAATCAGAGAATGTTTGGGGACGAGAGTCTTCAAGCATGCCCCGTACGAATTTCGTGCCACATTCTGGAACAGCCAAGCTAGCTACTTGGTCACCTTGCAATTGCTCAGGTGTTAAACCAATCCCCTCTGTAGAGGAGAACAAGCTCAATGTTTTTGGATCATCAAATGGTATTGTTTTGGCGTCGATACCAGTCAAATCCTCTAACATACGAATAATGGTCGGATCATCATGGCCCAGAATATCTAGCTTAGTCATACGACCTTCAATGGAGTGATAATCAAAGTGTGTCGTTAATACGCCACTTTCCTTTTTATTAGCTGGATGTTGAATTGGCGTAAAGTGATGCACATCCATATCTCGAGGACATACCATAATACCACCAGGATGTTGGCCTGTAGTATTCTTCACATTTGTAAAGCCCTTTGCCAAATGTTCAAAGAAACCATTACGAGCTTGAATGTCTCTAATTTCGGCGTACTTTTTAACATAACCAAAAGCAGTTTTATCAGCTATAGTGCCGATTGTACCTGCTTTAAATACATTATCACGGCCAAATAGTTCTTCCGTATATTTGTGAGCTTTTGCTTGGTAATCACCAGAGAAGTTAAGGTCAATATCTGGAACCTTATCACCTTCAAAACCAAGGAAGATAGCAAACGGAATATCGTGACCATTTGTTTGTAATGGATGACCACACTTAGGACAATCTTTACGAGGCAAGTCAAAGCCCCCTGCATATTCACCCTTTTCAAAGAATTCTGAATATTTACAGTTAGGGCATACATAATGAGGCGGTAATGGGTTTACCTCTGTAATCTCAGACATGGTTGCTGCAAAGGAAGATCCAACGGAACCACGGGAACCTACGAGATACCCATCATCAAGAGATTTTTTTACCAACTTATGAGCGATGTAATACAATACGCCGTAGCCATTGGAAATAATACAATCTAATTCATAATCGAGACGTTCTTGTACGACACGAGGCAATGGATCACCATAAATAGCCTTCGCATTTCTATAGCACATTTCTGTGAAAGCTTCGTCAGCACCTTCAATCTTAGGTGAATATGTACCATCAGGCACTGGCTTAATATCTTCAATGCTATCATTAATAGCACGTGTATTAGTAACGACTACTTCGTATGCTTTCTCTTCGCTTAAATAAGGGAAGGACGCAAGCATTTCATCTGTAGTACGTAAATGTAAATCTGGCTGTTCATCTGCATCTGGATAACCACATGCAGTTAACATGATTTCACGATAAATTTTTTCTTCTGGTGTCAGGTAGTGAACGTCACAAGTAGCACATACAGGTTTATTTAAAGCTTCCCCTAATTCGATAACGGTCTTATTCATATCGATGAGTGCCTGCTCGTCGGGCATGAGCCCTTTACGAACCAAAAACGTATTGTTAGTATGTGGCTGAATTTCAAGATAATCGTAGAAGGAGGCTATTTTTAAAAGCTCTTCTTTTGTAGCTCCACGAACGATGGATTGCATAAGCTCCCCTGCTTCACAGGCAGAACCGATGATAATACCTTCACGATGTTCTTCAATAACGGAGCGAGGCAAACGCGGACGAACCTTGTAATGTTCAAGGTGAGAAATGGAAATCATTTTGTATAAATTACGTAAACCTACCATATTTTTAGCTAACAAGATAATATGGTACCGTTTATCTTTTTCTTTTTTCTTTTTCTTATCTAGTACAGGCTCTTCATCTTTTGTTACCGTTTCATCTTCGATGAGGTAACCTTCTACACCGTAGATAACCTTAACACCTAACTCCTTACCAAGAGCTTGCGCTTCTGGGAAGGCTTGTACTACGCCATGGTCCGTAATAGCCACCGCAGGATGACCCCATTTTTTAATTGTTTTAAACAAGTCTTTTACAGATACGAGAGCATCTTTATCACTCATCTTGGTATGTAAGTGGAGTTCCACACGAGAGTCCGGACGATTTTCAGTTCGTTCCACACTAGTAGTTTCTATTGCTTCAATACTGCGAATAGAAAGGATATAATCCTTGTCAAAACGATCATCAAAGCTGACACTACCTTGTACGCGAACCCGTTGTAAGCCTTTTAGTTGTTTTAGTAATTCATCCCCTTCTTCAGGACTGTTCGTAAACTTGATAAATTTAATGCTATTTGTATCATCTACAATGCTGCCGTTAACGATACTTTTACCAGTCTTAGTATCACGTTTATCTAAACCTACAAAGACACCTTCAAAAATTACACTAGGTGTATCCAAGGTGCCCATGATTTTAGAGGTGACCCCTTCAATTTTAGGCCCTAAAATCATGCCTTCATCAGTAGGTGCATCCTTTGGTGCACGACGAGGATATTTACCATCCCCTTCACTTCCTTTAGCCGTAGATTTTGTAGTTTTTTTAGGTCCAAAGCCTTTGCTTGCTTTAGGTGTACTGCTCACAGATGCGATAGTATCACTACTGCTAGATTCGGCAGCCGTATGATTAGAACGAGACACAACAACTGGACTATTGTTGAAATAGCCTAATTCAATAGCTTCTACAAATGGGGCAAAATCATCTTCGTCTACATCATCATATTCATGTTGTTGGTCATAACCCGCAAAAGACTTGCCTCTAGGTTCTTGATTTTTAGCCTCTTCAGCTTCACGTTGTGCTTCAGCCGCTTCAATCCATTCACCAGCACCACAGCCACCGCCATAATAATAGGTATCTAACCCTTCACCCGTTTCAGTATCTACTTTCCAAGCAAAGCAACAAGCTGTATCTGTATTTGTTGGAATATCATCAAAAGAGATATTTTTTTCCTTATACCATGCAGACAACCTTTCACGTAGACTAAGCAATGTGGAAAATGCAGAGTCTGCTGCTTGAATCGTCACATGTTGGCTATGACAGTTCACATAGAAGGATGATTTCTTATTCTGTTTTGGTACAACACGATAACGTACTTTCATTTTTATCCCTTATACCCACAGTAGGTAATACATAAATCTCTAAATCGCCAAATATCGCCCTTGCTGCTACGGCTATCTAATATAATCTCATAAAGCCCTTTTAATAAAGCTCGTAGAGCCTTAATTGAAATTCTCGGACTCGCCTCGTAAGCTAGCTTAATCGGATATGGTTTAAATGACGAATCATGATCCTTACATAAGTTTTGTATGGCTTGAACAGACATACCCACTTGGCGACATTCGCTAACTAGCAACTGTAAACGTAATTGCCCCTCAATATAGCTCATAGCACGGTCTAATTCTTTATAGCCGAACATAAATGGAAATAGTTCAAGTAATGTATCGATATCTCTTTTTAATAGAGCCTCTTTAAAAGTAAAAATGTTTTTGGCTCCATAGTCACTACCGTTTTCTTCGAGAAATTCTTTGGTAATAACCTTTTCCCCAGTAATCTGTAAAAAATATCGGTCAAACTCAGTTCTCATAAAAGAAACAGGTACCTCTTGCCACAAATCAATGAGATGAGCCACATATTCCTGTGCATCAGGCGTCATTTTAAAGCCGTTAGACGTACAGTACTGACGTATCCACATCACGAGGTCTGCCCCTTCAAGACGCTTACATTGATGATTTGGTATTTTTTCTAAAATCTCTTTATTCTGCTTAATACGTTTATCAATCATATCATGATAAATCAAAACGATAGGATTATCTCCATTATATTCCAAGAGGAGTTCATACAATGGAATCCAAGCATCACTATTTTTGCCACTTTTACGAATGATAGGCAAATTAACTAAACAGAAGACCTTTTGATCGCCAAAAAGTGAATCTTCACATAGTTTTTCACTTATTTTTTGTGGGCCCACCTCATCATCTAATACAGTCACTGGAAGGTCTGGATAGGCACTTAAAAATTTACGTTTTTCTTCTTCAATTAATTGTGGTTCGTCGCCATAAATGAGTTGAATATGTGCCATGTTCCCTCCTTTCACAGATAGATATCTTTAATAAAGCTGTATCCCATTATATACATATGTTCTGATGATGGATCCACATCGCGTAAAGCACCATGAGGACTACTAAACAAAACAGTACTACGCGGTGAAATACGATCAATTTCATGCATTACACTAAATCGACTCGTTATAAATAAAACATTAGCCTTATCATTTAATTTTAGATTTTTTTCTCTACTTTGTCCATTATATACGACTATTTGGTTCATACCATTTTTATATATTACCCTTGCCGAACCGTTACTGTGAAAGTACTTAACTTTTACCATTCTAGGATTCATGCCATATGCCCTAATAGTTTGATTAATTAGACTTTCATTAGGCATTGTTTTAATATAATCTGGTGCATCGATTAATAGATATGCTCCTCTATGGTTTGGGTCTATGCAAAGTAACACATTACACTGTTTCATAGGAATATAATGAATTATTGTGTCCTTGTGATGCTGAGTCACATAGTATGAAGCACCAAAGGTTGCAACCATACATAATAAGGACATCACTATATATACAGTATACTTATTCTTATGTGTCAAAAAATACGTAAACAAACCTAATAGAGCATAATATATATAAACACAATAAAGATGCATCATACCAAGCCAAAGTAAACTATGACTACGTCCTAAGACATGATTTAAATATAAAGATATTCGCAATAGTACATCTACTAAAGACCATATTAACGATATAGGGAATACGTAACTGACTAAAGTACTTACAAAAATTAAAACTATGGATATATCTAATAGGGGCGCTACTATACAGGCTGCTAGCAAACTAGCAATGCTAATATAGTGAAAGTAATAGAGTTGTAATGGCAATATGAGTAACTGTGCGGATACACATAATATAAAAGGTGTTTTTATCCATCTTGGTAACCACTGTATCCGTTCATATAATACTTTTCCCCATATGAGTAAACCATAAGTCGCCCCGAAGGATAGTTGAAAGCTTACATCAAATAAGGAGAACGGATCATATATGATACATAAAATAGCGCATATACATAACGCTTGTTTAGCTTGATATAATCGCCCTTTAACATAAGCTATGCACATGAGTATACTCATCATCATTGCACGTATAACAGGTGCATCTCCACCAACGATACAGCAATATATACAAGCTACTAATATACCTAAAATTAAGCATGTGCGCTTCCGTAATTTAACGAGTCTTCCTAAACCGTAAATTAAGGCTAATAGCAGTGCAATATGTGAGCCAGAGATAGATAAAATATGGATGAGGCCCGTATAAGCAAAATCTTTCATCCGTTCTTCTCCTAGTTCACTATAATGACCACCTAAAGCTAAGGCTTGAGCTAATACCTTTTGTGGACCATCTAGATTACTAGCAATATTCTTTTCTATAGATTCTCGTATTTGACCACATAGATATAAACTTCTCCTATATATTTCTTCATTAATACTCTCTTTATATGAAAAGGTTTGTAAAACTTTAGCACTGGCAGGTCGATAAACTCCATCATAAATTCGTCCTCTTATATTAGAGCCCATATATCTGCCTCGAAGATTGATCCGACCTTCCTCTTCGATTAGAAATAAAGACTTTGGAGTTCCTTCAATAATGGCTTGTTCTCCAAGCCGTATTGAATATTTTGTAGTAGATACCTTTGAGTAAATCTGTAATCGACCCTGTGCCTTAATATAGTCATTTTTAGCAGTATCTTTATAGGGATGTAATCCATGTAACTCTACATTATATTTGTAATACTCCTGTCCTTCTAGATTTACTATTTCAGGAGATGATACAACAGTACCTAGATATTCTCCTTCTTGCTGTAAATAGTATGATGTATAGCTATTATAATTAATAATTTGTAAGTCTGTATGATAATAGGATAATCCCATTGCAGCAAAAACTAATATTAATAAATTGGTATATAAACGCCACCTACAATAAGATTGCATTATTTTAATAACAGTTACACCAATAATAGCTAAGGCAATCGCAAAAATATAATGCATTTGACTAAGTAGGGGATAATATTTACCATAACAAAATATAGTGCCAATTATTATAGATCCCAATATAGTATGTGCCCATTGGCTATAAGTTATAAATGGCTTTGTATTGACTAATACTTGAGTATTGAAGATTGATTCCTCAAACGCTCGTTCTGTATTCCTAAATTTAGATTGTAATTTTATCTTTAATCTTTTTAAATACGCCATCACCGATGCCCTTCACCCCCTTGATACCTTCAACGGATGTAAAGGGTCCTTTTTGTGAACGATACTCTTCAATTCTTTTTGCCATAGCGGGTCCTATGCCTGGTAATGCATCAAGATCTTTTGCAGAAGCTGTATTGATATTAATTTTGTTACCGCGCAATAAAACCTCTGGATTACCGTGGAAGTTAAATACTATGTGGATATGATCTCCCGCATTAACCGACTTTGCCATATTGACTGATTCTACATCAGCATAAGGTAATAGCCCACCTGCTAACTGAACTACATCACCTACAGTAGCACTACTTTCAAACTCATATAAACCAGGTGAAACTACGGCGCCCGTAATATAAGCTATAGGTTTGTTGGATATTTGTTCAACAGTTGATATAGAAGAATTTCCATCTATTGCTCCTTCAACTAAGACAGAATCGCTTTCATCTGTTATAATAGGCCATAGGAAATAAATTCCTACTAAAACACATAGGATTAATATAATTGTCATATATGGCTTCAATTTTACTTTCATAGTGCACCTCCTACTAAAAGATTTCCCTATGAAAGAATAAATTCCTACTGTTGACTCTATTGGTCACACCAGCAGGAGTTTCATAATTGATGTCGAATATAAGGAGATACAATGAATCAAGAAACATTAAAAAAATATGCACATACCTTGTTAAAATATGGCGTAAATTTACAAAAAGATCAAACTCTTGTTATTTCTGTAGATGTAGAAAACAAAGACTTTGCAGTTATCGTCACAGAAGAAGCATATGAATTAGGTGCCAAAGAAGTTGTCCTCAACTGGAGATGTTCTCCAATCGCTCGTCAACGTTTATTACATGCTAAGGAATCTGTATTAGAAAGACCGGCTAACTGGATTCCTGAATTCTACAAGCAATACATCGATGATAAGGCCGCTTTCTTATCTTTGATTAGTGCGAACCCAAAAGCGTTAGAAGGTATTCCAACAAATCGTATTTCACTACAATCTCGTAACTTAAATAAAGCTTTATCCTTCTACCATACAGCGATTATGAACTCCTCTGTTACATGGTGCGTTGCTTCTGTACCAACGGTTCTATGGGCAGATTTACTTGGCTATGAAGGTACAGATGAACAGAAAATTGAACAACTATGGGCTACCCTATTAAAACTTTGCCGCATTGAAGGTGTAGAAGCGAAAGACACATATCGTCATCACATGGCAAAATTGCGTCACCGCTGTGAAGCATTGAATAAATTAGACTTAAAGGCATTGCGTTATACTTGTGAAAATGGTACTGACCTCTTATTAGAATTACCAGAAGGTCATATATGGCTAGGTGGTGAAGAATCTTCAAAGGATGGCACTATTTTTAATGCCAATATTCCTACAGAGGAAGTTTTTTCCGCACCCCAATATAATGGTGTTAATGGTATTGTATACAGCACAAAACCTTTAATTTACCAGGGTAATACTATTTCTGATTTCTCCTTTACTTTCAAAGAAGGTAAAATCGTTGATTATACTGCCAAAGAGGGTTATGAAGTATTAAAAGAGTTAATAGAAACCGATGAAGGCTCCCACTACCTCGGCGAAGTTGCTTTGGTGGACCACTTCAGCCCAATTAGCCAATCTAACCAAATTTTCTACGAAACATTGTTTGATGAAAATGCATCCTGCCATTTAGCGATTGGTGCATCTTATCCTACATGCCTCAAAAATAGTGATGGTTTATCTGAAGAAGAATTAAAAGAACGTGGCCTTAACTACTCCTTAACACATGTAGACTTTATGATTGGTGATGAACATATGAATATTAAAGGCTACACTCGTGATGGCCAAGAAGTAGACATTATGATTGATGGCCGTTTACAAGTATAAACATGACTACAGTGTAATCCTACATTGGATGATAGTAAAAACTGTACGTTCAATCTAACGGATCTGGTTGATATCAATTTATAATAGAAAACTACATATAAAAGAGCCCCTATATACGCTTGTATATAGGGGTTCTTATTAGTGGTAAAAAATTATTATATCACAATGTAATATTCAATGTGCGGCCTGTAGATTTGTATTCAATAATGTCTACACCTGCGGTTTTCAACATCCGTTTGGATGCTTTTACTTCTTTTGTATCCTTATAGAGATCATCGCGATAGATAACGGCTTTAATACCACTTTGAATGATGGCTTTCGCACATTCATTACATGGAAAAAGCGTTACATATATTTTAGAGCCCTCTAGAGAACCGCCACGATAATTTAAGATTGCATTAAGTTCGCTATGTACAGTATAGAAATATTTATTATCATCAGCTGTATCACGTTCCCATGTGAAATCATCATCACTGCAATTCAAAGGCATACCATTATAACCAATGGACAAGATTTTATTATCATTACTAACAATACATGCACCAACTTGTGTATTTGGATCCTTAGAACGTTGTGCTGCCAAAATGGCAACACCCATGAAGTATTCATCCCAGGAAATATAATCGCTACGTTTTGCCATAATTACCTCACTTAAAATAAGCCCCCTTCTACCTATGTAGTTGGGGGCTTACAATATTAAACAAATAGAATATCCTTATTTAACAACGATATTTACAAGTTTACCAGGTACGTAAATAACTTTTACGATATTCTTACCTTCTATAAATTCTTGAACACGGCTAGATTCTTTGGCCAATGTTTCTAATTCTTCTTTTGTAATATTTACGGAAACAGTAAGTTTATCACGAACTTTACCATTTACTTGCAAGACTACTTCTACTTCGTCTACAACGAGAGCAGATTCTTCATATACAGGCCATTTTTCTGTGTGAATGGATGTAGTTTCACCCAATTCATGCCACAATTCTTCTGTAATATGAGGCACAAATGGCGCTAAAAGAAGCAATAAGGAATGTGTCAATTCATTAGCTAATGCACTATTGATTGTTTCTGCTTTATCCTTATGAGCATACATAGCGTTTACAAGTTCCATGATGGCAGAAATCGCTGTATTAAAGTTGAAATTATTATCTAAGTCTTCCGTAACCTTTTTGATAACACGGTGTAATTCACGACGCAATCCGAATTCGTCTTTTGTAAGATCACCAGTTACATTTTTCTTAGCCTCTTCGTTGTACGCATCAACAATACGCCATACACGGCCTAAGAAACGATAGGAACCTTCAACACCTTGGTCAGACCAATCAAGGTCACGATCTACAGGCGCTGCGAATAGAATAAACAAGCGAGCAGTATCTGCACCATAAGTATTGATAATTTCTTCAGGAGAAACTACATTACCTTTAGATTTAGACATTTTACTGCCTTCTTTAAGAACCATACCTTGTGTCAACAAGCCACGGAATGGTTCATTTGCATCGATAAGGCCTAAATCGTGAATAACTTTCACAAAGAATCGAGAGTACAATAAATGCAAGATAGCATGTTCAATACCGCCGATATATTGGTCAACATTCATCCAGTAATTAGCAATTTTTTTATCGAATGGAGCTTGGTCGTTTTTAGCGTCTGTATAGCGCAAGAAGTACCAAGAGGAATCGATAAATGTGTCCATCGTGTCTGTTTCACGACGTGCAGGGCCACCACATTTAGGACATGTAGTATTTAAGAAGCTTTCAGATGTAGCCAATGGAGATACAGCACCAGATTCAAATTTAACATCCTCTGGCAAGCGTACTGGCAACTCTTCTTCAGGAACGAGTTGTTCACCACAAGTTTCACAGTATACTACAGGAATTGGCACGCCCCAGTAACGTTGACGAGAAATCAACCAGTCACGAAGACGGAAGTTTACCTTACCTTCACCAATGCCGCGTTCATTAAGAGCTGCCGTGATATTTTTACGAGCCTCTTCAGATGTTTGGCCATTATATTCACCAGAGTTAACAAGAATACCATCTTCATGATACCATTCTTGCCATTTTTCAAGGCTGTATTCTTCACCTTCACGAGTTACGACTTGTTTAATAGGCAAATCATATTTATGAGCAAATTCCCAGTCGCGTTCATCATGTGCAGGGGAGCCCATTACAGCACCAGTACCATAGTCTACCAATACATAGTTTGCAATCCACACAGGAACTTGTTCGCCAGACATTGGGTTTACTGCATAAGACCCAGTAAACATACCTTCTTTAGGTGCCTCTGTAGATGTACGGTCGATATCGCTCATATTGCGCATACGCGTAATGAAAGCTTCTAATTCAGTTTTATTAGGAGCATTTTCAATGAGGCGTTCCACATATGGATGTTCAGGAGCCAATACTACATAGCTTACGCCGTAAATAGTATCAACACGTGTAGTATACACAGATACGCGTTCATTGATGGATGGCACTTCAAAGGAAAATTCTGTACCTTCAGAACGACCAATCCAGTTCTTTTGCATCAACTTAACGCGTTGTGGCCAATGATCTAGAGTATCTAAATCAGCTAACAAACGATCCGCATATTCAGTGATACGTAAAAACCATTGTGACAAATCTTTTTTCTCAACAGGGTTATCACAGCGCCAACAAGCACCATCGATAACTTGTTCATTTGCCAATACAGTATGACAAGTTTCACACCAGTTTACTTTTGCTTCCTTTTTATAGGCTAAGCCTTTTTTATAAAACTGTTCAAAAAACCATTGAGTCCATTTATAGTAATCTTCTTTACATGTTGCTACTTCGCGGTCCCAATCATAAGACAAACCAAGTGCTTTTTGTTGCAATTTCATGTTCTCGATGTTATCAAGAGTCCATGTTTTAGGTGCTATGCCATGTTTAATCGCCGCGTTTTCTGCAGGCATACCAAAGGAGTCCCAGCCCATTGGATGCAACACGTTGAAGCCCTTCATTTTCTTGAAGCGAGCTACTACGTCACCAATGGAATAGTTACGCACATGCCCCATGTGTAAATTACCAGATGGGTACGGGAACATTTCTAATACATAATATTTTTCTTTTGATTCATCATATTCTGTTTTAAACGTATGGTTATCTTCCCAATACTGTTGCCACTTTTTTTCAATATCTTGGGCTACATATTTTTCGTTCATGTAGGGGCCTCCTCATATGGTCAACCTCATAAGTTGCCATTTTATAATTAATGTTTTTATTTTACTACGTACTGTAAAAGCAGTCAAACACTAGCGTTTTACGACTTGAATAGTTTTTGTTAAATCATTTTTAGAACTTGTGTTTTGATTCGAACTATAACTAGTATATAAATCATTTTGCTCTTTAACTGTTTGTTTATTATGCTCTTTTTTAGCTTTAGCCTCTTCTTCTAAGCGTTTTTTCTCAGCTTTTACTTTTTCAGCTTCTTCTTTTGCTTTGCGTTTAGCAGCCTCTTTCTCTTCTTTAGCTTTCCGTTTTGCTTCCGCTTTAGCTGCTTTTTCTTTTTCTTTTTCTTCTAAGCGTAATTTGTATTGTTCAAGCTTAGTTAATGGTTTAGCTTCTTCAACTACAGGTTCAGGAACAACTGCTGTAGGAGATTTAGGAATACCACGTCCTAAGTCTTTTTCTTGAATCATAGTAATCGTAGAAATATCTTCAAACCCTTTACGCCATGCAGCAAACCCACCAAGGTGTAATTCTTTTACCAGATCAAGTTTTAAGCCTAACGATGTATTATCTTCAAACCAAATACGATCTGAACCAGCAGCTGTCGGAATAGATAAATAGTATAACTTTAATCGATTGTCCCAAGTCATTTTATCTCTGTAATTAGCAAAGTAATTCCCTGTATTCTTCATAGCCAATGTTTCGCTTTTAGCATAGCCATTCGTGTCATGCCATAAGCGCATATAGAATGGTACCCCTAATATTAGCTTTTGAGAAGGAACTTCAGAGAGCATTCTTTCTGTATGGCTACGAACCCAAGGATAACTTGCAACAGGACCTGCAGTAGTACTCTTAGCCCAAGTTTCGTCATATGCCATAAGAACTACATAGTCGACAGTATCTGCCAAAGCTTTGCGGTTATACACTAATGACCATTCTGGACTATCAGAATACCCGGTCACATCGATAGAAGTTTTAATATTATATTGATGTAAATGATTAGACAAATATGATACAAATGTTGTTAAACGATCGCGGTCAGCATAATCGATGTTTTCAAAGTCAAAGTTATAACCATCAAACCCATATATATAAGCATATTGAACAAGATTATGAGCATATTTCTTCCATACCGATTGGTCCGCCAAAATACCACTTGTAAAATTAGAGTCAAACCGATTAGTAATCAACGGCCAAATGTGATAGCCTTTATTCTTATACGCTTTCACATAATCAATATTAATATTTGGACTTGCTTCTAAACCTAAGCTATGCAATTTAAACCAACTTGGAGAAATGATATTGTCACCACTCGTATTGAGTTTTGCCTGATATGGAGCGCCCTCCGCTGTCCATGGATCAAAAGCCCAAGCCAATGGTGTTTTCAATGTATAAGGCGCTTTCACCGTAGATGCTTCTGGTGCAGGGCCTAAAATAAGTTGACCATTATTTTTTGTATAACTAACACCTAGCATAGCTGGATCAGACTCAATATCTACATAGGATAGACCATCTTTTTTAGTAATGGGCAATTTAACAGGTTCACCTACAGCTGCAGGATTTAAAACAACTTTATCACCTTGTAATTCACTTTGTGGAACAAACACGGTATATGCTGTTTTATATTGATTTGCTTCGTAATGACGTGTAGTAGTGGCTAAAAATTGATCTAATGGAACCAATACCTCTGCATGTACGAATGTACTTGATAAAGCAGACATTACTAAAGCTGTTAACGATTTTATAATAGTAGATTTACGAATCATGTACTCTCCTAATTCTAGGTCCCATACTGGGATACAATACCAATTTCTATATTATACCATATTATATATAGTTCATCTCTTTTCTTGCACGAAGGATATATGTAATTTATAATTTAATCTATGTACTAATAAAAATTATCACATAAGGAGTTTTGTATGCATCAATATTTATTTTTCATAGGGGACTTCCCTATTAGAGCCTATGGTACCATGTTAGCTTTGGCTATCATCTGTGGTGCCTCTGTTGCCTATGTACTATTGAAAAAGGATGGCCGCGGTTGGCATGAACACATCATCGACTTTTCCATTACTGTTGCCGTAGCTGGTCTCATCGGTGCTCGCCTATGGGATGTCTTTTTCTTTGATTGGGATTATTACGGTAATCATTTATTGGAAATTCCCTTTGTTTGGCAAGGAGGCATGGCCATTCAAGGTGGCGTAGTACTAGGCACAATTGCGGGCTATTGGTATCTTCGTAAAAACAAGATTGACTTTTGGGCTTTTGCCGATTTATTTGCCCCTGCATTGATTTTGGCGCAATCCGTAGGTCGTATGGCAAACCTTTTAAACGGTGATGCTTTTGGTCATCCTACGGGCGGTAATTATGGTATTATCTATCCTGAAAGTACCCTTGCCTACCGCACCTACGGTAATCAACCACTATGGCCTGCCGAAGTATGGGAAGGTCAAATCGATATTCTTATCTTTGTAGTCCTTCTATTATTTGGATCTTTTAAGCATGCTAAGGGTCAGGTATTCGTACTATATGCTATTCTCTATTCTACGGCTCGCTTTTTCTTAGAGTTCTTACGTGGCGATTACGTAAACTTAACGCTAGGTCTAAAATCTGCTCAAATGACGAGTTTAATAGCTATCATTGTCGGTATCTGTGTATTCATCTATCTAGGCTATCTAGAAAAGAAAAATCAAAAGGTACTTGTTGCTATAGAACCAACAGTAAAAACTAAAAAACGTAAATAAATTACATATAAAAAGAAAAGTCCTGCATTCATTGGTTTTACCATTGAATGTAGGACTTTTACTATTTTTTGAAATAAAACTATTTCTTAAAAGCCTATTCTCTATAAGGCTATTTCTTATAAACTTTCTTTAGCTTTTAGAACATCAATTTCTTCTAATGCACGATTTGCAATCAGTGCATTTTTTTCTTTTTTCTTACGTACTTTTTGAGGCCACGACTCCATAATGCCAAAGTTGACATTCATTGGTTGGAAGTTAGAGCCTTCGTAGTTAGAAATATAGTGACTAAGAGAGCCAATAGCCGTCGTCTTAGGGAATTCAATAAACGGTTTTTCCTCTAAATAGCGAGCTACTTGAAGACCTACCATGAGACCGCTAGCAGCAGACTCCAAGTAGCCTTCTACACCTGTCATTTGACCAGCAAAGAATAGACGTGGTTCTTTTTTTAGTTGAAATGCGTGATTTAATAGTTCAGGAGAATTGATATATGTATTGCGATGCATAACACCATAACGAACAAATTCTGCATTTTCGAGTCCTGGAATCATACCGAATACACGCTTTTGTTCACCCCATTTTAAATGAGTTTGGAAGCCTACCAAGTTAAACATGGTGCCTTCCTTATTTTCCTTACGCAATTGTACCACTGCGTAAGATTCCTCATTGGTACGTTTATCCACTAAGCCTACAGGCTTTAATGGTCCATAACGTAATGTATCTTCACCACGGCTTGCCATGATTTCTACGGGCATACAGCCTTCAAAGTAGATTTCTTTTTCAAAATCCTTTGGCTGTACAGCTTCAGCTGTTGTAAGCTCATGCCAGAACGCTTTATATTCCTCTTCTGTCATAGGACAGTTAAGATAATCCGCATCGCCTTTGTCATAACGAGAAGCAGCAAAAACTTTATCGTAGTTTAAAGATTCAGCCGTTACGATAGGTGCAGCAGCATCGTAGAAGTAAAAGCCTGTTTCACCAGTTAAGGCTTTAATCTTATCTCCTAATGCTTCAGACGTAAGTGGACCAGAAGCAAAGATAACAGTTCTCTCTGTAGGAATCTCAGTTACCTCTTCGTGATGAACTGTAATATTAGGATGGCTCTTTACCTTCTTAGTCACCATTTCACTAAATAAATGACGATCAACGGCTAATGCACCACCGGCAGGTACAGCAGTTGCATCGGCACATTCCATAATGATAGAACCTAAACGACGCATTTCTTCTTTCAAAAGGCCTACCGCATTTTCAATATTACCAGCACGCAACGAGTTACTACATACGAGCTCTGCAAATTGATCTGTTTGGTGCGCCGGAGAACTCTTCACAGGGCGCATTTCATATAAGTCTACATGAATACCTCGGTTAGCGAGTTGCCAAGCCGCTTCGGAGCCTGCAAGGCCTGCACCAATAACAATAACATTTTTATTATTCAATTGTAGTTTCCTCTTTTTTAGCTTTACTAGACTTTTTAGATTCTTTTACAGGTTCTTCACTAGCTTCGCTCTTTTTCTTTCTTGTTTTCTTTGGTGGTCGAGTCGGACAAGTTTCATTGGAACAGAACTTTTTAACTGTACCATTTTTATATGTCTTTTCAACCATTATAGAACCACATGTTTCACAGAAATCATGGGTTGGCTTATCCCATAGTGTAAAGTCACATTGTGGGTATCGATTACAGCCATAGAAAATGCGTCCACGACGAGACTTACGTTCTACGATTTCCCCTTCTTTACATTTAGGACACGTTACCCCAGTTCCCACTGTAATAGGTTTTGTGTTTTTACATTCTGGAAAATTAGAGCATGCTAAGAACTTACCGTATCGACCAAATTTATATACCATTGGACTATGACAAAGTTCACATATCTCATCGCTTTCCATAGATGCAATTTCAATGCGGTCTACATCACTTGCATCTTCTAGTTCTTGCGCAAAGACCTCGTAGAAATCAGATAATACTTTTACATACGTATCCTTACCAGATGCGATAGCATCAAGTTCTTCTTCTAAATCACGGGTAAAGCCAGTATTGATGATTTTTTCAAAATATGTAATCAAGAAGTCTACCACCACAAAGCCTAACTCTGTAGGCACGAATTGTTTATTCGTATTTTCCACATAGTTACGGCTTACGATAGTATCTAGAATTGGTGCGTATGTACTAGGGCGACCAATGCCAAGTTCTTCTAATGTCTTGATAAGACTCGCCTCGGAGTAACGTGGAGGTGGTTGTGTAAAATGTTGTTCAGGCAATACCTCTACCGTATGGGCAGCATCATTCTTTTTCAGAGCTGGCAATTGAGGTGCATCCTCTTTTTTCACATCTTCATAAACGGCACTGAAACCTGGGAAGATAACACGAGAGCCAGTTGCTTTAAAGGTATAGTCATCTTTAACATTCAACTCAATCGTTGTGGATTCATTTTGTTGAGGCGCCATTTGGCTCGCCATAAAACGATTCCAAATCAACGTATATAGCTTAAGTTCATCGCGACTCAAGAATGGTTCCACCATTTTAGGTGTTAACTCGAGAGATGTAGGACGAATCGCCTCATGCGCATCTTGTGCAGAACCTTTAGAACCGTACACATTTGGTTTAGATGGATAATATTCCTCCCCATAGTTACGAAGAATAAAGTCCTTAGCCATAACTTGCATCTCTTTAGAAATACGCGTAGAGTCTGTACGCATGTACGTAATCAAACCTACGTGGCCATAGGAGCCAATTTCTAAACCTTCATATAAATGTTGGGCAATCATCATCGTACGCTTAGCACCAAAGTTCAATTTACGCACACCATCTTGTTGCAACGTAGATGTTGTAAACGGAGGTGCCGCTTTACGAGAACGTTTGCGCTTTTCAATATTTGTCACTACTGCATCTTCACCGCCAATAGCATCAACCACCGCTTGTGCATCGCTTTCAGTAGTAATATCGATTTTCTCGCCTTTAATATGTGTCAACTCCGCTGTGAAAGATTCTTTTTTAGGTGTTTCAAAATTACCTTTAATGGTCCAATATTCTTGTGGTTCGAAGGCTTGGATTTCGCGCTCTCGTTCACAGATGAGTCGAACTGCTACAGATTGTACACGACCAGCGCTGAGACCCTTACATACTTTTTTCCAAAGTAATGGACTCAATTTATAGCCTACGATACGATCTAATACACGGCGCGCTTGTTGAGCATCTACCATATTCATATCGATGGTACGTGGAGCCTCCAAAGCCTCTGCTACGGCATTTTTAGTGATTTCATTAAACGTAATACGACATGTAGACTTAGGATCTACATTGAGAATGTACGCTAAGTGCCAAGAAATGGCTTCCCCTTCGCGGTCAGGGTCAGTTGCAAGCAATACGGCACTGCTTTCATCAGCATAGGAAACGAGTTCATCTATAACCTTTTTACGAGTTACAAGATTGCTGTAGCGCGGTGTAAAGCCATGCTCTATATCGATGCCCATTTGAGATTTAGGCAAGTCTCGTAGATGGCCCATACTTGCTTTTACCACATAGTTAGGACCTAAGAATTTTTCAATTGTTTTAGATTTAGCAGGAGATTCTACAATAACCAAGACTTTGCCGTTCGGATTATATACGCGAGGTTCCCGTTGCTCCGGTGGCACAGAAGTTTGTAGTACAGATTTATCCCGTACAATCCCCATTGGAGTAAGGGCTTCTTTAGTAACCTTACGCTTTATAGTAGTACTCTCTTTCTTAGTATTTTTCTTTTCTGTATCTTTACTAGTACTAGCTGCTTTCGGCTCGCCAATAACGATAGATCGTTTAATGGACAAGTATATCACTCCTAGTCATATTAATATAGCCTCTCGGCGGATGATTCTCTATAGCCCCTTCCATTTCTAATGTTAGTAATAAGGGCTGTAGTTGTTGTAATGGAATACGAGTCGCTTTCAAAATATCACTAACCGTAATACATCGATCATGAGGTATTTCATTCAATATTACACTCCTATCCACATTAAAGCTTAACATAGAGCACCCTTTTCTATCAACACTTTGACTATGATTCCCTATTTGAACGCTAGCTTTTACGCCTTTATTACCTTTATTATTTGTTGGTAAAAGTTTATGTTCACTAGAAAAATATTCCCGCATTGTTAAATGGTATTGTTCAACTATATCCTCATAACCAGTAAGTACATATGCACCATTTTTCATTAAGAATTTATTTCCATCTGCTGTATGGTCTAATAGATTACATGGTACCACAAATACATCTCGACCTTCACTAACCGCCATATCTGCCGTAATCAAAGAACCACTACTAGACTTGGCCTCCACTACGATAACACCTCTGCATAATCCACTAATGATACGATTCCGTGCTGGGAAATGTTTTGCGGACGGCGGTGTACCTGGCGGGTATTCGGAGAGAAGTAACCCATTATTTTGTAATATACGATCAAATAATTTTGCATTTTCTCGAGGATAGGTAATATCTAAACCACATCCCATAACAATGATTCCATACCCCTGACTAGCCAGAAGGCCTTCATGACCATGTGAGTCTATACCACGCGCCCCACCACTAACAATAATGGTACTATATTTACCTAATTCCTTGCCGAGCATTCTCGCCACATTCCGACCATATAAGGAGCAACTCCTTGCTCCAACAATAGCAATACGATTTAAGCGTCCATCTAAGAGTGCCCGATTACCTCTCATAAATAAAATGGCTGGCGGATTATATATATGATTTAAAATAGACGGAAAGTCTTTGTCTAAAAAGGTAGTAAAATCCATCTGGTATTCGTCTACTTTATGGATAATATACTCTAATTTTTCATCTTTAGCCGATGCTGAAATGGCACGTTTATCAGATGCAGAAATATATGTATAAGATTTTAAGTTTTCTACATTCTTAATAGCTTGCCACGCATCATAAGGGGATCCAAAATCCTCTATAAAACGCCTTACATATGTGGCTCCAACATTGTATAAGCTTTGTAATCCTGCAATATAAATATTGTCATCGTATCTAATCATATAAACACCTAGTAATTCTTTCTAAGTATATAATCATTAATTTTATATAGAATCAAACAACTACTTTTGGCAAATAAACAACTACTAAATTTATGAGATAATTACTTTATTTGCCAGTTCTAAATAACATTGCTTCAGAAATATGATGTGGTTCTACTTTTGGATTTTCTTCTAAATCAGCAATTGTACGAGCCACCTTTAATATGCGATCAAAAGCTCGCCCACTTAAATGAAAATGGTCAAATATATTGCCTAAAACACTCCAAGCCTTATCTGTAATATTGCATAGTTCACTAATTGCCTTATGGGGAACTGCTCCATTCGAATTAAAGTCAAAACCTTCATATCGTTTCTGTTGCATAGCAGTGGCCATGATAACTTGTTGTCTCATACTTTCACTCGTCATATTTGAAGATGATGTATCTAACAGCTGTTCAAGGGTCGGTCTCTCAACGGGAATATGCAAATCAATACGATCCATAATCGGCCCTGATAACCGTTGCTGATAGTTTTTAACCATCGTTTCTGTACAGACACATTCCTTATAAGGATCATGGTAATACCCACAAGGACAAGGATTGGCCGCAAGAATACAAATAAAATTAGCTGGATATATATAATTTCCTTGAGACCGATTTATAGTAATCGTTCTAGACTCTAAAGGCTGTCGTAATGCATCGATTACTTGGCGTTGAAACTCAGGCGCTTCATCCATAAATAATACGCCTCCATGAGCTAATGTTACCTCTCCAGGACGTCCCTGTATCCCTCCACCGACCATACTAGCCAAAGTTGCCGTATGATGAGGATGTCTAAAAGGTCTAGATTTCACTAGCCCATTATCACCTAGTAAACCTATTACATCTTGTATACGACTCACTTCAACAATTTCATTCCAAGTCATAGGAGGCAATATGGTCGGCAATCGTTCGGCCATCATCGTTTTACCCCCACCTGGAGGCCCTATCATAATACAATGATGATGACCTGCAGCACTGATGAGCATGGCTCGTTTGCCTAACTCTTGACCTTGTACATCGCCAAAATCAACTGTATATGGTTGATTAGTCTTTATAGTTATACTTTCATCCGTAACAGACGTATCAACACAATTATTACTAATCATAGTTACTTGTGGTTTACTGATTGTATCTAGATTTTCATTGCTTCCGGTTAATGGCATAGACTCTAAAGGCCCTAGAATTGATTTATTGGCATTGTGTTTATCTACTTTTCCTTTTTTGATACTTATTTGTTTATTTTTATCAACTACCTTTGGCTTAATTTGTTCCTCTAAAATAGTAATAATTTCTTGTAGTGATGATCCACCATATATAGTTAAATTAGGAATAGACTGTAGCACTTTACTATTTTCAATACTTGTATAAATTTTTGAATAATTAGCATCTAATCCTGCTAGCGACATAGCTAGAGTCCCAAAGGTCGGTAATAACGAACCATCTAACGCTAACTCTCCCATAAACAAACTCTTATCAAATAAAGCCGAAATTTTAGCTTTACGCCCATTTATCTGTCCTGATGCAAGCAGAACCCCTAAAGCGATTGCTAAATCGAGCCCAGCGCTACTTTTACGAATTGTAGCCGGGGCTAAATTGACTACGATGCGTCTCATTGGAAATTCGTATCCACTATTTTTAATGGCCGCTCGCACTCGTTCACGAGCCTCTTTAACAGATTGATTAGGTAGTCCAACGATATCAAAGACCGGCAAACCTTGTGATATATCAACCTCTACAGTAATGATACATCCATCAATGCCGTGTAAGGTGGCTCCATTTAATTTTGCGTACATAAACTGACCTCACTAAAAGCACTGTGGTAAATAATGAATAGAACTTTGAAAGTCTTCGTGCAAATACACCTCTATTACATCAAAGGATATTTCCTTCCAACGGCGCTTTTTTTGATTTAAATCATATAGAAACAACATGGCAGCTCGTTTAATATGCTTTTGTTTTTTCTTGGTGACTGCCTCACGTGCCAAACCATGTTGCATACCCCGACGTGCCTTGATTTCAATAAAATGATAGACTAAATCACGTTTAGCAATGATGTCTATTTCGCCTAAACGGGTTCGATAATTTGTATCTACTACCGTAAGTCCCATTTTTTCAATATAATTGGTAGCTACTCGTTCTCCCCATTTGCCCAGTTCTTTTGAATCGAGTTCATTAAAAGCTTTACCAGTACTAATCGTTTTCATATATACCTCCTAATAAAGTGTATCTGCAACAACAACTCATAGAATTTAATATCTATACTATATTAATCTTTCAACAGGTAATACTTACTTGTAGCGTAAATTATGGAGGTAACAAAAGTAAATACAAAAGAGGTTCCTAATAGTCACATAGGTGACCAATAAGAACCTCTTTACGGTTATAAACTATATGCAATTTATAATGATAATACGAATAAAACTAATATAACTAATACAACTAATACAACTAATACAACTATAAGACTTAACTTAATAGTCTAATCATAAAATAAATTTATTATCCATATATAAATAACTAAAATTTAGTCAGGTTTAACCCAACGCACAATAGATTTAATAGGCTCAAAGCTCTTACGATGAAGCGGTGTTACCCCTTGTTGCTCGATAGCTTCTTTATGTAATTCCGTATAGTAACCTTTATGAATACCAAAGCCATAGCCAGGGAACTCATCATCAAGGCTCTTCATATATCGATCTCGCGTAACCTTTGCAATGATGGATGCAGCAGCAATATTAGCGCTTTTGCTATCACCTTTAATGATGGATTCAACGGGAATCCTCAAATCAGGCAATTTCATAGCATCGGCTACTACTGCTTCAGCTGGTACGCTAAGCGTACGAATAGCCTCATACATCGCTTGTCGCGTTGCTTCATAGATATTTAGCTCATCAATCTTTTCTGGACCGTAAGAAATACAGCTAACAGCAACGGCTTCGTCCATGATGATATCATAGAGTGTTTCTCGTTTTTCCTCTGTTAGTTTTTTAGAGTCATTAAGGCCTGGAATTAATGTCATAGGTGGCAAGATAACAGCAGCTACCGTAACAGGCCCCGCAATAGGACCACGCCCCACTTCATCGACACCAGCCACATGATAAATACCTTGATCATAGAACATGCCTTCATAGTCATACATACCCATGAGGCGTTGCTGTTCTTTTAACTCTTTTTCTTGACGCTTAATATAAGAAGCAGCCAATTTCTGTACAGAACTACGAGTATCCTCTTGAGCAAAAGACAAAATCTCTAAGGCTTGTTCAGTTTCAAAGAGAGCTTTAATATCTGCTACTTTTAACTTAGAAAATACATCCTTATCCATTATGACTCTCCTCACCATCTGCAGGGTAGTACGGTTCTTCATCAACTTGATCGAGAGTAATTGTACCTAACTTAGTATTGCGATAGTCTTGCAAGATAATACGGCGAGCCTTGTCAAAATCTACAATGCCACCGCTTACAAGACAACCTCGACGACGTCCAATGCTTTCAAGAATCGTATCAACATCGGTCATCTCTTCTTCTTTTAATTTATAACGCTCTACCAAAATATTTGGCGTGTTCGTCAATAAGTAATTTAATAGTTGTTTTATAACATGCTCTAAATCATAAACATCATCGGAAATGGCACCTGTCATAGCGAGGCGAGCCGCTGCACGTTGGTCCTCTAATTTTGGCCATAATACACCTGGTGTATCAAGCAATTCAAGATTTTTACCGATTTTAACCCACTGTTGACCACGTGTATGACCTGCCTTATTAGCTGTACGCGTTGCAGCAGAACCAGCCAAAGAGTTAATCAATGTAGATTTACCAACATTAGGAATGCCTAAGATGATAGTCCTAACAGAACGACTGCGAATACCTTTCGCTACCCAACGATCAATGATAGGTTTACTTAGACGTTCTACGGTAGATAGTAATTTTTTATTGCCTTTGCCAGATTTAGAATCGATAGCCAATACTGTAATGCCTTGTTTAGTAAAAAATTCAGTCCATTCCTTTGTGGCTTTAGGATCAGCTAAGTCAACTTTATTTAACAGTACAATATGTGGTTTTTGACCAACGAGTTCAAGGATTACAGGATTCGCACTAGAGCGAGGAATACGCGCATCTAATAACTCGATAACAACATCTACCTTCTTGATGTACTCTGTAATCATACGAGTAGCTTTCGCCATATGCCCAGGGAACCAATGTACGATAGGTGAATCTGCCATTTTATATCCTTTCTACATACTTTATATACATCTCATAGAGATACTTAGTATATTTTATATTTATCTTTTTACAGCTCTATATTCCTCTATTATAATTCTTTAATTCATAGAATAATAAAATAGAACTATTTATATCTAATTTTAGCAAAAATAAAAGGCTGCCAACGGCAGCCTTTTATGAACATTAGCGTTTTTCGCGAATACGAGCAGCTTTACCAGTAAGGTTACGTAAGTAGTACAATTTAGCACGACGAACAACACCACGGCGCATAACTTCGATTTTAGCTAAACGTGGGCTGTGAAGTGGGAATGTACGTTCTACACCTACACCGGATGCAATACGACGAACTGTAAAAGTTTCACGTACGCCACCGTTTTGACGTTTAATTACCAAACCTTCGAACACTTGGATACGTTCACGAGTACCTTCCACTACTTTTACGTGTACGCGAACTGTGTCACCAGCGCGGAAAGTAGGGATGTCTGTACGAAGTTGTTCTTGTTCAAGTACGTTAATAATGTTCATTGTTTCCTCCTGTTTGCAGACATTCAATACCTACACCTTATAGGCAGCGGACTGTCTCAAATTAACAGCAATATAGTATCATAAATCACGTACTGTTAGCAAGTATTTTCTATATTATTTTAATAATCCAAATAATTACGTATTATTTACGTATAATTGGTCGTTTTAACTTACCTAATAAGCGGTATAAATTCTCCTGTTCTTCATCCGATAAATCAGAGAACATTACATTAAGAAATTCGTTAAATGTATGTAAAAGAGTTTTGCCTAACCGTTTCCCCTCATCTGTTAAAGTAACTACAGATATACGTTTATCCATATAATCAATATGTTTTGTAACATATCCCAATTCAATGAGAATATCTGTCTGCTCCGACACAGTAGCGGGACGCATATTTAGAGCATCTACTAACTGCTTCTGTGATGCTCCTTGGGAACGCATATATAATTCAATAATAATTCTATCACGAGACTTTTCTTTGCCGCTTGGCACCTTACACAAGGCTTTATATAATTCATCATGATTCATAATCATCTATCTCCTCATACAACTTTGTATATTATAAAGTATTCGTCATAGTCTCTAAAAATCCTGCATAAAATTTGCATATTCTTCGTAAAAGCAAAAAAGAGGTACGCACGGTACCTCTTCTCCTGTATATCATTATAAAAATTTTAACTTTTACTAGAATATGTTATTTTAATGCGCTAATATCGCCAATAATAGCCATTACACTGTATGCTAAACGAACGAGTTGTAAACGGTTAGCTTTAATAGCTTCATCTTTATCCATAACCATTACATCTTCAAAGAATTTGTTAATGGCTGGAACTAAAGTAGCTGGAACTGCCACGACTGCATCATAATCGCCAGCTTCCCAAGCAGCACTACTTGCTTCAGATGCTTTAGAAGCAGCTTCGAACAATTCTTTTTCAGCATCTTCTTTCAATAAATCGCTATTAACACCAGTATATTCCACATCTTTTACAAGATTGTACATACGAGTATAAGCTTGAACAAGTTCAACGTTTTCATCGATGCGGTTAGCTAACAATGCATTTACAAGACCTTCAGCATCAGCAACAGACAATTCGTTGTTAGATAACAATAAGTCAATTACATGATGAGGAACTTCGCGATCAAGGAAGATATTTTTCAAACGAAGTGTGAAGAACTCTTCTACTTGGTCAAGCAATTCGTCTTGTTTTTCAGCTAGTACATTAAGTAATTCCATAGATGCTTTGAAGATTGGACGTAAGCTGATATTCCATTCGCTACCAAGCAAGATATTCAAGATACCAATTGTTTGACGACGCAATGCATATGGATCTTGAGAGCCTGTAGGGATTAAACCACGGCTGAAAGTAGCGACGATGTTATCTACTTTATCGATGATGGACAATACTTTACCGGCCTCAGTTTGAGGCAATACATCACCTGCAAAACGTGGTAAGTATTGTTCAAAAATAGCTTCTGCCACTTCAGGGGATTCACCATCGAGTAAAGCGTATTCCTTACCCATGACACCTTGTAATTCAGTGAATTCTGTAACCATACCGGTTGTAAGGTCGGTTTTAGCGAGCTCTGTAGCGCGTTCTAACACAACAGCTGTATCTTCGTGCAAGCCACATTCTTCACCAAATACACGGCCCAATTTAAGTAAACGTTCAGTTTTATCCGCTAAATTACCAAGACCTTCTTGGAATACAATTTTAGTCAAACCATCTTGACGGTCGATAAGAGGTTTCTTGCGGTCTTCGTTGAAGAAGAATTTAGCATCATCAAGACGGGCGCGCAATACACGTTCATTACCAGCTTGAACTACTTCAATAGAATGATCGGAGCCATTGCGAACGGTTAAGAACATTGGCAACAATTTGCCGTCTTGATCAACTAATGGGAAATAACGTTGATGGTCTTTCATTGGTGTGATGATGGCTGCATCTGGAAGTGTCAAGTAAGACTCTTCAAAGCCACCACACAATGCTGTAGGCCATTCAACAAGATAGTTGATTTCTTCTAACAAATCATCATCCCAAACGATGGATGCATTTTTAGAAGCTGCCATATCATGTAATTGTTTGGAGATCAATTCACGACGTGCGTCTTGATCAACCATAACAAAGTTTTCTTTTAATGTATCTACATAGGATGCTGCATTTTTAATAGTGATTTCATCAGCCCCTAAAAAACGATGACCACGTGTTACATTACCAGATTTTACAGTAGCAAATTCTACAGGAATTACTTCTTCATCAAGTAAAGCTACAAGCCAACGTACAGGACGTACGAACTTAGCATCTAAATTACCCCAATGCATGGATTTAGGGAAGTTAAGACCTGTAATCAATTGAGGTAACATATCTGTGACGATATCTTTTGCAGGAACCCCTGCAGTTTTGGTTTCAGCGTAAATATAGCCGTCTTCTACAACGAGATCAGCTACATCAAGACCTTTACCACGAGCAAAGCCGATAGCTGCTTTTGTGGCATTACCGTCAGCATCATATGCGATAGACGCAGAAGGACCTTTATGACGTTCACTGATTTCAGCAGATGTGTCAGCAAGACCTTTCACGATAAGAGCCAAACGACGTGGTGTGCCGTATGTTGCGATGCTTTCAAAAGAAAGATGGGCATCATTTAATTTTGTTTCAGCCAATTGTTTCAATTGACCTAAGATATTTGGCATAAAGCCGGCAGGAATTTCTTCTGCACCGATTTCAAATAATAAATCTTTTGCCATCTTATTTATCTCCTTTCAAAAGTGGGAAACCTAACTCTTCGCGTTTAGCGAGGTATTGTTGTGCACAAATACGAGCCAATGCACGTACGCGGCCGATGAAAGCAGTACGTTCGCTGATGGAAATAGCGCCACGGGAATCAAGTAAGTTGAATGTGTGGGAACATTTCAATACATAGTCGTAAGCTGGTAATACATAACCAGCTGCACAAACGCGTTTTGCTTCTGCTTCGTACATATCAAACAATTTGAAAAGCATATCTGTATCAGCTAATTCAAAGTTGTATACGGATTGTTCAACTTCGTTAGCATGCCAAACATCACCGTATGTAACATTTTCATTCCATTTAAGGTCATATACGTTTTCTACGCCTTGAATGTACATAGCCAAACGTTCTAAACCGTATGTAATTTCTACGGAAACTGGTTTACAATCAATGGAACCAACTTGTTGGAAATATGTGAACTGAGTTACTTCCATACCGTCGAGCCATACTTCCCAACCAAGACCCCAAGCACCCAATGTTGGAGATTCCCAGTTATCCTCAACGAAACGGATATCGTGATCTTCAGCATGAATACCCAATGCAGCCAAAGATTGTAAGTACAATTCTTGGATGTTATCTGGAGATGGTTTCACGATAACTTGGAATTGATGATGTTGGAACAAACGGTTAGGGTTATCGCCATAACGACCGTCTGCTGGACGACGAGAAGGCTCTACATAACATACAGCCCATGGTTCAGGACCAATAGCATGTAAGAATGTAGCAGGATTCATTGTACCTGCACCTTTTTCTATGTCATATGGATTTTGAACGATACAACCTTGATCGCTCCAGAATTTTTGTAAATTTAAAATAATCTCTTGAAATGTCATTGCTGCCTCCACTTTACACAACCGACATAAAATCAACCATTTCGTTACAAACAAAAAAGTCCCTGTAACGAAAAACGTTACAGGGACGAGTATACCCGCGGTTCCACCCTATTTGGCTTGCGCCCTCTTTTTTCTATGTTGGCCTTTACTAACAGATACCTGCGTTCCTGCCAATGCTCTACAGCGCCTTCAACCAAATGTGAGCTTACACCATCCTCACTCGCTAGAGAGGTTTACTACTCTGCTTCATCGCATATATTATACACAATATTGTAGCAATAGAGAGGGATGAATGTCAAACTATTATCTAAAACTTTTACCCCAAATATATGTTGAAAAATAAATTAATACCTATATCTAGCTAAATATATAACTTGAATAAAATTATATAGAAAATAAGATAGCCATTAAAAATAGCAATATAGTAAAGAAAGTAAATAAATAGTAAATCCATTTATGGTTACTATTTTTAAATATTAGCGAAAACAAGTAGGTACTGAATGATAATAGTAAAAACTCAACTAGATATTTAAATTGTTTATTTATATCATCTAAGAACTTAAAATCCACAAAAAATACAACTAAAAATATTCCTAAACTAATTAATCTATATTTTTCATTTATGTCCTCATTAGATCTTCGAATATATTGAATTACACTATAGGCAAATGCTAAAAACAAGGATATAGTAGCAAAATAATATACTAATTTCATTTATTATTTTCACCTCGTTTTCTAATCTCTTCATCTGTCGGAATATCTTGTCGTAGCTCCATTTTTTTTATATCTCCTGCTATTCCACCGGAAATACTTCCTAAAGTTCCTAAAGAATAAGATGAAACTGCTGTCGCAATTGGTCCATAAGGATATCCTAGTTTGAATCCTTCTGCAGTACCATAAGCACCTCCTATTGCAGAGCCTATTGGAGGAATTAAATTTGTCCCCCAAGCTTTAACTAAATTGGTTCCACTATAGGTATAATAGTCTTGCACAAAATCATTTGTCATGCTTCCTATACTAAAAACCCCCCCAATCTATTAACTACTCTAAAAGCAGGTTTAGCATTCTCAGTATAATATAAATACCCCTTTAAAGGTTGATTGGTCAACTCAGATGTAGTATTAGTTAAAACCGACTTTTCTAAATCTCTAGTACTTATACTATTAGTAGGTTTACTAACTTCTATAGTATCATTAGGATTATTAGAATTTAAATTATAGTCAAATATTTTGGTTGTACTAGTGTGGTTATTATATAAAATATCTTTATCAACACTTAAAGTTAAATTATTAATAGAATTATTATTGATTCTATCACGTTTCTGTTTTTCATATCCATATAATGCACGCCCTTTTTCTACACCATATTTATCAATATAGTCATTTAGCAAGGAGTCTTCATATGCTTTATTAGAAGAAACAATTCTAGAACTAGCCTCTTGTTTGTACATACTAAATGAATCTTCTAGGCCATTTGATGTAACATATTTATATACTAAATTGTTCATAATATCTTGGAATGAACCCGATCCAATTACTTCTGGTATACTACTTTCCAATTCACCATTTAAAAGTATGGATGTTTCATTATTAGTTTTATAGATTGAATTATGATTGTATTCATACCACATAAGGGTATCATAATAAGCAAGTTTTCTAACCCATTCGTCTAAACTAATTTCTCCATACTTAAAACTTCTATAATCACGTAACAAGTTTAGCTGATCGTCATGGGTCAACCAATTATTATCAACGGCTGAATTTATCAAAGGCACTGCTATTGATTGATCACTAATACTTTTCCCTAAAATTATACTAACTAACTTTTGCATGTCAGGATTATCGATTTTTCTTAGAAGTGGTTGTGTAACTTCATTTATTGCACTAATTTTAAATCCATTAAAAGAATCATATCCAGAAAGCTTCGATATAGTTGCACCAAGCGCACCATGTAAAGCAACTTTATAAATTCCACCATCATCCCATTTTTTAGCCTTGTCCAAGTATTCTTTTGCTAATTTTTCATTATTAGCATTTTCAGCAGATTCAGCTAATATTACATATTTTTTTTGTTCGCTAACAGCAATATCACCAATTAATTTATATCCATGATCAGAAATTTTAGATAAAAGAATTTGTTTTTCTTCTACTGTTTTCTTATCAAAAATCGGTGCTAGTTTATTTAATGCTTGTTCCGTATCATGATTAATCTTTTCTAAAGATTCTTTCTCAGCAATTTCAATGATACCTTCACTGATGGCAGAATGAGTAGTTGATTTAGAATTACCTTTCACAGGAATCCCCATTTTAGGGCTGCCAGTAATACCTATCGGATTATTTTTAGAGCGTTTAGTTGTAGATAAACTATATCCAGAAGTTTTTGCTGAATAGGATGCTTTATTTTGAATATCATTCATTTTTAAAGAATTAGAGGATAATTTATTCTTGGATTTATCAGGACTCCCTTTAATTATACCACCTGTAAGTGTAGTTGCATTATTTACCTGTACATTATATCCACCATCACCTGCGTATATACCAGCCTGATCTGTAACACTTGCATAGTGACTGTCTGTAGTGCCTCTCGAATTATCAAATCCAACTCTTACAGGTCCACTCATTCCATAAGATACAGATATACCTTTATTTTTACTTATTTTATGGTAGTCATTCGTATCTTGTAAACTTTCAATATTCAAATTATGTCCAACTTTTGTGGTCACACTTTCACCGATGACCTTAGAACCAATAATTTCTGTATCATTTCCAGAGACAGTATTGACTTGTTTACCACGAATAACAGTTCCAGTATGCGTCTTAGTTGTCTCTAATGCATTTTCTTTACCTTTATACACATTAGCATCTAAACCAATAACACCATTACCGTGAGGACTAACTGTGGCACCAACAGACCATCCTGAGCTTGTATATGTATCGCGTTGTACTAAAGAGTTCGTTCCTGCATCTATACTTAAGTTATTTGATGCATTTAGATTAACCTTTGGAGCCTCTACAATACTACCTTTAATATGAATATTTCCTTTGTCACTATTATCACTATCTGCAGTAATACTTACATTATTTTTGCTCCCTATAGAACTACCTATATAATTTTCTTGATTAAGTTCGCTATGCTGTTTAAATTTACTTGAACCAATACCTACTTGTATATTGAGTAAACGATCTTTTTTAATTCTATTATTTACATTATTAATCGCTGTTCTTACATCTGGATGCATAGCATTGCTCTCTTCAGGATGTTCTGCCTGATATGCTTTATTAAGTTCATCAGCCTTAGCAAGTATATCTTTTTCTTTTTCTACAAGTTTTTCTATCTTAGCATTTTTATAAGAAGTCCCATCATTATAAGCATGTTTTAAAGTATTTGCAGCCTCAAGATACTCTAATGTTGATAAGTTGCTATTTTTTCTAGAGTTAGCACGCTTACCAAGTTGCTGAACAGCATTCAATTCATTAACAATTTGACCACCAACACTTACAGTAAGACCGGAACGCTTCTCCTCGTGACTTTGCACTACATGTGCAGTATTATGTTTTCCATCAACCGTTACATTTTGAGCAGATAAGTCTATCGGTTTATTACTAAAATAGTTTGTTGTTGTACTGTGAATTGAATTACCAGCACTAACATTTATCTCGTCCTTAGAGGAAGAAATATTGGTAGCAACTTGATTTTTATATCTGCCATCTGTTGTATCAGTCACTTTTTTACTACCAATAGTAAAGCCTATACCAGCGCCCATTAAGCCAGATTTTTTACTATATTGATATACATCATCACGTTGTGTTTCTTCACCTGAATCTGTACGCACGTCATTACCTGCAGATACGGATACATCTTTTGTTCCCAAAATATTAGAACCTGTTACCGAAACATTGCGATTAGCTTTCACATTAATCGTATCTCCACCAATTGTTGAAGATAAAACACCTGTGCGTTCATGATCTGTACGTATGATATTAGTTGTACGAGATAGTAAACTCTTTTCTTTGTATTTTAGACCATATTCATCACGACTATAACTTTGCCCATTTGTAATAGTAACATCATTTCCAGCTTCAACAGATGTGACACCATGTTCACTATTAACAATACCATTGCGGATATTTACATCATTTCCTGCATGTAAATTAACATTACTATCACTTAAAATAGCTGTACCTAATTCAGTACGACGATCTGTGCGATTATAATTCTCACTATTAACAGTCATATCCTTTTTAGCGGATAATGCCTCTGTTGTTAAATTAATATTCTGACCAGCCTCAATCGTTGCTTTAGAATTATCTCCAGTATAAACAATAGCACCTTTAAGGTTAACATCTCGTTTAGCAGATAAAACTAAATCGCCTTTTTCTCCTACACCTATAGTTCCTTGGCGACCAACAATATCGTGATGTTGTAATCTATTTACATGAGCACCTACATTAATATCACGACCAACATTAATATTAACCTGTTTCTCACCATGAATATTACCAGTATTTATTACGTCTTGAGATGCCTTAATAGTCACTTTACGTCCATCTATACGACCTGTATTTTCTACATCATTAGCCCCTAATACAATTGTATCTGCAGTCATAATGCCTTGATTTAGAATATCTGCATTAGTGTTGCTAACAATAGCTTTACCACTTATGATTCCACCCATTGCATCAACAGATTTTGCAGGTTGTTTCGCTAAATATACTTTAGGATATAGAACTTGTTGAGCTTTTCCATCTACTACAACTGTTTTAGTTTCTAACCACACCATATCAGTCGTTATAGCTTTCATTTGTTCTTTAGATAAGGCAATTCCAGGTGTTAATTTAAAAGCTTTACCAAAAGCTACACCAGCCTCTAATAATGCTTTATATTCAGCTTCATTATCTGTATAACCTTCTAAATACTGTTTACCTGTAGCTGATACTATTTGCTCATTAATAAGTTGCTGTTCATAGAATCCATCACCTAAACGTTTGAATCTTCTTTCAGGATTATTTGTCAACGCATCAATCATAAATTGAGAGGATAAAAAATTCTTTCGATTAGTAAAAGCAGGGTCAGTCTCTATCAAAGCATTAGCCGTAATAGCAGGATGAATATCATATAGTGCCTCTGTTGGTAACGATAAACCATCTATGGTTTGACTTGCTTTACCTTTGCCCCCACCCAGACCATATGGATCTAAACTATCATTGACCTTTGCAATAGTAGCTTTGGATACTTTATCTTCAGCGTGCTCTTTTAGAGTACCAATTGGTTTTACATTTTCTTCAGTAATCGACGGTGTCATAAAGACTTCAGGGCCCCAAACACGTATACGTTTACTTCTATAACCATGACGTTTCCTTTTCTTTTCGGTTCTACTCTCTTGAGTAGTTCCAGTAATAAAGGTTTTATCACTAATCATATCTGATATGTTTTGTATAGAGCCCTTTGTTTTAAAAGTTCCTCCTGAAATCACGCTGCTATTATCATTATAAAGTATACCAGTAGTTACTAAATCACCACCACTACTAATGATACCTGGATCATCATTGGTAATCTTTTTGTGAGTTTGTTCGGCTTCACTTCTAATGATTGTAAACTGATTTATTCGGTTCTCATTCTTATTCATTTCCTTATTATAAGCTTCATCTTCAGGCGTTTTAACTGGTTTTACATGCGGTGTACCATAACCACTTGAATCATCAGCATATGGGAACTCAGACTTATCAAATACCTGACCTTCTAATTTATGATTTGGATGAGTAACTTTTATTTTATCTGGATTTTTAGTAATCCCATCTGAAACACGCTTGGTTCCTAACGCAACATTATTATTTTCTACTGTAGGAGTATCAAGTTTAATAGACTTTGTAGCTTTAATAGTCGCCCCTTTATTATGTATACCATCTTTAGCAATAAAGTCCATAGTTCCACCACTATAAATGAGACCTTTACCAGTATTATCTATTGTATTTGAAGTTATATTAACGTGATTACGACCCGCAATTACACCAGACTTATGAGAATCTAGTTCTGCCTTAAGAGCAGTAACTTTCTCTTGTACATCATCATACGCTTTTGTTAAATCATTAATCCGTTGACGATGTGCGTCTAACTCAGGCTTGGTCTTATATTTAGATATATCAGCATTCCATTCAGCATCAAGTTCATTTTTTGCCTTTTCTAGCTCTTTACCAGCTTTATGATAGCGTTCTTCTATTTCACTATTAGTATGATTTGTAACTATATTAGCTTTAATATCTACTGTATCACCATAAATACGTCCACCTTCATGATTATCTATAGATTTAGCATTTATAGTTGTAGTATTTCCAGAGTTGATAAGACCATTATTGTTTACCTTTTCTTGACTATGTACAGTTGTAGAGGAATCACCTTGAACCACACCATTTGAATGAATTGCTATACTTTGTCCATCTAAAATAGTATTGCCATTACTTGTAACGCCACCATCAACTACAATTTGACCATCACTAGTAATACTAGAGGCTTGTGAAGAACTTACTACACCTTTAACATTTACCCCAAGACCAGTATTGGTCCCTTTCAGAGTAATAGAATTTGCATACATACCCCCAATTGCGGATACATCTAAGCCAATATTGTTAGAATTACCAATTTTTTGCGTGTCTAATGTATTAGCATCTATTTTGTTCTTACCCGTGCGAGCTTCGATCGAATTTGCCCAGATTCCAGCATTTACACTCGCTGCTTCTGTTAAAATTTGTAACGAGTTAGCCTCTTTGGCATTAAGACCGTTTCTATTAATAGCAACAATTCCTCGCTCCACCCGATATGAGTTTAGATTTCCTGATAAATCATATTCAGGTTTACCTGTAGTTAATACTGCTCGATCTGTATTGATAAATCCGCCACCATCTACAGTAATACCATTAGGATTTGCTATAACTACTGAAGCTTTATGACCTGCTACCTCAATAAACCCGTTCATATTGGTTGGATTGTGTGAAGTAATCTCATTAACAATGACATTGGCAGAACCACGCATCATATTAGTATTACCAGGAACATATCCACCAAGCTTGGTATTAGACATTTGGTAAGAGTTATTAAGAATTACACCATTTTGTGGTACGTTAAAGTTAGTATAATCATTTCTAGATACTCCACCAGCGCTAGGGCCTACGACATTTACTAATGTGACACCATTAGCAGCTTGTCCAATCATGGCTTGTCTTTCATGTGGCGCATTTCGATCTACCTCTATAGGATTTTCTGCATATACAAACGGTACGACTAAAGGGTCAACGATCATTAGCCCCATAGTAAGCCATACTGCAATTTTATATTGTAATCGTTTTTGTTTCATATTTACTCTCTCAATTAATACGTATACTATATTAGAACCGCACACCTGCTTGGAAACCTGCGGTTACAGAATCAGTTTTGTAACCACTTGGTTTATATAAAGGAGCCCCAACAAATACATCATAGAATAATCCAGATATAAATTGCCCTCTTATCCCAAGACTAGTACCAGCAATAAATTTTCCTGTAAATACCTCTGTACTTGGACCATATACGGCGCCAAAATCAATATTAGCATAAACACTTGATTTCCATTTAGGGATGTAACTAGCAACCTCATTACGCATATACCAGCCACTTTCAGCCATTAGTGTATTTTCACCATCAAATCCTTGTACAGTATATCGATTCCCAAGGCTAATCATATCTCTAGAGAATAAACGTTTATCCCCTAATGTCCATTGTCCATGGAAAGATGTAGTTATACTTGCTGGTCTATGTCCCCATATACGTGGAATTTGATAATCGACATCTAACAATAGTTGAGTATATCGAGTACTAGGCGCTCCATTACCATATTCTGGTTGCGAACCAAACCAACCAACCCCTTGTTTAATAGCTGCTCTAGAGTATAATGTATTTTTCTTTATGTATCTACGTTCTGATATACCTACTTCTAAAGAAGCTGTATTAGCACGTTGTACAGCAATTTCTACATCATTAATATAATTTTTAGCATTACGCTTGCTGATAATAATATCCCAACTACGCTTAGTCATTCGATCTCGATGAAATACATGATTCCACGAACCTCTTACAGTCTTTGCATGACTAGAACTAATAAATGGAGTAGCCATAGAATTAATCGTTTGATGATATTTCATATCACTATAGGAAATACTAAAGGTGTCCTTCCCTCTAGGTATTGAATAAGAAATAGTATGGTTTCGACTACCTTTTCGTTCACCATCTTGAGCAGCATCTCGATTAATACTTAAGTTTAATGAATCATTAGCATTAAATATCCTATCAACTCCAATTGCAGCCGTCCACTGCAGTTTACCAGTATCTTTTAGTCCAGAATCATCTATGGATATCATTCCATGAATTGGTGGTTTTTTAGTAGTTTCAAGTACAATATTCGTAGCTAACGGTTTTGTTCCTGGCTCAAGCTCAACAGACACATTTTGAGAACCAATCCGCTTCATTTGCTCTATCCCCTGTTCTATATTTCGAATATTAAGGATATCCCCTTCACGAATAGGAAATGCATTTTGCCATGGCAATGGTTGTGCATACGTTTTATATAAGACAGACTCTACGCGACCGAGTTGTAAATTAAATTGTAGATTACCTGAAGCTAATGATTGGGATGGAATACCAATCCGAGACGTGACGTATCCATGTTCTATAAGTGCAGTATTTAAGCTAGTAGATAATCTATTTACATCTTCAACTGTAAGTTTGCGATTTACAAATGGTTTAATTGTTTTACGTAGAAACGTAAACTCGTTAGGCACATCTAATTGTATCTTCTTTTTTTGTGCTTCATAATATAATGGACCTTTAATTAATCGTACACTTGCTGCAGAACTATTATCCACAAATGTCGTCTGATCCATAGTAGTATTTATCATATTACTATATGTTAATTCTGCAGACTGACTAATAGGTTCTTCTACAACACGGATATGAGATACAAAAAAAGATGGCTCTACATGTGCTGGCTGTTGTGCCGGTACTGTATAACCATCTTGTGGTGTTAAAGAACCAGATGAAAAATCTATTCCACCTGTTTGTACTGTAATTCGTCCCTCTCCAAGCCGCGCCTCTCTCGCTAGTTGTTGTTCTCTCGATCTATCTAGTTGTTCTTGAGTATCAATAGGTTTAGCACCCAAAATATGTATTGGTACCATACACACTAAACTTAGACAGAATAATAACTCTCTCTTTTTCATATTGCTCCTTTTGTAATAAAATATAAATCTGTTTTATATTTTATTATGTTTTTATCTTGACAGTCAATAGAGAGTTTAAACTGTAAAACCACCTACCAAAGATAAATCAATTCATCTTCGATAGGCGGTTTATTTTATTCACCCTTAGCAATACGGTCTAAGAGTTCAATATAGCTTTCTTTATTTAAGGCTGGTGTAAAGTTGTCTAATATATCTTTAGCACCTGCTGCATCATCGTATAGTAAGTCTACGATTGTCATAGCCAATGCTTGTGCTGTTTTAATGTACGCTACATCAGGTACAGAGATTTCATATTCCGCACTGTGTAGTACACCACTTATACAACCAACCCATGGATGGATGACCGGCATCAAGTGAGATACGTCCCCCATATCTGTACTAGCTGTTATATGTGGGCCTTGGTATATATTGGCTTCACCAAAGATAGGATTTGAATTTTCTCGTAATAGAGCATTCATACGTTCATCATTACGCATCGGTAAATAACCAGGTAGGTCATGGATAACACATGTGGCTCCTACTGCATCGCCACCGGCTTTTAAGGCCCGGTTTACACGATGATTGCCATCTACAATAGCTTCAATATTAGAGGCACGCACGTAACTTTCAACTTGAACATAATCAGGCACACAATTTACCAATGTACCACCTTGATTAATGATTGGGTGGAATCTGAAATAATCGCTTTCTTTGAAAGTTTCACGAATGGAGTTAACCCCCATAACCCCCATCAAAGCAGCATTAAGAGCATTGATGCCTTCATGAGGTGCTTGTGCTGCATGGGCTACCTTACCGTGATATTCAATCAGTTTAGATACAAAACCATTAGAGGTACTACCAAGCCCCATTTCACCAGCTGGTGTTTTGGCTGTCTCCACATGCATTTGCATAGCCATATCAATATCGTCGAAAGCTCCTTCATAGATGAGCTGTTGCTTACCACCCATATACTTAAGCTTACCTTGCTCACGCAATTTATTGCGGTAATCAATTTCAATCATTTCCTCTGCCGGAACAGCAAATAATACAACATCGCCAGCTAATTCGTCCACCACAGCTTGTAAACCCATAGCGACAGCAAACATATTCGCAATTTGTACATTATGACCACAGCAATGGGCGGCCCCTGTTAAATCATCGGCACGAGGATGGCGAGGACAGAGAATGGCATCTAATTCCCCCACCATTGCAACCGTATATTTACTATCTCGACCTTTCATTCTACCTTTTACACCTGTCAATGCATGGCCAGTAGTATAAGAAATGCCAAGTTCATCAAACATAGCTTGAACCTTTTTAGAGGTTTTTACCTCTTTAAAACCCAATTCTGGTTCAGCCATAATAGATTCAGCCAATTCTCGTAAACGCGGTTGTGCATCAACAATAGCTTTACAAACACGTTGCTTTACTTCTTCCTTTGTCATACGGCTCATAATATCTCCTTTATAAAATCGACCGTATAAAATACGGTCGATCATGTCATCATGATGTATAGATATCTTCTAAAATATAATTCTATAATTATATCTTAACATAATTTAGACATCTAACATTATGATTTAGTATTAAATTAAACCTTCTAAATGAAGTACTAATTGGGCTAATGCTGTTGCACAGATGAAAGTACCTGCTGTTACAGCTAGTGCAACAGGGATAATACGCCAAGATAAGCGACGGAATGCACCAAGGTCTTTACCTAAGGATAAACCTGCATAGGCAAGTACAGGTGTTGTAGTAGCTAAGAATGTAACTTGGCTAGTTTTTGCGATAATCCATTCTTGACCAGGCATACCTGGTAAGGATGCAATAACACCAACTAAAGACACCCAGAATACCATAGGCAATTTATTAGCATATGGCAAGTTAGAGATCAAAGCACCGATTGTAGCAAGAGCTGCCAAGATAGCTACGCCAACTAAACTATCGCTAAATAGAAGTTTACCATCCATTACATTACCGACTGCAGTGATGATAGCAGCAATACAGATAACGATGACAAACTGTGTTAATCTTTCACTTTTACTCATGATGTGCTGCCTCCTCTGCTAAATCTTGTTCCCGGGTACGACCTGTAAAGAAGTTGTATGTTTTCTCCATAACTGGTAAAGAAACAAATAAACCAAAGTATACGCCTAGAACAGTAGTCAACAAGTTTGCAGCCCCTGCAAGAGCCATAATTTGTTGTTCGTAATCAGGATATACTGCAATGATTGGAGCTGTAGCTGCCGCCATCATACTAGCACTACCTACGCCAGCGCCCATAGCTAATGCCAAAGGATGAAACCAGCCAGATTGTGCTAACATACCTGCCAATACAGATGACCACATAGCGCCGATAAGAACACCACAGATGTACATGCCCATAACGCCACGGCCTTCTGGAGAGCTAAAACCGAATTTATCGATGATAATCGCTACATTTGGCTCACGGTCTACAGAGTAACAAGCACCTACTGCTTCGCGACGCATGCCTACTAGCAAAGCTACTGGTAAACCAAATACAATAGTACCGAAGAAGTGACCAAGCTCTTGTAATAACAATGCCCAGCCAGCACTTGTAAGAATACCAAGATTTGGACCGATACCAAGTCCTACTTTTACCATCAAGATCATAACGGCGATACCGATATAATCGGCAGATTTTTCCATCTGTTTAATCGTAAGAATTTTAAACTTAGGAATAGAAATTAATAAACCTAGAATCAATGTGTACAATAATGGCAATAATACAACAGGACCTAGTTTTTTTATGCCTATAAATTCAGCGACTACAGTTAGTACGAGCGCTAGAAAATGTATTTTGAGATTTCCCAAAAGCTGCATAATGACCTCCTGTAAAAATACATAATATAACATTGTTATATTATAAATAATTGTTATTAAAAGTGTCAATTACAGATGTACATTTGTCTATTTGAATTATTTTTTTCCAATAATATAGAGTCCCTGTTCAGCATCAACTACCTCAATAATAATATTTTCTATCATTGATGGTTTTACTTTATGAAACCTTTGTTCTTCTTCATCATAGTAAATGGCCCATTTAGACATACATGCCGGAATAGTGTCACTATCATAATCTTTCCCCCTCCAAATGGCATCATCTCTAAAATAACTTAGTCCATCTTTAACTAATTCTGTATCTAAACAAAATTCACCAGCTAAACTAACATGATTATCTAATAAAAGGTCTCTAACAATGATGGCTTCATATTCCCAACTTAGAAAACATAAGTATTCAAAGTATCTAAGTGCTATCTTGGAATCCCAACGATTGTTTAAAACCATGATTTGAAATAACTTATTTACTAACGCATAATCAGAAAATATATAATAGTCATTAGTTAAAAGGAAATTATATATTTGTTGAATTTCTTGTAAATCTAAAGTTTTATCTTTATTTATTTTGTCTATAGGCAACGAAGAAAATATTATATCCATATAGTACCTCATAATACATTTCAATAAAAGGCAGTTTGATGTCTCAAACTGCCTTTTACTGTCATTAAATTATGGAATTTAAAAATTTAACGCTTTGTAATGGTTTACCAATTTCTTGCTCACAGTAGGCAAATAGTAGTTTTTCAAGTTCCTTCCAAATTGTTTTGGGAAATTCTAAAGGCGTATCTTCACCCCACTGGTAAGCTAGAATCTGAGGTAATGTAGCTTTCACAGAACGAGAAATGCTAAGATTTGTAGTTTCCCGCACCTGCATCCAGAATGGCTCAATTCCGTCTTGATGGTTAAAAGCATTAGCACTAGGGACAACCCCTGCGAGAGATAATAGTTGCCATCCGAGCATTATCGTTCCCAATTGTACATTGCGACGTCGAATTTGCTTGGAATAGTTTACAACAGTATCAAAGACCTTGCGATCTACGTCATACATGGCAAATAACTCTTGAATGAGCTCACTCGCTACTGCTGCATAAGCAATATTATCGAGGTTTACATCTAAGGATTCCACCACATAGGAGCCATCAATTTGCGTAACATTTACATATTCCCCATCCGGTACAACTGTAATATACATGGCACTAAATGGACGTAAATAGGAGCTGTTGCGCATCGTCATCATTCGCTTATGTGGAATCGATGCTTTAATAAGTCCCAAGCTAGGCGTAATAAACGTAAATACGGAATACAACTTATACTTTTTTCGACTTATGACGATGGCTGGCGTATTAAAACCACCATTAAGCTTCTTCATTTTCTTCTTCCGTTGGTTCCTCTACTGGTATAGGTGTTACTTTAATGCGAGAGATACGATATCCTTGCATTTGAGTAACTTCAAAGGTGTAACCATGAGCATCCACCGTATCACCTACGATTGGTGTACGTTCTAATAAACCAAAGACATAGCCACCTATTGTATCAGAATCAGAATTATCAATTTCAATATTCATAATTTCTTCTACTTCGTCTACGAGGACCTTGCCATCAAACTCGAAGGAACCATCTGCATAGGACATCGTAGCTGGTAAATGCGGCTCATGCTCATCTTGTATGTCCCCAACCAACTCTTCGATAATATCTTCTAAGCCTACTAGACCAACCATGCCACCATATTCATCTACTACTACAGCTAGATATATACGGCGCGTTCTCATATATTGCAACAAGGTAGATAATTTCATTACCTCTGGAACAGTAAGAATGTCTCGTTTAATATTGCGCAAATCCTTACGGGCTTGATTAGGGCGTTCCATTAAATCTTTAATATGAACGAGTCCAATAATGTGATCCTTATCCTCTACACAGAGTGGATAACGTGTATGTACTTTAGAGCGGATAACCTTCATCGCTTCATCGTAACCATCTTCAACGAATACGCAGTCTACATCTTGACGAGGCACCATAACCTCTTTCGCCATGCGATCTACGAAGTTAAAAACATTATCGATTAACTCAGACTCTACTTGGTCCAGTTGCCCTTCCTCGTGGCTTCGAGAAATCATCATGCGAATTTCTTCTTCTGAGTACACAAGATCAAGCTCTGTTAAATATTTTGTTTTGTAAAAGCCTAAAATAACATTGGAGATTTTACTAGCAATCCAAATAAATGGATACACCAATTTACCTGCAGCCACGACGATACGGCTATAGGTATTTACGTATTTTGTAGGGAAGGATAAGCCCAATGCTTTAGGTACAATTTCACCGAAAATTAGGACGATTAAACTAATTAATAGTAATAGAATAATATCTAGTACCAAATGCATCCAAGTACTATGAATATTAAGAACCGCCACTATACGATCAACAATATTATCAAATACAAAAGTACCTGTGCCTGCAAGGGCCAAAATAAAGAATAGAATCAAAAACTGTGTAGTATTTAAAAAATACTCAGGATTTTGATAAAGCTTTAATAAAAATTCTCTATCCTTCTCCAAGAGGATGTCCATATCCTCTACATGTTCTTTACGAAGGCGTGCAAAGGAGAACTTTGCAACCACAAAAAAGTTAATTAAAAAAATACATAACAGACCAAACCCTATGGGTAACAGGCCATCTACACTATCCATCTTTATTCCTTTCATATGAATATGGAAACACTTATTTCTTTTTATTATATCAAATTATTTTCTATAACCAAGTTCAGATAACATACCAGATTTATTTCTCCAATCTTTTTTTACTTTAACCCAAAGGTCCAAGTACACCTTTGTAGCTAATAGCTTTTGAATATCTGCGCGCGCTTCAGCGCCAAGTTGTTTTAACAAAGCACCTTTTTTACCGATGATAATTCCCTTTTGAGAGTCTCTTTCACAGTAGATTGTAGCGCGGATATAGGTAGTACCATCATCACGTGTTTTCATTTCATCTACGTCTACAGCGATAGCATGAGGAATCTCATCTCGTGTAGCTAACAAGATTTTTTCACGAATGATATCGGAAATAATAAGGCGTTCCGGTTGATCCGTAATCATATCCTCCGGAAAATATTGTGGACCTTCCGGCAAGGTTTCCTCTAGAACCTTAAGAATTTCAGATAAGTTCTCTTTATCTTTTGCAGAAATAGGAATGACACCTGCAAAAGGATATGCATCTTGATAAGAAACGATTGCTTCTAAAAGCTCTTCTTTTTTGAGTGTATCAATTTTGTTGACTACCAAAAATACAGGAACCTTTACACGTTTCAATTGTTCAATAATAAAATTATCCCCAGGACCACGTTTTTCATTGCCTGCTACGACAAATAAAACGGCTTCCGTTTCTTTTAAGGACTCAATAGCAGCATCTACCATGAATTCGCCTAACTTGTGCTTAGGTTTATGCACACCAGGTGTATCCATAAATACGATTTGTTTGGATTCATCCGTATATACGCAGATGATACGGTTACGCGTTGTTTGAGCCTTATCGGATACGATAGCAATCTTATCGCCAATAAGAGCGTTGATTAAGGTAGATTTACCTACATTAGGGCGTCCTACAACGGCAACAAAGCCTGATTTAAAATGTTCGTTCTTATTCATTATATGGTGCATCCTCCCGCACATAACCCAAGTTACCTAGGATAAATTCTTCCTCTGTGCGCATCTCTTTTTTATCTTCGTCGTTCATATGGTCATAGCCTAAAATATGTAAGCAACTGTGAGTCGTTAAATATGCTAATTCCCGTTCAAAACTATGTCCATATTCAATAGCTTGTTCACGAGTACGCTCTAAGGAAATAATCATATCACCAAGTAAGTGATGTTCCTCTTTACTACCTTCGTAATCATCCCCTTCATTGAGGGCAAAGGACAATACATCCGTTGGTCTATCGATGCCTCGATATTCCTTATTAAGCTCGTGAATTTTAGCATTATTGCAGAGTAAAATACTCATTTCATCTTCTTCGAGGCCATATACGCGACTCACTTCATCGCAGACCTTGCGTATAACAGCCTCAATATTGGAATCCTCTTGAATTCCTTCATCATAGCTAATGTGTATATACATACTTATCCTTTCGCTACATTCTCTTTGGATACTGCGTTAGATTCTGTAGTCTCACCAGCTAACTTACGTTCGTGATATGCATCGTAAGCTTTTACAATGCGACCTACTAAATCGTGACGAACAACGTCTTGATCGCTAAAGTAAACCATATTAATACCAGGTACATGACGCAATACCTTTTCAGCCTCGCCGAGGCCAGACACAACACGTGGAGGTAAGTCAATTTGTGTCTTATCACCGTTGACTACCATTTTAGAGTTGTTGCCTAGACGAGTTAGGAACATTTTCATCTGTTCTGCCGTCGTATTTTGAGCCTCATCGAGAATGACGAAGGCATTTTCCAATGTACGGCCACGCATATACGCTAGTGGTGCTACCTCGATAGTACCACGTTCCATAAAACGTTGTACTTGCTCGATACCAAACATTTCATGTAATGCATCATAAAGAGGTCTTAAATAAGGATCAACCTTGTCTTGTAATTCACCAGGTAGGAAGCCTAACCGTTCACCTGCCTCTACAGCAGGGCGTGTCAAAATAATTTTATCTACATTGCGGTTTTTTAAATAGAATGCAGCTAAAGCTACTGCTAGGAATGTTTTACCTGTACCAGCAGGACCAATACCAAAAGTAATAGTATTTTTTCGGATACTATCTACATAGTATTTTTGACCTTCCGTTTTAGGCGTAATATTTTTACCACGCATATTAACGGATAAAGTATCCTCAAACATAGTATGTACGGCATCAGCTTTACCATTAGCCACAAGTTTAGCCGCAATACGCACTTGAGACTCAGTTATGGTACTACCTTCACGGTAAAGGAATACTAATTCTTCAAGGGTACGATAGAGAGCTTCTACTTGTTTTTCATCGCCCTTTATAACTACCGTATCACCTCGTGCCACTACATCTGCAGAGATGACTTCAAGCATCATATGCAGATATCGATTATGTTGACCTAGTATGGATTGTGCTAGGTCATATGTAGGAAATGTAAATACTTGTTCGCTCATACAACCTCCTAATCTATAAATTTACGAACTGCTTTACCATTTAGGTAATCACAGAGATCACCTTGATGAGCATCTAGTTCGTCTAGTTTATCATCAATTAAATCTTGTACGCGCCACCAACCCATAGACCAGTTTGTAAAAAGCGTATTGTCTTCAGGTGCTCTCCCTACAAGACGCTGTAAAACAATGTCAGGGTGTAAATGACGTACAAAATTAACAACCCGATCAGCATATTCTTCCGCACTAATTAGGGTAAACTGACCCTCTTGATACCACTTGGCCATCAATGTATTTTTTACAATATACAAAGCATGTAGTTTCACTTGATCAACACCGAGTGCAGATAAAATACGAGCCCCTTCGATTGTATCCTTCATTGTATCCCATGGTAAATTAACTATCATATGAGTAGTTATGTTAAATCTATAGCGCTTAATCCGTAATACGGCATCAATAAACTGGGCTAAATCATGACCGCGATTAATTTTCTCTAATGTCTCATAGTTAACCGTTTGTAGGCCTAATTCAATATAAATATCCTTTTGAAAGCGATCTCTAATATCTGCCAATATGTCTAAGTATTCATCGGCAATACAATCGGGTCTTGTTGCAATAGCAATGCCCACGGCTTCGTCAATGCAGCCTTGCTCCATATAGCTTTTAAAATCATCGATTCTCAAATAGGTATTACTAAAGTTTTGATAGTAAGGGATAAATTTTTTCGCCTTATATTTAGGACCTATGTGAGCAATATTTTCCTCTAATTGCATACGCACTGTCATCCACGCTGGGCGGTTTTCGTAGCCCGCCCCAATTTCACCACAAAAGGTACAGCCTCCAACACCAGCTGAACCATCTCGGTTTGGACAAGTCAATGGTAATGCTACAGGCAATTTATAAACCTTTTCCCCATAGGTTTCTTTATAATATTTAGATACCATGCGGTATCGTTTTGGTCTCGTTGTATCGGTCATAACACTCCTATTAAACTAACCAATCATCGCTTGTTATATAATACTTCTACTATCATAGATTACGTAATTTATGGCTAACAATAAATTAGCTAACTATTTTCTTATACTATTAACAAGCCTCTATTTCAGGACGTATAAAAGGTTTAACCTCTTTATTTACGTCAATTACAACTGTAAAAGGTACATTGGGTACATTCTCTATACCCAACACTTTAGCCGTATCTTCAGACATAGGCATTTCTACATATTGTTGTCGAATTTTACGCCACTCTTTAAATGTATAGTTTGGAATATATTGAGATGCAATTTCTTCATTGCGCCAGAATGCTTCCCCTTCTTGTAAAAGTTCCTTTGTCTGCTTAGGTAAACCAACGGCTTCACTGCGAACCTTACCGCGATAACTAACGAGTGTATCATATTGTAATAATTCGGCAGCTACTGTATCGCCTTTAGCTAAAAAGAAATTGTACAGGAACTCAATTTGGTCAATATCTTTTAAATTAATCTTATGATTCCCCGCATCGAGCCAAGCCTGTGTCATGTCACAAAAATAGGAAAAAGCATCTTTTTTTGTCTCCACTTTAGAAGGATCATACTTTTTCATAGGTGGTACATGATTAGTTTCTGCATCTTCCCCAGTTATAGATGTATCAGTATGTTCCTTTATAAGCTTACTACCAATATAGCTAAATACAGTTCTAAAGCGTTCGCTATTATAAAAACGTTCAAAGACATCTTCAAAGTGTTTTAAGAAACGTATATCTCTATAAGGGAGCACGTGAGTACTTAATACCTCATATGGCGCTAAGGGATCACTAATGTATTGATACTCCTCCATACGGCGTACACCAGAACCTTTTAACAGTTTTAAAAATCCAATTTGTAACGCATGTGGCTGTAAACTAAAAAGATCATTAAAGGATAATCCAAACCGCTGTTTATTCTCGTAAGGCAGGCCTACAATTAAATCCATGTGGACATGAGTTCTACCGGCTTCAATAATAGGACGAATAGCCTTTTGAATATACGGCCAATCATTGTATCGATTAATAGCATCTAAGGTTTTCTTATACGTACTTTGTACGCCTACCTCAATTTGAATACGGCCTGGTGGTGTTTCACAAAGAATATTTGTTTCCCATTCCGTCATTAGCTCTGGTTCCATTTCTAGATGGAAATTCGTCTCTGTATCAGCATCGCGCATAAATTCCATCAATGGACGATGATGCTTCGGTGCGCAGTTAAAAGTTCTATCCACAAATTTAACTTGTTTCACCTTATGATCGATAAACCACTGTAGTTCTTTGAGAGTTCTTTCCTGTGGAAAAAAACGTACTGTATTCTTATTCCCAGATAAACAGTACTGACAAGAGAATGGACACCCTCGAGAGGATTCATAATAAATGATTTTATGTTCTAAATCGACCATATCCTCTTCTACGTAAGGGAATGGTATGGTACTAAGATCTTTTACCTCTACCGTATCAGTAGAGCCCAGGAGTTGACCAGAAATATGGCGACCACGTACGCCAGGAATCTGGTCTTCTAATCCATCCTTGCCATCTACGAGTGCACGAATAAGTTGATAAAAAGCTTCTTCCCCTTCACCTTGTACAACGTAGTCTACAGCCTGGCATCGATTTAAAATTTCATCTGCTGTAAAAGATACCTCTGGACCACCTAAAATGATTTTAATATCTGGTCGAACAGCTTTCACCATATCTACAACATGTAAAGTCATCTCGATATTCCAGATATAGCAAGCAAAGCCCAATACATCAATATTGCGTTCTGTAATATCGCTAAGAATATGTAAAACAGGCATATTAATAGTATATTCTACTATATCGTATGCCTGTCCGTGAGCCTGCCCATACGCTTTAAGATAACGTAAAGCCAGAGAAGAATGTATAAATTTTGAGTTTAATGTGGATAAAACTACGTTCATAGGTCCCCTTTAAATCATCGAATGGCTCAGCCACCGTCTAGTCATAATATATGTATTATACCATTAAAAGAGACTAAATATAATAGAAATAATAGCACCCACTAAAATAACAACAGTTGCGACAGTGAGAATGATGCTGCCAAAGAATACAACAGCAGCCAAAATAATCCCTAAAACAATGAACAATATAATTCGACTAAGCCAGCTTGTACTATTAAAGCTATACACCTTAACTTTCGGTTCATATTGATTGTTTTCATCGTAATATTGTTGCTCGTCATTGATATTGGTTGGCGTTGAATCTACATGGACGGAATCGCCTACCTCTTCAATAGTTACACCATCAAATTCTCGTCTCTCATCATCGGATAATACGCGTGTATTAGGTTCACCAGAATAGGTACTGCGACTATAAGTATCATCTGATTGACTATTTCTATATGTATTTTGATTATTGTTTATATTGTGTTGATCATTCATATGTATTTCCTTTATATGAACAAATACTAATTGATTTTATACAATTTATTATACCATATTTTACCATCATAATGGCAAATAGAAATCCCTTCAAATATAAACTCATATATCTGAAGGGATTGTATTTTTATATATTGATTAATATTAATATATGCTTACACGTAGATTAGTCATTTAGGAATTTTTTAAGTAATTCATTTACCATACCAGGATTAGCTCGGCCTTTGGATTCCTTCATAACTTGACCAACTAAGAAGCCTATAGCCTTACCATTACCACTCTTGAAGTCTGCCACTGGTTGTGGGTTATTAGCAATAACTTGCTTAACTATTTCTTCAATGGCACCAGTATCTGTAATTTGAACTAAACCTTCCTCTTTTACAATAGTATCAGCATCCTTGCCGGATTCCCACATGGATACGATAACTTTTTTCGCGATTTTACCGGAAATTGTACCTTTGTCGATTAGGGCAATCATACCAGCCAAGTTTTCAGGACTTACCTTGGATTCAGCAAATGTTAAACCGCTTTCATTAATCATCTTGGACAAGTCACCAAGCATCCAGTTGGCCACAGTTTTAGGATCTGCACCTGCTTTTACAGTAGCATCTAAGAAGTCCGCTGTTTTACGGGATACAGTAAGAATAGTTGCATCTTCACGAGACAAGCCATATTCAGATACAAAACGTTCAATCTTAGCATCTTGTAATTCTGGCAGTGCACGACGTACTTCTTCGATTTTTTCATCTGTAATTACGATTGGTACCAAATCTGGTTCTGGGAAGTAACGGTAATCGTTTTCTTCGTCTTTTTTACGCATCCCAAGCGTGATACCTTGTGCATCATCCCAAGTACGTGTTTCTTGATCTACTTTGCCGCCAGCTTCGATTAACTTAGCTTGACGCAACGCTTCATATTCAACAACTTTTTGAATTGCAGTTAAAGAGTTAACATTTTTAGTTTCTGTACGTGTACCAAATTCTGTAGTGCCACGTAAACGTACGGATACGTTACAGTCACCACGCAAAGAACCTTCTTCCATACGACCGTCAGATACTTCTAAATATTGTAAAATAGAACGTAATTTTTCAACGTATGCTCTCGCTTCTGCACCGGAACGAATATCTGGTTCAGATACGATTTCAAGAAGAGGTACACCCGTACGATTGTAGTCAACATTAGAAGATTTGGAGTCGGAAATAGTGTTGCCACTATGGACGAGTTTGCCTGCATCTTCTTCCATATGAATACGGGTAATACCAATGCGTTTAGTTTCACCATTAACCTCAATATCTAAATGACCATTTAGGCAAATTGGCAAATCATATTGAGATGTTTGATAGTTTTTAGGCAGATCAGGATAATAGTAGTTTTTACGGTCAAATTTGTTAAAGTTAAGGATTTCACAATTCAATGCTAAACCTACTTTAATAGCAAATTCTACTACTTGTTTATTTAACACAGGCATTGCACCAGGTAAGCCAAGGCACACTGGGCATACATGTGTATTTTGATCACCGCCGAATTCAGTGGTACAACCACAGAAGATTTTAGACTTAGTCTTAAGCTCTGTATGAACCTCTAAACCAACGACTGTTTCGTATTTACTACTCATAGAGAAACCTCCCCAGTTGGTGCTACTAATTGACAGTCTGGACGTGCTTGTTCAAATGTGAAAGCGGCACGTAACAATGTTTCTTCACCCATAGCAGGGCCAAGCAATTGTAAGCCGATTGGCAAATTACTGCTGCTCATACCTGCTGGAATGCTAATACCTGGAATACCTGCAAGGTTTGCTGGTACTGTACAGATATCTTCTAAGTACATTGCCAATGGATCATTTGCTTTTTCACCAAATTTATAAGACGTATTAGGTGCAGTTGGTGTTAAGATCAAATCCACTTTGGAGAATGCTTCATCAAATTCATTTTTAATGAGGCGGCGAACTTTTAATGCTTTCAAATAGTAAGCATCATAGTAACCAGCACTCAATACATATGTACCTAACAAGATACGACGTTGTACTTCTGGACCAAAGCCTTCTGTACGAGTTTTAGTAGACATTTCTACTAAATTATCCGCCGGTACGCGCATACCATAGCTTACACCGTCATAACGAGCCAAGTTAGAGCTTGCCTCTGCTAATGCGATGATATAATACGCAGATAATGCATATTTAGAGTTAGGCAAGGAAACCTCAACGATTTCAGCACCTAATTTTTTATACGTTTCGATGGCCTCTTCCATAGCTTTGCGAACTTCGCTATTAAGACCTTCGCCAAAGAATTCTTTTGGCACACCGATTTTAAGATTTTGTACATCATTTACAAGAGCTGTAGTGTAATCTACACGAGCACCTGGAATGGATGTGGAGTCTTTCGCATCATGACCAGAGATGGCATTTAATACTAAAGCAGCATCTGTTACATCACGAGTAATAGGTCCAATTTGGTCCAAAGAGGATGCGAAGGCGATTAAACCATAACGAGATACATTACCGTATGTTGGTTTTAAGCCTACAACGCCACAGAAGGACGCTGGTTGACGAATAGACCCACCAGTATCGGAGCCAAGAGCCCAAATAGCAGACCCGCTGGATACAGCTGCTGCACTACCGCCAGAAGAACCACCTGGTACGCAATCAGCATTCCAAGGATTAGATGTTTTAGCTAATGCAGAGTTCTCTGTAGAGCCACCCATAGCAAATTCATCCATATTAAGTTTACCAAGGCTAATATAATGATTGTTTTGTAAACGTTCAATAACTGACGCATTGTATGGAGGCACAAAGTTTTCCAACATTTTAGATGCACATGTTGCAGGTTCATCTTTAATACAAATATTATCTTTAATTGCACCAGGAATACCTGCCAATGGGGAAATAGCATCACCTTTAGCAATTGCTTCATCTACAAGCTTAGCTGTAGCCAAAGCACGATCATGAGAATCGGATAAGTACGCATGTACAGTCGGTTCCACTTTCGCTTTATGTGCAATAACAGCATTCGTCAATTCAACAGCGCTGATTTCTTTATTCACTAGTTTCTTGTGTAATTCATGAATTGTTGCCACAGCGAAACCTCCTATTCTTGTACAACGCGAGGTACTTTAAAGTACCCATCCTCTGCTTCTGGAGCATTGGATAAAGCTAAATCATGATCAAGGGATGGTTTTGTTTCATCCTCTCTAAATACATTGTGCAATGGTACTGCATGAGCCATAGGCTCCACACCATCAAGTTCTAATGCATCTAGTTCAGCAACATAAGTCAAGATGTCGGACAACTCTTTTTCTACATGTGCCATATGTTCTTCCTTAACTTCCAAGCGTGAAAGTAAGGCGATTTTTTTAATTTCCTCTTGGCTGATTTTCATCGAGACACATCCTTTCATAATTATTTATTATAAAGCAAATAATATATATTTTCAAAATATTGTAGAATGTATGATTATTGGATTTCTCCCAGTTCGCGTAGGAGTTCTACAAACTCTTCTTCATTCATAACACGAATACCCAATTCATTTGCTTTAGTAAGTTTACTACCACTGTCTTCGCCAGCAATAACAAGGGTTGTTTTCTTAGAAACAGAACCTGTAACCTTAGCCCCATGAGCTTCAAGAATCTTACCAGCTTCACTGCGACCCATAATTTCAAGTTTACCTGTGAGAACGACGATTTCGCCTTCCATTTGGTTGCCTGCTGCTTCAACAACATCTACAGTCATCTTAAGTCCAGCTTCTGTTAAGCCTTCAATGATTTCTACATGAGCAGGATCTTGACGGTATTCAACAATACTATCTGCCATTGTAGGACCAATCTCTTCTACTGCAACGAGTTCTTCCTTAGTAATAGTCATGAATCGTTCCATAGATTTTACAACACTTGCAATTGTTCCGGCTGCCTTAGATCCAATTAGTCGAATACCAAGACCATATAGTACACGATCTAATCCGCGAGATTTAGAATCTGCGATAGCTTTTACCAAATTCTCAGCAGACTTCTTACCCATTCGGTCCATGGTAACTAGTTGTTCGACCGTTAAATGATATAAATCAACAACATTGGTGATTAATTTGTTATTGATTAGGTTTTCTACAATACTAGGCCCGAGACCATCAATATTCATAGCATCGCGAGATGCAAAATGGATAATTTGTTCCTTTTCAATGGCAGGACAATGTTTATTGGTACAACGAACAGCGGCTTCACCTTCACGTCGGACTGCAGGAAATTCGCATACAGGACATGTATTAGGAATTGTAAAAGGCACTTCAGAACCAGTTCGTTTTTCAGGAACTACGCGAATAACCTCTGGAATGATCTCGGCTGCCTTGTGAATGATGACATGGTCACCAATGCGAATATCTTTTTCATTGATGAAGTCTTGATTATGTAATGTAACACGACTTACATTTGTACCGGATACGAATACAGATTCCAATTCACCAGTTGGAGTAAGAACACCTGTACGTCCTACATTGATAGTAATATCCTTAAGAACGGTTTCTACCTCTTCTGGTGGATATTTGTAAGCTGTAGCCCACTTAGGATCCTTCGCAGTACTGCCAAGTACCTCTTGGTCATCGAAACTATTAACCTTAATTACCATACCGTCTGTATCGTATGGCAACTCATGGCGCTTTTCACCCCAATAATTAATAGCCTCTATGACTTCGTCAATTGTTTTGCATACGCGGTAATGAGGATTTACAGAAAACTTGAACGTTTCTAGACTTTGGAGCAATTCCTCTTGGCTATGAATATTAGCTCCCACTTCAGAACCGATTGCATAGGCAAAGAATGCTAAATTACGACTAGCCGTAATGGCAGGATCTTGTTGACGCAAAGAACCAGCTGCTGCATTACGAGGATTTACGAAGGTAGGTAAGCCCTCTTCATCACGTTCTTCATTTATACGTTTAAATTCACTATGAGGCATATATGCTTCACCGCGAACCTCGATAAATTCTGGCGCATCCTCTAGATATAAAGGAATGGATTTAATAGTACGCACATTAGCAGTTACGTCTTCACCAACGCGACCATCACCACGTGTTACGGCACGTACAAACATGCCGTTCTCATAGTGCAAATTAACAGCTAAACCATCGATTTTAAGTTCTACCACATAAGCAGAAGGCTTATGACCTAATTCCTTCTCTACACGACTAGCAAATGCACGTACTTCATCAGCACTAAATACATTAGATAAGCTCAACATAGGGCGGCCATGGACGACCTTTTCAAAGGAACCTTCTACCTTCATGCCTACCCGTTGTGTTGGCGATGATGGCACAATATATTCAGGATGAGCTGTTTCCAAATCAACAAGCTCACGATATTTTTTATCATATTCAAAGTCACTCATTGTAGGAGCATCTTTTACGTAGTATAAATACTGCGCATGAGTTAGCTCTTGTTGTAACTCTTTAATTCTATCTTTCGGATTCATATTACATCCCTTTTATAGTGCAGTAACACTCTATACGTTCCTTACAAGTAAGGTAGAGAGGTTAACTGCCATACACAAATTTTATCCCTTCTTAACAGGTGCAAATTTTGCCATTACTACACGTACACCTTGTGTGGGGAATTCAATTGTCAGCTTCATACCAGCCCCTTCGCCGGCAACATTGATGACTTTACCATTGCCCCACTTGCTATGAATAGCCGTATCGCCAATATTCCAATCAGCAATCACTTCATTGCGAACGATTGGCTTTGTAACTGGTCGGCTTGTAACACTCATATGTTGCGGTACATGACGCTTAATATCATCAGGTACTTTACGCTTAGCACGCAAACCATCTACTAACTCTTCTGGAATTTCATCGATAAAACGAGATGGTAAATAGCTGCTAGTGCGTCCAAATACGGTACGCGTAGTGGCATTAGAAATATATAATTCCTTTTCAGCACGAGTAATACCTACATAAGCAAGGCGGCGTTCCTCTTCAATTTCCTCAGGGTTCATCAAGGTGCGACTATGAGGGAATAAACCTTCCTCCAAGCCACCTAAGAATACAATAGGGAATTCCAAACCTTTCGCAGCATGTAATGTCATCAATGTAACTTTAGACTCTTCTTGCTCGAAAGAATCAACATCATTTACAAGTGCTACTTGTTCCAAGAAGTCTTCCACTGTACCAGTTGGATTTGTATCTTGGAAGTCTTTAGCTACAGATAAAAGTTCACCGATATTCTCAGCGCGAGCCTGATCTTGTGGATCTGTACTCTCTTCTAATTGTGCCAAGTAACCGGTTCTATCGAGAATAGATTCTAAGATATCAAGTACCGTTTTATCTTCCATTTCAGCTACGAGAGTAAAGATAAGGATACCAAATTCCTCTAACTTTTCCTTTGTCTTACCTTTAATCGTATCTACTAGATGCAACTGTGTTAATGTCATAAACAAGGACGTGCCATTTGCGCGAGCATAATCTTGTAGTTTTGCCACTGTAGTAGCACCAATACTACGCTTAGGTACATTGATGATGCGCAATAAACTCAAATCATCGAATGGATTATATAACACGCGTAAGTAAGCTAAAACGTCCTTAATTTCTTTACGATCATAGAACTTCGTGCCCCCTACCATCGTATATGGCAGAGCCCGTTTAATCAGCGCTTCTTCAAGTACACGAGATTGAGCATTTGTACGGTACAAAATAGCCATATCACCATAAGGCACACCATGAATATCGTGCTTTTTAGCGATAGTATCGCCGATGAAAGCAGCTTCTTCATGTTCAGACTGAGCCGTAAAATGCTGAATTTTAGCCCCTTCTGTCTTATCTGTCCATAAATTTTTCTTAGGACGGCCTTCATTATTTTCAATTACCGCATTGGCTGCATCAAGAATAATCTTTGTAGAACGATAGTTTTGTTCCAACTTGATGGATGTACAGTTCGGATAATCCTTTTCAAAGTCCAAGATATTTTGAATATCTGCGCCACGCCATGCGTAAATACTTTGATCAGCATCACCTACAACGGCAATATTTTTCCAATGAGAGGCTAATAATTTAGCCAATAAATATTGAGCATGGTTCGTATCTTGATATTCGTCGATCATAACATAACGAAAACGTTTGCTATATTTATCTAACACAGCCTCATTGGACTGTAATAATTTAACAGCTACCAATAAAAGATCATCAAAATCTAGAGCATTATTCTTACGCAATTCCCGTTCATAATACTCATATACATCAGCAACCTTTTCTTGGTAAAAGTCTCTTGCTTGCTTTCTAAAATCTGAGGCAAATAACAATTTATTTTTTGCATCAGATATGGCACCAATCATAGCACCTACCGGATAGTATTTATCGTCGAGGTTTAATGCTTTTAAAGCAGCCTTAATAACAGCTTGAGAGTCAGATGTATCGTAGATTGTAAAGTTACTGTTATAACCTAAGAAGTTATCTAATTCAAAACGCAAGAATTTCGCACAGAAGCTATGAAATGTGCTGAGCCAAATGCGATTGGCTACATCACCAACAAGACCTTCTACACGGCTTTTCATCTCCTTAGCCGCTTTGTTGGTAAATGTAATCGCCAAGATTTCATATGGATTAACACCTTGAGCTAATAAATGTGCAATGCGAACGGTTAACACCTTTGTTTTACCAGATCCAGCACCAGCTAAAATCAATAAAGGGCCTTCCGTATGTTGAACGGCTTGTTGCTGCTCTTTATTTAAACCTGTTAGTAATGAATTCATCGGAACACCCCTATCGCCCTTACAAATACTATAGTTTGATAATCATATAAATAGAGAAGAAGAACGTTGCAAGCAACGTTCTTTATCTTTGTATACTACTATACTATTTCATAGCACCAAGAATTGGTGGTACGATTTGTTTTTTACGAGACATAGTATTTGGCAAGAATACACCATTGTCTTTAACTTCTTTTTCGAATGCTTTTGTTACTACAGCCTCAACATCACCACTGAATAGCAATGTAGTGCTTTCATCAAGAATATTTGTAACCATAATGTAAGATGCATCGTAGTTGTTAGCACTGCGAAGAGCTTCTAAAGCCGCTACAAGTTCCCCTTGTTTAGCCAATACATCTGTTGTATCCATAACAGAAATTTGGCCGATAGAAATTGTTTTACCTGCTTCAGAAAATTCTTTCATATCAGTACGAACAATATCATCATTAGTCAAATCAGAAATGTCTGCACCAGCTTTTAACATATCAAGGCCATAAGATTCGATGTCAACACCAGCGATTTCAGCTAATTTATGAGCCATTTCTTTATCTGTTTCTGTGCATGTTGGAGAACGGAATAATACAGTATCAGAAATGATAGCAGATAACATCAAACCAGCAATACCTTTAGGAATTTCTTGATTGTTTTCTATGTATAATTTAGTAATGATTGTATTAGAGCAACCTACTGGTTCTAAACGCATGAATACAGGACCATCAGTTTCGAAATCACCAATGCGGTGATGATCCACAACACCGCACATATTCATAGACTTGTAACCGTCAATGATTTGTTTAGATTCATTGTGGTCTGTTAGGTATAAGTTGCCACCTTCTGGAGCAAATTCTTCCCAGTTCTTAACGATTTGTGGATGTTCAAAACCAAAATGGTTCAAAATGTATGTTGTTTCTTTGTTCGCTTCACCTGCACATACTGGAGTTGCTGGTGTACCCATTTGAGTTAACAAATTAGCAAAAGAAATAGCAGAACAAATGGAATCTGTATCAGGGCTTTTATGACCTGCTACATATGTTTTTACTTCACTCATAATATACCTCTTTTATATTAATTTCACACTTAATATCGACTTACGTCAATCCGATTTTTAACTCTATTATTATATCATAAATTATATAAAAAAACACGCCACTACTAAGTAGTGGCGTGTTTTTATCATTCTACAAAATTATCTAATGTAGATGATTAGTCGTGATTTTTTTTGCGGTTTGTCAATAAACCAGGCCCAAGTGTTTCAATGATGATAAACAACATTGGAATGATAAAGATACCAAACAATGTTGCTGTTGTCATCCCTGCTACTACTGTAATACCCATAGTTGTTCTAGCACCAGAACCAGCACCAGAAGACAATGCCAATGGCAATACACCAAGGATAAACGCAAAGGATGTCATCAAGATTGGACGTAAACGAATTTTTGCAGCTTCGATAGCGGCATCAACAACGTTCATACCACGTTCGTCTACACGAATCTTAGCGTACTCGATGATTAAGATCGCATTTTTTGCGGCCAAACCAACAAGGGTCAAAAGACCGATTTGCATATAAATATCGTTAGCTAAGGAATATCTACCTGTAAAATTCAACAAGAATGGAACTAAAGAAGCTCCAATCATACCAGATGGTACAGAGAACAATACGGCAAATGGAACCTTCCAAGATTCATACAAAGCAGCCAAGATTAAGAATACAAATACTAGACCTAAACCAAGAATCATGATGGTTTGAGAACCAGCTTTCAATTCTTCACGAGATTGACCTGCCCAGTCATATGTATAACCAGCTGGTAACGTTTTAGCTGCCGCCTCTTTCAATGCATTAATAGCATCACCAGAGGAGTAACCACGTGCTTGAGAACCGCCGATTTGTACAGCCATAGCATTATCAAAACGTGTAATACTAGATGGCATACCAGTTTGTTCCTTCGTAATATAGTTAGAAACTGGAACCATAAGGCCCTTACTATTACGAACAGCTAACATATTAAGCTGATCTGCATTTTGACGATAAGCGTCTTCAGCTTGAACTACTACTTTGTAGTTTTTACCATATGTAGTAAAGTCATTGACTTGAATACTACCATAGAAACCTTGTAATGTAGTAAAAATATCTGCTAATGCCACACCATCTTGGGCCGCTTTTTCGCGGTTTACATCAAATTGTAAGGATGGTGTAGATGTATCGAAGGTAGTGTAAACAGATTGAATGGCAGGGCTCTTACGAGCTTCTGCTAAGAATTCATTAGCACGTTCCGCCATAACTTGTGGGCTATCACCAGCTTTGTTGATGATGTACATGCTAAAACCACCAGTAGTACCAAGACCAGGAATAGATGGTGGATTCAATGCAATAACTGTAGCTTCAGGAACACCTTGTGCAGCAAAGCCAAATGTTTGACCAATCATAGCATTAATGGATGTAGCTTGTGTTGTACGATACTTCCAGTCAGACATGGTTGCAAAAATTACACCAGCACTAGATTTTTGACCGCCACCTAAAAGGTCAAAGCCTGCTACAGTAAATACTTCTTGGAATAATTGTTCATCCTTAGGCTTTTCAGGATCATTTTTACCTTCCAAGAAAGATGCGATTTTTTCAAGTGTAGCCATAGTACGTTCTGATGTAGCACCAGGTGGCTCATTAACAGCAATCATGTAGTAACCACTATCCTCTGCAGGTACAAAGGATGTTGGTAAGAAGTGGAATACTAAACCTGTACCACCAGCAAAGATTAATAATGCAATAACAGTTAAGCTCAAACGATGGCTTAAACGAGCCAATTGGATACCATACCAATTGCTAAAACGCTCTAAAGCTGCATTAAATTTGTTTAACTGACGATGTACCCAGTCTTCACGTTCTTTTGGTGTGTGAGGTTTTAACATCGTAGCACATAGGGCTGGTGTCAAAACAAGAGCGACAATCGCAGAAATAACAACAGATACAGCGATTGTTAAAGCAAACTGTTTGTAAAGGATACCTGTCATACCACCCATGAAGGCAACCGGTACGAATACCGCTACCAATACAAAGGCGATACCAATTACAGGGCCTTGTACATTTTCCATCGCTTTAATAGCCGCCTCTTTAGGAGACAAACCATTATATTGTAATTCGTACTCTACCGCTTCTACTACTACGATAGCATCGTCAACTACGAGGCCGATAGCCAATACCATGGCAAATAGAGTTAATGTATTGATGGAGAAATCTAATAATACGAATGCCCCAAATGTACCAAGCAAAGATACTGGCACAGCAATCATCGGGATAATTGTAGAGCGCCAAGATTGTAAGAATACATATACTACAAAAAGAACGAGTAGCAATGCTTCTACAAAGGTATGCTCTACCTCATTAATTGAAGCACTTACGAATTTTGTATTATCTACAACTACGTTATATTGCATATCTGGTGGGAAGGATTTAGATTGTTCATCCAACACCTTCTTAACATTAGCAATTGTTTCTAATGCATTCGCATCATTTTGAAGAGAAATAGCAAAACCTGCTACCTCTTTATGAGCGGACTTAGCAATAAAGTCATAGCCTTTAGCTCCAATTTGAATGCGTGCAACATCCTTTAAATGTAACACCTTACCATTGGAACTTTTAATAGCAATGTTACCAAATTGTTCAGGTGTCACAAGACGACCTTCAATTTTGATAGGATATTGGAATGCTTGTTCCCCATTAGTAGGATTTTGACCTACTGTACCTGCTGCAGCCTGTAAGTTTTGACCCTTAATAGCTGCCGTTACTTCAGAAATAGTAACACCAAGGTTTTGCATTTTGGCAGGATCTAACCAAATGCGCATAGCATAGTCAGAACCGAACTCTTGTACAGAACCTACACCCTTAATGGCTTTAATAGCATCCATCATATAGTTGGTACTATAGTTCTTTAAGAATGTAGAATCATAAGTACCATCAGGTGAGTTCAAGGAAAATACCATAGCCATATCACCAGAAGATTTAGTAGTTGTAACACCAACTGCTTGTACCTCTGCAGGTAATTGAGCAAGTGCTGCTTGTACACGGTTTTGTGTATTAACCGTATCCATATCGGCATCTGTGCCTTGATTGAACTGAACAGTCAAAGAGTAACTACCATTACTAGAGCTACTAGATGTCATATAGTCCATATCTTGTACGCCTACGATTTGTGTTTCAATAACACTGGCTACCGTATCATTAACAACTTGAGCCGTTGCACCTGTATAGGCAGTGTTTACACGAACTGTAGGTGGAGAAATTTGTGGATATCGAGCTATCGGAAGGTTCATCATAGAAATGAGACCTACCAAGGTAATAACAATGGCTATTACAATGGCAAAGATAGGTCGATTAATAAAGAATTTCGACACGATCTAGCCCCCTTCTATTTTGTAGTTTTTAATTGTTCTTTTGAAAGCAATTTAGCATTAACCTTCACACCGTTTTTAACCTTAGTTAAGCCATCAACGATGATTGTGTCTCCAGGTGCTAAACCGGCTTTAATAATTGTATCGCTACCACTTGTACCGCCAACTTCAACACTTTTTTGTTCTACTACACCATCAGCATTTACAACATAGATAAAGTTTTTATCCATGATTTGAAGAATGGCACGACTAGGAACAAGAATAGCATCTTTAAGTTTTTGACCAGGAGAAATCACTGTAGCAAACATATTTGGCAACAACAAATGATCAGGATTTGGGAAAGATGCTTTCAACACAAGCTTACCTGTTGATTGATCAAGACTTTTTGCGGCTTGAACAATAGAACCCGGTTGATTATACGTTTCGCCATCAGCAAGTTTTAATTGAATATTTGGACCATTGGAATCATCGCCAGTTGGATTTTTCATGAAGTCAAGATATTCTTGCTCTGTCATACTAAATTCAACAAAGATAGGATCGATAGAATCAATAGTTACTAATGTTGTAGAACCTGCTTGTACAAATGTCCCCATATCGATATCATCCATACGTAATGTACCAGAATATGGTGCATATACCATTGTATCGCCATAGTTATCTTGAGCAATTTTTACGGATGCTTGGTATGCTTCATAAGCTGCCTTAGCTTGTTCTACAGTACTGCGTTGTGTATCTACACGTTGTTGCGCAATAGCATCTTGTTGAGCTAATGTTTCATAACGATTAAGGTCTACTTCAGCATTTTTATAGTTTGCATTAGCTTGAGCTGCTTGTGCTTCTGCATTAGCAAGAGTAGCTTCGTATTGACGAGAATCGATACGATATAATGGCTGGCCAGCTACAACTTGCTCCCCGCCTTTAACAAATTTTTCAACTACGTAACCAGTTACACGAGCATGTACAGCTACAGAGTTTTCTGCAACTACCGTACCAGCATAGGTTTGGTTTACCTGTGCATCACTTGCAGTAATTTTGTATGCATTGACACTCACGTCACCTGCTTGCTGTTGATTACTGCCACAACCAGCAACCATTACAGCGGATACAACGAGAGCCGCTAACATACGGGAATAACGGAACTTCATTATCTGTACTCCTTTACACGAAACTAATCATCTATGTGTCATAATTACATAAATTTCTTTATATATTTTACAGGATTATATAGATAAAGTCAATTTTTCCGATACCCCTCTACCTTTGTAGAACATAGATAAAATCTGATTAAACCCACATATATTGTATACAACAAAAATGTTAAAAACTATTGACATTTTATATTCAATATGAACTTAAATAGTTTTAGAATTATAAAACTATATATTACTAGTTTACTTTTTTTCAGTTAATACCGTATAACCATGATCCTCAACTAAGATTACTTCATTATTGTTTATCGGCACTAATGGTATCTTATCTTGATAAGTATCTAATGTTTTCTGAGCAGTCTCTTCAAATGGATATTCCCCTATATGAGGTAAAACATAATGATTAAATACATTTACACCCATATAATCATCTAATTCAGATGCTATACTTTTATCATCCATTATCTGATTATATTCAATATTTTCAGACATAATAATTGCGCCAGCAGATTCACCAATATATAATAAGCCTTCTTTGATTCTTTCATAAAGTAGGCCTATAAGATTTTTCTTTTTCAGCTCTTGTAATAGATAAAATGTGTTACCACCAGATATACAGATACATTCAGTCTTTGAAAGTTTATTCTTTAAATAATCTTCATCATATTTAGAAATATCAATAATTACCAATTCATATCCTAAAGACTTTAACATCTCAACACCTTCATCAATATATCCAGTATATGGTTCAACATTTCCAGCAGTAGGAATAAAAATTATTTTATTTGAAACCATTTTTGAAAGATACTTTTTTGTTATACTTTTTGCTCCTGCTAAATATGACATAAGTAAAATTTCCATGTCTTATCACCTCTAAGATTCTTTATTTAAATTAATATGAAAATTTTATGTTTAATATACAAAAAACCGCCTAAGAATCTACCTAGACGGTTTTAAAACCATTTAATCGGCTGTTCTATATCAATTATAGCCGAATAATCACAAATTTATCTGTAAGCGCAGACTTATTTCTTAAAATGTACGCTTCTATTTTGGTGGAGATGAGGGGAGTCGAACCCCTGTCCAAAAGTGTTGCCATATAGACTTCTCCGAGCACAGTCTATGATTTAAGTCTCAGGTTGCTATCGCTCACAGACAAGCTACACAACCCCAGTTCATATTGTCTCGCCTAATTCATATGAACAACTAAATTAGACCAGCCTACTGTTTGACGTCCATTCACACTTGGTAGGCACAAGTATGAGGGACGTAGCTTATGCAGCTAATGCAAAATTTTCTTCTGCGTTTAAATGTTTTCCCACCGTTTAACGGCCTCATGGAACGCCGACTCGCTATCTATACCACACGCACCCCTGTCGAAACCTTTACATCCCCGTGCGTCGGTTTAATAATTATAAGCCTATTTGGTATTACTGTCAATTGTATGAAACCTTTACAGTTCAGATATATTCACTCTTCTTAGACTACTCGATTTATCTAATATAGACTAATTAACCAATCAATTTAGGATTCTTTTAATACTGTCTTTATTTAGATATATTATCTACTATCATGAGTCTAATTGCTTCAAAGCATTATGCAGTGATTGGCACACATAATCAATTTGTTCTTTATTATGAGCAGCTGTAACGGTTAAACGAATTCTACTTTCACCAACAGGAACTGTAGGCGGACGTATCGCTGTACCTATAATTCCAGCATTGTATAAATAATTTGATACTGTTAGAGTATCCTCATTACTACCGATAAGTATTGGGAAAATTGGAGTATCATTCGTAGCATATATTCCTATAGAATTTAAGCAATCTGCCATATAGTTCACATTATTTTGTAGTCGCCTTAAAACAGATGTATCAGACTCAAGAATATGCAACGCAGCCAGGGCTGCCCCTATGTCAGCAGGAGATAATGCAGTGGAGAATATAAAGCTACGACTCATATTCACAAGATAATCAATGATGGTGCTATTAGCAGCTACATAGCCGCCAACAGAACCTAACGATTTGCTCAATGTACCTAGCTGAATATCCACTTCTTTCTCGAGACCATAATAAGCAGCCGTTCCATGACCGCTACCAATGGTCCCCGTCGCATGAGCATCGTCTACCATAAGTAAAGCATTATACTCACGGCTAACCTCGTAAAGCTTATCTAATGGGGCTATATCGCCATCCATGCTAAAGACCCCATCTGTGACAATGAGCTTACGTGCATTACGATCTACTTGTTTAAGTAAAAACTTTAACTCCTCTACATCACAGTGACTATAGGCTTTTACAGTAGCCTTACTCAATCTACAACCATCAATAATACTAGCATGGTTTAATTCATCGCTAAAAATGGTCATATTTTTATCTGCTATGGCAGAAATAGTACCTACATTTGCCATGTAACCCGTATTAAAGACGAGAGCTTTTTCTGTATTCTTAAATTTTGCTAGTTCTCTTTCAAGATCTGTAAACAAGGGAAATGTACCGGATACCAGACGCGATCCACCTGATCCAGTACCATATTGTTGAGCTCCCTTAATGGCCCCCTCTATTACACGTTCATCAAAAGTAAGACCTAAATAATTATTTGACGCCATCATCAAATATTCTTTATCATTTCTTTTAACACGTACTGCGTCTATAGGGCAATATTCCGTTAATGTACGCAAATTTAGGTTATTGATTTTATTATTTAATTGCTCTTGGAAGAATTTATACATACAATCACCGCTGAACAAGTACTGGTGCTTTTTCCAAATACTTGATTACACAGTCCACATCAGTATTTGGTTTAACAAAAAATACACGCCCTCCTAGATTAGATCCAAATTCTTTCATGCTAGGAATTCGATGGTAAATATCATTGCAAGCAACATAGCCTACTGTGTAATCAGGATCATCAGACCAACATAATTCACCTACAATCCCCTCTGCAGATTGCACTTTAGAAGCCAATACTAAGGCCTCTCTCATATGTTCATTTTCCCCTAGTTTTTCAGAGTCAAAGGAGTCCATATGACTCACGCGAACACCACGGTTACCAGAATCTATGCGCTCACCAGAAATTGCATCAACCAACATAGCACCTCGCATAGATGAATCTAAACCTTCTAATAGAAAAATAGCATGTTTAACAGCAGTTTCACTAATATCAGCGCCCTGTAAAAGTTCAACAGCTAATTGATGTGCCTCGGCAACAGTATTCGCCAAATGTTCATTTACCTTTAAACATTCTATATATGTAATTGTTTCTGCAGGAATTAAGTCCACTGTAATATTAATAAAATCAGCTGTCCCCTTACTATGATGCAGCGCTCGTTCGGCTAAAGACTGGGCAATAGATCCAACTTGATTTAAGGTCACAATGCGTTCTGCGCCAGAAATATGGTGGCCCCCGTTTTCATGGGGACCACCTTGAGCCGCGCGCATACGCACACTATATAATTCGTCCATTATGATACCTTACCTTTAACTACATTACTTTGAGGTACTTGGTTGTGAATTTTATAGAATACTTTCACAAATACTGGTGCCATAATTACTGTAAAGATCATACCTGGAACTGCGAGAGCTATCATCGGTAATGCAGCCTTACCAACGTATAAAGACAAAGATAATCGCGCTAAAGCAGATGCAATTGGACCAGAAACCATAATACCTATCATGTGATTATGGCAGATCCAAAGGATTAGTCCCACAATGAGCCGGAATTGCATAGCAATCATAACATTTAAAATGGTTTGAGTACCTAATGCTAAGCCTATTAGACTAGATAAACAACCACTTATAATATACTTTTTAAATCCGAATACGGCACATATCGCTACCGCCAACGGGGCTGATAATTGAAACTCTATACCTGGAATGACATTAGGTATTTTAATAGCCCCTAATACAGTAATCATGGCAGTTAAAATAGCAACCTCTGTAATGTACCGAATGTTCTGATTCATAATGTATCTCCTCTACTTAGAAAATGTCAACTACAAACATCTCTTATTGTTTACATTATAAATTCTCACTGTATTTTTATCAACCACTAAAAATAACATAGTTAACAAATATACAAAAAGAACCAAGCCATATCGACTTGATTCCTTATAATTCTTAATATTTTTGTTGCTCTTTAATTCGCTTAGCAATATCGCGCTTGGCATCACGTTCCGCCATATCTTGACGCTTGTCATAAAGTTTCTTACCAGTTACTAGACCCACAGTAACCTTTACATAACCGTGACTAAAATGAAAGTTTAGCGGCACTAAAGAAAATCCTTTTTCCTTAACTTGAGCATGTAACTTATTGATTTCAGATTTATGCATCAATAACTTGCGTGTCCGCTCCGGTTCATGGTTAAAACGATTACCTTGTTCATACGGACTGATATGTACACCATACAATAAAATTTCCCCTTTATCTATACGACAAAAGCTGTCCTTAAGATTAAGCTTACCTTGACGAATAGACTTTATTTCAGTTCCTGTTAAAGCAATACCAGCTTCATAGGTTTCATGAATATGAAAATCATGACGCGCCTTACGATTGTCAGCAATAAGCGATGGGCTAGATTTCTTTGCCATATTCTCCTCTATCGTTTACGTTTACTTTTAGATTTTTTAGATTGACTACGTTTTGTAGCTTTATTTGACTTCTTGCGACTCGATTTACCTTTTTTAGATTTTTTACTGAAAGCATCATATCTAGAACGCCCAGCTTTTGAATCATCTCGTTTAGAAGTTTTTCTACCGTTTTTTCGGGATGACTTTCGCCCCTTTAGATTTCCAAAACCATCACGACTAGTAGCATAGTCAGAGCCACTACTCAATTGTTCTTGGATAGCCATCAGATTATCTACTTCACCAAGAACAAAATCGATTTGTTTCTTTTCTACATCGGCTTTTACAAGTGTAACAGTAACCTTTTCACCTAAGTGATAGGTTTTACCTGTCCGCTTACCAACAAGAACAAAATGTTCTTCGTCAAAGAAATAATAATCGTCGTTCATCATGCTAATATGCACGAGACCGTCGATACCATTCTCTAACTCTACGAACATGCCAAAGGAGGTTATGCTCGCAATAGTGCCTTCAAAAACTTCGCCTACAAATGGAACCATGTATTGAGTCTTCTTTAGATCAGTAGTTTCTCGTTCTGCCTCGGTTGCCACTTGTTCTTGTATGGAAGAATGTTCCACAGCACCAGCTAAGAAAGCTTCATCTACATCTCGTTTAGAGTATCCACCCTTCCAGTGCATATCCGCTTTTAAAAGTCGATGTACCATCAAATCCGGATAACGTCTAATGGGAGATGTAAAATGCGTATAGCAAGTGGATGCTAACCCAAAATGGCCGACGTTTTCAATGCTATATTTCGCTTGCTGCATAGAACGTAAGGTCATAATTTGAGCCACTTGCTCAATATCTTGTCCCTTCACTACATCAAGGATTTTTTGGAAATCTCGTGGTGTTACACCATCAGCACTAAGGACAAGAGTTTGACCTAAATAATGTAATACCTTTTGGAATAAATCCAATTTTTCTTCACTAGGATGTTCATGAATACGATATACCGATGTACGTTGAGTATCCTTTAAATGCGTAGCTACCGTCTCATTAGCAATGAGCATACATTCTTCGATAAGCCGCTCTGCCATAGTTCGATCGCGTTTTACGATACGCAACGGTGTACCATCGAGATCAAGTAATACCTTATATTCCGGAAAATCAAAGTCTAATGCCCCTCTACGACGACGCATACGATTTAAAATCTTAGAAATTTCTGCTAAGTCACGAAGCATAGGAATAAAATCTACTAAATCGTCAGGAACAATGTTTTCCTCTAACGCTTTATAAACTTCTTTATAGCTGCAACGACGTCCTACATGGATAATAGACGGACGAATACGATAATTAACAACTGTACCTGAATCATCAATTTCCATCATACACGTCATAGCATAGCGATCTTCGTGGGCATTTAAACTACAAATACCATTCGATAATACCTCTGGTAACATTGGTACTACGCGGTCCACTAAGTAAACTGAAGTCCCCCGCTTGTATGCTTCATTGTCAATAGGCTGGCCTGAAGTAACATAATGACTAACATCCGCAATGTGTACGCCTAGCTCATAATTACCATTTGGTAATTTACGACCACTTACAGCATCGTCAAGATCTTTTGCATCTTCTCCATCGATAGTTACCATTTGTAAGGCTCTAAGATCCCACCGCTTCGGATCTTCATGAACAATAGTATCTATCTTCTCACTTGCCTCAATTACCTCTTTAGGGAATGCAAAAGGAATCTTATGATTAGCCATAATACAGTTGATGTCTAGGCCTACATCCCCCTTATAACCTAAAATTTCTGTTATAATTCCTTCAGGTTTTTTATTGCCTTCAGGCCATTTTGTAATTTTTACTAGTACCTTAGCTCCACTCCGAGCATCTAAAGTATCTTTTAAATCTACAAAAATATCTGTTCCAATACGTTCATCATCTGGTACAACAAAGCCGAAGTGTTGTTGTCTGTCGTAAGTACCAACTATGGTTTCATTAGCACGCTCAATAACATCAACGATGATGCCTTCACGTTTATGTTTTGTATAATCTGATGGTACAATACGAACACGTACCTTATCATTATGCATAGCAGTTCCTTTATTTTGTTCTGCTACATAAATATCTTCATCATCCAGCATAATAACAAATCCATAAGATTTACGATATCCTTTGTAGATACCTTCATATTCTTCATGCTGTTGATCTTCATATCGGTATACATCTGGTCGAGATGAAGTTAATACGCCTTCACGGGCGAGCATTTTCGCAGATCGAATAAACATTTCAAGATCTTTGCCACCTCGAATACGATTATCCATTGCTGCATCCTCAATATGGTATGCATGTGGTTGTATAGATTTATAAAAGTCCAATACCTTCTTCTTCAAGTCTGCACCCCCTTATTAGGATGAAAAAAGAAAAAGCCTGCAAAGCAGGCTTTCATCATTAGAATTGATTAATCATTGCCCCTAACACTAAGCTCAACACAGCAAAGATAATCCCCAATATAATCGTACATTTAGATAAGAAAGCATCTAAACCGCGTTGCTTACCACCAAAAGAAGAGTCTGCCGCACCAGAAACAGCACCGCCCATGCCTGCATTTTTGCTATTTTGTGCAACAACTACTACAATTAATAAAATAGATACGATTACTTCTACAATCATTAAGAAATTTGTCACGACTGTCATCCTTCCTGTGATGCTCGATGCGAGCCCAATACACGATGTTCTAAATACTTCTCTAATTTACGTTTTACCCTTTGTAGCGCATTATCAATAGATTTAACACTACGATCTGTGACCTCAGCCATTTCTTGATAGGAACGTCCATCAAGGTATCCTTCCAAGACTTCCCATTCGAGATCACTTAAAATATGACCAATATTGTGCTCAATATCATCTAGTTCCTCTTGACTGATAATGAGGTCTTCAGGATTTGTAATCTTTGTTGAAGATAGCATTTCAATCAATGTACGCTCAGAGTCCTCTGTATACACCGGTTTATTTAAGGATATATAGGAGTTCAAAGGCGCATGTTTTTGTCTTGTAGCCGATTTAATAGCTGTAATAATTTGTCTAGTTATACAAAGTTCTGCAAAAGCTCTAAAAGACGCTAATTTATCATGTTTAAAATCTCGCGTCGCCTTATAGAGTCCAATCATCCCTTCTTGGATGATATCCTCTCGGTCGGCACCTACCAAAAAATAGGAGCGAGCCTTAGCTCTTACAAAGTTCTTATATTTATTAACAATATAATCGATTGCAAACTCATTTTGCTCTTCCTGAGCTATGACCACAACTTGCTCATCGGTCATTTCCTTGAAATTGTAATCGGACTTGCGTGTATGAATCATTTTCATAAGCTCCTCCTTACAATTGAGCGAGAAAAACCAATATATTTATTATACTGGAACGGTATATGATTTTCAACTATCAATGACCTCGACGCAATTTCTCAAGCTTTTCAGCAACTTCAGGAGATAATAAACCTCCCACTTCATTACGACGCACTGAAAATTGATCACGTCTATGTTCATGAGCATATTGAAGTCGTTCTTCTTCCTTAGCAATACGAATCATATTTTGCAACTCACGAGCAGGAATGCGCAACCCGCCAGAGCCTAGAATTTGATTCTGTTCTGCCCCATCGGAGGTTACAACATATACATTAGTATATTTGCCTTTACGTAAAAATACCTCTCGTTCAATAAAGGAATCCGCCGTTTCTCCATCCTCAGTATACACTTCGATAAATCCACTTGTAATAGATTCAATGGAACCTCCAGATTTTGTATACTTACCATCAAATACAAGGATTACTTCGTAACCCTTAAATTTACCATAGTTCAACAATCTATCTCGAAGCTCCATTCTCGCATGTTCTAAAGACTCATGAGCCAATTTTTTCAAATGAGTCCAAGCAAAAATAACATTATAGCCGTCTACAATTAAAATATCTTTTAGCATGATTATTTCGCCTGGCGTTGACGTACCGCCTCATACATAAGAACTGCAGCTGCAACAGATGCATTCAAAGAATTCAAATTTCCATACATAGGAATTGTTACAAGGAAATCACAAGCTTCTTTTACAACGCGACTAATCCCCTTACCTTCATTACCAATGACTATAACCGTAGGAATTGTCATATCTGCTTCATACAAGGTACGATCACCTTCCATATGAGCCCCCATTACCCAAAATCCTTGTTTTTGAAGTTGTTTAATGGTTTGCACTACATTGCCAATTTGTACAAGTGGAATTTGTTCAATAGCTCCAGCAGATGTCTTTGCAACAGTAGCATTAATAGGCGCATTATGTCGTTTAGGAATGAGTACAGCCGTAGCTCCCGCACATTCAGCAGTACGAATGATAGCTCCCATATTATGTGGGTCTTCAACCCCATCCGTTAAGATGAGTAAAGGAACCTCATGTGTCGTTTCTTGTAATACCTCGCCCAATTCTTTAAATTGAACGGCCGATACAAGAGCTATAACCCCTTGATGTGGTACCTCTAAATCGTACTTATTCATCTGTTTAACTGGTGTTGGTCTAACTTCAATACCTTGAGATTTAGCAAGATTTACAATATCAGCTAACCCTGTTTTTACCTTATCTTCACTGACCAGAATACGTTGAATAGAACGGCCACTTTTAAGGGCTTCTTTAACCGCATTGCGACCTACAATATAATTATCCATACTACATACCTCGTAGAGTTATAGAAAAGGCTTGCCCCAAGATATGCTGTAAGCGCTCATCTTGGCGCGTTTCATAAAGAAATCCTAGTACTGCTTCAAAGGCCGTACTACTGCGATATTCTTGAACAGTACTATTTTTAGGCACGTTTACATTACTATTTCTAGCACGGCGTGCAATAGCTTGTTCATCTTCTGTGAAAGTATTTTCTATTTCTAGCAATACTTTTGCCTGTGATTTAGCACAAATAAATTCAGTAACGATAGTATGTAAGATCTGTACTTTTGTAATATTCATTTGTACTACGCGTTCGCGCACATACATGGAGTATACTGCATCACCGATATAAGCTAGCATAACTGCATCGGCACTTAGGCACTCCTCTATTGTTCGTTTGCGCAAACGAAGCGGCTCTTCTTCAAGAGCCGTTAGTTTCTTTATCGCTTCATTCTTTAAGAATTGAAATTGTTTAAACTTCACGTTTTTTCCACCGTGCACCTTGAGGAGAGTCCTCAATGGTAATACCAATCTCAGCTAATCGATCGCGGATACAATCAGCTAATGCCCATTGTTTTTGCTCGCGACAAGCTTGACGTACAGAAAGAATAACTTGCATTAATTCTTCATATTCAGCAGCATTAGCACCCGTATTGCCTTCCCAAGCTTTTTCAAGAACACCAATAACATCTGTCATAAATTTGAAGATTCGTTTCACTTCAGCAATTGCCTCTTGGCAAACAACGCCTTCTCTACTTGTTACAGCTTGATAGTAGATATTAATTTCTTTTGCAAGACCGAACATACTAGAAGTTGCTAAAGCAGTGTTGAAATCATCACTCATAGCATCCTCAAATTCTTCTTCGTATGCTTTCGCTTTTTCTAATAAGCGTTGAGCTTCATCACATGAGCCTGGCTCACATTTTTCAAGGTAAAGAAGGTTTTCAATAGCTGTGCTTAACCGTTCCAAAGATTTATTAGCTTCTTCTAGACGCTCATCAGAGAAATCTAATGGGCTACGGTAATGCGTGCTCAATAAGAAGTAACGCAATGCATCAGGACTATATTGTTCTAAAATATCTTTTACCAAGAAGAAATTATTCAAGGACTTAGACATTTTTTCAGAATTAATAGTGATAAAACCATTGTGCAACCAGTAGCGCACTGCTGGATGTTGACCAGAGCAACCTTCTGATTGAGCAATTTCATTTTCATGATGAGGGAAAATCAAATCGCTACCACCACCGTGGAAGTCAAATTCTGTGCCTAAATATTTTTGGCTCATAGCAGAACATTCAATGTGCCACCCTGGACGACCATTCCCCCATGGGCTTTCCCAATAAGGTTCACCAGGTTTTGCTGCTTTCCACAAAGCAAAGTCCATAGGATTCTTCTTACGACCATCTACTTCAATACGTGCGCCTGCTTCCATATCGTCTAATGTACGACCAGATAACTCACCGTAATGTTCAAATTTCTCCACACTATAATATACATCGCCATCGAGTTCATAGGCGTAGCCCTTGTCAATCAATGTTTGAATCATAGCAATGATATCATCAATATGTGTAGATACACGTGGATAAATGTCTGCACGTTGTACACCTAACGCATCCATTACTTCAAAATAACTATCGATATAGCGGTTTGCAATGGTATCCCAAGAGACACCTTCACCATTAGAAGTGTTGATGATTTTATCATCCACATCAGTAAAGTTTTGTACATATGTTACTTTATAGCCTACATGTTTCATATAGCGACGAATTACGTCCCAAGTCACGAAAGGACGAGCATTGCCAATATGAGGATGATTGTATGGTGTGACACCACATACGTACATTTTTGCCTCACCTGGTGTTACAGGATTAAAAACCTCTTTTTGGCGCGTCATAGTATTATAAACAGTAATTTCTCTCATCGTTACCGATGCCTCCAATTTTGTAAAATAAAAAAGACCTCTCATCTCATACAGAGACGATGGTCCGCGGTTCCACTCTGTTAGGTACCAATAGCGATACCCACTCATCGCATAACGGTGCGTCGCCGGACAAACCTACCTATAATCGGAGTGTCAGCTCGTGAATGCATTTCATCTACCTATCCATGAACCCTCCCACCATCGGTTCTCGCTAAAAAGTTAGTTGTAGAGTACTTCTTTCAGTCTCAGCTATTAAAATAATCTATATTCATATATAAAAATATTTTACCAATAAAGCTATAGAATGTCAATATTTACAAGAAAGATCCCCATCTTTCATAGGCAGCTATTCACATATCATAATAGGTATTTTAAATAGCTTAATTAGAAAGATGAGGATATATAATCAGAATATTAAATTACTATTATCATTCATAACAATAGCTTTTATAGTACACAAGTAATAATAATGTCATTACATCAAATCAATTAATATTAAGCATTTTCTAATTTATCTTGATCATCATGTTTACGGCAAATACCTGCAAAAATAGATCCTGTAAAGTTATGAATGATGGAGAATACTGCACCTGCTACCGCAGCTTGTGGTGTAAAGTGTTTTAGTGCTAAAGATACGGATAATGCAGAATTTTGCATAGCCACTTCGATTTGCATAGCACGACGAGAAGACACATCAATACTGAGAGCTTTACATACAAAGTATGTCACAACATAACCACTCAAATTTTGTACTAAACACGCTACAAAAATAATGAAACCGGTTTCGGCAATTTGCTTTTGGTTAACTGCAGTTACAGCTGCCAAGATAAGCAATACCGCGATAGCTGCAATGGTTGGACATACAGATTTTACAGGTTCAATTTTTGCGCCAATAAAGTAATTCAATACAATCCCCAAAATAATTGGTACTAACACGATTTTTACAATAGATATAAACATTGGCATAAATTGAATTTCAATAGAAGATGTTGCACCTGCATATAATACGACAAATAAAGGCGTTAAAATAGGTGCCAATAATGTGGATACAGTTGTTGCTGATACGGATAAGGGAACATTACCATTTGCAAGGAAGGTCATTACATTAGAAGCAGTACCACCAGGACATGCACCCAACAAGATAAAACCAATCCCAACTTCTGGAGGAAAATTAAATGCTAAGGCTACTAAGAAACCTGCCAATGGCATCCATAAGAATTGGATTACGGATACGAGAATAACCTTCATTGGTTGCTTAAATACATCAATAAAGACTTGAGCCGTTAATGTTAACCCCATCGCAAACATAACAAACTGTAGCATGTAAGCAATATAAGGAGTCATCCAAGAAAATACTGCAGGTAGCATATATGCTAAAACAGCCATCAATAGTACTATCCAGGATAGATAACTATTGAATAAGTGATTAATAGAACGAATAACACTCATAAAAACACTCGCTTTCATAATAAATCAAAATTTAATACGCCGATTATTATAGCATTTCTATAGAATATTAACAACATATACAAAAGGAGTTCACATAACACCTGTTACGTGAACTCCTTTGATTAATTGATCAAATTTATTTTGTTAATGCACCTACATTATCTAAACGATGTAAGCACTTTTCTTTACCAAGTAATGTAACAATATTATTCAAATCCGGGCCATGCATTTGACCTGTTAAAGCTACACGGATTGGCATAAATACGAATTTACCTTTTAAAGAGGTTTCTTTCATTACGGCCTTGATTGTTGCTTTTACAACTTCAGGTGTAATTTCATCAAGTTCAGCCAATGCATTCCGGAAAGCGCCGAGAACTGTTGGAGCTGTTTCTTCATTCAATACAGCACGCAACTCCTCTTCATGCCCCTCTTCAAGGAATACTGTTTCGCCCATAAACAAGCCTACATGATCTTTAATTTGAGCACCATAGCTAATATGATCACGGAATGTAGAGCATAATAATGTCAACCAATCAATATCAGCTTGATTCAAGCTATCTGGAGCTAAACCAACCTCTTTCAAATGCGGTAAACAAAGATGGAATAACTCTTCATCACTCAAATTCTTCATATAGTGGAAATTTATATGGTTCAATTTATCAATATCAAACACAGCAGGATTTTTCGCTACCCGATCCATAGAGAAAGCCTGAATTAATTCATCTTGTGTGAAGAATTCTTCTTCACCTTCAGGAGCCCAACCAAGAAGTGCCAAGAAGTTTACAAGTGCTTCTGGCAAGTACCCTAATTGTTTGTATTGTTCAACAGAGGTAGCACCATGACGTTTGGACATTTTTTTGTAATCTTTACCAAGAATCAAAGAAATATGACCAAACTTAGGGACCTCCCAACCAAGAGCTTCATAGATAGCCATTTGGCGAGGTGTATTGGATAGATGTTCCTCTGCACGAATAACGTGAGTAATCCCCATCATATGATCGTCCATTACTACAGCAAAGTTATATACAGGAATACCATCGGATTTAACGATAACGAAGTCACCTACACCATTGGACTCAAAGGATACATGCCCACGTACCATATCATCAAAAGCGTATGTTTTATTCAACGGTACACGCAAACGAATTGTAGGTTTACGACCTTCAGCAATGTATTTAGCCTTTGTCTCTTCATCTAAGTGTTCACAATGACCGTTGTATTTTGGTGTTTCCCCACGATCCATTTGATCTTGACGCACCGCATCTAACTCTTCAGGTGTGCAGTAACACTCATAAGCTTTACCTTCATCCAATAAGCGTTGTGTTACTTCTTTATATAAATCAAGACGTTCTGTTTGACGGTAAGGACCATTATTACCACCTACATCAATGCCTTCATCCCAGTTCATGCCAAGCCATTGTAAGGAAGCTTTAATATTCTCTTCACTTTCACGTGTAGAACGAGCTAAATCTGTATCTTCAATGCGCAATACAAATGTGCCTTTTTCCTTACGTGCTAATAACCAGTTAAATAAAGCAGAACGAGCACCACCAATATGGAATGGACCCGTAGGGCTTGGAGCAAAACGAACTTTCATGGAACTCATGATTAAATCTCTCCTTCATATACAGAAACGACAGCTTGTGCAGCAATGCCTTCGCGGCGACCAATAGCCCCTAGCATTTCATTTGTTGTCGCTTTAATACTAATACGATCTAATGGTATCTCTAAAATAGACTGTAAATTAGACTTCATCATATCGATGTGAGGTTTTAATTTAGGTGTCTCAGAAATAACCATAATATCAATATTATAGGCTTGTAACCCACGTTCTTTCAATAAGAAATTTACTTTTTCTAGTAAAAGCATGCTAGAAATCCCTTTATACTGGTCGTCTTCAGGTGGAAAATAGTATCCAATATCCCGTAAACCAGCGGCACCTAGCATGGCATCCATCAATGCATGAATGAGAACATCTGCATCGGAGTGACCATCAGGACCAAGGTCAGACTCGATATGAACACCACCTAAGATACAAGGACGCCCTGCTTTTAATTGATGAATATCATAACCAAATCCAACGCGCATACGCTTATCCTCAATTCCTAAATATCGTTTTGCTACTGCAATATCATTAGGTGTGGTCACCTTAATATTACAATAGTCTCCACTTACTATATGTACAGGCTTACCTAAATACTCGACGAGGGACACATCATCAGTGCCTAAATATTTTTCGTCATGAGCCTTTTGATGGGCCTCTTTAAATAGATCTTTTTGAAAGCCTTGTGGTGTTTGAATTTGGTATAACTCACTGCGTTTCAAGGTTTCTATTACGGTATGCTCTGTATTAACCCGTTTAATCGTATCCGTAGCAGGGACACCTACAGTAGCAGCTCTATATTCTATTGCGGCCCTAACAACAGAATCAAACAGTTTAGTTGATGCTAATGGACGCGCTCCATCATGAACTAGCACAATATTACTATCTTCTGATACAGCTTTGAGACCATATGCCACAGAATCTTGACGTTCTCTTCCACCAAATACTATCTTTACAGGAATATGCAAATCCAACCCTTGAATATGGTTAGACATATATTCTTGTTCGCCTTCAGCTACAACAAGAATAATTTCTTTTAAACCTTCAATCTTTTCTACATTTTGTATGGTACGTTGAATAATAGAATGTCCCCCTAAAGGAATAAATATCTTATTTTCTTTGTATCCCATACGGCGACCAGCACCTGCAGCGAGAACGATACAACTAATTGCCTTGCCCATTTTGTCCTCCATCTACACGAGCAAAAATCATCCGTCCTGCACTCGTTTGTAATATGGATGTAACCATAACCTCTACATTTTGACCAACATAAGGCTTACCATCCTCTACGACAATCATCGTGCCATCGTCGAGATAAGCCACACCTTGGTGTACTTCCTTACCTTCTTTCATGATTTGAACGCGAATCCATTCTCCAGCGATTAGAGCAGGTTTTAATACATTTGCCAATTCATTAAGGTTAAGCACTTCAATACCTTGTACACGAGCCACCTTATTCAAGTTAAAGTCATTAGTCATCAATTTCCACTGCTTATCTAAAGCAAGTCGCATAAGTTTTGAATCAACCTCTACAAGATCATCATAATCATCTTCAACAACTTCTATAGCTACCTTATTGGCATCTTGCATATCCTTCAAAATATCAAGGCCACGTCGGCCACGGTTGCGTTTCGTAGCATCCGCAGAGTCAGAAATTACCTGTAACTCATTTAATACAAATAGTGGCACCATAAGAGGGCCTTCAATGAAGCCCGTAGCACATAGTTCTTTGATACGACCGTCAATGATAACTGAAGTATCTAGTAATTTTGGCGTACTAGAGGATTTATCTAATTTATGAGTTGAAAACATTTTAAAACGACTTGTTTTTTTAGTGCTATCTCCTCCCCATTGTTGTACGTAATTATTGTACATTTCGGGGCCTTTACGAGCCATGATTTTAAGTCCACTATATCCAAAAATAGCACTCAAAATTATAGGAATATAAGGTCCTATAATAGGTACTTGATTGAATGCAACACCAATTAGATTTGCAATAATAAGGCCGAATAATAAACCGATGGTGCCTGCAATCAATTCTTGATTTGGAATATGAGTAAGAATACGCTCTAATCTTTTAGCAATTACTAAACCTTGTTTCAGAATAAATGATGAAATCAGATAACCAATAACAAGGCCTAATAGAGTACCTACGATTAATACTGCAATACGTGCAATTGTTAATGACATGTCCCCAAAAGATTCAAATTGAGAAACCAAATATGGGTCAATAATAGGTGCTAAGCTATCCATTCCCACGTAGGCTGCTGTACCTACTAAAATGGCTATTACATAGCGTAAAATCCGATAAATCATGAAATCACCCCCTAATTATGAAAATACGAGCTGCATCGCCTCTTGTATAGATTTGACACCTCTAATTTTGATAGAACTATCATTATCCTTGATTTGTTTATAGTTGCCTTCAGGAATAATAAACTTTTTAAAACCTAATTTCTTGGCTTCATTTATACGCTGTTCAATGCGAGGAATACTGCGAACATTACCAGTTAAGCCTACTTCACCTAAAATTACCATATCTGTTGGAACGATTCGATTTTTCAGATTTGACACAATGGCAACCGCCATAGATAAATCACAAGCAGGTTCATTTACCTTGAGACCACCGATGACATTTACATACACGTCTTTATTACCTAATGTAAAGCTACAGCGTTTTTCTAAGACTGCTAATAATACAATTAATCGGTTAAGATCATAACCAATCGCCGTACGTCTAGGCATACCAAAGGCCGTAGTAACGACCAAGCTTTGTACCTCTACTAAGATGGGCCGAACCCCTTCGAGGTAAATCATAACAGCACTGCCACTTTCTTCATCGGAACGCTCTGCCAAGAGAGAAGCAGATGGATTGGACAATTCCTGTAACCCTTTCTCTACCATGGCAAAAATGCCTGTTTCTGATGTAGAACCAAAACGGTTTTTAATGGACCGTAATATACGGAATTGATAAGAACGCTCCCCTTCAAAGTAAAGCACTACATCTACCATATGCTCTAACATACGAGGCCCTGCAATATTGCCTTCCTTTGTTACATGACCAATGATTACAGTAGGTATATTTCGTTCTTTACAGAAGCGAAGTAGACGAGATGTGCATTCACGAACTTGACTAACACTGCCTGGCGCAGCATCTATATCTCCAGTATACATAGTTTGTATAGAGTCAATGACTAGTAAGGAAGGAGTCATTGCTTCAGCTTGCTCCAATATATGATCTAGATCAGTATCTGCAATAACTTGTAACCATTCACTATTAATATGCAGTCGTTCTGCTCGAAGTTTAAGTTGTAACTGAGACTCTTCACCAGATGCATAAAGAACTGCTCCTACTGTATCGGCTATCTTCTGGGATACTTGTAGTAACAGAGTAGATTTACCAATACCAGGATCACCACCTAAAAGCATTAGAGCACCAGGCACTATGCCACCACCTAATACACGATCAATTTCACCAAAGGTTGTAGATACGCGTGCAATAGAAGAAATTTCGATATCTGGCAAGGCGGTAGGCTTCGCCGTTTGATTTCCAACACCTCGAGAAGGTGTTCGACTATGTTTAGTTTCTTTAATTATTTCTTCAACTAATGTATTCCATTCTCCACATTGTGGACAACGGCCCATCCACTTAGAGGATTCAGCCCCACAATTTTGACAAAAGAATACAGATTTTGCTTTTGCCATAACACCTCAATACATTTAAAAAGAAAGATCATGAATGATAACCATTCATGACCTTTTATGCATAATTTTACTACATGGTTAACTATCATCATTCTATAGTATACCATTTAACTTATATTTTTTATATGAAAGGTAGTCATCAACTGTATAATTTGTATTTTTATCATATTGATACAACAAGATCGTTATCCTTTGCATCTGCTTTAATAATTTTGCCTTCTTTTGCATCTCCTTTCAAAATAAGATCGGACACTGGGTCCTCAATTAAACGTTGAATAGCACGTTTTAATGGTCGAGCCCCCATTGTAAAATCAGAGCCTTCCTTAACAAGTAATTGCATAGCCTCAGGAGCGATTTCTAATTGTAAATCACGCTCTTCAAGGCGTTTTGTAACATCACTCATCAAGATAGTTACAATTTCTTTTAAGTCCTCTTCTGTTAATGGATGGAATACAATCATTTCATCGATACGGTTTAAAAACTCAGGTCTAAAATGACGTTTCACCGCATCCATTACCGATTTCTTAGCCTCTTTAAAATCAATTTCTTTATTTTCATCTACATTAGAATCAGACTTTTTAGCTGCTAAGAAACCAAGTTCTGGCGAGTTCTTATGTAAAGCTTTAGCACCTAAGTTACTTGTCATGATAATAACTGTATTTCTGAAATCAACAGTTCTACCTTGGCTATCAGTAAGACGACCATCATCAAGAACTTGTAACAAGATATTAAAGAAATCTGCATGTGCTTTCTCTACTTCATCGAGGAGAATAACGCTATATGGTTTACGACGTACCGCATCTGTTAATTGGCCACCTTCTTCATAGCCTACATAACCTGGAGGGGCACCGACTAAGCGAGACACAGTATGTTTTTCCATATATTCAGACATATCAAGTCGAATCATAGCAGATTCATCGCCGAACAAGGAGGATGCAAGCGCTCTTGCTAGCTCAGTTTTCCCTACACCAGTTGGCCCAAGGAACAAGAATGAACCAATAGGCCGTTTTGGGTCTTTTAATCCAGCCCTTGCACGGCGTACAGCTTTAGCTACAGCAGTAACAGCCTCATCTTGACCTACTACGCGTTTATGAAGTTCTTCTTCCAAATGTAGTAAGGTTGCAGACTCTTCTTCTGTAATTTTAGCCACTGGAATGCCTGTCCATTGCGCTACTACAGCAGCTATGTCGTCTTCTGTTACTATTAATTTTTGATCGCTTTTTTCTTTAGCGATAGATTTTTTATCACCAATTTCTTTTAATAGTAATTGTTCTTCATCGCGAAGCTTTGCAGCCTTTTCAAAATCTTGAGACGTAACAGCAGCTTCTTTTTCTTTCTTAACTGTATTGAGTTGATTCTCTAATGCTTTAACATCAGGTGCTGCAGAAAATACTTTCATACGAACCTTAGATGCAGCTTCATCGACTACATCGATAGCCTTATCAGGCAAGAATCGATCTGTAATATATCGGCTAGATAAAGACACAGCTGCTGTTAATGCCTCATCTGTGATCTTAGCCTTATGGAAAGCTTCATACCGGTCTCTTAATCCCTTTAAAATTTCAAGAGCATCCTCTTCGTTAGGCTCTCCTACTTGAACAGGTTGAAAACGACGCTCTAAAGCAGCATCTTTTTCTATATGTTTCTTATATTCATCAAGTGTTGTGGCACCGATAACTTGGAATTCACCTCGTGCCAAAGCAGGCTTTAAGATATTAGCTGCATCCATAGCGCCTTCAGTAGCACCTGCCCCAACCAATGTATGAATTTCATCTATAAAGATAATCATATCATCATGTTGTTGTACTTCATCAATGGCTTTTTTCAACCGTTCTTCAAATTCACCACGGTACTTGGCACCCGCTAACATAGAACCAATACTAAGAGAAATAATGCGTTTATTACGTAAAATCTCCGGTACATTACCAGTCACAATACGCTGTGCCAAGCCTTCGGCAATAGCTGTTTTACCTACACCTGGTTCACCAATAAGAACAGGATTATTTTTAGTTCTACGGCTGAGAATTTGAATGACTCGTTGAATCTCCGTATCGCGGCCAATAACAGGATCAATCTTACCTTGTTTAGCAGACTCATTAAGATCAGTTGCAAAATCTGACAGCTCACCTAAATCATTATTGCTATTTATTCCCTCTTGACCACCATTGTTGCTACCTTTATTCGAGCCAAGAATACTACGAATTGCTTCTACTACATCATTACTACGTATATTCATAGCTCGTAAAATAGCAACTGCAACACCGCTACCATCGCTAAGTAGGCCCAATAGAATATGCTCAGTACCAACGTAATTGTGATTCATTTGATTTGCTACTTGAATGGCAAGCTCAAGCACATGTTTAACGCGAGGTGTCATATATATTGACGTTGCTTTTTTATTACCACGTCCTACATGTTCTTCTACAGCTTCAAAAATATCTTCTGTAACAAGGCCAAGCTCTTCTAAAGCTTTAGCTGCTACACCATTTTTAACCTTTGTAAGGCCGATGAGTACGTGTTCAGTACCGACATAGTCATGTCCTAACTCCAAAGCAGCCTCTTGAGCTAACGAAAGAACACGCTGTGCATCGTCTGTAAACCGTTGCATCATAATATCACCTCATCTATCTATGTAAATTGTAATTATTTCTTTTCAAATATATATAAACAATGGTGAAATAACCATTGGAATATAAAAATATTATTAAACTCTATTAATCTATTATGCTATCTAGTATTAATATTTACTATTTTTTACAAATCTCTTAACAATAAACTAAGAAAATTATATAAATCAATCTATACAAAATAAATAATTATGCATTAATTATTTATGTACTTATATTAATTTGAAAGTTTTTGACGTATCACCTTTGCACGATAGCTGTCGCGATCGGTATCTGTCAAATTTTCACTACCTAAGTATTTAGAGAGGAAGTTTGGTCTAGTTATAGCAACAAGCTCATTAAAAGTATCTTTACCCCAGAATGGTAATATTTCTAAATCTACACCTAATTGAATGTCGCTAAGCTTACTAAGTGCCTCTTTACCGCTTACACGTCGTGCATATTGTAAAATTCCATAGGATCGCCAAAGTATATCTTCCAAACCTTCTTTATCGTTGTGTAATAAAGATTGCCGAGACTTTCGTTCTTCTGCAATAATTCCTTCTACGATTTTAATCAATTGCTCAATAGTTGCTTCTTCACTAATACCCATCGTTCGTTGATTAGAAATCTGGTAAATACAACCTAAAGCTTCGGAACCTTCCCCATACAACCCTCGTACAGAGTAACCTAGTTGTATTATGTTACGAATGAGTCTCGTAATACGACCAGATAACGTCAATGCGGGTAAATGTAACATAACAGAGGCCCGTAAACCTGTACCCACATTAGTGGGGCAAGCAGTTAAATAACCAAATCGCTCATCAAAGGCATAAGGGTATTTTGCTTCGATAGCTTTATCAATTTGAACCGCATGATTATAAGCTTGTTGCAATTTAAGTCCTGGAGCCATAGATTGAATACGTAAATGATCTTCTTCATTTACCATAATTGCGATAGAAGCATCATCAGATACGATCAAATTACGATACGGTAATTCTTCCTCTAAAGCAGGACTCATTAAATGCTTTTCAACTAAGACAGCACGTTCACATTGACTTAATTGCTCAAGGCTAATATTTGTATATTGGTGCTCATCAGCCTTTTTTAATATTGGCAATAGGCCTCGAGAGATTGTATTCACTTTTTCTAAGGAAACTGTATCTTCACGATTCGTAAACAATATATCATCAAAATTTCTCGCCAATCGTATACGGCTTGAAATTACAATGTGGTCTGTCGCCTCTGTATCCTGACACAGCCACTGACTTAGCGGAGAGTCCAATATAGTATCTAACATAAGAACCTCCTATTCGTTATCACCATCAATGATAACTTCTAGATTTTTAATTTTATCTCTCAAAATTGCAGCTTCTTCAAAGTTTTCAGCTTGAATAGCTGTATCTAATTGACGGCGCAATTGCTTTACTTCATACTTTGCTTTAAAAACATTAGTACCACGACTAGGTATAGTCCCTTCATACTCAGAACTACCTTGTATTCGTTCTAATAATGGATTTATTTCACTATTAAAAGTCTCATAACATTGACCACAGCCAAACTTACCTACCCGATTGAATTCATCATAAGTAATACCACACTGAGGGCATCTCTTAGATTGATGAGCTTTTAATAAGTTATCTGGATACACCATATTCTTAAAAAAATCATTAGTAAAAAAGTTATTATCCCACATATCATTCATAAAAGAACTATAAGGAGATAATTTCCCAGCTTGTTGTAACTCGGTGGCACAAGTACTGCAAAGATGTTGCTCAGTCTTTTGATTATTTATGATATTAGTCATATGGATAGTAGCTTCATTTTTATGGCAATGATCACATAACACAAATCATCACTCCTTCCGCAAAGTGTCCACCATTGATGCATATAATTGACGAACAGCATCATTACGTTCTTCTACGTCTACATTTTCAATTAATGTAGCAAAAGAATTATGCATCAATTGAGCTTCACGACGGGTAATCTTTTCAGATTGTAATAATTGAAATAATGATTGATCTACATCTCGCATATCAATTAATCGTTCTACCGTATTTGGACCTTCATAAATCCGATAAGTTGTAACAGCAGGTAAAGAATCTGAACTTTCTGGGTTAATTTTTTTGATTCGAATATATCCACCCAAGCCACGTCTTGACTCAACATCGAAACCGCGCTCATTAGAAAAACGCGTACTTAATACGTAACTAATTTGGGATGGCGCACAATCTAATTCATCAGCCAATTCATTACGCTTTAAAATTAGCTTTTCTTGTTCTTCACGCATACGGTCTAATATAAATTTTTCTATTTTATCAGCTATCATACTCATAAAAAACACCCCTTTAAAGTTTATTTACTATAGTTTTGACTATTTGTTCTTTAGCATAATTCTATTATATTTGACTTTTTGACTTTAGTCAATATAAAAGTCAAATTTCATAAAAATAACGTTTGACTTTTAATGTATTCTCATATAATTGGACTTAATCCTTAAATCTATGTATAATAAATGAGATATTATTTTCTGAAGGAAGGTGTTGTTATGGCAGAAGCATTAGGACAAGAACTGTTAATTGATTTATATTCCTGCGATGAAGACGCAATTTCATCCGCTACAGCTGTACAAGAAAGTGTAGCAACCGCATTTGACTTAGCTGAACTTGATGTTGATGAAATCAGTTGTCAGGTTATGGATGAGGAAATCGCCCTCCTTTCTGTCGCACCAGGTTTTCACTTTACATTGCACACATATCCTGCACTTGGTTATGTAGCAGTTGATTTATATTCCTTCGAGCAAACATTACCGCTTACATTAATTATGAAAGCCTTACGTAAATCTTTTAGAGCTGAAAAAGTAAAGGCAACAAGTGTGCAACGTGGCGACTTTGGTAACGAACGTGATATGAAGCCACGTCGAAAAACTAAGATTACTACACTTGGTCGTGTTTCTCGTACACGTATCCAACTCAAACAAACAGGGGGCAAGTTGAAAAAACAAAGTGCTAAGGTTATCAAAACATTAGCTAAAAAGAGTGGCCTAAAAAAATAACATAAAATGAAGATGCAAAAAAGCTAGAGGATTTCCTCTAGCTTTTAATTTTGGTTGATATGTAATTCTATTTATATAGCTTATCTACGAACCATCATTTCTTCAAGATTGAGAACATCAGCAATCTCATCAACATCATCACAGATATATTCGGCATCCGCTTCTTTTAACTCAGATTCCGTACCGTAACCATAGGTAACACCGATGGAGATACAGCCAAGTTCATTAGCTGCTTCTACATCGTACTTACGATCTCCAACCATGAATGTCAATCGACGACCATTTTCATCAGTTAATGGGTTGCCACATAGCGTGAGAGCTTTTTCAAGAATTTCTTTTTTGTGTAACAATCCCGCTTCGTAATTAGCACCAACAATAACATCAAAGTATGGTGTCAATTCAAAGTGATCAAGAATATCTTTAGCATAATGTTCTGGTTTTGCAGTAGCTACAGCTATAGTATATTGTTCAGTTTTGCATTTAGCCAATAAGTCTACAATATTCGGATATACTTTATTTTCAAATTTACCGATGGTACCATAACGTTCACGGAATTTAAAGTATGTTTCTTCCGCTTGCTCAAAGGTCAAACCACAATGTTCTTGGAAAGCATCCACCAATGGTGGTCCTAAGAACAATTGTAATGTTTCTTCATCAGGTACAGTATAACCGAAATGTTCCAATGCAAATTTAATGCTTTTAAGAATACCTTCTTGAGAGTCAGTTAAGGTTCCATCTAAATCAAATAATATCGTTTTCTTCATATTATTTCTTTAAAGCCTCTTTCAATGTATGCCATGCAAGAACTGCACATTTTACACGTGCTGGCATGTTAGAAATATTTTGTAGAGCCATAGCATCTTCTAATTCTTCTAACTCATTTTCATCGGTAATCTCTTTTTTAATCATACCCAAGAAAATTTCTACTAAACGAAGCGCTTCCTCAACAGATTTGCCCTTAATGATATCAATCATCATAGATGCAGATGCTTGGCTAATAGCACAGCCAGAACCTGTATATGCAGCATCTTTAATGATACCATCTACTACATTGAGTTGTAATGTTAGATCATCACCACAACTAGGGTTATGTCCATGTTCAGAATTTGTAAATTCAGATAATTCATGCTTATTACGTTTATCTTGGTTATGTTCCAAAATAAGTTCCGTATATAATTGATCCATTTCCATTAGTGGTAATTCTCCTAATCTTTAAAACCCATTACTGAACGAACAGTCTTTAATACTTCAAGGAATGCGTCTAAATCTTCCTTGCGAGTGTATAAGTACATACTTAAACGAGTAGATGCAGATACATTGTAGAACGCACCTAATGGTTGTGCACAATGGTGACCGGAACGAACGCAGATTCCCTTAGAATCCAAAATCGTAGCTACGTCATGAGGATGTACATCATCTACAGTGAACGCAATAACGCCATGTTTTTCCTTAGGATTTTGAGAACCAATAACATGGACATGTGGCAATTCAACAATCTTAGGAAGAATATAAGCTACTAACTCCTCTTCATAGGCTTCTATAGCATCCATTCCAAAGGATTCCAAATAATCAATAGCTGCATGCAAGGAAACAGCACCATCAGCATTTGGAGTACCTGCCTCAAACTTATATGGAAGCTCATTGAATGTAGCAGTTTGTTCTTTTACATACTCAATCATATCGCCACCCAATAGGAATGGAGGCATAGTTTCTAATAAATCACGTTTACCGTATAGTACACCAATCCCTTGAGATGCACACATTTTATGGCCAGAGAATACGAAGAAATCGCAATCCAATGCTTGTACGTCAATTTTTTTATGAGGTGTAGATTGAGCACCGTCTAGAACAACAATAGCACCTACAGAGTGAGCCTTCTCAGTTAATTCTTTTACTGGGAATTCCATACCAAGCACGTTACTAACATGAGCGAAAGCAACAATTTTAGTCTTTTCATCAATTTTATTGATTTCACCATCCTTTAAGTGCCCATGTTCATCAAGATACATGTATTCTAAGGTTGCCCCCGTCTGTTCTGCCACATATTGCCATGTTACAAGATTCGCATGATGTTCAGCAACAGTAATGACAATCTTGTCACCTTTTTTCACATTATGAAGGCCATAGCTGTGGGCAATCAAGTTCATTGACTCCGTACTATTACGTGTAAATATAACCTCTTCGCGTTCACGAGCATTGATAAATTCAACTACGCGATCCCGTGCATTTTCATAGTCTTCAGATGCTTCAATGGCTAAAATATGAGAACCACGATGTGGGTTACCATTACGTTGTGTCATATGTTCCACAACACGGTCAATTACGGACTGTGGAATTTGAGCAGTAGCACCGCTATCTAAATAGATAACACGATGCCCATTATGCTCTTTATGTAATATAGGAAAGTCTTTGTATGCTTCTGCAATTGGTCTCATAAAAACGCCTCTTTAAATTTTATTACGTACAGCTGCTAACGCTGCTTCTTCAATCGTTTCATCACCAATGCGATCAATAATAGGTCGAATCATAGATTCAACAATGATATGTTTTGCCTCTACCTCACTAAAGCCACGGCTCATGATATAGAACAATTTATTATGATCAATTTGGCCTGCACTTGCTGCATGATTACCAACTACATTATCTTCTTTACACAATAAAAGTGGTAACGAAACAGATTTTACAGTTGGATCTAACAATAAGCAAGTATCTTCTTCCGCACCTTCAGAAGCTGTTGCTCCATTAAGAAAATCAAGGGTCCCTCTGAAGGATTTTTTAGAATTGCCACTAAGAGCACCTAAGGTATGAATATCACTAAATGATTTTTTACCACCATGACTCATAACCATAGAAATATCAAATTTTTGCTCTTTATTACCAAGATAAGCAATATCATGAACCATACGGGATTCTTGACCTACTAAATCATGATAGTAATTCAAGATATTTTCACTGCCACCAATTTCAATATTGATGTATTCTACATCTGCTTTTTCTTCTAATTTAGTGTATCGATGCTCGATATGTTGTACATGTTCAGGCAAAAGATTTACCTTTTTTACTACAACCTTACCAGCTTCTTTCACATCGTATTCGTTTAAATAGCTAACATTTGTCAATGCATCCCCAGAGCCCGTTACATAAAATTGCACTTCTAGTTCAGCACCTTCACCAACGATAAATTGGAAACGGTTTGCCACACGAGCATTAGCATCAATGCGGATGCCTACAACTTCTTTCGCCTTAGGAGGCACATTGATAGCATAGCCTTCCGCTTTTTCAACTAATACATGAACAGCTTCTTTATTAGCACCTTCATAATTACCATCTAGTAATGCTGTACCAACAGGTAATGGTGAAAGTATATCTTTATTAGCTTCCACAGCGATGGATTGTACCGCTGTATCTTCTCCAGCTAGAGAGCTTACAGTATGATTAACACGCAACCATCTGAATGTCGGTCTAGGGAGTTCATTAAATAGTAATTCGCTCATAATTCCTCCTTAACCGATAGAACCTTCTAATTCAAGATTGATTAGATTGTTCATTTCTACTGCATATTCAAGTGGCAATTCTTTAGAGATTGGCTCTACGAAGCCACGAACGAGCATCGCACGAGCTTCTTCTTCACTAATACCACGAGTCATAAGATAAAAAATTGCTTCGTCGGAAATACGACCGATTTTAGCTTCATGACCTAAATCCACATTGTCATTTTCTACAATAATAGCCGGGATTGTATCAGATTGAGACTCAGCATCAAGCATCAAGGATTCACAAGAAACGGTTGCTTTGGAATGCTCAGCTTTAGGGCCAATCTTCAAAAGGCCACGATAAATTGCAGCGCCACCGGATTTAGAAATAGATTTAGAGTTTACATTACTTGTTGTATATGGTGCATTATGTACCACTTTACAACCTGTATCGAGGAATTGTCCTTCACCAGCGAATGTTACACCTGTAAATTCAGCATGTGCACCTTCACCGTTGAGAATACTCATTGGATACAAACAAGAAACTTTGGAGCCAAAGGAACCAGATACCCACTCAATTGTACCATTTTTACCTACTACACAACGTTTTGTGTTAAGGTTGTACATGTTTTTAGACCAGTTTTCAATTGTAGAATAACGCAATGTAGCATTATCTTTAACGAACAGTTCAACAGCGCCTGCATGAAGGTTAGACACATCATACTTAGGAGCAGAACAACCTTCGATAAAGTGCAATTTAGCCCCTTCTTCTACGATAATCATCGTATGTTCGAACTGACCAGCACCTGGTGCATTCAAACGGAAGTAAGATTGCAATGGAATCTCTACTTGTACACCGGCAGGAACGTATACGAAGGAACCACCAGACCAAACGGCACCATGAAGGGCAGCCCATTTATGGTCTGTAGGTGGAATTAATGTCATCCAGTATTTTTTTACGATTTCTTCATGTTCATGTAATGCTGTTTCGATATCAGTATAGATAACACCTTGCTTAACAAGATCTTCTTGAATACTGTGGTAAACAACTTCAGAATCATATTGAGCACCAACACCAGCTAGAGATGTTTTTTCCGCTTCTGGAATACCTAAGCGGTCAAAAGTACTTTTAATTTCTTCTGGAACTTCATCCCAGTTTTCTTTCATATCTACTTTAGGCTTAACATACGTATGAATATTTGCCATATCTAAGCCCGAGATATCAGGAATCCAATTCGGAATGCCCATGCGATTATAGATTTCCAAAGACTTTAAACGGAAATCGAGCATCCATTCTGGTTCATTTTTATTAGACCAAATCTCACGGATAATATCTTCTGTTAAACCGGCATCAGAGATATAAGAATATTCAAATTCGTTCTTTATATCATAGACGCCACGGTCCATATCCGCGACTTGGGTTTTCTTTCTTTCTTCCATTATGCCTCCTATGCTAATGCTTTGTATGCGTCATAACCTTTTTCTTCGATTTCACGTACAAGAGAAGCATCACCAGTTTTAACAATCTTGCCATTAATCAACACATGAACATAGTCTGGTTTTAGTTTTTGCAAGATTTGGTTATGATGAGTAATGATTAATACAGCATTTTCTTCGTTATGGAAACGTTGTACACCTTCAGATACGATACGAACCGCATCTACGTCAAGGCCAGAATCAGTTTCATCAAGAATAGCCAATTTAGGATTCAAAATGGACATTTGAAGAATTTCATTCTTCTTGCGTTCACCACCAGAGAAGCCTTCATTTACATAACGTTGCGCATAAGATAAATCAAAGGACAATTCATCCATTTTTTCTTTCAATTCTTTTTTGAAAGATAATGCACGTACATTTTCACCAGTAATTGTGGATTTAGCTGTACGAATGAAGTTTTCTACAGTAATACCAGGAATAGAAATTGGATTTTGGAAGGACATAAAAATACCCGCTTTTGCACGATCGTTTACTGCATCTTCCGTAATATCCTTACCATCAAAAATGATAGAACCACTATCTACTGTATATGTAGAGTTACCCATGATTGCATTAGCAAGTGTAGATTTACCAGCACCATTTGTCCCCATCACAACATGAATTTCACCTTTATTAATTGTTAAATCAATACCTTTCAAGATTTGTTTCTCTTCAACAGATACCTTTAAATCTTTTATCTGAAGTAATTCAGCCAAAATGTTCACTCCTTTTATTTGTATGTAACCATAAGAAACATACACTCGTTATATATAAAACGTATATACTGACACATATAAAAAGGCGGTACGCACTAACGTGAATACCGCCGTAATTCTCGCCAACTTAGCAAGTATGTGCATAACAATCTACACTCATTATACATTCTTATCTAAATGATAGCAAGATATTCCTACTAAAATATACAGGAATTAAAAGAATATCAAGTATTACATATATTGATAGGTTTTTATTAATATTAATTCTCATCCTATTCGATTCTCAATATTAAATTATAGGTTTGAAAAATCAAGAGTTCCAAATAAATCATCGTATGTTTCAGCACGACGAATTTGTGTAACAGATCCATCTTTATGTAGCAATAACTCTGCAGAACGTAATTTACCATTATAATTGAAACCCATAGAATGTCCATGTGCACCAGCATCGTGAATGATGACACGATCTCCAATATCAATTTTTGGCAGCTCTCGTTGAATAGCAAATTTATCATTATTTTCACATAAGGAGCCTGTTACATCATATACATGATCCTTGGGATCATTTTCTTTCCCCATTACGGTAATGTGATGATAAGAGCCATACAACGCCGGACGCATAAGATTTGCCATACAAGCATCTAAACCGATGTAATGACGATAAATATCTTTTTTATGAATAGCAGTAGAAACAAGATAACCAAATGGACCTGTTACCATACGCCCACATTCATAAGCCAATGCTACATCATTAAGTCCATTAGCTACTAAAATCCGATTATACGCTTCTTCTACACCCTTGCTTAATACGCGGAAGTCTACTGGTGTTTGTTCTGGTTTATAAGCTACACCTACACCTCCACCTAAATCAATAAATTCAACAGTGATACCAAGTTCTTTTTTAATATCTACAGCAAGATTAAAGCAAAGCTCTGCTGTACCAACTAAACCGTCAATATCAAGTTCGTTAGAAACAACCATTGTATGAATACCAAAGTGTTTTACACCTTTAGCTTGTAATTGTTTATACGCTTCAAATATTTGTTCGCGTGTCATACCATATTTAGCTTCTTCAGGAAGGCCAATAATTGTATTGCCCCCTTCCTTTAAAGAACCCGGATTATAACGCACGCAGAATGTATCTGGCAAAGAGCCATGATTTTTTTCTAAATATTCGATATGTGTAATATCATCAAGATTGATGATTGCACCCATTTCAAGTGCCTTTTTATACTCCACATATGGTGTGTCATTAGATGTGAACATAATATCATGGCCCGTAATACCCACTTTTTCACATAAAAGTAGTTCCGCTAAGGAAGAACAGTCTGCGCCAACCCCAAGCTTTTGTAACAAACGCATGATATACGGATTTGGAGTTGCTTTAACTGCAAAATATTGCTTGAATCCCTTATTCCAAGAGAATGCATTGATGAAAGATTTCATATTCTCAATAATTCCTTCTTCATCATAAATATGGAATGGAGTTGGATACTGAGCAATAATATTTTCTAATTGTTCTGACGTGAATGGAACTGTTTTTTTGTTCATGATAACCTTTCTACATAAATAAAAGACTCATCAGCCGATGAGTCTTTTATTCTAATTTCCTAATTATTTAAATAAAGCTTTATCTAAACTAAAGCGACCAGCACCAGCAAAAAATAACATAAGTGCACCAAAGCCTAATTGAGATGGGTAGTCCCAGCTAAAGAAACTACCATTCAAACTCACAATAGTCGCAGTTGCTAAAGTACCTACAACTAGAATAGCACCAATACGTGTAAATAATCCTACTGCAATGAGAATACCACCAATCATTTCTGCAAGTGCTGCCATAGTGCCTAACATCTCATAACCACCGGATACACCTAAAGGTGCTAACATAGTCCCTACTTTGTAGAGCCCTTCAGCTCCGCTAAGCCATTTTAAATAACCATGATAAAACATGGAAATGCCCAATGCAAGGCGATAAATCAATAAGCCAAAGTTTACATAATTAGGTTTACTTTTAAAAATAAAGTTCAACATAGTGATCCTTCTTTCAATTCAAATATAGCAAATCGAATAAATTCGATACATTAATTATACTATTAGAGAATAACTATGTCAATAAGACTCACTATTAAATTCTATAGAATTATATCATACATTGTATACAAAATCAATTTTATCGATGTAATCAACATAATATAGTCAGCTTAAATACAATCATAGTTTTTTTGAAATTTGAAATTTAAAACATTACACCCTTACAATAGATTAATTTATCAGTAAAAAATAATCCTAATGAATATGAAAAAATGTAATTCACAATTCATTAGGATTATTATATTTCTTATAAAATTAATTCTAAGCAGCTGATTACATCATACCGCCCATACCACCCATTGGAGGCATTGCAGGAACTGCTGCATTTTCATCTACCTTATCAGCTACGATTGTTTCAGTAGTTAATACAAGAGATGCGATAGATGCGGCATTTTGAAGGGCAGAACGAGTAACTTTTGCAGGGTCAACAATACCAGCTTTAACCATATCGATGTATTCTTCAGTCAAGGCATTGAAACCTACACCAGCTTCAGTATTTTTAACTTTTTCTACTACTACAGAACCTTCGAGACCAGCGTTGTATGCAATTTGACGAAGTGGTTCTTCTACAGCGCGTTTTACAAGGTTAATACCAGTTTGAACATCACCAGTAGCTTTCAATGTATTCAATGCAGGGATGATATCGATGAATGTAGTACCACCACCAGCTACGATACCTTCTTCGACAGCTGCACGGGTTGCGTTCAATGCGTCTTCAATGCGAAGTTTCTTATCTTTCATTTCAACTTCTGTAGCAGCACCTACTTCGATAACTGCAACACCACCGGACAATTTAGCTAGACGTTCTTGTAATTTTTCACGGTCGAAATCAGAAGTAGTTTCTTCAACTTGTGCACGGATTTGGTTAACGCGTTTAGTAATTACATCTTTATCACCTGCGCCATCAATGATTGTAGTTTCATCTTTAGTGATGCGAACTTGACGAGCTGTACCAAGATCTTCAAGTTCTACAGAATCAAGCTTACGGCCCATATCTTCAGTGATTACCGTACCGCCAGTTAAGATAGCGATATCTTCAAGCATAGCTTTACGACGATCACCAAAGCCAGGAGCCTTAACGGCTACAGCTTTGAATGTACCACGCAAACGGTTTACTACTAATGTAGCCAACGCTTCCCCTTCTACATCTTCAGCGATAATAAGAAGTTCTTTGCCTACTTTTACTACTTTTTCAAGTGTTGGCAACATATCTGCGATGGCACTGATTTTACGATCAGTGATCAAGATATATGGGTTATCCATAACAGCTTCCATACGATCAGGGTCAGTTACCATGTAAGGGGAAATGTAACCACGATCAAATTGCATACCTTCTACTACATTTAATGCAGTTTGCAAACCTTTGGATTCTTCAACAGTAATAACACCGTCATTACCAACCTTTTCCATAGCTTCAGCAATCAAACCACCGATTTCTTCGTCAGCAGCAGATACACTTGCAACTTGAGCAATTTCAGCTTTACCAGAAACTTTAATAGAGCGTTTTTTGATTTCTTCAACTAAAGTTTTTACTGCTGTTTCAATACCTTTTTTCAAAATCATTGGGTTAGCACCAGCTGCTACATTGCGCATACCTTCTTGAATCATAGCTTGTGCCAATACTGTGGCAGTAGTAGTACCATCACCTGCTACGTCGTTAGTTTTAGTAGCAACTTCTTTTACCAACTGAGCACCCATATTTTCAAATGGATCTGGAAGTTCGATATCGCGAGCAATAGTTACACCATCATTTGTAATTGTTGGGGAACCGAATTTTTTATCCAACACAACATTACGACCTTTTGGACCTAATGTAACTTTTACAGCATTTGCTAATTGATCTACGCCACGACCTAAAGCACGACGAGCTTCTTCATTAAACAAGATTTCTTTTGCCATATGTATTACCTCCTAAATAGTAACACTATCCAATGTAACGAAATATATGTGCCCTTAGGCAATATAGAATGCATCATCAGTTTTTATAGTCATATAGACTATAAATTAGCGATTATAATACTGCTAAAATATCGCGTTCGCTAACAATCAAATGAGTAGCACCATCAATTTCTAATTCGCTACCAGCATATTTTGCGAACATAACAGTGTCGCCAACTTTAACTTCTGGAGCTACACGTTGACCATTGTCATATACTTTACCAGCACCTACAGCTACAACTACACCTTCTTGAGGTTTTTCTTTTGCTGTATCAGGAAGGAAGATACCACTTTTAGTTTTTTCTTCTTTTGCTTCTAGACGGATAAGAACGCGGTCAGCTAATGGTTTTAACATATAATGTCACTCCTTTTTACTAGTTAATCTCCATAATTTATTAGCACTCTAACTCATCGAGTGCTAATTACAAGTATTATTATAACCGAAGTTAAAATAATTGCAAGTACTAATTTTGATTTTTTGACTTTTTAGATATTATTTGACTTATTAGACTGTTTAATAATGAGATTACATGTTTCTATAATAGATATTTGTTTATTCATACTTAAGGTGCGAATGCGATTATACGCTTCCGCTTCAGATATAGAATATAGTTCCATTAATATACCAGTTCCCTTTTGAATGATTTTACGATCTTCTAATGACTGTTCTAACTCAGCCATCTTTTCGCGCAACTGAGCATCACTTTTATAGCGACCTAAAGCCATCTCTAAGGTAGGAACTAACTGTTCCTCCCGTACTGGTTTAATTAAATAGCCATATACACCAGAATCTCGAGCCTTATCGATTAAATCTTGCTGGCTATAACTTGTTAATAATACTACAGGTGCTTCATGGTGAAAGCCAATTTGACGTGCCGCCTCAATACCATCTAATTCTGGCATCTTAACATCCATCAATATAATATCTGGCTTATGTTTTTTACAAAGTGCTAAAGCTTCAACACCATTTGTACCTTCTGCAACGACTTCATGACCACAAGACTCAATAATATCTCGTAAATCCATACGTATTAGGGATTCATCATCCACGATTAAAACGCGCATTTATGCCTCCTTTTTCATATATATCGTCACCAATACACCTGTTCCAGTATTTTCTATGGATAAACTTCCTTTTAATTCATGAGTAACTAAATTATTAATAATTGTTAAACCTAACCGTTTATTAGACGAAACAGAAAAATCACTAGGCAATCCTTTTCCGTTATCTGTAAAAGCCAGTTTAATTGTACTACCTGCATTAGTAACTGCTAGATGAACATTTCCACGATTCCCGTCTAACCCATGTTCTAAGCTATTCGTAATCAATTCATTAATAATAAGAGATACATAACTTGCCATATGAGAAGAAATTAGCATATCTTCGCCACTATAAGTAAAAGTAACCTCTTGGTCTTGTCGCACCATACTCATACGCAACAAACGACATAATTCATCGTAAATTGATCGTATACCAATATAATCCTCATCGTAATGAGACACTATATCGTGAACTAGAGCCATGCTCTCGATGCGATTAATCCCCTCTTGGAGTGCTTGCTTTACATCTGGCAAGCTAGAGCGTCTCGCCTCCATACGCAATAACCCTGCTACAGTTTGTAAGTTATTTTTTACACGATGATGAACCTCTTTGATAATGGAATTTTTAACCAATAATTCTTGTTGCTGTTTACTTTCACGAGTACAATCATGAAGAACTAAAAAGCACCTCGTTTCATTGCGCCCCATAGCAATAGGAATCATGTGCTGACGAATTACCATATCTTGATAGATTTCTTCATTTATACGTATACTTCTATCTAATAATACCTGCTGTATAGCGGACATCTTTAAGGTACTGCTAAAAATTGATGAACCTACCAAGCGACGATCAAAGCCTAATACATCTACTAACTTCATAGCTGCATCGTTAGCATACAGTATTTTATAAGTGTCGTCGAAAATAATTAAACCATCAAAATAGGACATGGGTTCGTAAGACAATATTTGTTCATCAGTAGCCGTCAGCATAAGACGTTGCATCGTATCAGACAAAAGGTATTCTTGCTCATATTGTTCTGCCTTAATAGATGGTGATAATGTAAAAGATATCCCCCCAATAATACGACCTCCGTTGTCTACGATAGGAAAGACATATTGACGCTGCTTGTCATCTAACCCGATAAGTGGTTGACCATCTTTCATCATAGCATGCCACGTATGACTGCCTTTTAAATGACGTGTAGTAATCCCTTGATCACTGCGTTCTATGCATAGCATATCTGCACATTGTTGTAATCTCTCACCTTGTCCTGTCTCTAGTAGGGGTGTAAAAATCTGTATCCTTTGACGAGTTAAAGACTCGCCAAAGGATATGAGTTTACTAATATGCTCAAGTAATGAGGTTTGTAATGGTCCTAATGGTGTTCTATTTAAAATATCTTGACCAATATCCACGATTAATCCTCTTTCCAAGATACGTATCCAATTTCAACACTAGGCTTTGCATTCAATGTTAAATCGCCAAATTTTCCAGCCTGCGCCATATAATAAGCTCGACATCCAATCATGGCAGCATTGTCAGTAGACAATATTTTATGTGGTTTGTAATAAGTAAAACCTTCTTCTACACACATAGCTTCTAAAGCCTTTTGTAATCCTTTATTAGCTGATACACCGCCAGCAATAGTAATACGACTTTCACCTAAAGTATGTGCGGCATCTTTCATCTTTTCTACTAACACATCTACGATGGCCTTTTGAAACGATGCAGCCACATCAGCTTGATTGATAGGCTCATTCTTTTGTTGCTTACTATTTAAATAGTTTAAAACTGCGGATTTCAAACCACTAAAGCTAAATTCAAAATTACCTGGTTCACTTAAAGCCTTTGGAAATTCAATAGCCTCTGAATTCCCTTCAGTGGCAAGGGCATCGATATGAGGACCCCCTGGATAAGGAAATCCCATAACCCGTGCAATCTTATCAAAAGCCTCACCAGCTGCGTCATCTCGTGTTTGACCAAGAACATCAAAATCTTCATATCCTTTTACATGTACTAACATGGTATGACCACCAGATACAACAAGACTTAAAAACGGAGGCTCCAGTTCTGGATTAGCTAAAAAGTTAGCAAAAATATGACCTTCCATATGGTGCACTGGCACCAAGGGAATCCCTGTAGCAAAGGATAACCCTTTTGCAGCAGCTATACCAACTAATAAAGCCCCTACAAGACCTGGCCCATACGTAACACCAATATGATTGATATCTTGTAGAGTCACATTCGCATCACGTAATGCTTGGTCTATAACAGGTATAACTTGTTCTATATGATGACGTGATGCAATTTCAGGTACAACGCCACCAAATTTTCTATGTATTGGTACTTGGCTTGAAATAACATTAGACAAAACGGTGCGCCCGTCCTTAAGGACAGAAGCAGAGGTTTCATCACAGCTACTTTCCAAGGCTAATGTGTATATACTCATTCTATTTCCTCTGAAACGAGAGACATAATATAAGCATCTTCCGTAGGCTCTGAATAATAATCTTTACGAATTCCTTTTACAGAAAATCCTAAATTTCTATACATAGCCAATGCTGCTAAATTAGATATGCGCACCTCTAAGAAAATTTCTTTCATACCTCTCGTAAGACATTCATCTATTAATTGCTTGGTAAGTTTTGATCCATATCCCTTACCTCGTGCGGAAGGAATAATAGCGATATTCGTGATTTGACCTTCATCGTATACAAGCCAAGCACCTGCATATCCAACAATTTTGTTCTCCTCACAAATTACCATATATAATTTATTTGATGCCCCTTCTAACTCAACGAGAACAGATTCTAAACTCCAAGGAACAGAAAAAGACTGTTGTTCAATAGCATAGATAGCTTGAGCATCATCTATTGTAGCCAAACGAATCTCCATTATTCGACTCCCGCTGCCTCAGTAACTATAACTGCAGGATTTTGGTTCAACATTTCAGGATTATCCTTATGGCGTTCTTCCCATAACACTTCTGCTTCTGAGCGTCGAATATAATAAGGAACCATATCCATAGGATCAGAACTCTCTTCAGAGTCTACCAATCTACGGCCAGCCAGTAATAGAGAACTAGCTTTTGGAATACGTTGCGAGATATCTAAAATTGTTAAATTTGTATCACTTTCATCTAATAGCTTTTCTATTCGCTTAACGCCATCCCCAAGGAACACTACATGTTCTTCAGATGCTCGGAGTCGATCTAATAAATCATTAGCAGCAATGACAAAAGGTTCCTCTTTACAAACCAATTCATTATCATCATATTTGTAGATACCTGCATAAACATGTTTTTTCTGAGCATCGATAACAGTACAAATCGTACGGTCCGTATAAGCCACATTACGAGCTAAACTGTCCATGGTCATTACACCATATAAAGGAATTTGTAAGGCATAAGCCATAGCTTTAGCGGTCCCCATACCAATCCGTAACCCTGTAAAAGAACCGGGTCCAATGCTAACCATAATCCCTTTTAATTCACTTTTTTCAACTTGACAGGTCCGTAATAACATATCAATATGAGGTACCAACTGCTCAGAATGAGTCAATCCAGCTTGAATGGTCAATTCCCCAATTAGGCAACTTTCATCCATTAAAGCCACACTCGACACAAGTGAGCTCGTCTCAATTCCCAACCACATATGGGCCTCCTATTTCTACTAAATCATCCGCTGTAAGGTAATCACTAACTAATGTAATGGATCGGCTTGTATCATCAATGCGCGTTAAATAAATCCATAGTGTTTCATCAGGCAATTCATGAGGAAATTTATCAGCCCATTCTACAATGGATACGCAATCTTCTGTATACTCATAAAAGCCAATATTTTCCAGTTCACTAATATCTTCCAAGCGATATACGTCAAAATGATATAAATGAGTTCGATTCACATCATAGGTATTCATGATGGCAAAGGTAGGACTTGTAATTTCTTCAGTAACCCCAAAGCCCTTTGCAATTCCTTGCGACAAATGTGTTTTTCCTGTCCCCAAGTCACCAATGAGTGCTATACAAAGAGGGTCCCCATTATGTTTAACCCATTCGCCTAATAATTGACCAAATTGTTGTGTGTCTTTTACTGTATGAGTCTTTAAATGAACCTGTACCTTATCCTTCATGAAAATGATTATATCCTTTCGCTTCTACAGTCTTAATCGTTTTATCAGATGTTACCATTTGAACCCGTGGGGGGCCAGATAAAACTTCTCCTATCAACGTAATGCCTGCTAGCTTTTCCAATTCCGAAAGTAGTGATTTTGGCGCCGTAAAGACTAACTGAAAGTCTTCTCCACCATACAAAGCATAATCTACTGGATTAGTTTGTAAATGCTTAGCTAATTCGTAAGTCTCCTCGTGTAGAGGGATTGCTTGTTCTTCAAATACAATGGAAACATTACTAGCTGTAGCAATTTCATTCAATTCACTACCTAGTCCATCGCTAATGTCATTCATACTATGGATACCAAGCTGTCGCAATTTTTGCCCCAATTCAATCTGTGGTTCGGGACGTTGATGCCCCACTTTGGTCATATCATAGCCTACTAAATTATATGATAACGCTCCTAAGCCTGTAGCTGCATAACCTACATAGTTTGTAACACCTACAACATCTCCTACTTTCGCACCACTTCGCATAACCGCAGTGCCTTTAGGAACCTCTCCGATAATTGTTACAGTCCAAACCATGGGCCCTTCTGTACGTACCGTATCTCCACCCAATATATTGAGTTGATATCGCATACATTGATCTTTAATTCCCCTATAAATTTCATCAAGAATGACTGTATCAACATGGTCTGGTGCGGCTACAGATAATACAATTTGTCTAGGAATGCCACCCATAGCCGCAACATCACTTAAATTAGCCGTCATAAGGCGATACCCTACATCATAGGGCATCATATAGTGAAAGCTAAAATGAACACCTTCCACCATTGTGTCAGTGCTTATCAATTGCTCTGTATTTTGTTCTGCTTTATAAATAGCACAATCATCACCAATACCATACACTACAGTATTAGGATTATATATTGTGTTATCTTGAATTTGGCGAATGAAATTAAATTCCCCTACATCTTTTAATTGCATCTGATCACCTAGTTTCCGTTTATTACTTATTGTATTGTAACATATATAAAAGACAACAAAAATAGCAGATAGTTGATATAACAACTATCTGCTATAAATGTCTTTAAAAGAATTATTTTTTAATTAGATTCGTCATTCTCTTAACAGGTTCTTTAGTATCAAAGGAACCTACAGTTGGCACTTTTTTACCATTATTGACAAATAGAACACCATTAATATTATCAAAGGATGTCAATGTATTTACAATAGCAGCCATTTGTAATTTAACAGTTAAGTCTCCGCCATTACCCTTTACGAATGCATCATTTACTTCAACAGAAGCAATACCATCTTTTACAGTAACAGATGTAATTTCAATATCCTTAGAGAAGACTGGATATTTTTGTGCTCTATCGGCATTTAACATTGCTAAAAGAGCTGCTTTAGGCGTAACTTTATTCGCCTCCATCTCAACGGTAGTTTGTTTTACCCCAGAACCATCCTCTGTAGGAACAAAGAAGGCCATCTTAACCTTTTCTTGAGATACTTTACTTGTTTCTGCATCCTTATTGACTTTCGTCTCTTGCGTAGGTTCACTTTTACCTGTTGTAGGAGCTTGTTCATGTGTACAACCCACTACAAATGCCAGCATACCTACACAGAGAATCGATAGAACTTGTTTACGTAATTTCATCGATTAACCTCCAAAGTAATTAGCAATACCATTTGCAATGCGGTTAGCAAAGTCTTCTTGAGTTTGAGGAGATTGTAGCACACGTTCCTCATTAGGGTTAGAAATAAAACCAAGCTCTACAAGAATTGCAGGCATATTAGAATGTCTCAACACGTATAAGTTACCTTCTTGAATGCCACGATCACCATTGAAACCAGGTGTGTCAGCAATTTGAGATTGTACCTTTTGTGCTAATCGAGCATCGTTACCAGTTTTGCTATAGTAATATGTTGCAATACCACCAACGCTAGGATTATTAAATGCGTTGATATGAACGCTCACAAGAACATCAGAATTACTACGGTTAGCCACGTTAACACGAGCCCCCAATTCATCAACACCACTTGCATTAGGACCATATACATCTACATCGGTAGTACGAGTCAAAAGTACTTTAGCACCACGATTTTCTAAAGATTTTTTCAAATACATAGAAATTGGTAGTGTAATGTTTTTCTCTTGTACACCGTGAGGTCCAATAGCACCAGAATCACTACCACCATGTCCTGGGTCAATAGTAATTGTTTTGCCAGATAAACCGCCACTAGTAGAGTATTTACCAGATCCTGTAGGTACATTTTTTGCTGGATGTGCAGATTGAGATGGCTTTTTACCATAGTAAGCAGGCTTAGCTACAGCACCTTTTTTCTGAACATCAACAACGATACGATACGGTTTCTTATTAACCGTATCTTTTTTCAAGGAAAAAACCTTTACATCACTAGTATCAATAGATGAAGGTGTCTTGATTGTTACTTTAACGTCTCTGCCATCTTGTGAAAGTTTAGCAGAGCTAGCAATAGCTGAGTCCATAGAAATGTTCTCTTTAGCCGTCTTTAGCTTTGTATTCTTTAAAGTAACAGTCGTAGTTTTCCCATCTTTGCTAATTGATGCAGATGCCTTTATAGGTGCCGATAAGTCCATAACAATACGAACATATGGTACAGGTGCATCTGTTCTAGTCACCCATCGAGCATCTTCCAAATTAGCTGCCTTTGCTTGAGTCAATAATAAAGGTATCGCCATCAAGACTGCAAGGCACATTAAAAATAGTTTACGCAATACATTCACTCCAATCTAACTGACATACATAGTGTCCAAACCATAGAGATGAGTCGATGATATTTTTATCTATCAAAATCTCATCGTTCCAATCTATCCATAAACTAATGTTAGATTATAAATAGATTATTTCATACAAACATGAAGATTAGTATGCCGATTACACATATTACTATATAAAGACCTTATACAGAATACACAAAAAACAGTTTCATAAAAATAATTTTTTGTATAAGTAATCAAAACTAACGTTCAGTTGTAATTTGCCATTCATTCCCATCCGTACTAATATGAATACGTCCCATCGTATCTGTACGGTAAATAGCAATATTATTTTCCTGCAAGCGACGTAATGTCACATCGTGAGGATGACCATACTTATTATACATGCCATTTGAAATTAATGCACTTTCAGGCTTAATAGATTTCAAAAAATCTTCAGAGCTACTTGTACGAGAACCGTGATGACCTACCTTAAGAATACGAGCAAACAATCTGGAATTCTGCTCTTTTATAAGTTTTTTCTCTTCTTGCCATTCAGCATCACCCGTGAAGAGCATAGAGAATTTACCGAAGATTAATTTACCTACAATAGAATTATTATTAAGATCTGTCTCCCCTTTTTTATCAGTTAAAGGTTCAATCCAAGGAGCATATACTACAAAGACAGCACCATGTCCAAAATCAACTACATCTCCACTTCTCAAAGTAGTTCGTTGAATTTTATTTTTCTCAATCCACTTTTCATAAGTTTTGTACATATTATTATCAACGGCAATACCATCATCATATACATGTTCAATAGGCATAGCCTTTGCAATAGCATAGAAACCACCCATATGATCAGCATGAGGATGCGTGATAATAATATTTTTCAGCTTTGTTACCCCCATAGTTTTAAGTTGAGCTACAATATTTTCACGATGTTCTATGTCACCAGTATCGATCATGCTATACTCATCGCCTACCTTAAGTAATATAGCATCCCCCTGACCAATATCTAGCATATATACATCTAGATTACCTTCAGGGGTAGTCGTTTTAGTATCGATCGAGTAAGCCCCATTAGCGTTAGTAGTTGCTTGATTTGCTGCGTTTGCTACATCATTATTTGTGCATCCTGCAATGGCAAAGATAGGAATACATAATACCAACAAGAAAGCTATAAAGCGTTGTATTCTATTTGTCATTCATAATCTCCCAATAATTCACTAACCACGAAGCCTAAAGAAGCACTGACATCACTCGGAGTATAACCCCAACTCTTTGTTTCATTCAGAATATCTGCACTACGACTATGTACATATACACCGAGAACAGCACTATCTTGTAGTGAATAACCCTGACTTATAAAACCAGCAATTACACCAGTCAGTACATCTCCCATACCGCCAGTACCCATGCCCGCATTACCAATAGTATTTACATACACTGTTCCATCAGGTAATGCCACAATTGAAGGAATTCCTTTTAGTACAAGAGTAACTTGATGAGCCTTAGCAAATTCTCTAGCCAACATGATATAATGACGCTCAATCCATTTAATAGGTAAATCAATAAGTCTACTAAATTCACCTAAATGCGGTGTCATGACACAATATGGAAGTTCTTTTTCCACTGTATATGCAAACTCAATATCACCATCTCGCAAAGCATCTTTATTAACACAACCAACATGTCCCAATGCATACAAAGCATCAGCATCTAGTACTAATGCTCCTTCGTAAGCATCTAAGATATGCTCCACTAAATTACAGATTTCACGGGTGCGACCTAAACCAGGTCCCATAGCAACAACTTGGCGACAATCAAAAAGTTCTTTATTAGTCTCTGTGGAAGTAACCATCACCTCAGGTATGACACGGCTTTGTACAATCTGTTTAATTATTTGGGGTACAGCTAATGTTACTTTACCAGCACCACTATGAACTGCCGCTTCAGCAGCCAAAATAGGGGCTCCTATCATATCATTTGAACCACCAATAATTAAAGTGTTTCCATTGACACCTTTATGCGCCATTGGAGTACGATAGTTGATAATTTTTTCTGCTAAATCAGAATCAATGGTTATAGTTCTAACACGTTCACCCAGTACCTGCTGCCAAGGAGCACCCAATGGAGCAACCACAGCGGTTCCTCCTATAGCCTTTCCGGGATATAATAACAAACCTTGTTTGATAGCTCCAAAAGTAACAGTATAATCATAGGTCAGTGTGCCTTCAGTTACATGACCAGTAGTAGCATCCAAACCTGCAGGTACATCAATAGCCCACAAATCAAAATTATACTGACTACGCATAGTATCAATATCATTTAATATATCGATGGTCACCTCTCTTAACCTTCCAGTAAAGCCCGTTCCCATGATGCCTTCCACAGCGATGGCTACGTTGGACCAATCATTGAATTCATCATACATATCGATGCTACAGCCCATAGCTTTGCAGCGCTCAATTTGCACTGCAAAAAGATCACTACACTTGTTTATATCTCCTACTAGTACAATTTGTGCTGGTACGCCTTGCTCCATAAAATGGCGAGCCGCTACAAGGCCATCTGCCCCATTATTACCCGTACCACATATGAATAAAACAAAACTATTTATGGAACGACCATTATTCAGGGAAAATAAATCGTACTCTCCCCATAAGGCATCTACGATACCACGTCCAGCATTTTCCATGAGGATTTCTAAAGAAATTCCTAATTGCTTAGGAACCTCTCGATCTATAAATCGAGCATCTTCTGTAGTTAAAATATTCATCTTATGCTCCTTCAAGTATAACTGTACTCATTGCATAATCCTTGCAATGACTAATCGATACATGAATATCAGTATAACCTGATGTTTCGTAAATATCTTTGAAAGTATCTTGTAAACGAATTAAGGGTGCGCCCCATTCATCATGATAAATCTCTATATCTTGCCATGATCCATACCTCATCCCTGTACCTAAAGCTTTAATAAAAGCCTCTTTTGCAGCATATATACCTGCAAAGGATTCGTAGCATCCTTTATTCCGACTTTTACAATATTCAATCTCATGAATCGTATAAACGCGCGCTTTAAATGAACTTGATTTCTCTATAGCTTGACGTATACGGTCAATCTCTATAATATCATTCCCTAATTTCATAATAGCTCCTAAAATACTCTAATACTATTATTATACACTCATAAAGGGGATTAAAACATAGGTAGTATCTAGACATTTACCGAAAATGGTAGGCTAGACAAACTATATATTTCAACTTTACCTTTGCGATTAACCGCCATATACATTTGACCATTTCGACAATCCATGTCTTCTACTTCCATTCCAGAAGCATAAGGGCTAATATTTTTAACAACTCCCTCTTCATCGACGTATACAAAGGTTGTCAACGTCGTAAATAAAGTATTTCCATTAGTTGCGTAAGCACCGTTATTATTTAAGTTTGTATGATTAGCATCAATTTTATAAGAACGAATACGATTAAAATTGGAGTCGTAATAATTAATTGTCCGTTCAGAGTTTGTTAAAGGCACAATTGATACATATTCATTGCGTACTTTATCATATGCAAAATTAAAAACTTTCTCTTTTAGTTTAATCGGTGCTTCAACAATCATGCTATCCGCTTCAATAGGAGTAAGGTTATATCCATTTACAACAGCATTTGTTGTATAGTAACGATTATTAACAGAATTATAAGTTAAGGTATTCATATGACCTAATAAACTTTTATAACTATACTCATATTTTGCAACAACAGTAAAAGTTTTTGGATTAATTTCATAAATAATTTGCTTCGTATTATCTGAATTAATACAAGCTAAAGCAAAAACGTCTTTTTTGGAATTATAACAAAATCCTTGGCACTGATTTACAGATCCATCTAATGGTATTTCTGCCAAGCGAGATAATGGCAATGGCATCTGTACAGCGCTAACCTGTTGAGTAAGTTTAGGAATATCAAAGATATTTGTAATATAATCAATTACACCTTGATCCATACTGTCACCTCATGAAATTAATAATGTATATTATAGTATATAAATTCATAAATATAAAAATAGGCGGTAAGACAAAAGTCTTACCGCCTAATGTTGGTGCCGGAGGTGGGACTTGAACCCACACGGTGTTACCCGCTTGATTTTGAGTCAAGTGCGTCTGCCATTCCGCCACTCCGGCGTATCGGAACATTTGTTATTATACAGACATCCCTAAGCAATGTCAACATATTTTTTATATTTCATCTAAAATATTTTGAACCCTTTTCATATCCGTATCACATTGTTGTTTCCATGTGAGTGCGACACCTGTAATATAGCCTTTACGGGCAAATTCTACATCCGTAGGAACACTTTCAGCACCATAGTCTAGCTCGCCAGCTAACCAATAATAATCCTGTCCTCTTGAATTAATACGAGCTTCGATAATATTACTGTAGGTTTGTAAGCCTTGGCTCACCATTTTAAAATGATCCCAATCACATGTGCCACGTAATGGGAAGTTCACATTTAGTAAACCGCTAAACTGGCCCGCCACATAAATTTTCTCAATCAATTCATGTATAAATGGATGCATCTCGTCTCCCCGTTCAACAGAATATCTCTCAACAGATAATGCTAAACCGGGAATACCGTAAAAACCACTTTCCATAGCTGCCGAAACAGTGCCGGAATACAATACATCAGAGCCTAAATTAAATCCATGATTAATTCCAGAAATTACAAGATCTGGCATATCATCAGTCAATAAATAACTGAGACCGAACTTCATGCAATCGGACGGCGTTCCCGTTAGAGCATAAAGGCGAGGATTTTCATCCTCGCCATTGCAAGCATCTAATTTCAATGGAACCTCGGTCGTCAATGCATGAGATTTAGCACTTTGCTCATTAGCAGGTGCTACAACGGTAATTCTATAATATTGACTTAAATACGATGCAAGATGACGTAAACCATCTGCTAAAATGCCATCGTCATTACACATTAAAATATGCATAGTCACTCCTACAGATTCTATTTTTCATTCTTATTCATATTGCCCATACGTGTTAATTTAACATCATCTAAGCCCACAGCTCTCGTATGGACTGTATGAGACCATACCTTATTATGACGGCGGAACCACCCTAAAATATTTACTGGAATCCAAGAGTAAACAAATAATGGATATAGTAAATAGTAGAACCAAATCTTTGGTGGTACCTTGATTTTCAACAATACAATTAATGGGAATAGATATTGACCAACACCTATAATTGTCCATACAGACATAGGCATAATTTGATACAAAATATTTGTATAAATTGGAGTATACGCATTGATGTAGGATAACACCAAGTATACGGTTGTCAACAATAAGAAATAAGGTTGACTCACTTGGAATATACCATCCAAAATCATAATATTCCCTGTTTTGATACCAATAGCAAATAATTTAGGAATATATCGACCCGCACAGTCAAATTGCCCCTGAGCCCATCGTAAACGCTGTCTGCAAGAAGCCATCATAGTCGTAACCTTTTCATCATATACGATAGCATCATGCCCCCAACAAGTACGGATACCATGAGTCAATAGTTTCATGGAAAATTCCATATCTTCGGTTAAGCTATTGCAATCCCAACCGTATTCGCGAATAATAGATGTACGAATACACATGCCTGTACCACCTAAGGCCGTAGATAATCCAAGACGATATTTTGCTAAATGCCACATATGGTTAACCATCCAAAAGGCGATAGAGAACGTACCGGCTACCCAAGAGTCAGTTGGATTTTTAGAGTTCAAGTAACCTTGAATTACAGACTCACCTTTTTCAAGATGATCATTCATTTCTAACATAAATTGAGGATGTACTAAATTATCGGCATCAAAAATCAGAAATGCATCATATTTCCGATCCATTTGTTCTACCCGATCAAACATCCACCCCATGGCATAACCTTTACCTATTTCTTGTTTATTTTCACGTACATGTACATTACCGCCAGCAGCACTTGCTACTTCCGCAGTCTTATCTGTACAGTTATCGGCAACTACAAAAATATCGTACAGATCATCTGGATAATCTAGGCCACGTAAGTTTTTAACTAACTCACCAACAACAGCTTCCTCATTATGAGCGCATACAACGATGGCAAAGGAATTTTTAGGGGTATAATTTTTATGTACTCGCGATCGCCACATACCTACGACAGCGAGTATAAAATAATAAACCGTATAAATTACGATTATTACCTGCATAGGAATCAGTAATAGATCCAGTAGGTAATTCATACTATTCTCCTCCACACATCTATTTACGCACTATATTTAAAGCCCCGTTAATAAGCCCAAACATTACATAGCCAGCAAAAATCATAACGGCCCATGTATGCCAATCATACACGAGACAAGCTACAACAAATATGGCTGTGAGTACAATAGAAAGCTTATTGATATAAATCTCACTTTTACCTTTAAAATCGGGATATTTAACTTCACTAACCATAAGGAGACCTATACCAATCATACAAACTACCAACACAAATTGAGGTACCGATACGCCACACAATACGTAGGTCGCTGCTAAACATCCAGCGGCTGGAATTGGTAAACCTTCAAAATAGCCATGAACTTCGTCAGTTTTAATATTAAATCGCGCTAAACGAAATGCACCAAGCACTGCAAAAGCTAATAGTGGCACATATGCAATCCATCCTAAACCATATAATTCTTTCATATAAAGCATATAGGCAGGCGCTACACCAAATCCCACTACATCAGACAGAGAATCAAGTTCCCGGCCCATTGGTCCTGCAACTCCTAAAGCTCTTGCTACACGCCCATCTAACCCATCTGCTACTAAAGACAATAATATACATATGGCTGCGCAGAATGTATTATTAGTAGCAGACAATGTAATACCAAGAACACCAAATGCTAAGTTTGCACTAGTAAATAAATTTGGAATAATAGATTTATTCATGTCGTAACCTCCCGATAACAGTATCACCACCTGTAATATGTTGACCTTTTTCCACGAACAACTCTACATCCTTATCCATATAGAGCTCAGTACAGGAACCGAACTTAATCATCCCGTACAACTGACCACGTTCAAGTACACTATCTAGGTCTGTCCAAGATACGATACGTCTTGCTAAAAGGCCCGCAATTTGCGTTACTAATACGGAAGTACGATCATTTTCAATACAAATAGTATGACGTTCATTTTCAAAACCTACATCATCTTTGAATGCTGGTAGGAAACTACCCATCGTATAGTGACGGTACGTAATTTTACCATCAATAGGCGCACGATTAGCATGTACGTCAAAAACAGATAAGAAAATAGTTACTTTTTTACACTCTTTATGTAAGTAAATATCTTCGTATACATCAGAAATATCCATGATTTTACCGTCCGCTGGGGATAAAATCAAATCTGGATCTTGAGGGATTACACGTTTAGGATTTCTAAAGAAATTGACGAAAAATAATGCCAGAATAAATGAAATAATCGCAATTACATAATGTCCTAAATATCCTAACACCACAGTGATAATGAGCATAGCTCCTATCAGAGGAAACCCTTCCTTAATTATTGGTCCTGTAGGCACGATTCAACACTCCTCTATTTATTTCTAATAACGGTCCACATAAACTTTGGAATAGCCAACATGCGGCCAATCCGTTGAGGTTCTAAATATAATCGATACAACCATTCAAGTCGATTTTGTTGCATCCATTCTGGGGCCCGAGGAATATTACCTGCCAAGACATCAAAGGAACCACCAATTCCGATGGCAACTACGCCATTGAGGTGACTCAACTTTTCTGCAATCCATTGTTCTTGCTTTGGCACACCTAAGGCAACAAATACTAATTTTGCCTTAGATTCAGCTATAGATTTAATGATTTCTTGTTCCTCTGCACTATCAAAGAATCCGTCATGAATTCCTGCTATATTTAATACACCTACCTGAGCAGATACATTATCAATCGCTCGTTGAGCAACACCAGGTGCCGCCCCCAAGCAGTATACAGGAATTTGATGAGTCGCCGCAACTTTAAACAATTCCATAGTTACGTCTACACCTGTTACGCGTTCAGGCACATGTTCTCCTTGACGCTCTGCAGCCCACAAAATGCCAGCCCCATCGGGAACGACGAGACTAGCATTATTCAATATGGAGTGCAATGTAGGATTTTCATTAGCCAACATAACCATTTCTGCATTAGCCGTTGCTACTAAATGTAGCCCCGGCTGTTCAGTTAATTGCAAAATACGTTGGACTGCCTCATCCATTGTGACGCAATCGATAGGCACAGATAAAACAGAAATACGTTTATTCAATGTAATACTCCATTATCAACCACTATAATTTGGTGCTTCAACGGTAATGCTTACATCATGCGGATGACTTTCTTTCAAACCAGCCGCTGTAATTTGAATGAATTGAGTGTTTTCAATCATTTCTTGGATGTTATGACATCCACAATACCCCATACTTGCACGCAAACCACCAACCATTTGGAAAATTGTATCGGCCAACATACCTTTATATGGTACACGACCTTCTATACCTTCAGGAACTAATTTCTTAGCTTCTGTTTGGAAATATCGATCTTTACTACCGAGTTTCATAGCCCCTAGACTACCCATGCCTCGATATACTTTATAAGAACGGCCTTGATAAATCACTGTTTCTCCAGGGCTTTCATCAGTACCCGCTAAAATATTACCCATCATAACTACATTAGCACCAGCCGCAATAGCTTTAGCAATATCTCCAGAATATTTAATCCCCCCATCAGCAATGATAGGAACTCCATAGCGACGCCCCACTTGAGCAGACTCATAGACTGCTGTGATTTGAGGTACCCCAATGCCAGCAATGACACGAGTTGTACAAATAGACCCAGGTCCTATACCAACCTTAACTGCATCAGCTCCAGCTTCGATAAGAGCCTCAGTGCCTGCTGCAGTTGCCACATTACCTGCAATTACAGGAATGTGAGGATACGCTTGTTTAATGTCCTTCAACGTACGAAGAACACCTGCAGAATGCCCATGGGCAGTATCAACAATAATTACGTCAGCTTTAGCAGATACAAGCGCATCAAGTCTATCATACAAATCTTGAGAAACACCTACTGCAGCACCAACTAATAATCGGCCACTACCATCCTTTGCTGCATTTGGATATTTAGTCGCTTTTTCAATATCTTTAATCGTAATTAAGCCTTTTAAGTTACCGTCGCCATCTACAAGAGGTAATTTTTCAATACGATGTTCGCTTAAGATAGCTTTCGCCGCTTCAAGAGATGTACCTTCCGGTGCAGTAACTAGGGAATCTTTTGTCATACATTCCCCAATTTGTCGGCTTAAATCAGTTTCAAAACGCATATCGCGATTTGTAATGATCCCTACTAGTTTACCATGTTCTGTGATAGGTACACCAGAAATTTTATATTTTTCCATAAGTTCTGCTGCATCGGATAGTAAATTTTGAGGGCTTAAGAAAATAGGATCAACGATAACACCGTGTTCAGAGCGTTTTACCTTGTCAACTTCATGAGCTTGCTCTTCAATAGACATATTTTTGTGGATAACGCCAAGACCTCCTTCACGAGCCATAGCAATCGCCATCCGTGATTCAGTAACCGTATCCATCCCAGAACTAATCATAGGAATATTTAATGTAATGTCACGAGTTAATTGAGTTTTTAACTCTACTTGATTAGGCAGTATATCAGAAGCTGCTGGTATTAATAATACATCATCAAAAGTTAGTCCACGCATACCGAATTTATCGTCTCTCATATTTCTTTCCTTTCCGTATAATAAAACAAAACTACGACCCGCCTAGTCCCTATGGACTAGGCGGTCAGTCGTAGCCTTAGCGTTCAGACCGCAAAATGCCGCCTTCCATATAATCGTCTTTTTTCATATCTACGAAGATAACTTTTACTGCATCAGCAGGAACATTTACGATATCAACCGCAGCCTTTGTAATTGCTTCACCTAATTGTTTCTTTTGTTCTTTTGTACGCCCTTCGACGAGCTCTACATGAATAATTGGCATATTAACCTCCATAGATGAAAAATGAAATAAATTGTTTGTTCTATTATACGGTATGAAGGACATATAGACAAGGAAAAAGCCAGATAAAATCTAATATTATCGATGCTTATATACTTATTAATCCTACCTCTTAATTATACAATATTCTTAGAAATTTTTCACCAAATCTTTTTTCTAATTCTTCTTTCATGATAGATTCTAATTTTTCTATTCCGAATTGATTTGCAAAATCTAGTACATCCTTGCGAGCCTCTACTAAAATTTCAATATCTTTGATAATATTAGCAACGCGTAAATCTGGCAGCCCCGATTGAGCTAATCCAAATAATTGACCAGATCCGCGAAGCAATAAATCTTGCTCTGCAAGCTCAAATCCATCCTGGATTTGTTCCATCAACTTTAAGCGCTCTTGACTTACATCATTTTTAGAATCACTAACAAGAATGCAATAGGACTGATGAGCGCCACGACCTACACGGCCCCGCAGCTGATGTAGCTGAGATAGACCAAATCGCTCTGCCCCTTCAACGCACATAATGGTCGCATTTGGCACATTAACCCCCACTTCGATAACTGTTGTAGAAACAAGTAATGAAATTTCACCCCTATAGAAGGCATTCATCACTTCATCTTTTTCACTCGGCTTCATACGACCGTGAACGAGGCCCACTTCATAGGCCTTATAAAAGTACTCTTTTAATTCTAGATACAATTCCTCAGCGGCTTGCAAGTCTAATTTTTCGGATTCTTCTACAAGAGGGCACACCACGTAGACCTGACGCCCCTCTGCCATTTCCTTACAAAAGAAAGTGCGTAATCTCTCTTTATAAGAACTATCTACAGCATATGTTTTAACAGGTTTTCGCCCTGGTGGCATTTCTTTAATTAAAGATACTGCTAAATCTCCATATACGGATAATGTCATGGTACGAGGGATTGGTGTAGCCGTCATGATAAGTACATGAGGATATGTTCCCTTCTGTTGCAATCTCGCCCGTTGATCTACGCCAAAGCGATGTTGCTCATCGACGATAACAAGGCCTAGATTATGAAAATTAACCCCCTCTTGAATAAGAGCATGGGTTCCAATAATCATATGAATTGTTCCATCAGCTAAGCCTTCATAGATGCGTTCTTTTTCCTTTTTCGTGGAGGATCCAGTTAATAGTTCTATAGTAATACCTAAATTAGCACATACAGTTTGTATCCCTTCATAATGTTGAGCCGCTAAAATCTCCGTAGGAGCCATAATTGCCCCCTGATACCCATTTTCGATGGCTTTTAATAAACTCAGGGTAGCCACAACGGTTTTACCAGAGCCTACATCACCTTGCAACAACCTTTGCATAGGTCGTTCGTCTTCCATATCGATACGAATATCCTCTAATGCTCGTTGTTGATCACCTGTTAAGGAAAACGGTAAATTCTCTATACACTGAGCCATTAGTTCCCCATTTGGTCCCATTTTAGGCCCTCTGTGGCATTGTTCTTTATTTCGCAACAAAGCTAAACCAGCTTGCATGACGAACAACTCTTCATAGGCCAATTGATAACGAGCCTTTTCATAGAGCTCTGAGGAGTCTGGGAAATGCATCATCTTAAAAGCATCATAGCGACTCATATAATGATGATCATCACGAACCTCCACAGGTAAAATCTCTGGTAATTCATGGTTAGCTGCGAACCAATTACGTACAGTTGAACGAACCACAAACTGAGATACCCCATCAGCAAGCGCGTAAATAGGAACGATACCTCGATCTGGTTCACCACCGTCTCCTAAGTTTTCCATTTGCGGTGTATTCATTTGCATGGAACCATATTGAAACTCAGCCTTACCATATGCATATATACGTTGTCCTTTTTTGTAAAAGTTTTTTTTATACCCTTGATTAAACAAAACAATCTTCAAAGGACCTGTGCCATCTGCAATGACCACCTCTAAAATAGACAATCGAGGGCGAGGGCGTTTCTCTTGTACAGCAATAACAGTACCTACGATACCACCTGTCATACCTGATTTTAAATCACCAATTCTATAAATCGTACGCCGGTCTTCATAGGTTCTGGGAAAGTAAGTCAATAAGGATGTAACATTGGTAATTCCCAATTTATGCAATTGTTTCTCACGACCAGGACCAATTCCCTTTATAGTCGTCAATCGTTCATCCATAAGAACTCCTTTAAATATACGATAAACACATGAGATATATCCAATTTTTGTATATCCTTGTGTAAAAGTCCATTTATATCTTAGAATATGATATATAGTATACCTTATATTGTAGTATATTTCATAAAAAGAGCAATATGTACGACAAAAATACTTGCTTTAAGCTATTCTTTATGATAATATACTTTTGTTATGTTATAGATTAAGCTTGGAGGTGGAAACTATGGCAAACCTTTGCGAAGTATGTGGTAAATCCACATCTAGCGGTATGAACGTGAGTCATTCTCACATTCGCACAAGAAAAACTTGGAAACCGAACATTCAAAGAGTACGGGCGGTTGTAGACGGTGCTACAAAAAAAGTAAACGTATGCACTCGCTGCCTTCGTTCTAATAAAGTTACACGCGCGTAAAATAAAAAGTACATGTACTCTTTGGGGTTCTAGAGCCCCAAAAAAGCAGTTAGTTCATTTTGAACTAACTGCTTTTTTTGTTATTTATAATGTAATATTTGGAATATAATATTGCTTAAATAACTTAATAGCATATTGATCTGTTAAGCCTGCTACATAATCAACTACATCACGTGTAGAGTAAAACGCTTTACCTGTTTCACAGCCTTCCATATCATCAGGGTGTTCCATGAAGTGAGTAAATAGATTTTTCACCACATGGGATGCCTTTTTGCGATCCGGAATTAAAGCTGGTGCCAAATATACATGTTTAAACATAAATTGACGGAATAGATTCATCGTCATTTCCACATCAGCAGACATAGATATAGCTGGCTTATCCAAGGATTCCCGTACCATATCCTCTACCATTGCAGTAATCATACTGGATGGAGTCATACCAAAATGTTCGCGCACTTCAAAAGGCAACGCCTCTGCCGTCAACATACCTGCTCGCTGTGCATCATCAAAATCATGGCACAAATACGCAATACGGTCTACAATACGAATAATTTGACCTTCCAAGGTCACAGGAATTGTAGCTCCTGTGTGACCTACGATGCCATCTCGAACAGCGGTGGTTAAATTGAGTCCTTGATGATCACCATGTCTTTCTAATACCTCAACCATGCGTAAACTTTGCTCATTATGATTAAAGTGCCCCACCATATCTCGCAATGCATATTCACCTACATGACCAAATGGTGTATGTCCCACATCATGACCCATGGCAATAGCTTCCACAAGGTCTTCATTTAAACGTAATGCACGAGCCACAGTACGACCGATTTGACCTACCTCAAGGGTATGAGTCATGCGTGTCCGATAATGGTCACCTGGCGCAATATATACCTGTGTCTTATGCTTTAACCGTCTAAAACATTTACTATGAATGATGCGATCCCGATCGCGTTGAAACGCGGTTCTAAGTGGATCAGGCTTTTCTTCTATATCACGGATTGCATCGCGGCTTTTAGCAGCATAGGGAGACAGAAACAAAACCTCCCTCTCCTCTATTTGTTCACGTATATTCATTTACCCTCCGACGCGCGATTTTTATCAATCAATTGCATGACAAGAGAAGCTGTTTCTTCAATGGATTTATTAGAAACATCTAACACTTGGCAGTGCAAACGACGCATAATAGCCTTTGCATAATCCAATTCAGATTGAATACGCTCAATAGATGCATAATTTGCTTCGTCTTCAAGACCAATAGCGCGTAAACGTTCACTACGAATATTATTTAATTTGTATGGATCTATAATAAGGCCCACGATTTTTTTTGCCGGAATTTTGAATAATTCCTCTGGCAACGGTACCTCTGGCACTAGTGGCAAATTTGCGGCTTTAATCTTTTTGTACGCCAAGAACATGGACAATGGTGTCTTACTAGTTCTAGATACACCAATAATAACTATGTCGGCCTTTTCAAAACCAGATGGATTTTTACCATCGTCATATTTCACGGCAAACTCAATAGCTTCAACCTTTTTAAAATACTCTTGGTCGAGCTTATGAACCATACCTGCTGTCATACGCGGTTTAGTAGTCGCGATAGTACCAACTGCATCGAGAACAGGCCCCATGATATCCACAGCCGGAATATTATATTCAGCCACCTTCTCATGCAAATACTTACGTAAAGACGCAGACACAATGGTATGGCAAATAACATGATTCCCACGTTTTGCGTCGTCTATGACCTCATCAATTTGGCTTTCACTATCAATATAAGGAACACGGACAATTTCAATTTGCTCCTTATCATATTGACTCGCCGTAGCTCTCGCTACAGCCTCAGCAGTTTCCCCCAGGGAATCCGATATTGCATAAATAATTTTTTCTGCCATTCTATCAACCTCAGTGTATGCTACATTCTAAAAATACTTTTGCTACCGTCGTTTTTGATACACGGCCCACAACCTTTAAACGTTTCTTGTTACCTATATCCTCACGAACGACGACAGGTAAACAATCTACTTCATAATCTATCATTTTCTGTGCAGCCTCTACCAAAGTATCGGTAGGCTCCACCGCTATAACCTTGCTTACAGGGGTCATAATCATAGATATAGGCATGGTATGCGAATCTGTTTGTCCCATAGAGGCGCGTAGTAAATCTTTTCTAGATACCACACCTACTAGGTATGAACCATCACACACTAATATGGTACCTACATCCTCTGTAAATAATGTGACAATTGTATCATACAAACTCGTATCCCCATTGACCACAACTGCTTGAGATAATACATCACTTACCAGAAATGACTTTAATCGCTCAGCCGTTTGTGTTTCTTTTGAAAGTCCTACATAGTAATAGCCTACGTTTGGACGTGCATCTAACACACCTAACATGGTCAATACAGATAAATCTGAGCGCAACGCAGATCTTGTGACTTCTAAATGTTCAGCAATAGCACTACCTGTTACAGGACCTTCTTCACGAACGATTTGAGCAATTTGTTCTTGTCGTTTCGACAGTTTCACACGGTAACCCCCTTTCATCTCTGTTTGTATTATATCCTAAGTTACCATTCAGAAAAAGAGGAGACCCACAGGCCTCCTCTTTCACTATAACTATATTATTACCAAATTAGTTCGTCAGATTCTTGACGACCACGACCAGTCATAGCATCGAGCATAATTCGTTGTTCGATTTGAGCCACCATTTTCTTAGTATTAACCACTGCATCTGGGTTAACAGAAATGGAGTCGATACCGCTCTTCACAAGGAATTCGCAAAGTTCAGGGTATACGCTTGGCGCTTGGCCACAGATAGATACAGTTTTACCATCTTTATGGGCCACCTCAATAAGGTGACGAATTGCTCTGCGAACTGCTAAATTACGTTCATCATAGATATGTTGAACTGTTTCGTTATCGCGGTCACAACCGAGTACAAGCATAGTCAAATCGTTAGAACCGATAGAATAACCATCTACGTATTTATTAAATTGATCAGCTAAGATAATATTGGATGGGATCTCAGCCATGAGCCATACTTTAAAGTCTTTGCTGCGTGCAAGACCTTCTTGAGCCATTAAGTTAGTTACTAATTCAGCTTCTTCCACAGTACGGCAGAATGGAATCATAACTTGTAGATTTTTGAAACCAAATTCGTTACGTACTTTTTTGATTGCTTCTAATTCTAATTTGAAAGCAGGTGTGTACTTAGGATCATAGTAGCGAGATGCGCCACGCCAGCCAAGTAATGCACTGGATTCATGTGGTTCATATTTATCGCCACCTTTAAGGTCACGGTATTCACTAGATTTGAAGTCGCTCAAACGAACTACTACTTGTCGAGGAGCTAATGCTTGGCATACTTTACGCATACCTTCCGCCAATGTATTTACAGCAAAGTCACTGCGCCCTGTTTCGATAAGGTGCAATGGATGTTCATGAATAAAGGTTGTCCAAATGAACTCTTCACGCATGAGACCGATGCCATCACATGGTAGTACACCATATTTTTGGGCCAAATCAGGATCACCTAAGTTCATATAAATCTTAGTGCCTGTTACAGGTACATATTCAGCTGCTGCCCCTGTAGAAACTTGAGCTTCAGGCTTTTTAACGATATCTTCTAATACGCCATCATATACGATACCATTTGTAGCATCAACGGTAATCATTTGACCATCTTTAATAAAGGTAGTCGCTTCATGACTACGGCTCTTAGTACCTACGATACAAGGAATACCAAGCTCACGGCTAACGATAGACGCATGACAAGTCATACCACCAGCGTCAGTAACAATTGCTTTTGCCTTTTTCATGGCTGGCACCCAGTCAGGAGCTGTCATAGCTGTAACAAGAATTTCGCCTTCTTTGAACTCATCGATATCCTCAGGATTGATGATAACGTGAGCTTTACCTGCTGCATTACCAGGGGATGCTGGCAAACCTTTTACAATAATATCGCGATTACCTGCATCTAATGTGCTAGTTTTTTCGGATGTTTCTGATTTTTCTTTGCGGGACCAAACTGTTTCTGGACGAGCTTGCAAGATCCAAATCTTGTCATTGCGTTCATCTACGCCCCATTCCATATCCATGTAGCAACCATAATGTTTTTCAATTGCTTTTGCATATTCTGCAAGTTCCAAAACTTGAGCATCTGTAATAACTTGTTGTTTTGCTTCGTCAGCTGGAACCACTTCTTCAACACAGTCACCATCGGCTTTACGAACAAGGCGGACATGTTTATCATTAATCATACGGTCCGTAATTTCCATCTTTTCTTTATCCACACGGAAATTATCTGGTGTAACCGTACCTTGTACAACATATTCACCAAGACCCCAAGAGCCTTCAATAAGAATATTGTTATCATTGCCTGTTACAAGATCAACAGTAAACATTACGCCAGCTGCTTTAGAAAACACCATCATTTGAACCGCAGCACTCAATGCTACTGTCATATGATCAAAGCCTTGTTTTACACGGTAATATGTGGCACGATCTGTGAATGTAGATGCGTAGCATTCTTTTACTTTTTCGATAATTACGTCCGCACCGCGTACATTTAAATACGTATCTTGTTGACCTGCGAAACTTGCATCTGGCAAATCTTCTGCTGTTGCACTAGAACGAACAGCCACAAATGGATTTTCTTCGTTCACTTTTTTACCAAGTTCTTCATAAGCATGACGGATAGCATCTGCCAAGTCTTTTGGCATTTCTTCCTGACAAATCATGCGGCGAATCTTAGCACACACTTCGCGCAATAATGCAGAATTTTCTACATCATCTAAAGCATCAAGTTCAGCCCGGATTTTATCTTCCAAACCTGTAGCTTTCATAAACTCACGATAACCATGAGCAGTTGTTGCAAAGCCATAAGGTACAGGTACATTAGTGGAGGATGTCAATTCCCCTAATGAAGAAGACTTGCCACCTACTAAATTAACATCTTCACGTTGTAATTCATCAAACCAAAGTACGTATGCTGTTTCGCGATTCATGTGAGAACCTCCTAGATTAATTAGTGCAACACATTAAACCTTTTACACATAAATAGTATACCTTAATTTACAATCTGTCAATTTTTATAGGCATTATTATGTAAATGAACTTCCCTATATATATCTAAAAAATTCTTCAACACTCGTCCTGTTAATCCCCATATGGTGTATTGTTTATAAGGATAGAAATAGACGGAATAGTTTTGTCTAATTTTCCAGTCGATATTATATCCTTCTAATAGATGGAATGGAAAATCTTTTAACGGCTTAGTTCCAATGTCTAGGTGACCTACGGTCGGTTCCATATCTAATAGATATTGTAAGGGAACTGTAAATACCTCGCCTACTTCATCGGAATTTGGTTTTAAATCACTTGTATGTAGGCGCACGACGACCGCATATAGTTTTACACCAATAGCAGATACTAAACAGTCTAAATTTCCTAGTAGTTCAATTTGATCTAAGTCTATACCAAGTTCCTCAAAGCATTCACGCATGGCTGTATGAGCACCACTTTTATCATTAGGTTCACAGTGCCCACCAGGGAAACTGATTTCACCGGGTTGACGTCGCAATGTATTACTACGCACAGTAAACACCACATGATCTTCTCCATCGATTTCTAATAGAGGCACGGCTACTGCCGCCGTGATAACATCAATATCTGTAAGAACAGTATGTTCTCGTTGTTCTAAAAAGTTGCTTAGTTCTTTGTCCATATATAATCCTCTTACAAGTTATAGTAAATTTATATAATATCTATTCAAGTCTTTTATGTATCAAATTTGTATTTTATATTTATTGTTTATATTCATTATACATTAACTTATAAGTCAATTTCTTACTTCACAAACAACAGATTCAGTAGATAGATAATCTTATAGACAAAATAGACAGAAAAAACTGTGATGGGAAATCTAAACCTCATCACAGTTTTATATTAGTTAAATTTAATTTTTACAAATTTACGTTTCCCAACTTGAACAATCATGCCATCTTCTAGCTTAAGGTTTTCTTCCGTATATTTTTCACCGTTTACTTTGAAAGCACCTGCTTTAATGGATCGACGTGCTTCACCATTGGATGCGGTTAAACCAGCATCTGTACAGAATTGTGGTACAAAGATTGGTTCTGTTGGTGCATCCATAGCGTATTCAGGAACATCTGTAGGCATGGCGCGTTGTTGGAACACGCGTTTAAATTCTTCTTCTGCTTCGAGAGCAGCTTCTTCACCATGGTACAAGCGAACAATGGTACGAGCCAATTGCATTTTGGCATCACGTGGATGTAACTCTCCGGATTCTAGACGTTTTGTCATGTCCTCTTGCTCTTCAATAGACATATCTGTAACGAGCATGAAATAACGCATCATCAATTCATCAGGAATGGACATTGCTTTACCATACATTTCTTTAGGTTCTTCATCAATACCGATGTAATTGCCCAAAGATTTACTCATTTTTTGAATGCCGTCAAGTCCTTCAAGCAATGGCATTGTAATAACAACTTGTGGCTCTTGACCTTCTAACTCTTGTAAATGACGCCCCATCAACAGGTTGAATGTTTGGTCTGTGCCACCAAATTCAACGTCTGCATGTAATGCAACAGAATCGTGACCTTGCATCAATGGGTACATGAACTCATGCACGCCAATAGGACGACCTTCTTTAAAGCGTTTGCTGAAATCATCGCGTTCCATCATACGTGCAACTGTATAGGAGCTAGCCAAACGAAGTACGTCAGCAAAGTTCATAGATTCTAACCATTCGCTATTGTCACGAACGATTGTTTTTTCTGGGTCTAATACCTTGAAGATTTGTGTCTTATAAGTTTCAGCATTTTTCAATACTTCTTCTTTTGTTAATGGTGGACGAGTAACACTTTTACCAGTAGGATCACCAATACGAGCAGTGAAGCCACCGATGACGATCACTACTTGATGACCAAATTCTTGGAATAAACGCAGCTTGCGAAGAGGAACAGTATGTCCCAAATGAATATCTGGAGCCGTTGGATCCAAACCTAGTTTTACAACTAGTGGTTTATTTTCCTTAATGGATTTCTCTATTTTTTTTACAAGATCTTGTTCGTTAATTAAATCCGCTACACCATGTTTAATTTGGCGCACTTGTTCTTGAGCACTAATCATGATAATCCTCCTAGAAATACTATTGTTTAAGTATACCATTATCTAAAAACTTTCACAATTATATATAGTATTGGATTTAAACCATTTATGATATAATATTTATAACTGCGTAATAGAATTTACGTTATATTTACTAAAAGAAAAAAGAGGTGACTCTATGAGTAGTAACTCAAATACGAGAGCCAATCGCCGCTCAAATGGTAATGGTTCTACACCGAAGAAAACAAATCCTAAGCGTCTATTTTGGATTTGTACACTTCTCTTTATACTCATCGTAGCCGGTGGTGGCTGTGGTTTCATAAGTGCCACATTATCAAATCTACCGGATGTATCCAATGTACGTCCTTCTGCATCGTCTCAGATTTATGACGTGCACGGCAATCTCATTACTACGGTTCACTCCACAGAAAATAGATTACCAGTACCTCTAAAGGATGTACCAAAAGATTTACAGAATGCCTTTGTAGCTACCGAAGATTCTCGGTTCTATACGCATCATGGTATTGACCCAATTGGTATTTTACGTGCCGTATGGGTAAACATTGTCCATAGCGGCGTATCTGAAGGTGGTTCCACAATTACTCAACAGTTAGCTCGTAATGCATTCTTATCTCAAGATAGAACATTAAAACGTAAAATTTCCGAAGCTTTATTAGCCCTTAAAATTGAACAACATTACACCAAGGATGAAATCCTTGAAATGTATATGAACCAAATCTACTTTGGTCAAGGTGCTTACGGTGTACAATCTGCATCTCATGTATATTTTGGTAAGGATGCTAGTGAGTTAACACTTGCACAAGCGGCACTTATTGCTGGTTTACCACAAAGCCCTAACTATTACTCCCCATTTAATGATTTGGAGGCTAGTAAAAAACGTCAAGCCGTCGTATTGGGCCAAATGGTAAAATATGGTTATATTACACAAGAGCAAGCTGACGAAGCTCGCCAAGCAGATTTAGGTTTGATAGCTAAACAAGAACAAGCTCATGAGAAATCTAATGCATCTTACTTCATTAACTATGTTATTTCTCAAATTTCTGAAAAGTACGGCGATGATGCCATCTATAAAGATGGATTAAAAATCTATACTACTCTCGATATGGATGCACAAAATGCTGCAGTTGCAGCAATGCAAAACTTGCCTAATTACTACACTGATAAAAATGGATTATCTCAACCACAAGGTGCTATAGTAGCTATGAACCCTCACAATGGTTACATTGTAGCCATGGTCGGTGGACGCGGTGATGACGCTTTCAACCGCGCTACACAAGCAGAACGTCAACCTGGTTCCACTATGAAACCTTTCGTTTACTTAGCGGCTATTCAATCAGGTAAAACTCCTGGTTCTATAGTTGATGATAGTCCTGTTACTTTCGGTAATTGGAGTCCTAAAAACTATGAAAACGACTACGAAGGTAATATTACATACCGCTACGCATTACAACATTCTCGCAACGTAGCAGCTGTAAAAGTTGCCGATGAAGTAGGTATGACTAAAGTTATTAATCTTGCTAAAGAAATGGGTATCTCTACTCTAACTGATCAAGATTACAACTTATCGACAGCACTTGGCGGTTTAACTCATGGTGTTACACCTCTTGATATGGTACAGGCTTACGGTGTACTTGCTAATGGCGGTATCAAGGTTCAACCTACAGCTATCCTTAAAATTGTAGATCGCAACGGCCAAGTTGTAGAAGAAAACTCTATCCAAGAAAAACGTGTTATTGATGAAAAAGATGCGGCCATCATGACTAATATGCTAGAATCTGTTATAAATGGCGGTACTGGCGGTAATGCAGCCATCGGTCGTCCTGCAGCAGGTAAAACAGGTACTACTGATGATTCCAAAGATGCTTGGTTCATAGGTTACACTCCAGATTTAGTAGCTGCCGTTTGGATTGGTGATGACTACGGCACCGAAACATTACACGGTATTACAGGTGGTAGCACACCTGCTGTTATGTGGGGGCAATTCATGTCCAATGCTCTTGCCAATACTCCAGCCTCTGACTTCCCTGTCCCAGCTAGCGCACAATCAGCAATCTCTGAAGGTTACGTCAATCCTGCAAAGGCACAACCTAAAAAAGAAGATAAAAAGGACGAAAAAGCAGATAAGAAAGACGATACAGGCAAAACAACAGATGAAAAGATAAAAAGTAATGACAAGCCTCAAAAAGAAGAGGTTACAGAACAAAAATCAAATTCATCGAAAAATAAAAAGTCCAAAAAGGAACGCTAATTCAACAGTAGTTTCTAAAAGGGCGGAACTCAGTGTTCCGCCCTTTCTTTTATACATATTTACTATCCAAATATTATCTATACAAAAAGGTAGCAAGCCCTAGGAGCTTACTACCTTTTTATTTCCATATACAATATTTTGAAAATTATATTTTTATTTAAGAACTACATTCGTAGCCCCTGCACCACCTTCATCATAACCGGCTGTTTCAAAGTGCGCTACATGAGGCAAGGTACGTAAATATTGGTGAACGCCTTCACGTAATACACCTGTACCCTTACCATGAATAATACGCACTTGATTAACACCACCAAGCAAAGCTTGGTCAATAAATCTACCTACAGAAACGGTCGCTTCATCTACTGTTTGGCCAAGAATGTTGATTTCAGTACGAACCTCTTTTTGACGTTGTACGGCGGAGCCACCCATACGTTTTCTTGTTTTAGGCATGGCTTCTTTTTGTTCACGTGCTAGTTTATTGCCTTCTTCACGTGTAGTTGATTGTAATTCACTAACCTTAACGGTAGCTGTTAGTCCATTAATATCAACATTTACACGGTTACCATTGATAGATAACACAGTACCCAACGAACGCAAGGACGTAACATAAACAGCTTGGCCAACCTTAATAGCATCTGCGGTTAACGACTTACGATCATCATCCACTGGAGCTTCTGGTACATGAACACTAGAAATCCTCTTACGTGCTGCATTAATAGCCGATTGACGCTTATCCTTATTTGTTTCAGAGAATTGCGCTTTCAATTGCTTGATAATCGCTTCCCCTTCAACGCGTAAACTACGTTTCATGGATTCTGCATCGGCCTGAGCTTTGGCTAAGATTTGTTTACGTTTTTCATTAAACTGTTTCTTTTCCTTCTCTAGTTGGCCACGCATACGACGTGTTTCATCAAGTTCTTTCTTTAACGCTCTTTCACGTTCAGAGGCTTTACGGAGTTGTTCGTTTAAGTCGGAAAGAACTTCTTCCATTTCATGACTACCAAATTGAGATTTATACTCTGTTGCGCGTTCTACAATGTCTTTTGGTAAGCCTAAACGTGCAGCTATGCTTAAAGCATGGCTACTGCCGGCTACGCCGATATGGAGTCGATATGTAGGTTTTAAGGTACGCTCATCAAACTCTACGTGGCCATTTTCAATACCTTCTGTATGGTATGCATAATTTTTAAGCTCATTATAATGGGTACTCACCATCATAAGGGCACCTTTTTTACGGAAGAATTCAAGAATAGATACAGCTAAGGCACTACCTTCTTCTGGATCAGTACCAGACCCAAGTTCATCCAGTAAAACTAAGTCGTTAGGACCACAATGTTTGATGATGGAAATAACTTGTGTCATATGAGCAGAGAACGTACTAAGGCTGGCCTCAATACTTTGCTCGTCTCCAATGTCGGCAAAGATATTATGGAATACTGGTAACATAGATCCGTGATCGGCAGGGATAAATAGACCACATTGATTCATCAAGCTCAACAGGCCTAATGTTTTAAGGGATACTGTTTTACCACCTGTGTTAGAGCCTGTGATTAATAGGATACGATATGATGTACCTAATTGAATATTCGTAGGCACTACCATATTTGTTGGAATTAATGGATGACGAGCTCTCATGAGACTAACAGTTCTGTCAGTACTCAAGATAGCTGGTACACCTTTATAAGAAATAGCAAGACTTGCCTTACCATATACAAATTCGATATGGGATACCTTTTCACAAGCATCCATCAAATCATTGCTATGTTGTTTGACAAGAGCCGATAACTCGCGGTAAATACGCAAGACCTCTTGCTCTTCACCAATCAAAGCCTCTTGTAATTCATTATTTAGATTCACCAAACGCATCGGTTCAATGTAAAGTGTTTGACCCGTTGCAGAACGGTCGTGAATAAGGCCATCAAAGTATTGGCGATACTCTTGTTTTACAGGAATTACGTAACGATTATTACGCTGCGTAATGATGGTTTCTTGGAAATACTTTTGATTATCTTTATCATGCAGGATAGCTTGAATATCATTTTTAATCTTTTCACGAGTCTTGATAATCGTATTTCTAAGGCTCGCCAATTTAGGAGACGCTGTATCAAGCAATTCCCCCTTTTCATCAAAGACGCGTTTAAAACGGTTTTCAATGCGATCTGTATTCGGCATATCCTGTACCCATAGGGATAGCAATGGATAATCCATATATTTCGTTCTAAAGAACTTTGTCATGCGCTTATAAGCACCAATGGTCAAATAAATGTCCCACAAGGCTTCACGTGTAAGAACAAAGTCTTTGCGACTCTTCTTGCAAGATTCACGAATATCGCGTGTACCGCCTAACGGCTGTTCTACCTCTGTTTGCAAAGAACGCATGGCTTCTGCCGTCTCATTAAGGTTTTCTTGAATGGTCTTGGCATCTGTCATCGGTTCAATGTGCATCGCTAATTCTTTAGCGATGGTAGAACTACAATGTTGTTGTAATTGTTCTTTTATATGGTGAAAGTCTAATACATCTTCGTTAAACAATGTACTACCTCTTTTATAAAATACCTCTAAAATAGTGGCCCCTTGTAATAGGCGTATCATCCTTGCCTACGCTCTTAGGAGGAGCCTCTTTTGTTCCATTTTGAATAGATACATAATCTACTACAATGTTACGCAATCGATGTGGATCCATATGACGCCCATCGATGCGCAAGATATGTAGACCTTTACGATGTAACTCGGGCACGTAAGCACGCATATCCATTTCATGACTATTCATGATATGCATGCGGCAATAAGGATCGGTACGCAATGGGAACACTTCCCCTTTACGGTCCTTCAATGCATAGTCCTCTGTTACACATGGCATAGGACAGTTTTCCTTTTTGCCAGTGCCCACAAAACTAGCGATGGCACAATACTCAGAAATCATCATTTCTGTATAACCGTGTACCATTACCTCTAATGGCAAATGAGCAGATTTTTGTAAGTTTACTAATTGTGCCAAGGTCAACTCTAAGGATGGAGCTATACTACTCATATTAAAAGCTTGCCATACTTGTAGTGCAGAGCCATTGAATATGTTAAGACCTGTATCAGCTTCAATAGCACCTGAATACCCTAACTCACGAAGCCATAATAGAGCTTGTGGCATATGAATAGAAATGCTATCTGGTTTAGACTCAACTATGGCCTTAAGCGTATTCATGTACGCGTCTACCTCATCATCTTTAACGACGCGAGGCGTAGCAAATACACAAAGCACATTATGCTCTTTACAAAGTTTGGCTACCTGCTCGTAGATGCTAATTTTATAAGGCTTACGTTGCAAACGGTCACCACCGAAGATAATCTTCTTAGCGCCCCCTTCGATCGCTGCTTTTACACCATCAAGTTCATCAACGCGAGCACTCACCATAGGCTCTGTGTATTGAACCTTACTTTTAGCTACTAACGATGACATATTTCGGGGTTCTACAGCACGTTCTGCCCAAGCTGTTTCATGGTCTTTAATCAACAAGTTTTCTAGCGCCTCCACAGCATCGCGACGCAATGCATTTAAAACACTAGCAGGCCACATATACGGTCCATCAGGAATAGCCATAGAGCCTAGTGTGAAGAATGTATTCCCTAATCTACCTACTTGATCTCTAACCTTCTCTAATGTAGTCGGTTTATTGTTAGCATAAACAGGTTCAAACTCGTTAGATACTGTCACAGTACGACCATCATTCAATACAAAGGTTAGTTCTGTACAAGGTATTTCTCGTTCATTATTAATAGATAGATAACCATGTACCTCTAATTTAGCAGTAAAATCTTGTAGTCCCCGTTGCTTTTGAGCTTTAGGGCCTGATGTAAGGAATACTTGCCCCGCAGCAAAGCCTTCATCCGGTTTACCTACAATATGCTTTTCATCCACTAGAGACCAGTTCTGATCGATTTGATAGTACGTAATACTACCAGAACGTTGCATGACCTTTAAGAGTGATCCTTTTTCAATTGGTTCTGTTAGGAATAAATGAACTTGACCCTTTTTGACCTCTGCTTTGCCAATCAATTTCCCTTGATTATTTGGGGCCACCACGGTCATCATTGATTTTCCTACATGGTCTGTTAAATAATCCGTAGAAAATCCACGATTAAATCCAGAAGCTAATGCATCGGCATCAGTAGAATCTATATGAGCCGTATCTAAAATATGACGATAGGTTCCAATAACTTGACGCACGTAGGAAACCTTTTTCATACGCCCTTCTACCTTAAAGGACGTAACACCGGCCGCCACAAGTTCATTCATATATTCACTATAGTTAAGATCCTTTGGACTTAATAGATAGGCTTCGTGTTTTGGCAACAAGCTAGTACCTAAAGAATCCAATAGCTCATAAGGCAACCGACAAGGCTGTGCACAAGCACCACGGTTACCACTGCGACCACCGATGAAAGAACTCATTAAGCATTGACCAGAATAACATACACACAACGCACCGTGTACAAAGACTTCGATTTCAGCTGTACAGTTCTTGCAAATATGTTCAATTTCAGCGAGGCTCAATTCACGAGCTAAAACGACACGTGTAAAACCGAGACTTTCATAAAAACGAACCGCATCGAGCGTAGCTGCAGTCATTTGTGTACTGCCATGTAAGTGTAATTTAGGAGCCACTCGCTGCGCCAATTTAGCCACTGCTAAATCTTGAACGATGATAGCATCCACGCCGATGCGCTCTAAGTCCTTTAAATATGCCTCAAGAGCAGATAATTCGGAGTCACCTATGAGGATATTTACCGTTACATATACAGACACATCTAGAATATGGGCCAAGCGAATAGCCTCGGTTAATTCCTCAATTCCAAAGTTTGCTGCATGAGCTCGGGCATTAAAACCTTTGCCACCAAGATAAATGGCATCTGCTCCAGATTCTAAAGCGGCTATAAAGTTTTCCATCGTACCGGCAGGAGCCAATAATTCCATGGACAGTCCTTTCTACCTAACTAAAGGCATAACTATAGTACTAAAAGGGTTTACCATATGGTAAACCCTTTCAATATACTGCTTAAAATTAACGTAATTTGCAGTTAATTTCTGCTAATGCATCAATAATAGCTTGAATATTACCGTCAATATCCTCATCATTCAACGTACCTTCCATAGAGCGGAATTGTAAGTTGTATGCGAGACTGCGGTAACCTGCTTCGATATGTTCACCTTCATAAACATCAAAGATAGACGCACTTTCTAAATATTCTCCACCATGTTCTTTAATGATGGATAAAATTTCACCACTAGATACGGACACAGGTGCAACGATGGCAAGGTCACGGCTAGTGCCTGGGAATTTACTGAAGGATGTATAACGGAACGGTGGAATCGTTAAGGATAATACGGCTTCTAAATCGATTTCAAACATATATACTTTGCCAGGTAAATCAAAGTTTTTGCTCACTTGTGGATGTAATTCACCATATTGAGCAATCATTTTACCATCGACTACGTATTGTGCGCTTACACCTGGGTGGAAGTATGGCTCAGTGCCACGATTAATTTCATAGCTTGTAATGCCTAGCTCAGCTAACAACGCATCTACAATACCTTTTACATCATAGAAATCTGTAGTGCGTTCTGCTTGATTCCAACCAGCTTGGTTTGCCTTGCCCATCAATATACCACAAGCCATAGGGCGTTCATGAGGTACTTCTGTTAAAGGTAAATCTTTTGGTTCATACACATTAGCTGTTTCAAATAACCAAAGATCCTTATTTTGTTGTGCAATATTGCGTTTTGCTGCTTCGATAACAGCCGGCACCAATGTTGTACGCATATAAGGGAATTCTTCAGAAATAGGGTTTAAGATTGGAATGGCTATATAACGACTATCCCCTTCAGAAAGCATCATATTAGTAAGGCCATCTTTATGCATGAAGCTAAAGGTAATGATTTGAGTCATACCCAATTTAGCTAATGCATGAGTTACCTCTTTAGTAAGCGCTTTTTTAGGTGTCATACCACCAGAGGACAATACGGCTACCGGAATTGTAGGCGCAATATTATCGTAGTTGTAAATACGAGCTATTTCTTCAGCGATATCAGGCATCACGGTTACATCACCGCGCCATGTTGGAACAAGGGCAGACAACTTGTCGCCCTCTTCGGTTACAACGAACTCAAGGGCTGTCAAAATACGAACCATTTCGTCTTTTTCAATGTTTGTACCCAAGTAATCATTGATTTGTGCTGCTGTGAAAGTAACTGTATGTTGTTCTACAGGATTTTTATATACATCGATAACGCCTACATCAACTTTACAAGTAGGGCAAATTTGTTGCAATAATTGCGCCGCTCTGTCGATAGCATAGGCGGTGTATTTATGATTTACACCACGTTCAAAACGGCCAGATGCTTCAGAGCGCATGCCAAGAGCTTTAGCAGTGCGTCGAATAGATGGACCATTAAATACAGCAGCTTCAAACATAACTGTGGTCGTTTCGTTTGTCACTTCACTATCAAAGCCACCCATGATACCTGCTACACCTACTGGACGTTCAGCATCAGCAATGATAAGCATGGAGTCATTCAATTCGCGTTCAGAACCATCAAGTGTAACAAGCACTTCACCATTTTTAGCACGTCTCGCCACTAATTTATGACCTTTTACATGATCATAATCATAGGCATGCATAGGTTGACCAAGTTCTAACATAACATAATTTGTTACGTCTACTACATTATTAATAGGACGAATGCCGCTATTACGTAAACGGTTTTGCATCCACAATGGGGATGGCTCAACCTTAACATCAGTTACTACACGAGCTGTAAAACGCGTACAAAGGTCATCAGCTTCGATAGATACAGATGCTTTGCCTTCAATGGATTCGCCATTCTCGTTAACCATAATAACAGGGAATAAAGCTTTTTGATTTGTCATGACTCCAAATTCACGGGACAAACCAACCATTGAGAAGCAATCAGCTCTGTTAGCGGTGAGTTCAAATTCATATACTGTATCATTTAAGCCTAAAACATCTTTTACATCAAGACCAATTGGTGTTCCTTCAGGGAAAATGTAAATTCCTTGAGCTTCTTCTGGCAATACTAAGTCGCTAGAGATACCAAATTCTGCAACGGAACAGAACATGCCTTCAGAAACAACGCCACGCAATTTACCTTTTTTAATTTCTGTACCATCTGCTAAGCGAGATTTATGATACGCTACAGGCACGATTTGACCTACTGCAACATTAGTAGCAGCCGTTACGATTTGTTTTGTAACAGGTTCGCCTTCTTCTGTAAGGCATTCAACTTGGCATACTTGTAATTTATCTGCATCTGGATGTTTTGTAATCTCCACGATTTTACCAGTATAAATTTTCTTAATGCCATTATCCATAGCAATGACATCTTCTACAGGAATACCAGCTTGTGTTAATTCATCGGCCAATTCTTGAGCAGGACGATTCATATCCACAGGCACGTATTCGTTCATCCACTGTAAACTTGCTTTCATGAGTTCCTCCTAAAATTGTTCCAAGAATCGTACATCATCTTCAAAGAATAGACGTAAATCGTTAATGCCATATAAAAGCATAGCAATACGTTCTACGCCCATGCCAAAGGCGAAGCCTTTAACCTTTTCAGGATCGTACCCATTAATACGTAATACATCGGGATGAACCATACCGCAGCCCAAAATTTCAAGCCAGCCTGTATGAGAACATACACGGCAACCTTCACCACCACACATTACACAAGAAATATCTACCTCTGCAGATGGCTCTGTGAATGGGAAGAAGCTTGTACGGAAACGTACCTTTGTGTCATCACCATACATGTGACGTAAGAAGGACTCTAATGTGCCTTTTAAGTCAGCAAATGTAATATGCTCATCGATGATGAGACCTTCCACTTGATGGAATACAGGGGAATGAGTCGCATCATAGTCCCAACGGTAAACCTTACCAGGCGCAATCATACGGATTGGGCTATTAGGTTCATGACGTTGCATTGTACGAGCTTGTACTGGAGATGTATGCGTGCGTAATAAGAAGTTTTCTGTAATATAGAAGGAATCTTGCATATCACGTGCAGGATGATCTTTAGGCAAGTTTAAGCATTCAAAGTTGTAGTAATCTTGCTCTACTTCTGGACCTTCTTCAACGGTATACCCCATTTTCATGAAGAAGTCCTCAATCATTTCATTAACCTTTGTTAATGGATGGATATGACCAGCTTTTTGTGCACGGCCAGGTAATGTAATATCGATGCGCTCTTTTTCTAAACGAGCATTTAACTCTGCAGTTTCCATACGAGCTTTAACCGTATCAATTTCAGCCTCTAACGCTTCACGAACAGCATTAACAAGGGCCCCCGCTTTAGGACGTTCTTCTGGAGATAATTTACCAAGACCTTTTAATAAAGCCGTTACCTCGCCTTTTTTACCTAAATATTTAACACGTATATCTTGCAACGCTTGTTGATCAGCAGCGCCTTTGATGGCATCAAGGGCTTCTGCCTTAATACGTTGTAATTCTTGTTCCATTCAAGCATCCTCCTATTTGTAAAAGTCTAACTTATATTATACCAAATCAGGGTTATCTTCTTCAATAAAACGCCATGGTAAATCAGGTAATGGCTTCTCTTCTAGTACAAAAAATGTACCCCGTGCCAAGTGAACAAGTTCACCTAATTCATTATAAATACGAGCGGTAGCAACCATAGTAGTTTTACCATTGTGCTCTACATTGGCTACACCACGCAATACAGCACCGCCCTTAACAGCTTTCACATAGTTACCATTAAGATCAATGGTGCTAACAGATTTTCCCAATGTAAAACAAGCAGTCCCCATCACACTATCTGCTAAGCCAATACATACGGCACCATGCAAATCCCCTCTAAAATTGCAGTAATCTGTTTCATTTGTTTGCAATGTCATTTCCGCATGACCTGGTTCCACTGCTGTAATCGCAGAATCTTTTACCCAAGAAAATGGGTTTTGATCTCGTAATTCGTTGAAATATTCTAACAATGTTGTAGCCATAAGGTTCTCCATTCTATATACATACTCATAGATTAACTAATCTGAATACTAAGTCTATTACATTACCTGTATGAAAATCTTTATAGTTAAATGTAAAAATTCAATACAAACATATAAAAATGGTGCGTTACATCATACATATTGTATCATGCAACGCACCATATGCGAATAACTCTATCTAATTATATGGTATGTTCTTAAGAAAACACATTTATAAATTCAAAACTATTCATAATGCAATGCATCGATTGGATTGAGCTTAGCCGCTTTACGGGCTGGGTATATACCAAAAATCAAACCAATAGCCATAGAAAAGGCAAAGGACATTATGATTGTTGGAACAGATACAATTGTACTCATTCCAGATACCATTCCGATTACTTTTGAGGCTCCTATACCGAAAGCAATACCAATAAAGCCCCCATCAAACTGATTACAACAGCTTCTATTAAGAATTGTGTAACAATTACGCTATACGTAGCCCCCAAAGCTTTACGCACGCCAATTTCTCGAGTCCGTTCCGTTACAGATACAAGCATGATGTTCATAATACCAATACCACCTACAACGAGTGAAATCGCAGCTACAGCCCCTAGGAATAACGTAAATGTTCCCGTCGTCTGAGCCACTGTTTCCATAATAGATTTCATATTTTGAATATTAAAATCATCCAAATTTGTATCTTTTATATTATGACGAACACGCAACAAATTCTCTATATCTGCCTGCAAACGATCAATGCCCCCATCATCCTTAGCCACAACATACACCCTGCGAAGATAGTCAATGCCCTCTACGCGCTCCATTGATGTTGTATATGGAATTAACACCGTATCGTCTTGGTCATTACCCATGGTTCCGTTCCCTTTACTTTTGAGAACACCAATGACACGGAATGGAATATTTTTAACACGGATTTCCTTGCCTACAGGATCTTCATCAGCAAACAAATTTTTTACTACCGTTTGTCCCACAACCGCTACACGTTCTCGGTTCTGAACATTTTTATCGGAGAAAAATCGACCAGATGTCATAGTCCAATTATTTACGTCCTGAAAGTTAGAATTAACCCCCGCAACAGATGTAGTCCAGTTTTTATTTTGATAAATCACCACATAAGAGCCATTTGTCATAGGACTGGCGGCTTTTACACCTTCTAACTTAGCAATAGCTTCATAGTCAGATATTTTCAACGATTTCATGGACCCCTGCGAAGATCTAGCACCTGGCGTCCGCGGTGCCCCTGGCAGAACTACCAACAAGTTAGAGCCTAAGCTAGAAATAGAATCCTCAATATCTTGCTTCACCCCATTACCGATAGATACCAAGGCAATAACAGCTGCTACACCGATAATGATACCTAACATGGTCAAAAGGGAGCGCAATTTATTAGCAATCAAGGAAGCCCATGCCATTAGAAAACTTTCTTTATACATTAGGCACCTCCTTTATAGGAGTCATATTAGAATTGATCGAATCCTCTACGATTATCCCATCTTTCAAGACTACATTACGACTCGCGTACGTAGCAATATCCGGTTCATGTGTAACTAGAAGAATCGTACGGCCTTCATCATGAAGGCCTCGAAAGATGTTCATAACGTCAATGGTTGACTTGGAGTCAAGATTCCCTGTCGGTTCATCAGCCATGATAATAGCAGGATTATTTGCCAATGCACGAGCAATCGCCACGCGTTGACGTTGCCCACCAGACAACTCGGATGGCAAATGGTCCATACGCTCGCCCAAGCCGACAGACTGTAATAATTGAGTGGCCCGTTCAATGCGCATCTTTTTATTTACACCGGCATAAATCATAGGAAGCGCTACATTTTCTAGGGCTGTCAATTTTGTCAACAAATTAAAGCTTTGAAATACAAAACCGATCTGTTTGTTACGTACATACGCAAGTTCATCATCAGATAAGGTAGCAACCTCGTCTCCATTGAGTCGATAAGAACCAGTTGTAGGTCGGTCCAAACATCCGAGAATATTCATAAAGGTTGATTTACCAGATCCAGATGGCCCCATAATGGATACAAATTCACCCTTATTGACAACTAAATCAATGCCATGCAGAACAGGTACTGATAATTTGCCATTCACATAGGTTTTTGTAATCCCTTGTATGTCAATTACTGTTTGGTTCATAAGCACCTACCCTTAGAATGGTCCAGCTACATTATTCTTTGGTGCATTCACATCACCGCTTACGATAATTTCATCACCTTCAGATAAACCTTTTAAGATTTGAACATTAGTATCCCCAGTTACACCCGTAGAAACAGCGGTACGTACTGGTTGACCATCTTTTATTACATATACATACTCACCTTGTTTATCCGTACGTACAGCAGTAAGAGGAACTACCAATGTATTTTTAATATCTTCACCAAAGATTGTGGCACGAGCTGTCATAGATGGTAAGAAATTACCTGAAATATTTTCAGGAATTTGAACTTTAACCGTATAGTACACTACACTTGTACTTGTAGTGCCCATATTACCCTTTGTACCTTTTGCAATTTCAGAAACGTAACCTGTGAAAGTTTCACCTGGCTTAGAATCTACAGTAAACTCTACCTTAGCACCTTGTTTAATATTGCCAATATCGGTTTCGTCTACAGTAAGATAAATCTCTAAATTTTTTAAATCTGCAATGGTAGCAATGATCATTTGTGTGGAAATTCCAGTACTAATAGTTTGACCGGCTTTTAGCGGTGTACCAACAACAGTACCAGACATTGGAGCTGTAATAGTAGCATCACTTAAATCTGCGGCCGCACGTTCATAAGTAGATTTAGCACGTTCATAAGTTGTTACAGAATCATCATATGTTTGTTGTGCAATAGCATCTTGAGCCGCCAAGGATTTATAACGATTCATATCAAGTTCTGCTTTGGCTAACGCTGCACGAGCATCATCAACAGATGCTTGTAATTGACGTGTATCAATATAAGCAATAACTTGACCGGCCGTAACTTGATCATTCTCTTTAACTAAAACTTTTTCAAGTTTACCAGCAACATTTGTAGAAACATCTACATAATTTACAGGGTTAATAGTACCTGTGGCACTGATACTAGTTTTTACATCACCCTTTTCAACCTTGCCAGTAGTGTATAACGTTTGTGCTTGATTTGCATTTAGACTATCCATGTAGTAATATGTGCCGCCACCAAGAACACAAAGAACAACAGCACCTGTTACTATACGTTTACGATGCTTTTGTAAGAACTCTTTCATTATGATCTCCTTTTTTTAAGATGAAGATATATTAAAAAGACATTTATTCTATATCAACACATATAGTATTTTTAAATTATACAGCACCAATTGCTTTTACGCAATATAATTTCATTAATGAATAAATTATGATATATAAAAAATGGCCCTTACGGGCCATTAACTACTCAATATTGATAATAGTCTATAATCCTTTTCATCAATTGGAAATTCAAGACGTTCTGCCTCTTCATAAGATAGGGCGCGGATATGACCATCTATATAACCTACTAATCGGTTATCGACACCACTCATTAATAGATTAAGGCAGGCTTCGCTCATACGAGCCGCTAAAATAGCATCAAATGCCGATGGACCACCACCACGTTGTAAGTATCCTAACACGGTTAAGCTAGGATCAAATTCCGTATGCTCCTTGATGAAAGCTTTCACCTCACCGCTGTTATAGGCACCTTCTGCAACGAGGATGACACTATATTCTTTGCCACGAATTTGTGTTTCCTTTAAATGACGACAAACCGCATGTAATGACATTGGATTTTCCGGAACCAAAACTATTTCTGCCCCACAAGCTAGTCCTGCCTTTAATGCAATATGTCCAGCTTTGCGCCCCATGACCTCCACAATAGCTACACGTTCATGGGAATTTGATGTATCACGAATACGTCCAACCGCATCAACTACCGTATTAAGAGCCGTATCATAGCCTATCGTATATTGTGTACCACCCATGTCATTATCTATCGTACATGGAATGGTCATAGTAGACATACCAAGTTTAGATAAACTTGTAGCACCACGCATGGAGCCATCACCACCGATAACAACCAGATGGTCAATGTCATAAGCTTTCAAAATATTATAAGCTTTGCGTTGAATCTCTTCATTTTGAAATTCTGGAAAACGTGCTGTTTTCAGCATCGTACCACCTTGTGTTATGATGCCACCAACGTCTCGATTCGATAATGGAAATATCTTTTCCTCAATGATACCTAAATAGCCACGTTCAATACCAAATACTTCAAAACCTTCATGTATAGCTTTTCTAGTTAGCGCTCTTATGGCGGCGTTCATTCCAGGTGCGTCTCCGCCGCTTGTTAGTATTGCGATTCTTCTCATATCCATTACCCCCTTGTGGTGTACGTTGTTTGGATATACTATGTGCCTTACGTTCTTTATTCGTTTGATTAGAAGTCTTTTGTTTATACCTTTTATCATAACGAATTTTATTAGACATTGCTCTTTTTGATACTGTTTCAAAAATCTCTTTTTTCCTACTTTGGTGATTATTCAATTGTATATCTTCAGATGCTTCTTTATCATCTACATCGTTTGTATCATTGGGTTGACGTCTTGCTTTAAATTGCACATCTGAGGCATCTAATTCATCCTCAATACGCTGTATAAAATCATAGGTCCGGCCATTTGTTGTATCTAGTACAAAATCGCACTGCTTATACACGGGCTTCCACGATTGTATCATAGCATGTACAAAGGCATTCACATTACTATAGTCCATGGTAGGCCGTTTCCCAACACGGCGATTCACGCGACTGACAATACGGAATTGTGCAGCTCGGATACCAATAATATAGGAATATTTTTTTAATACCTTTAAGGTGCGATGTTCAATAGGAAAATTCCCACCCACAGAAATCACTGCTTCATGGTATAAGCAAACCTTTTTTAGTACATCCATTTCGGCGCGGCGGAATGCTTTTTCTCCTATCTTTTTAAAAATCTCAGCAATGGGCAACCCAAAACGACTTTCTAATACACGATCGGTATCTACAAATTGCCAACCCTTGCGTTCTGCAAGGTTCCGTCCAAAGTGACTTTTGCCACTTCCCATAGAACCGATGAGCATAATATTCCGTTTTATTATCATCTATTATGTGCCCCTTATCATTACATATCCTTCATTGTACTATAAAATGGTCCAAAAACAAAGACAGACTATAGACATAAAATCTATAATCTGTCTCTATACAGTACATCCGATTTTCATTAAGGTTTTATAATCGATTTAATTGCACAATGCACATAAACTACATTACCTTTACGTTCTATATCTTCTATTTCTATACGGCGTGAAGGATCCTTTTCTTCAACAGTATTTATCCAGTTAATCATACGCTCTGTACTACCTAATACTGTTAATTCTAGTATACCTTCATGCTCATCAGTACTGACAATCATTAATGGTTCTCCTTGCAAGGAATCAAAAATATTTGTATTAGAACTCGTATTAGATGTCTTGTTCCGTGTAAAAGATTCTAATAGTTTTGCTTCATTAGACTCTATATAATCTGACTCAGCATTCATTTGTATAATATAATTTTCTTGTTGATTTTTTAAGCTATTATTTTTTTCTTCAAAATAGATATGCCCATACATAGAAAGGCTAATGAGCATCGCCCACAACACTAGGCTCACTAATATTCTCTTGACCTGATACGTTGTGCTCTCTTTTAGATCCGTCCATATGGAATGTATAAACACCTTTATCTGCTTTAACTGTTCCATGACACTCAATCCCTAGTAATTTTTGTTGGAGAATAGCAATAAATTTACGACATACTTCGTCACTCATGCCTATACCATCCATACTGATACGGCCTTCCTTAACGCTAAGATGCTGTAAACTAATATGTTCTGCCATAGCGGCATCAAGAATATATACGACCATTGTATTGGGTAATATATCTGTTTGATTCTTAAGGATTTTATTCTTTATTATTTTATTTCTTATTTCCATTAATTCACCATATTGTTGATGTATTTCTTGATACTGAGCATTTGCTTGCAATCGCACAAAGTCTATCTTTCGATTTTCATAGCTACGATAACTTGACCAACAACTATATAGGGTAACAAACCCTACTATAACGTATATAAAACTTATCCCGTAAAGAAAGTATCGATAGGTATGCCATAAACTATGCCATCGTAAGGATCGTGTCATTAAATTAATACATCTATTCTTACCAGCCCAATCCAATCCATTTCAGCCCCCTTGCTGCCATGCCAATAGCCATGTCCCAATCTAATTGTCCTTGCTTGCAACGATTACGACCACGACCTAAGAATAATAATGGAATATATTCAGTTTCTCCATATATGGAAATTATACCTTCCATATCTGTCCGTTCTTCATTTGTTATAGATTCTAACCCATACATCCGAATCCCCTGTATCTCATCTATACCAAAGTCTTGTAATCTCACTTCTAACTTATCCATGGCTTCAGCTACATCGCTACCAGTAATAGGTACAATACACTCTTGAAGGCATATATCATTCCACCAAAGCCATAAATGCATGGCGCCTTCTTCTACAACACCTGTTACAGTACCGCTGCGCCGCATCAAGCAATAACAAATAGGAATAGGCCAAAAATCAATAACATCAACAGGTGCATACGTATCTCGTATACCTTGCTTCAAAAGTTCTAGAGAATGTCGATCTACAGCCACCATAAACATATGATAATTGTGTCGTGGATATTCCCGGCGACAAGCATCCATTTGGAAACTATCACCCTCAAAACTAAAGTAGTCCTCTATATTCCACTTTATAAACTCCTTCATATCAAAATCGTGAGGGTCATAGGGTGCCACATGCATTTGTGTATCAATATTAGCAACAATACTATAGGCCCCTTCATCTAAATCATAAGTTTCTATAAATTTTGTAACATCTTCATCAATAGGTCCTGTACGCTTCATTTCTAACGCATCAGTAATGACCATTGTTTTATTTTCTATATGGGCTGTAACACATACAATATGTTCATCAGTTATACATACTCCAGAATGTATTTTCTTTTTTCGTTTCATAGAATCACCTCAATAAGGTTTTACCTTTATAACATGCATATGTTTTTCTTTATCTACAGTCACATACATATGTACACGACTCACGATTTCACTATTCTTTAGTTTTCCATAACTCATAATATGACGCGGATTTTCTGTTGAGCTATCCGCTTCAATAGTAATCTCTACATTTTCATCATCTATCACAACAAGTTTATTTTGAAAGTCCCATACATTTCCTAATTTACAATAGCCCACAAACCAATGAGCACCTCTTTGTGCCGCGTAATGAGCTTCTTCCAAATGCAATTCATCTACCACATTACTTTCACATATTTGTCCTATACGCAGCCCCATAAAAGCTAATAGTAATAAAAAGGACATCGTAAGTATCGCTATATATGTAATAAAGCCCGCGTTATGGGCTCCTACGTTCATAATCTGTCTCCTCTTTACTTGTATACCAATCATAAATAGCACTCTGTCCAATAGAGACCTCATATATGGATAATCCTCCATAACCACTTGTATATTTTCTATCATTAACAAAACGATTATTAATATACCAACGTAAATACACGGTCCCATTAGTATCAACACTAAAAGGATATTCCTGGGTATAGCCCACATTTCGTTTATCGGTCATCCCCACGATGCGACTACCACTGACAGGTTGCAAGCTACCATCTGTTAATTTTCTATAGAGTGCATGACGTTGTACAGTTAAGGTTATGCGCTTTGTATCGTGAATATATAAACTTGTATTATGATCTTCTACAGTAGCCTTCACAGGATTCCATATCATTTGAGCCACAACCATACGCCGTGTATATCGACCATCCTCCATCATAGCTACACTATCAAGTAATTTAGCATCCCACATAACTGCATAGAATACGATGCCTAACAATAAGGTAAGAACTATAATAGAAATCATCATACTAATAAGCGTAGAATACAAAATAAAACCCAGATCATTTCTATTTTTATTCTTATTTTTATTTCTATCTGTTATGGGATTCTGCTTGTATTCTTTATTCTTCCCAATTACCGTTTCTATATCCTCGCCCTTCAATGTATCCCCTCCAAATCAACTGATAGAGAATAGACAACAGATTGATTGTCGATGGCATCTACTGTTAATCGTTGTAAAGATACACCTTCTATCACTACAGGCTTTATATGTGTTTTATAGATAATTTTTTCACTAGGACTCATTGTAAATTGAGAATTATATACACCGGCTTCTATTGTTCCATTCTTATAATAAGAAGCTTTAGCCACTTCTAAATACGTTATGGTATCTTGCAATATATGATCCCAATAATACGCCTTATATACCGTAAGAGTAGCCATCCAAAATATAGATAATACAATCGGTAAAATGAACATGATTATAGCGGCTGATATTAAAGCGTCACCATACATAAATCCTTCAGTGCACTTCTTCCCACCTAATTCGCCCTGTTTGTACAGATATCCATATACGATTTTTCTCACCACTTTCACGATCTTTCAAAATAATTTCTGTCCCATCATAGGGTAAGCCTAAGGCCGAAAAAGAAATAATTGTCATAGACCGTTCATTCTCAATATTTTGCGGTAATGATATGTTTACCGTATGATGATTAACATCTTCCTCTAAGGTATAACTGTCCTTATTTAAAATAAAAAGCATTCTCCCTTTACCATTAGATTTATGCCCTAACATAGACCACAGTTGAACTTTCTTGAGCATATACGCCACCTCTTGCGTAGCACCATTTAAAGTATAACGACTAGGTGTTGTCACAATAGGTAAGGCAATAGAAATGAGCAATAAGATTAAACCAATAGTAATAATCCATTCCGCCAATAAAGATCCACTTTGACGATTTATAAGTTGCACCTTAACCATTGATAAAGCACCTCCATATAGGAACCACCATGTAAGGCACACCATCCGCCAAAGCATAGAAAGGGACCAAATGGGATATATCGATTACGATAACCGGTGAGTAAGAGATAGAGAGAACCAACACAAAAAGTTACGTAAAAGAAACATATAATTTCCCATGGAGTAAGCCATATTGCAATAGCAGAAAACCATTTAATATCGCCTATGCCAAAGCCTTTATGGCTAATCAAACGAAGTCCATATGTAATAGTACCTACGCTGATAACACTTAATAAGGTTACTAACATAGATTGATCATTTATATAGCTATATATAATGCCACCTATTACAAGAGCCAATGCCCCTTCATCAGGCAATATATAGTAATGCATATCGATGGTAGCACCTGCTATGATGATGAGTGAAAACACAGCATACAAAGCAATGTGAGTATAAGATATTGCTTTTGATGAAACTATAATAGGTAACAATATAGATGCTATATATACAAAAAGTCCTATTACATAATTAGTCCCTTTCATACCTTATCCTTTCATATAACTAATGTATATAATTCATAATCTATACAAGTTAATTAAGGCTCATTAGGTGCTTTAACAACAACAGATTTTGAAGTCCCACCACTGACAGCTTCATAAGTAATAGTGTATTCTTTTCCTTTTGCAGTCTTAACATGTTCAGTAAGATATCCTTCCTTATATAGATTTTCTACTGTTGGAGGTGTATCGACATTCTTATCAATCATATACAATTGAGTAGCATTTTTTATAATTTGAATATCTGCTGTTTCTTTAGCATTTCTAGCTTTATCCGCTGCAGATAAGAATTGTGGCATCGCAATAGCCGCTAATATAGCGATAACCGCTACTACAACCATTAATTCAACGAGAGTAAATCCGCCTTTTCTCGATTTTTTAAATCCTTCTCGAACACGAGAAATATGTAATCGATCTACGACCCATTGACCGCACATTTCTAATCGATGATTCACTCCATGAATCATATGCATAACAGACTTCATAATATTCTCCTTTTAATAGTTAAGTAATAACATTGTCTATTGCCCTCCTAAGTTGGCAATAGACGTAAATAAGGGATACATAACAGATACAACTAATACGGCTACACCGATTCCCATTATGGTTAGTAAAATCGGTTCCAATAATCGTTCTAAACGAGCAATATATTTTGAAAGTATAGATTCATAGTAGTAGCTACAGTGGTTTAACATTTTTACTAATTCACCACTCTCTTCTCCAATGGACACCATTTGCCATATAAAAGCGTTTCCTATCTGACCACTACGTAAACTTTCTTCCAGTGAATGTCCTGATAATAATCTTGCTTCCACTTGTTTACTACATTCAACACCATATATATTCCCCCACAAAGGGCGAGTGATATTCATGGTTTGAATGATAGAAATACCAGAATCTAGTAAGAGAGCCCAAACTTTTAACATACTTGTATAATACACACAAGTACTCCATTGGTATCGGTGAGCCAACAGCCAAAGCCAACGATGTACTTTACACTTTATACTATGCTGTTTATAAGCAAATGCTAAGGAACCTATTACAACACAATGAATAGCTATTACCATTAGAGGATGCGATTTTAACCCTTGTCCTAATGCAAAAAGAGCTCGCGTCATCAAAGGTAATGTAATATGCATAGTGGTAAATACCTTTTCAAACGAAGGAATAATAAACAAAATGGTAACTAGAAAAAATATATTCATCATTAAAAGAAGAAATAAAGGGTAAGAAATAGCACTCATAACCTTTTGTTTCAGCTGCCTCTCCCAATCATAGTGGCGGGATATATATTGTAAACTCTCACCCAAAGTGCCCGCTGCTTCACCACTTTCTAGTAAAGCCAAAGCAATAGGAGGACATCCTTCACTTCGTAAAGCCTGTGATAAAGTCTGACCACGCTCTATAGATTCATATAAAGCTGTATAGAGTAGTACTCGTTTCCCCTGGCAGAGCAACTGTAAGGCTCGCCGTAATGGAACACCAGATTCAATGAGTAGACCTAATTGATAAGTCACATCTACCACCATAGTATGATTCCATTTATGTTTCTTTCTTTCATCCTGCAACGATATTCTATAAATTCTATAACCATCTCGTTTTAACCGTATTGCAATTTCTTGTTCTGAATCCCCCCACATCAAACCTTTTTCTGTTTCATTTTGATTATTTTTTACGACATATTCATAAGCCTCCATATATTCACCTACGATAATTGTTGATCAAGCAAGGTATGCAATTGTTGTTGGGCTCCATATTGTGCCTTTACATCTCGCACAGCCATTTCTAATGTTTTCATCGGTAGTTGCGTTTCTTGAATAGATATGATTTGTGGTTCCTTACGGGTCCGTATCAAATTTGCTACTGCATGGGTATTTAGCAAAATATCACGAATAGTAATGAACTTTTTATTCCATCGAAGTAAACGCTGACATATAACGGCCCGTAACACTTGAGATATTTGATTGCGTATCTCTTCTTGTTGCTCCCCAGGAAATAGAGAAATCATGCGGTGAACCGCCATCACTGCACGCTGTGTATGCATAGTTGCCATTACAAGGTGACCAGTCTCTGCCGCATGAAGTGCCGCTTCAAGGGTTTCTCGATCTCGAAGTTCGCCTACCATAATGACATCCGGATCCTCTCGTAAAGCATCTCGAATACCATCTGACATAGTATTAATATCAGCACCTAATTGTCGTTGATGGATCAAAGACTTCTTAGGTGCAAACTCAAATTCAATGGGGTCCTCTAAGGTAATAATGTGGCGCTCCATAGTCTGATTAATATAATCAATACAACAAGCTAAGGTAAAACTTTTACCACTGCCAGTAGGACCACAAACAAGCAATAGACCATCATGTGCTTCGCATAGCTTTTGTAATAACTGACCTTCACTGTTATCATCTAATTTGAGTTGTTGATGACAGAGCAATCGCAATGTACCACATATGGTCTGATTAGCTCGATATAGATGAACACGAATACGCACACCACAACAGGAACAAGCCTCATCAAGAGACTGCCATTCATAGGATGCTATACCGCAACGGCGCAATATATCCTCGATTAATTCTGTAGTACACATAAATGAAGTAGCCTTTAATCCATCACCATGTCGCAAATAGATAGGCTGACCACATTGTAGATGAATATCTGTTGATGATAGTTGTATTGCATTTTCTACAATAGTTTCTAAACTTTCACGTTTACAGCATGAGTCCACAACGATGCACCTCCTCTATAGATGTAACATGCTGAGATACGGCCTTACGAGCAGACTCTTCTAATGACAATAATAAATGTGTTTCCAATTCGTCCCAATGAACCGAATTAGCTGGTATTTCTAAGTATTCAAATAGAGCAGTCCGTCCCTGATATGATGTACCATCAAATTTTCGTACTAGCCGTTGTGCAATAGCCCCCATTAAAGTAGCCCGTATTAAGTACGGCTCTACGCCCATATCCATGAGTCGCGTTACAACGCCTATAGCTGTATTGGTATGTATAGTAGATAATACGCGATGCCCCGTTAAAGCAGACTTAACGGCTAACTCTGCGGTCTCCTTATCCCTAATTTCACCAATCATAATCGTATCTGGATCTTGCCGTAATACAGAGCGAAGACCTTTGGCAAAGGTAAATCCAATCTTTTCATTAATACCAATTTGTATAGCCCCTTTGATTTCAGCTTCTACAGGATCTTCAAGACAGATAAGCTTAGTTTCGTCTAAATTTAACATGCGAAGCATGGCATATAAAGTAGCTGTCTTACCACTGCCTGTAGGTCCACAGATAAGTAATAATCCATAAGGACGTTTTAATAATTGTTCAATGTGCTCAAAGATATCCAGCTGCATGCCTAATTCTTTTAAGTCTTTATGACTCCCTTCATTTCCCATAAGGCGACATACTAAGGTTTCTCCGTATAGGCTAGGCAATGTAGATACACGCATCGTTACAGACTTATTTTTATGACTCCAAGACCAACGCCCATCTTGTGGTAAACGCTTCTCGCTAATATCTAGAGAGCTACAAACCTTAATACGGTTGATAATGAGTTCAGCTTCTTCAAATGATACAGTCATGTAATGTTGCAGCAGTCCATCTTGTCGCAACCGAACATGAGCACCACTTTCAACGGGATCAAAGTGGATATCACTTACATGGTGTTCTAAAGCATACAAGATAATATCGTCTAATGTTACGTCTACATACATGGTCACCTCCAATACCTTGCGGTATGTTTTTACCTCACACTAGCGTATGGCGTTATAGGTTTCGACATCAGCCTCTAAATCCCTCTTTTATTTTTAAAAATCCACGAAGCGAAAACTTTTCTTTTTTTAGACATACAAAAAAGGCGCCCCAAAGGGCGCCCTTATTGGACTATTAGATATAACGTATCTTATTTTAAGTTATAAAAAACGTCATTACCTTTATATTGAGCTGTTTCGTATAACATTTCTTCAATGCGAAGTAATTGATTATATTTTGCTACACGTTCAGAACGAGCCGGTGCACCAGTCTTAATTTGACCAGCATTTACAGCTACAGCAATATCAGCAATGAATGTATCTTCAGTTTCACCAGAGCGGTGAGATACTACGCAAGTGTAACCAGCACGTTTAGCAAGTTCCATAGCATCGAAAGCTTCAGTGAGAGTACCGATTTGGTTAACTTTTACAAGAATGGAATTACCTACACCAAGCTCAATACCACGAGCCAAACGTTTTGTGTTAGTTACAAATAAATCATCACCAACAAGTTGTACGCGGTCACCAAGGCGGTCTGTCAACAATTTCCAGCCTTCCCAATCTTCTTCTGCAAGGCCATCTTCGATGGATATGATTGGATATTTGCCTACTAGGTATTCGTAAAAATCTACCATTTCAGCTGCTGTTTTAACTTTACCTTCCCCAGCAAGGTTATATTTACCACCTTCGTAGAATTCAGAAGATGCAGAATCAAGTGCCAATTTGAAATCTTTTCCTGGTTCATAACCAGCAGCTTTAATAGCTTCACAGATTACTTCTAATGCTTCTTCATTAGATGATAAGTTAGGTGCGAAACCACCTTCATCACCTACTGCAGTACTAAGGCCTTTATTGTGAAGTACGGATTTCAAAGTATGGTATACTTCTGCACAGCTACGAAGAGCTTCTGCAAAAGATTTAGCGCCTACAGGCATGATCATAAATTCTTGAATGTCTACGTTATTATCAGCATGTGCGCCACCGTTCAAGATGTTCATCATAGGAACTGGCAACTCTTTTGCATTAAAGCCACCAAGGTATACAAATAATGGCAAGTCCAAAGATTCAGCCGCCGCACGAGCTACTGCCATGGATACACCAAGGATTGCATTTGCACCAAGGTTAGATTTATTATCGGTACCATCCAATTGCAACATTAAGTTATCGATTGCCACTTGTTCTGTCGCATCATAACCGATAAGTGCAGGACCGATTTTAGCATTTACATTATCGATAGCTTTTAAAACACCTTTACCGGAATAACGGGATTTATCTCCATCCCGTAATTCTACGGCTTCAAACATACCTGTGGATGCACCAGATGGAACAGCTGCTGTAGCAATAGTGCCATCTTCTAAACATACTTCAACTTCAACTGTTGGATTACCGCGGGAATCTAAAATCTCTCTTGCAATGACTTGTTCAATTACTGCCATTTCTTCACCTCATATAATCTAATGGAATAACTGCCATCTGACAGCCATTATATATATATTGAGCTAAACCTTATAGGCTTATAACTCTAATTAACTACTAATATAGTGAAAGCTCCATATTATGCTTTATGTACCAAGCTATGACCTGTCATAGCTTTTGGTTGTTTTATCCCAGCTAAGTCTAATAATGTAGGAGCAATGTCACATAATTTACCAGCTTCTAATGTAGCTGTTTTTAAACTGTCGCTCATTAAAATTAAAGGAACCAAGTTCGTTGTATGTGCCGTATGTACCTTACCTGTTTCATGATTAACCATAAGCTCTGCATTACCATGATCTGCTGTAACTAACAGATGACCTTTCTTGCTACGAATAGCCTCCACGATACGACCTAAACAAGTATCTACTGCTTGAACCGCTTTAACGGCAGCTTCAAAGCTACCAGTATGACCAACCATATCTGGATTTGCAAAATTCAAGATAATCATGTCATATGTTTCATCTTGTATCGCTTGTACAACCTTATCGGTCACTTCATAAGCACTCATTTCTGGTTGTAAATCATAGGTCGCCACTTGAGGGGATTTTACGAGAATGCGATCCTCACCTTCAAAGGGTTCCTCTTCACCGCCATTGAAGAAATATGTAACATGAGCATACTTTTCTGTTTCTGCGATGCGCAATTGGCGATAACCACCTGCACTTAGAACTTCACCTAATGTTTCAGATAATGTATCCTTTTCATACACAATATGTACGGGCAAACCATCCTCGTATTTTGTCATAGTTGCCATATATATAGATAGTGGCTCCCGTTTAAAGCCATCAAAATCAGGTAACACTAGTGCCTTTGTAAGTTCACGACCACGGTCTGGGCGGAAATTACAGAATATAACCGCATCTCCTTCTTTGATAGTCCCTGCAGCATCAATCACCGTAGGAAGTACAAACTCGTCTGTCGCATCTCTATCATAGGACTGTTGCACCGCTTCACATGCAGATGTAGCTATTTCCCCTTGACCATGCACAATGGCATTATATGCCAATTCAACGCGGTCCCAACGATTATCGCGGTCCATTGCATAATAGCGACCACTAACTGTAGCAATTTTGCCACAATTTAAATCAGCCATATACGTTTCTAAGTCCTTTAAATAGCCTTGTGCACATTGTGGAGCTACATCACGACCATCGAGCAAAGCATGAACATACACATGCTCGATTCCATTATCATGAGCCCCCTTGATGACTGCCTTAATATGGTCTAAGGAGCAATGCACATTGCCATCTGAAACTAGGCCTATAAGATGTAAGCTTTGCTTCTTAGCTACTTCGTATAGTTCCTTCATAACAGGGCGATTATAAAACTCACCAGACTCGACATCTTTAGTAATACGAGTCAAATCTTGATACACTATGCGACCAGAGCCAAGATTTAAATGGCCAACTTCAGAATTTCCCATTTGACCTTCTGGAAGACCTACCGCAAGCCCTGATGCTTCTAATGTTGTATGTGGATACATATCCCATAATCGATTAAAACAGAGCGGCTTCGCCTGTACTACAGCATTGGTTGTGTCTGATTTATCCCCCAAGCCAAAGCCATCTAGGATGACTAGCATTACGGGAGCCTCTAATTTAGCCATTTGTAACCTCATATTAAGCGCTTACTTGGTTTGCAGCTTTAATAATATCAATAAATTCATCGACCACAAGTGATGCACCACCTACGAGAGCACCGTCAATATTAGGCTCTCCAAGGATTTCTAGTGCATTTTCTGATTTAACGCTACCACCATACTGGATGCGTACTGCATCGGCAGTTTCATTATCATATAAAGATCGAATGTAATTGCGGATTTCTTTGCATACCTCTTCAGCTTGATCAGCCGTTGCTGTCTTGCCCGTACCGATAGCCCAAATTGGTTCGTACGCAATGATTAATTGACTGACTTGTTCTTTCGGAATATCAGCCAAAGCCCCTTTTAGTTGAGACGTAATCCAATCAAGTGTATGACCCGTTTCACGATGTTCTAAACTTTCACCAACACAGACAATAGGATTCAAATTATGATGAAATGCACTTTTAATTTTTGCATTAACGGTCTCATCTGTTTCGCCATAATATTCACGGCGCTCAGAGTGACCGATGATTACATAATTAACGCCTACTTCTGTAAGCATAAGTGGTGAAATCTCACCAGTAAACGCACCAGCATCATGATAATCCATAGTTTGTGCACCTACTTCAATAGCTGTATTTTTCGTCAATACTACAGCACGTTCGATAGCTGTAAAAGGCGGACATACAACTACATCACAGGACAATTCCATATCTTGTAACACGCTGTTAAACGCTTCGATCAGAATTGATCCAGATGCAATGGTGCCATTCATTTTCCAATTCCCTGCAATAATGGGTTTTCTCATATTATGCCTCGGACAATGCAGCAATACCCGGTAGGATTTTGCCTTCTAAGAATTCTAAAGATGCACCGCCACCTGTGGAGATGTGGCTAATTTTATCTGCTAAACCACTTTTTTCAATGGCTGCTACAGAGTCGCCACCACCAACGATAGTCATCGCATCAGATTCAGCTACAGCTTTCGCTACTGCATTTGTACCAGCTGCAAAGTTTTCCATTTCAAATACGCCCATAGGACCATTCCAAATAATAGTCTTCATTGGCGCCAATGCTTCTACATAAAGTTCGCGGGTTTTAGGCCCAATATCTAATATCATCCAGCCATCTTCGATTTGATCAACATCAACGATTTTAGTATTAGCATCGTTGCTGAAAGCATCTGCTACTACAGCATCAATAGGTGTTAGTAATTTAGCACCTGCTACACGAGCTTCCATAACAAGGTCTGTAGCGATAACTTCTTGACCTTCTTCAAATAAGGAGCTACCAATATTGCAACCTTGCGCTTTAATGAACGCATTAGCCATACCACCGCCGATGATCATTACATCAACTTTAGGCAATAAGTTAGAAATAACGGAGATTTTATCTGTAACTTTCGCGCCACCAATAATAGCTGCCATAGGTGTTTTGGGATGTACTATAGCTGCACTTAATGCGTCAATTTCTTTTTTGAGCAAGAAACCTGCTGCCATAGGGATATAATCAGCAATACCGACTACAGATGCCGCATTACGGTGAGATACACCAAACGCATCATTGATAGCAACATCTGCAAGAGATGCCAATTGCTTAGCAAACTCAGGGTCATTTTTAGTTTCTTCATTGTGGTAACGCAAATTTTCAAGCATCAATACATCACCAGATTGTAATGCTTTTACAGCTTCTTCAACTTTAGGACCAATGCAGTCATCTACGAATACTACAGGCTTGTTGATAAGGTCAGATAAATGCTTAGCACATGGTGCCAAAGACATTTCTGGTTTGCGTTCTCCCTTAGGACGACCAAAGTGAGAAGCAAGGATAACCTTTGCCCCTTTTTCGATTAAGTAATTGATAGTAGGTAATGCACTACGAATACGAGTGTCATCAGTGATGACACCGTCTTTCATAGGAACATTGAAATCAACACGAACAAATACTGTTTTATTAGCTACTTGTAAACCTTCAATTGTTTGTTTCATCAAAGCCTCCTGATTATAAGCCTTTGCTTGCTACAAATGCGGCCATGTCGATAAGACGTTCGGAGTAACCCCATTCGTTGTCATACCAAGAAACAACTTTTACCATGTTGCCATCCATAACCATTGTCAAATCAGCATCAACAATGGAGCTACGAGGATCAGAGCTGAAATCACAGGATACCAATGGTACATCAGATACACCAAGAATACCTTTTAATTCACCGGCTGCTGCTTTGCGGAATGCTTCGTTAATTTCTTCTTTAGTAGCCGGTTTTTCAAGTTCGCAAACAAGATCTGTAGCAGATACGTCTGGAGTAGGAACGCGCAATGCAAAACCATCTAATTTACCTTTTAATTGAGGCAATACTTTAGCAACAGCTTTCGCTGCACCAGTTGTTGTAGGAATGATAGACATTGCTGCAGCACGAGCACGGCGAGGGTCTTTATGACGTGCATCAAGAATTTTTTGGTCATTTGTGTAGGAATGAATTGTAGTCATCATACCGCGTTTGATACCGAATTCATCACATAATACTTTAGCAAATGGAGCTAGGCAATTTGTTGTACAAGATGCATTAGAGATAATGTGATGTTTTGCAGGATCATACATATCTTGGTTAACGCCCATAACCATAGTTAAGTCTTCGTTTTTACCAGGTGCAGAGATTAATACTTTTTTTACAGTAGGTTGATTCAAATGAACCTTTGCTTCCTCTGCATCACGGTATTTACCAGTACATTCCATAACAATTTCTACGCCTTCTTCAGACCAAGGTAATTTAGAAGCGTCGCGGTCATGGAATACACGGATTTTTTTACCATCAACGTAGATATTTTCTTCATCAAATGTTACTTCATTAGGAATTGTACCGTGTACGGAATCGTATTTTAACAATAATGCAGTACCTTCATTATCACCAGTTGCATTAATTGCCACTACATCCACATCAGGATTATTAATCGCTGCGCGAACTACACATTTACCGATACGACCAAAACCGTTAATACCAACTTTTACTGCCATTGTTAGATCCTCCTAATAACAAAAATTCTAACCAAATTCAAACTAAAATTTATAACTACTAATTCGCCTATAAGGCAGAAATTTGTAACAATTGACGCATACCTTCGGCTGCTTGCTCATCAATGATAAGTATCCCTTTCTGGCAAGCTCGCATCACACCTATAATAGCGCTCGCTTTTTCTTGTCCACCAGCTACAGCAATAACATTGGGAACCTTTACTACATCGGGAAGTGATAAACCAATATTATTGGTAGAATAAATTAACTTACCCTCAATGTCACAATATTGGCCAAGTGCTTCACCTACCGCATGATTATCTACCAACTGCTTACGCACATCATCGGCAATATGGCGCTGATCCGCCATGCGCATTGCAGTACCAATACCAAATAATAGTACGTCAGTCCTACTAATGAGGTCTCCAATTTCTTTAATTTGTGGTTCACAAGTCATGAGCATATGTAATGAGTCTTGTGAAAGTCCATCAGGTAAATGGAGCATCTTATAGGAACCACTTAGTCGTTCGGCAAGCACCGAAGCAATTACATTAGCTTGGTATTCCACTACTTCACCAACGCCACCACGGGCTGGTACCACAGTAGGATTGAAAGGTAAGATAGGCATTTCTTCAGCTATTGCTGCCATGGTACTACCGCCACTGATGGCTACTACTGCATTAGGTTTCAATAGGTCTTGCAATAACTTTGCCGCTGTAAAACCTAACTTTTTAACCATCAAGGTTCCTTCTGTAGGTGTAATAACAACTCTATCGATATGAAGTGCTTCAGTCAATCGATATTCTAGCTCGTTAATACGATCTAGCTCATTTAAAAAATTTCGTAACTTTGGAACAATTGCATGACCCTCATCAGTGAGAAAAATCCCTGGTTTATAAATGTCTACAAGACCATTAGCACGCATTAACTCAATATGACTTCGTACGGTTCGCTCTGGAAGATCCGTTGCGGTAGCTAATGTCCTACGGCCTATAGGCTCTTCATAAACAAGGTGGTTTAGTATTTTGTATCGCTCCTTCAATACGCTAACAATTTCAGGAACAATACGTTCACATATCATTAGAAATTCGTTCATCGGGTCCCTCCTTTACCCGTTGGGATTATATGAATCGTTTTTCGTCCCATGTGAACAAAATCCGTCCCACCTAAAGTAAAAAATAAACTCTATATTTGTATTGTATACCCTGTGTGAATTTTATTCAAGCAAAAAAACGCCCAATTAGGGCGTTTTCTAGATAAATTATTATTTAGACTGATTGGTACTATCTTCAAAAGGTTTTAATTCCATTGAGGTTAGTTCATATTCTCCATTGATCTCATCAGTGTTATGTTTCAGTGTTATGTTCAGATGAAAATTCTGATAAATCAGATTGACAGTATCGACACTTAATAGCTTCATTACGAATAAATTCCCCACAATATGGGCATTTCTTAAGATTATCATCTTTAACCTTAACACTATCATTATCCTTAAGTGAAATAGCATGAACTAAAGCAACAATCCACAATAAATTACTATAAATCAGCCACAAGAAGAAGGAACGTCCTTTTTTATTTGCAATAATTGCTGGTATTAAAAATAAAGCAGCAATCACTGGAATCATTGACATAGGTTTTGTCCATATTGGATCATAGACAAAATCCATATAACCATCAACAACTAAACAAGAAATAATAAACCCAAATATAGATTTTATAATGATCATTTTAATACTTCCCCCCTACAAAATTCCCCTTATTTTGTACCGAAGATACGGTCACCAGCATCCCCTAAGCCAGGTAAGATGTAACCATGATCATTAAGTTTTTCGTCGAGGGCCGCTACATAAATAGGAACATCAGGATGTTCTTTATTTACAGCCTCTACACCTTCGGGAGCAGCTACTAAGCACATTAATTTAATATGTTTAGCACCTTTTTCTTTTAGCAATGTAATCGCTGCGGCTGCACTACCACCAGTAGCAAGCATTGGATCAGTTACGATGAAGTCGCGTTCCCCTACGTCAGATGGTAGTTTACAGTAGTATTCTACTGGTTTCAAAGTTTCAGGATCACGGTACAAACCAATATGACCAACTTTTGCAGTTGGAATTAAACTAAGCATACCATTTACCATACCTAGACCAGCGCGAAGAATTGGAATAATACCCAATTTTTTACCTGCAATTCGTTTGCCAGTCATTTTAGTTAGTGGTGTTTCTACCTCCACATCCTCAAGTGGTAAGTTGCGTGTAATTTCATACCCCATCAACATAGTAATTTCATCAAGTAGTTCTCTGAAATCTTTAGAGCCTGTTTGTACGTCACGCATCAATGTAACTTTGTGTTGAATCAATGGATGTGTCATAACATTAACTTTCATGACTGTCCTCCTATAAAACAATATACATATCCCATTCTAGCGATTAACTATCATATTTACTCTATCACAGATTAGAAAATCATGCCATAAAAATATTGAAAGGGATGTGCCGATGGCACACCCCTTTTACACTACCTATAAACTTATAGGACTATAAATATATATTTAATATTAATACAATCGATTAGTACAATGGATACGCTTCACAAAGTGCAGCAACACGTTTACTAGCTTCTTCATGGACCGATTTATCCTCAGGATTTTTAAGAACCACTGCAATAATATCGGCAATTTCTTCCATATCTTTCACTTGCAAACCACGTGTTGTAAGAGCTGGCGTACCAAGACGAATACCGCTTGTTACAAATGGGCTAGCTGGATCAAATGGAATTGTATTTTTATTACATGTAATACCTACTTCATCGAGTAAGTGTTCAGCTTCTTTACCAGTTAAACCAGTATTACGAACATCTACAAGCATAACATGAGTATCTGTACCGCCAGAAACAATTGTTAAGCCCTTTTCTTGTAATGCTGCAGCCAACGCTTTTGCATTGTCGATGACTTGTTGTGCATATACTTTGAACTCAGGTTGTAAAGCTTCACCAAATGCTACAGCTTTAGCAGCGATAACATGCATCAAAGGACCACCTTGGATGCCAGGGAAGATGGCTTTATCGATTGCTTTAGCATACTTTTCTTTGCAAAGAATCATACCACCACGAGGGCCACGCAATGTTTTATGAGTTGTTGTAGTAACGATATCTGCATATTCCACAGGGTTTGGATGTAAACCAGCTGCTACAAGTCCAGCAAAGTGAGCCATATCTACCATGAAAATAGCATCTACTTCGTGTGCCACTTCAGCCATTTTCTTAAAGTCGATTTGACGGCTATAAGCACTACCACCAGCGATAATCAACTTAGGTTTTGCTTCTAATACAATTTTACGGAACTCATCGTAGTCGATTTGTTGTGTTTCAGCATCTACACCATAAGGTACTACATTGAAATATGTACCAGATACGTTAACTGGAGAACCATGAGTCAAATGACCGCCGTGGGACAAGTTCATACCCACAATAGTATCACCTGGTTGTAATAATGCAAAATACACGCCAAAGTTTGCTTGAGAACCAGAGTGAGGTTGTACATTAGCATGTTCTGCACCGAACAGGCGTTTTGCACGTTCGATAGCCAATGTTTCAATAACATCAACATTTTCACAACCGCCATAATAGCGTTTGCCAGGATACCCTTCTGCATATTTGTTAGTCAATACGCTACCTTGAGCTTCCATTACAGCTTGAGAAACAAAATTTTCAGAAGCAATCATTTCTAATTTATCGCGTTGGCGTGCTAACTCTTGGTTGATAACAGCTTGAATATTAGGGTCTTGTTTTTCTAAGAAACTCATGAGTATCCTCCTCATATAGAACAACTATCTATAAAGTAATGATGTATTATTTCTCTAATGCTTTTATTTTCTCTACACGACGTGCATGACGTCCACCTTCAAACTCAGTTTCCATAAAAATGGTTACAATATCGTTAGCAAGGCCTGGTCCAATAACGCGTTCACCCATAGTAAGGATGTTCGCATCATTATGTTCACGACATGCGTGAGCAGAAAATGTATCATGACAAAGAGCAGCGCGAATTCCCGCTATCTTATTTGCTGCAATACCGATACCGATACCAGTACCACAAATCAAAATACCGCGATCTGCTTGACCAGATACAACTGCATTTGCTACAGGTACTGCAATATCAGGATAGTCGCAAGACCCAGCTGAATAACAACCAAAATCCTCTACTTCATGTCCCAATGCACTCAATACTTCTTTAACAGATTCCTTCAGATTTAATCCGCCATGATCACAACCGATTGCAACTTTCATAATTTCATCTCCTACGCCTTCTGAGGCACTGATGTAAGACCAGCCTCTACTAAGTGATAAATTTGTTCCGCACATTGATTATATACGGTTTGGTCAGATCCATATGGGTCCGTAACATCACCATCTTGACCACCCCACTCGGAAATTGTTTTAATTTTATCTTCCTCAAAGGGGAATTGGCGAAGTAGTACAGATTTGTGATCTTTCGTCATACCAATAATAAGATCTGCTGCATTCACGAGTTCCATCGTCAATGGTCTCGATTCATGGTTGGAAATATCTGCAATGGAACGGACAGCTACTACGGCTTGTTCAGTTGGTTTTGCTCCATAAGCGGCAAATAAACCAGCCGATACAGTTGTAACATCCTTATGTTTCTCCGCTGCAAGGGCCCGTGTAATACCTTCAGCCATAGGGCTGCGGCAAGTGTTGCCGGTACATACAAATAAAATATTCATAATAACATCCTTACTCAATCACATTTTGTGATTACTTTATACATTATAGCAAATCTATCCAATATGTAAAGACATTTTTCTATTATCAGTGGACATCTTTATGCTAGTAAATTTACTTATAAATGATATGATGACTCGATGCTTTTTCCATTCGATTCATAATGGCAACACCAAAACCATCATCATCAACACCTTCTGCTAGGATTAGCGTAACATGATTTTCATTAAAATGTAATAGACTTTTATAAAAGTCGTGCCCCAATGCTAACGCATCTCCATGATGGCCAAAACAATGGCACATAAATCGTCCATCCTCTTTAATCAAGTTATACGTTTCATGACTTACCAAACACCCTATGGGACCTTCTATGCCTTCTGAAAGCTCTTTGAAAGTGTGTGCTACACCTTCTGGACTACCTACAACAACCGTCATAGGTGCATCAGGCGCATAATGCGTATACTTCATGCCAGGAGCCTTTGGCGTAGTGGTTGCATTAACTAAAGCAGTATCATACTCAACAGTAGACACCACACATTCAAGCTGTGCTTTTGTAATTCCACCAGGTCTTAATATAATGACCTTATCATCATGGACTTCTACAACAGTAGACTCTACACCAATCGTACATGGACCAGCATCTAAGATATAGGAAATGCGACCATTCATATCATTATATACATCTTCTGCAGTAGTTGGACTTGGGCGCCCTGAAATATTGGCACTAGGTGCCGCTATAGGTATGCCTGCACGCTCTAGTAATACTCGACATGCCTCATGATCAGGACACCGAAGCGCCACACGAGATAAACCACCTGTTGCACGATCTGGCACTAAATCAGATTTAGGCAATGTAATCGTTAATGGCCCTGGCCAGAATGTATCCATTAAGGCTTGCGCCGTAGCAGAAATTTCTGTTACTAAAGGTTTTATGCTTTCACTATTAGGAACATGCAAAATGAGTGGATTATCAGAAGGCCGTCCTTTGGCAGCATAGATTTTATCCATCGCCTCTGGATCTAGACCATTAGCACCTAAACCGTATACAGTTTCGGTTGGTATAGATACCAATTCACCATTGCGCAAAGCACGGGCTAAAGTATCTATATCTTGTTCTGATGGATTTGTAATGATTTTAGTATCCATATTAGCCCTCATATACAGCTGTCACTACGCGGTTATGACCACCGAGGTCAGCTATAAATTGAATATTCGAATATTGACCTGTTTCTTGCAATAAAGCACCTACCTCTTCTGCTTGGTCAAAGCCTACTTCAAACACCACACGGCCATTAGCGTTTAAATAATTTCTACATTCTTTAGCTAAAATACGATAGAATTCTAAACCATCTTCACCACCAAACAAGGCAATATGCGGCTCATTTAATACATCTGGAGACAACATCTTTAAATCACCAGTTCGAATGTATGGAGGATTAGAAACAATAAGATCAAATTTCTCCTCTTTTCCATATAAAGTGGAGAACATATCTGATTCCATAAATTGTACTCGGTCAGCTAAATTAAAGGACTCACCATTTTCGCGTGCCACCGGTAAAGCATCTGTGGAGATATCTAAACCAACACCACTAGCATTTGGCAAATAATGTAATAGACTTAGTAATATTGTCCCAGGACCTGTACATACATCAAGAATACGCACATTACTATCTTTTGGATAAGTACCTAGTACATGCTCAATCAAGGTTTCCGTATCAGGTCGTGGAATCAATACCTTATCATTCACCTTAAAAGTCAACCCCATAAAGTCCTTTTCCCCAATGATAGCCGCTACACAATGCCCCTTAGCTCGTTGTTGAACGAGAGGCCTAAAGGCATCGAGCTCGTCTTGAATAAGCGGTTGGTCATAATGGGTATATAGATAAATCCGATCTTTACCTAAAACGTGAGAAAGCAGTACTTCCCCATCAAGTCGAGGTGTATCCATCTCCTTGCTTTGAAAGTACTGCTCTGTCCACTGGAGAATACGACCGATTGTCCAAATCTCCTTATGCATTTGTATTAGCCTCCTGCATTTTTGCCGCTTGATCTGCAGCATTTAAGGCTTGAATAATTTCATCAAGATCGCCATTTAAAATAGCGTCTAATTTATATAATGTTAAATTAATACGATGATCTGTGACGCGACCTTGTGGGTAGTTATAGGTGCGAATACGTTCACTACGATCACCGGTACCAACTTGACTCTTACGATCTGCAGCCATACTAGAAATGGCCTCTTGTTCAGCTTGATCCTGTAACTTAGCACGCAATACACGCATAGCTTTTTCACGGTTTTGTAATTGAGATCGTTGATCTTGACACGCTACAACGATACCAGATGGTAAGTGTGTAATACGAACAGCAGACTCAGTTTTATTGATATGCTGACCACCGGCACCACTCGCACGATATGTATCAATTTTTAAATCTTTTTCATTAACTTCAATATCAACATCTTCCATCTCTGGCAATACGGCTACTGTAACTGTAGATGTATGTACACGGCCTTGTGTTTCTGTAGCCGGTACACGTTGTACACGATGTACACCAGATTCAAATTTCATCTTAGAGTATACATTTTCACCATCCACAGAGAAAATAACCTCTTTAAATCCACCAAGCTCTGGTTCATTAGCATCGATAATCTCACAACGCCAGCCTTGGCTTTCCGCATATTTTGTGTACATGCGGAACAAGTCGCCTGCAAATAATGCAGCTTCATCACCGCCAGCGCCCCCGCGAATCTCAATGATAATATTTTTATCATCATTAGGATCCTTAGGCAATAATAGAACTTGCAACTTTTCTTCCAATTCCTCTTTTTGAGGTTTTAACTCTTTCAATTCCTCTTGAGCCATTTCTCGGAATTCTTCGTCCATGGATTTATCTTCAATAACTTCCATAGCTTCATCAATACCAGATAAAACTTTTTTGTAAGTACGGAACGTTTCAACGGTTTCAGATAATTGAGCATGTTGACGGGTCAATTTACGCCATTCATCTTGGCGAGCAATGACCTCTGGGTCACTAATGCGCTGCTCAAGATCCATAAATTTATCTTCAATAACTTGTAATTTATCAACTAACATGTTTATTCCTCTTCATATGCGTCACTCTCAGGCGGACGGACCTCTTCTAAAGCTCGTATAGCAACTTCAATTTGATCATCTTCTGGTTCACGCGTTGTCATATATTGTAACGCAAGACCTGGTTTAATAAGAGCTTTCACAAAAGAATGATCGCTACGTCCAGCAAGACGAATCACCTCGTACGCAATACCAGCTACTATGGGCATAAGGAGTACGCGGCTCACGATACGTTCCAACAAATTGGGCCAACCCAAGAAAGCAAATACAAAGATACTAACTACCATAACAATAAGTAAGAAGTTTGTACCACATCGCGCATGCAAGCGACTTTGTTGGCGAACGTTTTCTACAGTTAAAGGCAAATCTAATTCATAAGTATGAATCGTTTTATGCTCTGCCCCATGATATTGGAAAACTCGTTGAATATCCTTCGTAAGACCAATCCCCCAAATATAAAGTAAGAAAAGTACTAAACGAATGACACCTTCAATGAGATTTAATACTATATGATTATCCTGTACACCAGGAATAAATTTTACGATAAATGTAGGCAATGCCAAAAACACAGCTATCGCAAACAGTGTGGAAATGACCATGGTAATGGCGATTTCACTATTAGACATTTCTTCCTCTTCATCGCCAGCAGCCTTAGCAGAGAAGGATAAAGCCTTCATGCCTATCACTAGAGATTCATAGAGAGCTACACAGCCACGAAGAAATGGTTTTTTCAATATTGGATATATGTCAGCAATAGACTTTGTAGCCTCTTTTTGAACTACAATAGTTCCCGCAGGCTCACGTACGGCAGTTGCCGTATAGCCAGGGCCTCTCATCATGACACCTTCAATTACAGCCTGTCCTCCGACAAACTTTTTTATACGTTCTCTGTTCACAAGATCTCCTCTCATAAACAAATATAGGCAGAGCCAACAGCCCTGCCAATACATGTTACATTACAATACAAATTATTTGCCGTAACGTTTGTTAAATTGTTCAATACGACCACGAGCTTGAGCCGCACGTTGTTGACCAGTGAAGAACGGATGGCATTTGGAGCAAACGTCTACACGAAGGTCTTCTTTTACAGAGCCAGTTTTGAATGTGTTGCCACAACCGCAAGTTACTGTAGCTTCTTTATAGTCTGGATGAATACCTTGTTTCATTCTATACACCTCTTTCCAGCAATCAATATTATTCTTATAGATTATAGCATGACACCTGCACAAATGCAAGTAACCAATACTATTCCTTGGATGCTTGCTTTTCTTCAATAGCCTCAGCTAAAATAGCTTCCAAGTCGCTTTCGTTGAGGATGTCACGCAATGCAATAAGCTCCTCTAAAGAAAGGGTAATACCTTTTTTCATGCTTGTATATTCACTATCCCAAGCACGAAGATCAAACTTAGGATTGTATTTTCCCCAACTAGTACATGTTAATTGTTTTTTCCAACCATCTTTATCTTCAGATAAAGTACCAATAACCTTGAAGATTTCAAAATTAATAACTGCCATAGGTCCTCCTTTCTTACATATTCATATGCTATGTTTCGTATCTACTATATTTAGTAGTTTATATTTTTTAGGATACGATATATTTTAAACCAAAATTATATGATTTACAATTCTTTTTTATAGTCACTATAATCTTCAATATCAATAGAAGCTGTAGGTGGCATAACTTGTGCACCTAATGAATCTACGGTCTCTTTCCAACTCGTTGTAGCCTCCGTAACAGCCTTAATATATGCCTCGTCAGCAGCCTGTACAGATTCAATTAGTTGGGTCTCATCCTTTACATCTAATACGCGACGACGTACGCTACTAAGCATATAGCCAAAGGATCCATCTGTTTGAACGAGCATGGAGATTTCTTGAATCAATGTTTGACCCGTAGTGCTGCAGAAATAGGCATACCACATATATGCTAATTCAGCATCTGGGAACATCCAGTACATATCATCTACAGGCGCTTCTGTCGTAATATCTACATCAATATGATCAGTATGACGTTTAAAAGTAAGAAAATAAGCTCCACTTTCAATAAGAGTAGTGCGACCTAATTCAGATACACGGCTATCAATGCAATAAATACCATCTTGACCTAAGGCTACGTCCGTTTGACTGCCGGGCAACAAAATAGAACGCAAGGACAAGCCATAATTTAATACCGTAAATACTGGCAATTGCGCAAATACGCCATGAGGTAATGGAATATAATTAATTGTTTTCCACTCATCCCCTACACGTTCACGAAGACCAACACGCATTTTTTTTACATCGTATTTACCATATACGATTTCATAAGCCCCTAATGGAGTCCATTCCCGTATAGCTTCTACTCGTTTTTGGTTCAAGAAAAATTGCAACGCCATATTATTTAAGCCCAATTGATTTTGTGCCATTGTAGCAGGTAAGAATAATTGAGCAGTCCCTTCTGGAACCAAGTTATGTAATCCGTTAGCGACCTCTTCTACAATATCTTCAGAGGATTGGAACATACCAACTGTGCCTGTAAAGATATGGTCAAAATAGCTACGATGAGGCCATTGATTAATGATTTGAGCCATCGGATATAAACGTGTCAAAATGCTATAACACACGGGAGATGCCGTATACAGAACGACTTTTTTATCTTCATAAGATTGAAGAATCTCTTCAACCATGCCTGCATATTCTTCTACATAAGCATACAGAACCAATTCTCCCGTTTTACTATGAGCTTCGATACTTTCACGAACAGGAGTTTCCCAAATAGTGCCTACATCTAGACCTTCTAAAATGCCTGTGTCACTAATAAAATCAAACAATTCCACTCTAAAGGATGGTCCATAAAGAGCTTGGAATGTATTCAAATCATATGGTACAGGACCAAAGGATTCTACTGTGGATTTTTCTGCTAACGCATATAAATCATCTGCCGTTACACCCCACTCACGGGAGCTAGCATTACTAGAAATCAATTGATCTAGCACTTTAAAACGCATTAACTCATTTACAATATCAATTCCCTCAATACCATGTGCGGCACAAAGGGTAATAAATTCTTCATTGTTTACTTTCATATTAAACCTTTCCTGCAGAAGGACATAGATGATTTAAAAAACATTCATTACACAAAGGCTTACGAGCCTTACACAATCTACGGCCATGATAGATTAACCAGTGGTGTGCAGCAGCCCAGTCCTTTTTTGGAATTGCCTTTTGTAACTTTTGTTCCATCTCTTCTGGCGTCTTAGCAATACCTAATTTTAATCGGTTAGACACGCGAAATACATGTGTATCTACCGCAATGGCTGGTGTACCAAATAAAACGGATACCACAACATTTGCTGTTTTACGCCCCACACCAGGCAATTCAACGAGTTGATCAAACTCACGAGGCACCTCTCCATGATATTGTTCAACTAAAATTTGACAAGTAGCAATTAAGTTTTTTGCCTTGGACTTATAAAGGCCGCAATCTTTAATGAGAGTCTCTAACTTAGCAACTCCGATTGCAAGCATCTTTGCAGGATGATTAAGTTCTGGGAACAATCGTTTAGTAACAATATTAACTCGTTCATCCGTACATTGTGCAGACAAAACTACAGCAACTAATAATTCAAATTCATTTGTATACTCAAGGGCAGGTTTTGCATCAAAATAATGCTCTTGTAACAGTTTCAACTGCTCTGCCTTTATCGCTTTTGTTACACGCATACAGTTCTCCTTTCTCACCTGTGAAAGTACAGACGCGTACAACTTATATCTTACCATACGTATTCATTAAGTTCTATGTTATAATAAAACATGCTATTCTAATATAGAATACAGGAGGCGCATATGAGTCATATTAACGATACATTAAAACGAATAAATGAACTAGCTGCAAAGAAAAAATCTGGGCAAGAATTAACACCAGAGGAATTAGCAGAAAAAAAAGAATTATACGAAATCTACTTAAGCTTCATTCGTGGTCAAATTACAAGCACCTTGGACCGCGTTGAATTTATAGACCCAGAAACAGGTGAAAGAACCGCTCCTAAACGAGCGCTTGGAAACTTGGCAAAAGAAGCTGCTAAAGACATTAAAGAGCATAAAGATATTCACTAATGTAACAAATAAACAAAATTGATTACATTACTAATATCCTTTTATATTTATTCAATCAAATTTATATCTACATACTAAAAACCACTTGATACATGTATCAAGTGGTTTTTAGTATAATTTACTTATGTATTATAATTTACCAAGACGTTTCATGGCATTATAAATTTTTTCAGCTAGACCTGTCATTTGACATTTAGGAATACCACATGCTGCTATACGAATACCATTTGCTAATGCAATCACATAGATGTGCTCTTTTTTCAATTCTTCACAGATAGCATTCGCAGAGTCTGTAGGAATTGTAATAAAGAAGCCACCGCGGTAAGGTAACATAGGAAGTCCTACTTGTGCTGCTTCTTGTTTAAAGATATCAGCACGATCGCGAATTAATTGATAATAGCAATTGCGTTCAGCTTCATATTCCTTAAACTTAGCTGGATCAGCCACAATATTAGCCATTGTACGCATTGCGGGACGACAAATATTGGACCATGTGGCACGACTTGTAGATTTGTTAACTTCGAAAAACTCATCAGCTATTTCTTCATCATCAGAGATCCCAATCATCGCACCAACGCGCTGACCATACATAGTAAATCCTTTAGATAAGCTATAACACACACAGGTGAGAATTTCTTTTGGTAAATGACTAAATTTATTGAAGAACGCACGTACCTCATCTTTTTCACCAGAGTAATCAAGATATGCTACATCAATACCAATAATCACATTATTTCGACCAATAGCAACTAAATCCTTCAAGAAATTAAGGATAGAATCCCAATCTTTATCCTCAATAGAGTAGCCGGTTGGGTTATTACCTGGTGTGTTAAAGATAACAACCACATTTGTTTGTTTAGCCGCCAATTCGTTTACACGATTTTGGAATGCTTCATGATTAAAGTTATTATGTTCATCAAATAAGGAATACGTAACTAGTGTACGTCCAGTATCACTACAAATAACACGGTATGCACCCCAGTACCAATCCGCTGTTAATACTTCATCACCAGGCTCTGTATAGTTATGAATCAAATGATGAATGCCACCAGTGCCACCTGCGGTAGCAATGCTACGAATATGACCTTCTGGACGGAAATTACCAAAACATTCTTTTTCAGCAGCACACAAAAAATCTGGAATACCCGCAATTGGTGCATAACCAACATGTTCAGAATCCGAAAGACTCAAATATTCTTCTTTAACGGTCTTAAGAAAAACTAAGTTTCCCTCTTCATCATGAATAGCACCCAACGTACCATTCACAACATTCTCACGGCCATTTTCTTTAGCATCAGCTTGAGCTTGACCAGCAGTTACGAAGATTACGTCTTTTAATTTTTTTCCTTTTGCATGCTTTGCAGCAACACTTGTCATAACTTGCACCATCCTATCTGAAATGAATATTACACATTTATCATACCTAAACTGATTTAAATATACAACGTATATTCAGTAAATATATTGTATACATAGAAGATTTAACTAACTATTAGTAATTCAACACTTATTAAATATATATATAATAATTAAGTACCTTATTTAGGAAAAATAGTTAACAAATATACAATAAAACAGTAAATATATAAAAAAAGACCACTCAAAAGAGTGGTCCTTATCATCCTTAGAAGGAGTAGCCTACACCAGCGTGTAAACCTTTTGCAGTTTTATCATTGCTATCTACGCTATATTTATCATAGCCATAGTATACATTCAAATCTACATCAGGGCGTACTTCATATTGAGCACCTACTTGATAAGTTTGCTTAATATCATTACCCCAACCAGCCTTAGCAAAGCCGTTTACTTTATTAGTCAAAGGTACATGACCGATAACACCAGCTTGGAAACCAAGTTCAGTATCATTTGTACGAATCGCAGTACCTGCACCATATAGATTTACATTTGGATGTACCTTATAAACCAATGCTAATTGATGATCTTTAATATCGCCATTTTTTGCATTTAATTTATCGTAAGAGTATTGTAATGCAGCTTTATTGGAAAGGTCGTGTTGTAAAGAAACACCGAAACCATCATTGCTATTGCCACCACCGTTAGATACGTGTTGTTTAAAAGCATAATCAGCTTGTACCTTGGTGGATCCATCACTAATTTTTGTTACAGGAGCTGCAGCAAATGCACTGCCGGCTACAACTGTAGCTGCTAAAGTTAATAATACTAATTTCTTCATTTTTACCTCCTATACACATACCAATGGTATGTCTTAATAAGTTACTAATTGATAGGTATAATAATTATACAATCTATAAATTAGCGTTTCATGAATACAGGGATATCAGGGATACCACTGTTAGTATTTGTAGTGGATGCCGGACGGGATGTAGTTGTTGTTTTACCGAATTCAGGTACATTCTTAGTATTTGAATTAAAACCAGTTGCCACAACAGTAATTTGAACTGTATCGCCTAAGCTTTCATCGATAACAGAACCAAAAATAATATTTGCATCAGGATCCGCCGCTTCAGAAATAATTTCGGCAGCTTCATTAATTTCAAACAAGCTTAAGTTAGCACTACCGGAGATATTGAGTAAGATGCCTTTTGCACCATCGATAGATGTTTCCAACAATGGGCTATTAATAGCCATTTTAGCTGCGTCAGCAGCGCGGTTTTCACCTTCGCCAACGCCAATCCCCATCAATGCTTCGCCTTGTTCAGTCATGATAGTTTTAACATCTGCAAAGTCAAGATTGATCAAGCCAGGAACTTGAATCAAGTCTGAAATGCCCTTGATACCTTGGCGAAGTACATCATCAGCTGTACGGAATGCATCGCTTAAGGAACATTTTTTATCTACAACTTGCAACAATTTATCATTAGGAATAACGATAATAGTATCTACTTTTTGAGTCAAGAATTCAATGCCTTTTTCCGCTTGTGCACGACGGCGTTTACCTTCAAAAGCGAACGGTTTAGTAACGACGCCTACTGTCAAGGCACCGATTTCTTTAGCACATTCTGCAACGATAGGAGCAGCACCTGTACCAGTACCACCACCCATACCAGCAGTTACGAATACCATATCAGCACCTTCAAGAGCTTTTATAATTTCTTCGCGACTTTCTTGAGCAGCCTCTTCACCGATTTGTGGATTTGCGCCTGCACCAAGACCTTTTGTAACCTTCTCGCCAATTTGAATCGTTACATCCGCTTTAGATAATTCAAGCACTTGGCTTTCAGTATTAGCGGATAAAAATTGAACACCTTTAAGATCGCTATCTACCATGCGATTAACAGCGTTATTACCGCCGCCACCAACACCGATAACTTTAATATTTGCAAAATCAGACATTGAACTTCCTCCTCTTATCGTTATCTATCGTATCAATATACGTCCCAATGTATCGATTTATATACTGACAATCTTATAACAATTACATTTATTTTACACTAAAATTTAAAAACTTTCCACTATATAGAATGTGATTTATTAGAATCGCTTAGTCATAATAATCTTTCGTATAGCGCCTACATTAATAAATACATGCAATCCAAAGCCAATAAGAGCTACGTAATATAGGTTAATTCCTATAAGGTCACCTATATATACAAGAATAACAGCTAACACAACATTTGAAAAGAACCCAAGTACAAAATTACTAAGATCAAAGGTTCGTTCCAATGCAGCCCGGCTACCACCAAATACAGCATCTAGTGCAGCCAGAACAGCGACCGATGTGTAATTTGCATAACTTATAGGTATATGAAATGGTGAAAGCCACCCTAATGTAGTACCTACAATTAAACCAACAATGGCAAAGATATAAATATTCATTCTTTACCTCCTGTTTCATTAGGCTTTATATGCTCTTCTCTAAAGGTTCCTGTAAAAGCTGGAATAGCTAATTCATTTTCTTCCTTTATGGTTACCTTTATGCCCCAGTGTTTCAAGGAGTCTACCACACCGCCTCGCATGGTGAGCGCAGAATTTAATGTTTTTGGATCCCCAATCGCTTTAACTGTAAAAGGAGCCCCAAAAACCTTACCATTCACAGTAATAGTTGGACCAGAGCATCGTATTTCAGAAGTCCCTATGAGACGTTGATCATTGATAGCTATCGCCTCAGCCCCACCAGCTCGCAATTCATTAACAATACGTAAAATATCTTCATCATGAATTACATATAAATTAGGATTTTCACCACTTTGAATTGGCTTTAAGCTATCCTCGATTAATACACTAACACCCGTACCTTTAACATTAGTTAAAGCAGCTTTCATCATCAACTGTTCGTCTGCTTTAACATTGCTAGTAGCACCAGACTGTTTAAGCTCTTCTATTTGTTTTAACAATGCATCACGTTCACTTTGGGCCTCTCGCAATTGTACAGCTAAATCACCAGCTCGTTGTAAACGGATATTTTCTTCTATATTATCTTGAGTCATCTTATATTGGGTGACAACCATGAAACCCAATATACAACTGACTAAGGCTATTGCCCACCGTTCGTGTCTCACGACAATCATCTACCTTTTATCTTCAACATGACCTTGCTTATCTTGTTTTTTATCATCCCTCTTAGTAGATGAATCTTCTGTATTCTTTGTTCCAGGCTGATGCTTTTTAACTTCCGGTATTACATCAGTTTTTATATATGGCGATGAAACATTAACATCTATATATTGCACATTGCTATGTGTTGTCTTAATATCTTGTAACATGGACTGAGTTAACTCGGCTTTTTTAGGTAAATCTTTACTATCCCCTAATCTAATTTGCACCCCCGATACGGTATAAGCCATTATTGCATCAGGATCTCCTATATTGACTTCTGCAATATTCTTGAAGGTGCTCTCATCAAGAGAGTTCAAGTATTCAAGAGCCGCCAAAATGGGCTTATCCACAACGGTATCACCTAACAAAATATTTCCCGCCTTAACGCCTGATATCATCGGTACCGACGTATCTTGTATTGCAGGCTCTGATGCAATCACTTGACCTTTGCTGTCAAGTGTTAAATAACCAAACTGAGCTGGTACAACTGCAACAGCCTTGCGTTCTATGACACGTACAACCATTGTAAATGGCAATTGATAACTAATTTGGGCCTCTTCAACCCGTAAGTCTTTCGCCAATCTAGTTTTTAATTTCTCTGTACTAATTTGCAATATATTTACAGGTTCATGAATATCCCCTGCTACCATTACATCTTGTACAGTTACCTTATCCGATCCTACAATTTTTAAGGATCCAAAAGGAATAGGTAGTGTAAACAATCCCACCAACACGAGAGTAACTGCACCACCGATTTTTAACACTCGTTTTCTAAATACAGCCCGTTCATCATGAACAGGTGTAGAAGACTGCATCTCCCCAGAGTTGGATGGATGGTATTGCTTATCATCCATAGATAACTCCTTATGTTCTATTCAGCCCTTAAAATTTCCCTATACTAGCTGTTAATAGAATCTTTTCACATAATGTTGGAAAGTCAATTCCCATTTCTTTAGCTGCCTTTGGTACTAAAGACGTTGCCGTCATACCTGGCACAGTATTGTATTCTAGAACATACATATTATCTGCATGATCTGTCATAATATCAACACGAATAACCCCACTGCCTTGTACTTCGCGATACACAAGTTCCCCTATGCGTTGCATTTCAGCAGTCATTTCTTCACTAATAGGCGCAGGTACTAAATATTCTGTAGCACCTACAGTATATTTACTGGTATAGTCATACTCCCCAGAATGTGGACGGATTTCAATTACTGACAATGCCTTTCCGTCAAGAACGGATACTGTAAATTCGCGACCATCAAGAAATTGCTCTACTACAAGAATCGGATCATATTTTAGCGCTTCTGTAACAGCAGCCTCCAATTGTGCCTCATCACGAACGATGGTAACGCCAATACTAGAGCCTTGAGTAGCAGATTTCACCACTACAGGAATCGTAAATTGTTTACGAATATGTCCTATAATAGCTTCTGCAGATTCTAAATTACCATTAAAGGATTCAGAAGTAGCTGTTGGAATATTAGCCCCTTTGAAAACATCTTTGCTTACTTTTTTATTCATTCCTACCGCATGAGCCATGATGCCCGATCCAGTATATGGAATTTCTGCCATTTCAAGTAAGCCTTGTAATGCACCATCTTCACCATAACGACCGTGAATTGCATTAAATACAATCTCTCCATCTAAGGATTCAATGTCTTTTAAAACAGTACGAGGATTAAGTTCTAATGTTTGGGCATTATACCCTTTACTTTCAAGTGCTTCCGCAATAGCAGCGCCAGTACGGCGAGATACTTCAGCCTCTTTGGAAGGGCCACCCATCAATACGATTATTTTTCTATCTTTCATTGTAAGCCTTCCTCCAATATAGCTAATAATTTAGGTCCATATTGATTAATAGAACCGGCACCCATTGTGATAACCAGATCGTTAGGTCGCACAATTTTTGCCAATACAGCCGGTATATCATCAACAGATGGTACATAATGTACAACCTTATTTGTAGCAGCTTCAACAGCGTCAGGAATAGTACGTCCATCGATACCTGCAATCGGATCTTCACCAGAACTGTAAATATCTGTCATATATATTTCATCAGCACTTGTAAAAGCAGTGGCAAATTCATCTTTCAACAAGCTTGTACGTGTATACCGATGCGGTTGAAACACACAAATAACGCGATGTTTTTCAAGTTCTTTTGCTGCTCTTAAGGTCGCTTTAATTTCTGTTGGATGATGTGCATAATCATCGACAACCCAGACGCCAGCAACATGACCTTTTGTTTCAAAACGTCGTTTTGCACCGATAAATTTACCTAACGCTTTTGTAATAAACCGATTCTCTACACCGCAACATTCATGAGCCACAATAAAGGCTGCCAATGAGTTTAATACATTATGTTCTCCAGGCACGCGCAAGCTGATACGGCTTATATTAATGCCTTTATGATATACATCATATACCAAGGAAGAGTCCACATAATGAATATTTTTTGCTACATAATCATTATTATCCTCTAAGCCATATGTAATAAAAGTACGTTTTACGCGGCTCATAACATAACGAATATTTTCATTATCACCACATACGATAGCCTTGCCCGCTTCTGGTAACGTTTCGACGAACTCACAGAAAGCGTTTAACAAGTTATCCATAGTCTTATAATGATCCATATGATCATCTTCAATATTAGTTATAACGATAGTATGTGGATGCAATTTTAAAAATGAACCATCGCTCTCATCCGCTTCCACAACTGAAAAATGGCCTTTCCCAAGGCAACTGCTACCCTTGAGATAATCTACTTCGCCACCGATAATTACCGTAGGGTCCGCATTAGCCTCCACTAAAATTTGTCCAATCATTGAAGTTGTAGATGTTTTACCATGCGCACCAGCTACTGCGATACCATCTGTTACATCTAATACAGCCTTTACAATATCAGAACGATGTAAAATGGTAATCCCTTGCTCTTTAGCGGCAACAATTTCAGGATTGTCTTCACGAATCGCTGTAGAACGAACTATGGCATCAACACCATTTACATATTCTTTATTATGACCGATATGCACCGTGGCACCCATATCTCTAAACTTAGAAATCACTGCAGATTCAGCAATATCTGAACCAGATACATCATAACCTTTTTGAATCAAAATATTCGCTATCGCACGCATACCAGATCCACCAATACCGATAAGGTGAATTTTGTGAATACCGTCTAACATAAAACCTCTCCTTGTTACTTTGCAATAGATAAAGCTAATTTTGCAATATCATGAGCCGCATTCGGTTTCCCCAATTGCAATGCTCGGTCTCCCATTTGTGCCAACAAATCACGGTTGGCCATAAACATCTCGATTTCCCCTATTAAATCGTGAGCACTCAACATTTTATCTACAATCATATGAGCCGCCCCTTCTTGTACAAAGATACGTGCATTATAGGTTTGATGATCTTCCGCTGCGTATGGATACGGTATCAATACGGATGGAATACCGCGAACTGCTAATTCTGCTAGACCTATAGCACCAGATCTAAATACTGCTAAATCGGCTGCTGCTAGTGCTTTTGGCATATCATGTAAATACGGCAAAATCAAAGATGAACTACCTAAACCATCCCCATCGGTAATACCCAATTGGGATAAAACAGATTCATATTCTCCGTTTCCCGTAATATGGATTAATTTAATACCTTTCACACCTTGGAAGTGTTTATGTACATCTATCATAGCATTGTTAATAGTTCTCGCCCCTCGAGAACCTCCAGCTATGAGTACTGTAAAAGTATCATCACTTAAGTTGAAATAGTTACGTCCCTCTGTTCTCGAATCAACTAGCACATCTGGACGAACAGGATTCCCTGTATAGACTACGCGCTTTGCTTTAGAAAACGATGCTTCTGCATCCTTATAGCCTAGGGCTACCACATCAACAAAACGGCTCAGAATTTTATTAGTAATACCTGCTATGACATTCTGTTCTTGAATTATAGTAGGAATATTATGTAATGCTGCAGCCAAGAGAACAGGCCCACATACATAACCACCAGTACCAATAACCACATCAGGTTTAAACTTACAAACTATGGCATTAGCTTTTACAATGCCTAAAGCAGTTTTACCTAATGTAACTAATGTACCTAACGATAATTGACGCTGCAAGCCTTGCACAGGAATCGTAGTAAACTCTATCCCCTCTTTAGGAACTAATGTAGCCTCGAGACCTTGCTTGGTACCAACATATAACACCTTTGCATCAGGATTTTGTTTCATAATTTCCTTATATATAGTTATTGCTGGATATATATGTCCACCAGTGCCACCACCTGAAATAATAACACGTTTCATTAATGGTGTCCTCCCTCTTGCAACATATGAACACAACGTTTAAAGTCATCTCCACGCTCTTCAAAACAGCTGTACCAATCAAAGCTTGAGCAAGCCGGAGATAATAGCACAATATCGCCAGTCTCTGCCAATTTATAGCCTTGTTCTACGGCTTCTTTCATGGATAAAGCACGATAAATCGGCTTCACACCAGCCTCTTTTGCAGCCGTCTCAAAACGATCTGCTGCTTCCCCCATGAAAATAACAGCTTTAGTCTTCTCCTTAACTAACTCCATGAAGTCTTCTAAAGGCGTCATTTTATCATGACCACCAGCTAATAGAATAACTTGTTGATCAAAGGATTCTAATGCTTTAACCACAGAATCTACATTAGTCGCTTTAGAATCATTATAAAATGTAATACCATCAATCGTCTTAACGCGTTCTAAACGATGTTCAACGCCATGGAACTCACTAATAATACGATGAATTGTTTCTACAGGTACGCCCAATGCATGAGATAAAGCAATAACGGTCAATATGTTTTCAATATTATGACTGCCTGGAATATGAATATCTTCATTTCCAATAACAAATTTTGCTACCCCATCTTTAGCAATATAACATTGCCCATCAGCATAATAAGCGCCATTCTCTACGGCTTTTTTTTGACTAATTTTTAGAATATGACTAGGCGAACGATGTTCCATATCAGCTACAACGGGATCATCTATATTCAACACTAAATAATCTGTACTTAATTGATTTTCAAAGATGCGTTCCTTCGCAGCAATATAGTTTTCCATCGTCTTATGACGAGCTAAGTGATCTGGAGTAATATTGAGCATAATAGCCCCAATAGGCCTAAAATACTTGATTGTCTCTAATTGATAACTAGATAATTCAGCTACCAAAAAACCGCCTGCAGGCATAGAATACGCCACTTCACTAAGGGAATCCCCAATATTTCCACCGACGTGAACTGGTTTTCCAGAGCCTTCTAGTACTTTAGTTAATAAGGTTGTTGTCGTAGTCTTACCATTTGTACCAGTAACAGCTACGATAGGTGATTTAGATACTTCATAAGCTAATTCTACTTCACTGACCACGTCAATACCACGGGCATGTGCTGCTTTTACAATCGGAATGTCTAAAGAAATACCTGGAGAAATAACGATACGATCCACGCCATCTAGCAAGGATTCATCTTGACGTCCTGTAATAATATTTACCCCTGCCGCAACGAGTCGTTTCTCCTCAGCCGTAGGCAGTGTCATAGGCTTATAATCATTTAACACAACATGCGCACCCACTTGGGCTAATACCCAAGATGCACCTATACCGCTGGCTCCAGCTCCAAGAACAAGTATATGTTTATCTCCATATTCCATCTATATCACCTAAACTATTTATAAAATTAATGTATCCTATCTAATAAGCATACCATTATTTACAACTTCCGTTAAGTATTATCTTATAAAGTTATAGTCGCTAAAAGTACACCAATAATGGCTAAAACAGCTCCACCAAACCAGAAGCGATTAACAACTGTTTGTTCTGCCCATCCGGAAAGTTCAAAATGGTGATGAATAGGACTCATCTTAAAAACACGCACACCACGTGTTTTGAAAGAAATAACTTGAATAATAACAGATAATGCTTCCATAACAAAAATGCCACCAATCACCACAAGTAGCAATTCTGTTTTAGTTAAAATAGCCATTGCTGCAAAGGCACCACCTAATGCCAAAGAGCCTGTATCCCCCATGAATACTTTTGCAGGGTTCACATTATATACCAAAAAGCCAAGACATACAGCTGCTATTATAGCGCCGAAGTACGCAACACTTTCAGCACCAATAGAATTTGTCATCGATGCAGCCATCAGACCAATAACAGAGAATGCTATCGCCGCCACTGCTGATGTACCACCAGCAAGACCATCAAGACCATCGGTTAAATTTACTGCATTTGTAGCTCCTACAATAATCAAAAATGCCAATACATAATAACCCCATCCCAATTGTAATTGTGTATCTACAACAGGAATCCATAATGTGGTAGGAACAACCATAATCTCAGTAATGCAATAACAGAATACGGCAGCCAATATAAATTGTCCAAGTAATTTTTGCTTCGCTGTTAAACCAAGATTGCGTTTTTTTACAGCTTTTACAAAATCATCAAAAAAACCTAATAAACAATGACCCAGTGTTAAAAATAATAACATTCCTGTGCCCACATTCCATGGTGCAAACAATGCCACGCCAATAATAAGGGCCACCATCATGAAAGCACCACCCATTGTTGGCGTACCGGCTTTTGCTTGATGACTTTCAGGGCCTTCTTCACGAATACTTTGTTGTGCGTGCAAAGAACGCAACATAGGAATAGCAATTTTACCTAGCACTACCGTAATGATGAAAGTCGCTACGAAGGCTAATAGAATGTGATTTATCATATGAATCCTCTACTTATTAATAAATAGGACGGCTAGATATAACTAGCCGTTACCTATTATTCTCGATCCTTTAATTCTTCAACAACGCGCTCCATTCGTAAACCACGAGAACCTTTCACAAGGATAACATCCCCTTTTTCACGAATATCACTATATGCGTTGGCCATTTCTAAATGGCTGTTACAACGGAATGTAGTTAAACCCGCTTTTTTTGCTTCCTTTGCAATGAAGGCAGCAGCATCACCAAAGGTGAATACAACACTATACCCCTCTTCAGCAAGCAAATGGCCGATTTCACGATGTGCTTCTTCAGAGAAGTCGCCGAGCTCGAGCATATCGCCTAGCATCGCAATTTTACGCTTACCTTCTAATTGACCAAGTGCTTTAATAGCTTCTGCCATGGATGAAGGGTTTGCATTATAAGCATCATTTAAGATAACAATATCTTCAAATGGGACGATTTCTTGACGCATTGGAGTTCCACTAAATTCACTCAAACCTTTGCGAATTGTGTTACATTTAATGCCTAGCACTCGACCTGCAACAATAGCCGCCAATGCATCATATACATTGTGTTCACCAATCATAGGCAAGAAGATATCAAAAACTTCATCATAACACTTACAAGTGAACTTAATACCGTCTTTTTTATAGCGCAGATGGCTACCAATACAAGTAGCATTCCGTTCAATACCATAGGTAATTGTTTTACCCTTAGCTAAACGATCCATAGCTTTTACATATGGATCATCTTCATTAAGGATAGCCACGCTGTTTTCAGGCAAGCAACGAATCAATTCACCTTTCGCTTCGGCAATGGCTTCTCGAGAACCTAAAAGCTCGATATGACTAGTACCAACATTAGTAATAATCCCCATCGTTGGTTCTGCAATCAAGGCCAGTTCTTCAATTTGTCCGAGCCCACGCATACCCATTTCAACAACACAGGCTTCATGCTCAGCGGTCAAACGTAACAAGGTTTTTGGCAAGCCAATTTCATTATTAAAATTTTTCTCAGTTTTTAATACATTAAATTCTGTGCCAAGTACGGCTGCCACCATTTCCTTTGTCGTAGTCTTACCAGAGGAACCAGTAATAGCAACTACAGGAATATCAAAGCGGCGACGATGATATCGTGCTAAGTTTTGATATGCTACCAAAGTATTGTCTACCTCGATGCAAGCAATACCTTCTACAGAACGTCCTTTTTCAACGATAGCCCCTGTAGCACCTTTTTCGATAGCCGCATTGATAAAATCATGGCCATCAAAGGTATCACCTTTTAAGGCTACAAATAAAAAGCCTGATTCAATAGTTCTTGTATCAGTAGACACATCTAAAAACTTAATATTATCGGTATGTGCACTCGTCCCCTTTGTGGCCTCCAGTACTTGAGACAATGTAAATTCTGCCATATTAGATCTCCTTGAGGGCTGCTCGCGCCTCTTCACGATCATCAAAATGGATCGTTTTATCCTTTAAGATTTGGTAATCCTCATGCCCCTTACCTGCAATGAGTACAATATCCCCAGATTTTGCATGTTGTATTGCATGTTGAATCGCTTCTCGACGATCAACGATAACTTCATAGTGAGTTCCTTCTCGAAGACCGTCTTTAACGCCTACTTCCACATCTTTAACAATTTGTACAGGATCCTCTGTACGCGGATTATCAGATGTAACATACACAACATCACCGTATTGTGCCGCAATGCGTCCCATAATAGGACGTTTGGTTGCATCTCGGTCACCGCCACAACCAAAGACTACAATAATACGATTTTCTTGAATAGCCTTTGCTGTTTGTAAAATATTTTCTAACCCATCTGGTGTATGTGCATAGTCTACAACAACAGCAAATGGTTGACCTTCTTCAATCAATTCAAAACGACCAGGTACAGCACTAAATGTTTTCAACGCTTTATCGATGTCTTCCATGGAAATACCTTCTAATAGGCAGGCACCAATAGCTGCTAATGTATTATACACATTAAACAAGCCAGTCGTATTCATTGCAACTGTATAGTCATGACCATCATAAGATACCGTGTAACGGCTAGACTTTGGCGTCATATCAACGTCATGAGCATTCAATGTGCCGCTACCATCAATACTATAGGTAATGATAGGGGCTGTAGTTTTTTCAACAACCCGATGTCCATAGGCATCATCAATATTGATGACAGCACCCTTACCAGATTTTACTTGGTTTGGTTTGCTAACCTGTTCAAATAGTTTACATTTAGCTGCCAAGTAATTTTCAAATGTTTTGTGAAAGTCTAAATGATCTTGTGTAAGATTTGTAAATACAGCCGTATCATACTCAACACCAGATACGCGTCCTAAAGCCAACGCATGAGAAGATACTTCCATTACACAATGTGTAACACCCTCTTCTACCATTTGATGCAAAATATGTTGTAAATCTACTACGTCAGGAGTCGTATTATGAATCGGATATGATGTATCACCAATCATGATATGAACGGTGCCAATAACTCCTACTTTATGACCTTGTGCTTTCAAAATATGACGAATCATATGAGTTGTAGTCGTTTTACCATTAGTACCAGTGACACCAATCATGCGCATGGAATTGGCTGGATAATCAAAAAAGTATGGCACACAGGCCATCATAGCCGCACGTGTATCTTCAACAGTGATAACACAAACGTCACTACTTATCTCAACAGGTTTAGATACTAATACAGCTACTGCCCCAGCCTCAACAGCTTTATTAACATAATCATGTCCATCGACAGTAGCACCATCTAAAGCAATAAATAAACTACCTTCTTTTACAGCACGAGAATCAGCGGTAACATCTAAAATTTCAACAGCTGTATTACCTTCTACATGCGGTGCATGTAAGGTTTTTACTATATCTTGTAAGTGTTTCATATACAATCTCCTTTACACGCAAAGGAAAGCAGCCCAATACGAGCTGCTTCGCCTGCTAGTCTATAATTTGCTGTTTCTCTTGTACATTACGTTCAGTAACAGCGCTTTTTGTGCTATAAACAAAAGAATCAGGCAAAACCATTCCTAGTTGTTCTTCTGCGATTTGTTGGATACGTACAGGAGACTTCAAGGAAGCCACTTCAACGTCCAATGCATCGTTATCTTTTGTTAATTGTACTACAGCTTGCTGTGTTTTAACTACCTCATAGCCCAACTTTGTACTGTATGCATTCATAACCATCATAATAAGTAAGCATGCAACTAATGCAGCAATACCATATACAACTTGCCACATCATAGGGCTTAAATCTAAAGCTACGTTTGCACTACGTCTTCTCCCTTGTGCAATAACCAATATATCACCTTTTACTTGGCCCACAACAGCCTTTCTCGCTAACATAACACTTAACCCCTTCCAAATCTACAACTTTACTGCTACGCGCAATTTAGCGCTTCTAGCTCTCGGATTAACTTCAATCTCCCCTATACTTGGCTCTATAGCCTTATTCTTTGCCTTTACAACTGCCTTGTGATTACAAACACACACAGGCAATTGTGGAGGACATATACATGCAGTACTTAACTCTTTAAAAGTTTGCTTTGTAATTCGATCTTCCAAGGAGTGGAATGTAATAACTCCAATCTTTCCCTTTGGTTTTAACATCGATACAGCATCTACAAAACTATCATGCAAAATTGCTAATTCTCTATTTACTTCAATACGTATGGCCTGAAACGTCCGTTTTGCCGGATGAGGTCCATCTTGTCGCGCCTTTGCAGGTATTGCATTCTTAATAATTCTAACCAACTCACCAGTAGTAGTAATTCTTTTTTCTTGACGTGCTTCAACAATAAACTCGACAATTCGTTTAGCCCATCGTTCTTCCCCATAATCGCGGATAATTTGCAGTAATTGTTCACTGTCATATTCATTGACAATTTCCTCTGCCGTGAGAGGTGCATCTTTATCCATTCGCATATCAAGAGGTCCATCATTCATATATGAAAAACCTCGTTCAGGAGTATCTAGTTGATAGCTGGATACACCAAGATCAAATATAAAACCATCGACTTCATAAATGCCCGCATTTTGGAGAGCGTCTTTTAAGTTAGAAAAGTTTGTAGGTATCGTTAACACCTGACATTTCAAATCAGATAAACGCTGTCGAGCTACACTCAAAGCATCTTCATCTTGATCTAAACCTATAATCATGCCTTCTGGATCTAGTATCTCGCCCACTGCATGAGCATGTCCTGCCCCACCAAGGGTACAGTCCACATAAATGCCTTTTGGATTAGTTACGACGGAGTCCACCGTTTCACGTAAGAGTACGCTAGTATGATTAAATTCCATCATAGCCTCCTATAACATAATCCCTTCAAGCCCTTCAACTAATTCTTCCATACTTTCAGCCACTTGCTCATCATAGAAATCGTATTTTTCACGGCTCCAAATTTCAACGTGGTCTCCAGCACCTACAATAACAGCCTGTTTATCAAGGCTTGCATATTCACGTAATGGTACAGGAATGAGGACACGACCTTGTTTATCATATTCAAGTTCAGCAGCACTACCAAAAACAAAACGTTTTAAAGCACGCACGCTAGCTTTAGTGGAGGATTGTGATTGTAAAGCTGTAGAAATTTTTTTCCATGCCTCTTCGGTGTAAATAGCCAAGCAGTTATCTAGGCCTTTTGTAACGATGCACAAATCGCCTAGTTGTTCACGTATTTTAGCAGGTATAATCATCCGCCCTTTTGTATCAATGGTGTGATTATATTCGCCCATGAACATATGTATCACCGCCCTTTACTATTTCTTATCCACCACTATATGGTAAATTCTACCACAATTCCCCACCTTTCACAATAAAAAATCTATTTTTATCCCACTTTTTTATATTTTTCTTGTTTAATCTCTATTTTTCTCCTCTTTTCTACAATACATATGTTCGATTAAATATTCAAAAATAAACAATTTAAACCACTCTCCACCACAATTGCATAATACCAATCCTTAAATGGACATAAACCCCACTTTTAGATGTATTATGTTTAGGAACTCAATGTATTATGTTTAGTAACGCATAAACGTTATATATATTTAGGTCTATATTAAAAAAGCAAAAAACCTCATCAATGTACAACACATACATTGATGAGGTTTTCCTCTATTTATATGATTTTAATTATAGTATTAGAATTTAGATTCGATAGCCGCTTGAAGATCGCCTTTAGGCAAGAAACCAATTTTACGGTCTACTACTTCACCATCTTTTAGAATAACGAATGTAGGCAATACTTCAACTTGTAAGTTACGTGCTAATTCTGGTTCTTCATCAGCGTTTACTTTTACAAAGTTAGCTTTACCTTCAAGCTCACCTGCAATTTCTTCAATGATTGGCATCATACGTACGCAATAACCGCACCATGGAGCCCAGAAGTCAACAACAGTAACACCACCTTGGTTTACTAAATCTTGATATTCAGCAGTTTTTAAATCTTTTAATTCGCTCATTGTACCCTCCTACGGTAATTGAACTAATACACAATCTTGAATGACATGCAGATCTAAAGCATGTGCTTTTTCAACAACAGATGGTTTATCCGCCCCTGGTTGCAACCACACAACAGGAATGCCAAGTTCTTTGCATTCATCAAGTGCAGCTAACCCCGCTGCTTCTGGTACAACAAAATCTACCACAGCAGGCACAACGGGAAGTGCAGAAAGACTAGAGTAACAAGTGTCTCCATCTATTTCTGCAATATTAGGATTGACTGGATATACTTTATATCCGTGATCTTTAAGACATTTATAAATCTTATAACCGAACTTCTCGGTTTTATGGGTAGCTCCAATAACGGCCCATACTTTTTGATCTAAAGCTTGTTGAATTGTCATTTCGACCACCTCTTATATACTATTATAAATAAATATCGAATATTGTCAATATATTATATCGAATTATATAGTTAAAGAATTATTCTCTTTTAGCAAACATCCTATAACATAAATCAATACTATTTTATTACTCTATTCTTTAATTTGTATCTCAATCGTTTTCTGACTAAGACTAGGTACATTTAAATCAATCTCAATTAATTCAGATAAACTGATTTCTCTACGACTTAATGTATGAGTTTCAACTAAGCCCCCTACAATAGCCAGCTCACCTAAAATCCTATTAGGAGACCATTGATTTTCACGTAATTCACGAATAGTAATACTCTTTTGTCGTTTAGATAATCTATGCCCTTCAGAATCAATTAATAATGGAGCATGCCCATAAGAAGGTAGTTGTATATTTTTAGATTTGAAACTGGTTTGTAATGTTTTATATAAATATATTTGCTGCCCCGTAGTCTCTAGTAAATCATCTCCACGAATGACCTCCGTTATCCCCATAGCAATATCATCCAGTACGACAGCTAAATTATAAGCATACATACCGTCACCACGACGCAATACATAATCATCTAATTCATCTTCCAAATGAATATGTTGAAAGCCTTGCCAACGATCTACGAAATCTATATCACAGGAATTAACGGCTAAACGCAAAGATGGCTCCTTAGACATCATAAACTCTTTTATCAATTTATCCTCTAGATGACGGCAATGACCATCATATCGATGTACTACCTCTCCTACATGGGGCGCCGAAGCAATAGAATGCAATCTTGTGCGATTACAAAAGCAAGGATAAATTAGTTTTTCTGATGCAAGATGTTCTAATACGTCTCCATAATATGTTTGTCGTTCACTTTGCCAATATGTTGATTCTGGTCCACCAACGCGAGGTCCTTCATCCCATTCAAATCCTAGCCACTCTAAATCATCTAATAGAGCTTCCCCTAACTCACGTTTAGAGCGTTGGATGTCTATATCCTCCATTCGCACAACATACTGCCCTTTTTGTTGCTTCGTAGAAATATAAGATAAGAGGGCTATCCATACATTTCCGAGATGGATATATCCTGTGGGGCTTGGAGCAAATCGACCTTTCATGATGCCCTCCTACAGTACAAAACAAGTGGCATATCCCGTAAACTTACACAGAATATGCCACTATACATGATATAAAACGATTATCCTAGAGAAATAATGTTATCGAATACCTTACCAGCGTCTTTAATTTTTTGTTCGTTCCCCATTGTACAAATATGATTGTCCTTCAACACTGGTTCAACCACATCTGCTAAAGCAACGATATCCTCTGGCTTACAAGCGATAACTTGTTTACGAAACTCTACCTTATCCTCTAGTTTAGCACCGCTAAAATACATCCCCATCGCACGTGGACCACGCAACGTAGGAGTCATAGGCAAGTCCAAGGAGCTCATAGTACCGATAATATATTTACGCATCTCACGATCAGTCAACGTAAACTCACGAAGGTATTGAGGTAATTCTTTATATACATTTAATGTTTCTACCAAGTTTGGATCGCGATAGCTACAGAAAATCATATTACCATCGTCATAGAAGTTTGCGAAGGCACCGTAAGCACCGCCTTGTACACGAATACGAATCCAAAGATACTCATAACGTAAAATCGTTTCCAATACACTCATTGGTCCTACGTGTTTATACCCATGGTCTATAAAGTTACCACCTTGAGCTACGTATTGAACCTTACCAGCTGTAACGATACCATCATTACCAGACAAACGTGTAATTTTTAATGTATCATTACTTAAGTCAGTAGTATCCCAGGTTTCAACCAATGGTTTCATGAGATTTTCAAAGGCTTCTAATTCTCCTTCTTCACCAACGAACATGATATCCACATTATTAGCGCGGAAAATCTTACGAGCCACATCAGCTAATTTTTCCGGCAATAATGGTAATGCCGCAGGATTAGAAGCCAATTCGCTAATCTTTTGATAGTAACCAAAGTTACCATTATCTCTAAATTTACCAACTGCAGATACTTGTGCCATAACACGTTGACTTACAATGGAGTTGCCACGACGAAACGCTTCATTATCCCAAATAGCTTTGCTTTCTTGAACAAGTTCGGTCAAGCGTCTATGGTCACTATAATCTGCTTTTTGTACTACTTCGTTAATCAAACGGCATAAGTCAGGTAATTTAGAATGCAAGGATTTAGCTCGAACAATCATGAGAGGCGAAAATTCATCACGCTTACCATCTTTGCTAATAGCCGTAATATCTGAGCTTAAACCACCAAGATTCATATTGATATCTTTCGCCAATGCTTCGTAGCCACGTTCAGATGTGTTGATACGACCGATAATATCACTTAGAATATCGGCATAGAACAACTCATCTTCTGTAAGACAACTTAAATTAAAGTAAAGACCTACATAGTTGATGCCTTTTGTGAAAGTAGGTACAAAATGTACTGTAGTATTGCCAATTTTACTTTCACGACGTTCTACTTCTTCAATATTAGGATTTAAATCTGATAATTCAAGCAATGGAATCGACGCTAATGCTTCGTCGCTATCTGGAGCCTCTTGACGAAGTTTAAGTCGTTTTGTTTGCTCTACAATCGCTTCGATTTCTTCTGGAGTCATCTTAGCTTTTACAGAAGCTAAATATTCTTTAACCTCTGCATCCTTGCGCTCTTGAAGACCACGTTCAGGATAAATAGAAACAAGCACTTTATGATTGTTATTTAAGATAGATTGACGAATTAAATCTTCAAAGTACGTACCGGATAAGCCCTTGCGAATATTCACTAATGCTTCTTCGTAGTGTAATAACTCAAGTGGGTCATTGTCATATAGCCAATTATCCATCATACGGATAACATAAGCAAGACCAATTGGGCGACCACCAAAGTCGCTTTCACGAAGAGCAAACTCAATGCTATTCAAGGAAGCTTCTAATAATTCTTTATCTAAACCGTTATCACAAAGTTCTTGCAATGTAGATTCCACAATACGCTGCAAGTCAGCTTGTTTATCGAGATTAGAACCAGTTGCTTGCACGGTCCACAAAGGTTGACGAATGCTATCAAGATAATAACCACTCACATCAGAGCCGATACCGGCTTTCACCAAAGCCTGTTTAAGAGGAGCCGCAGGAGATGTCAACAATGCATGTGTTAATACCTCAAAAGCCAAGCTATGCTCAGGAGTTACATCAGGTAACACATAGGCAAAGGAATGTAAAGTTCGGTTGTCTGTTGGCTCTTCAGAACCTACGCTATATGGATAACTTACCACTTTACCTTCCGTAAATGGCGTTTGTATACCAACCTCTGTATTAACCTCAATAGCATCAAAATGACTTAAGTACTCATCATTCAAAAATGCCAATTGCTCTTCAATATTCATATCACCATAAAGGAAGATATAACTATTGGACGGATGATAATGAACTCGATAGAACTCTTGGAACTCTTCATAAGTTAAGTCTGTAATATGGTCAGGATCTCCACCAGAATCAACACCATAAGTGGTATCTGGGAAAAGTTCACGCATCATTTGGCGTTCTAGAACGGAATCCGGAGAGGAATAAACCCCCTTCATCTCATTAAATACAACACCTTTATAGGTAAGTTCATCGTCCGCACTATCTAATTCATAATGCCAACCTTCTTGCATTACGATTTCTGCATCTTCACGAACGCGTGGATACAATACAGCATCAAGATATACGTCCATCAAGTTGTGGAAATCTTTATCATTCTTGCTGGCTACAGGATACATTGTTTTATCAGGGTAAGTCATAGCGTTTAAGAACGTGTTCAAAGATCCCTTAACAAGCTCAACAAATGGCTCTTTTAAAGGAAACTTACGAGAACCACATAAAACGGAATGTTCCATAATATGTGCAACACCAGTACTATTATGTGGTGTTGTTCTAAAAGCGATATTGAATACTTTATTAGAATCTGGTGAATCAATATAAATTAAACGAGCACCAGACTTTTCATGTTTCATTTCATAAGCGGTACCATTGATCTCATCAATGCGCTCAATGCGGTCAAGGCGAAAGCCAGAATAAACCTTATTTATTTCCATGCTGTCCCTTCTTTCTATACTAATATAATGATTTCTCTCTGAATAATTTATTATATCATATCGATGACTCTATATATAGATGTTAAGAATAATTATCGAATTATAAAACCCCATAGGCAAGTATTCCCATGGGGTTCATATTATTTATTATGTTGCATCTGCCACTTTTGATTGCGACGCAAGGTTAATAAGCCTTCTAACACGGCTTCGAATTGTATAAAACTCAATGTATATGGTTGATACATATCTGGTACAACCTTGTAAGTAATAGTAACCTCAGACTTATCGTAATCATAGAAGATACCATGTAAATTACTCATTGTTGTGTAACCAGTTTGAGCTTGTTCCAATGTTGGAATAGGCTGATTTTTTAGATTTCCTAGTAGATCGCTAATGAAACCTTCCTTACGACCTTGGTCATTGAGCATTTCATCCATAAAACTACGTAGACTATCCATGCAATGATTAACCTCGTTGATCTAACAATAAGCCATTATGAATTACACGAACAGCATCTTTTACGCGATCTTCAGCAACAAGACAAGAAATACTAATTTCAGAAGTAGAAATGATTTCAATATTGATACCTTCTTGGCTCAAAATATCAAACATTTGCGCAGCTACACCAGGCTGTCCTAACATACCTGCACCAATAATGGAAACTTTAGCCATTTTTTCATCAATATTAACAGCTTCAATATCTACTGCTTTTTGTAATTCTTCTAATACTTCTCGAGCTAATACCACATCATCCATAGCTACTGTAAAGATAAGATCAGTTTTTGGTTCTCCTACGGAACGGATAGATTGAACAATCATATCTACGTCAACGTTTCTAGCAGCTAATGCTTTGAATACAGTCGCTGCAACGCCTGGTTTATTTTCAACGCCTACAAGGGCTACTTTTGCTGTATTTGTATCATCAGCTACGCCAGTAATTACGTGTTTATTTGCTTCCACAGTATAATCCTCCCGAATAATAGTACCTGGTTTATCACTAAATGTAGAACGTACATGAATAGGTACACCATAACGGAAACCCATTTCTACGGCACGCGGCTGCATTACACCTGCACCAAGGCGTGCCATTTCAAGCATTTCGCCATACGTTACTTCTTCTAATTTGAAAGCTTCCTTCGCCACGCGAGGATCTGTAGAATATACGCCGTCTACATCCGTAAAAATCTCACATACATCCGCTTTCATAGCACCTGCCAATGCAACAGCTGTTGTATCAGAGCCACCACGGCCTAATGTCACCATATCACCATATTCAGTTATACCTTGGAAACCAGCAACTACTACAATTTTACCTTCATCCAAAGCTTCAAACACACGATTAGGATCAACGCCCAAAATGCGACCTTTATTAAACGTATCACTACTTGTAATACCTGCTTGATCACCTGTTAAGGATACAGATTCCTGACCACGTTCGTTAAAAGCCATTGCCATCAATGCAATTGTTACTTGTTCACCGGTAGACAACAAGCGGTCCATTTCGCGACCATACGGCTTGGATGTAACTTGTTTAGCTAAGGCCACCAAGTCATCAGTTGTATCACCCATAGCAGATACAACAAGAACGATTTTATCGTCAGCTTGCTTCTCACGAAGAACGCGATCAACAATATTAAATATTTTTTCTGGTGTAGCTACGGAACTACCACCAAATTTTTTAACGATTAAGGCCACAATAATCCCTCATTTAACTATGTTTACTAAATATCAATATGCATATACTTTACCACAAACAAATAGCACTGTAAAGGGATGTACAGCAATTAATCCACTGGAGTGATACAAAACTCCTTTTTATGCGGACATTAAAAATCAAATAATATGTCTATAATATTATGAATATGCATTAAACAATCCTAACATGTATCAGCCATAATGCCATTAAATATCTACTATTAAAAGTTTAACTTTGCCTCATTATTAAACTATGTGAACACATAGATATACAAAAAGACCAGCCCTAGGACTGGTCTTTATTAGTTGTAATAGTTAATTAAGCAACTACGATATCTTTTTCGGATTCCCACAAACCGTGGATATTGCAGTAGGAAACAGCGATCAATTTACCAGATTTTTTCAAAGCTACTGCTAAAGTACCTTCAGAAACTGCTGCTACAGGACCTTCGTTTGCAGTTGCACCGTCACCATGAACGTTGAACTCGATAGCGCCAACTTCGAATGGTAATTGAGTGCCTTCAGCTACGAAGTACAATTTAATCCAATCAATGTGATGTTCTACAGTGTTTGGATGTGCAATGTCTTTACCTACGGATAAAGTAACGTGGAATGTTTCACCTGCTTTTACAGTGTCAACTGTTTCGATAACAGGAACGTGTTTTTCAGTAGCGAAATCGCCAGATTTAATGTAATCATGTACAGCCATAGTTAACCTCCTGGTTAGTCTTATATACATACTTAATGTCAAGAATATTGAGCACCTCTGTGCTTATGACTATATTATACATTTTCGATATAGTTTTAGCAAGTTCTTTTTCGATTTTTTTCGATTTTTTTGAATTAAATCAAAATTCTATTCCTTTAGCAGCTTTTATGCCCTTTTCATAAGCATGCTTTACTACCTTCATTTCTGTTACAGTATCCGCCATATCAATGATTTCAGGTTTAGCATAACGCCCCGTCAAAACAACATGAAGTCTTTTTGGCTTATTTTTAAGCATTTCCACTACAGAGTGCACATCGATAAGCTCATAATTAATGGCATTATTTATTTCATCCATAACAATTAGATCCCATTTGTCGGAATTTACTTCCTCTACTAATGTACGCCAAGCGACTTGTGCTGCTTCTTTGTGACGAGAAAGCTCAGCTTCCCCAACTTCATCCCGTTTATAGTAAATAAAGCCTTTTCCCATAGAGCGAATTTCAACTTGATCACCTAGTTTAGCAAGACCTGCCAATTCACCATAGCCATTGCCGCTCTTAATAAATTGTAATATAAGAACCTTGAAACCTTGTCCAACAGCACGCAAAACAACACCTAAAGCAGCTGTTGTTTTACCTTTACCATTGCCTGTATTAACTAGAATTAAACCTCGTTCATTCATAATAGCTCCTTTAATACGAACCTGCCCCTTAGAACTAACTATTCCCAATCAATAACATCTCACTAGTACTTAGCTATGTAATCGCAACAATACTTATGAATGTATTTACGATAATACTTATAAATGTAATTGCGATAATACTTAATGATATAAACCGATTAAATACATCAATTACTTTTGAGCTTTATAAGTAGCACATGTATCAACAAAGTGTTGTGCCCCTTCATCAGAGCCAGCAAAGTTCAAATGTAAGTAAGAAGCTAATACATTTTTTGTTGCATAGCCGCCGTCATACGATTGAGGTTTACGGCCTCCTTCTAAATGAAAAGCCCATGGGAAGTCATCTATAGTTGGCTCCATTGTAGAGAAATGGAACTCATGACCACGAATAGCTGTATTCATAGCGCCTAATAAAGTATCTCTCTTTGCAGTTGCTGTAACATACCCCACCTTTTGAAGCTTTTGTTGCATCACACAATTGGCAGGTACAATACCTACAGTTTTATATACAAAACCTTCAAAATCATGAATGCTTTCACAAAGATACATAAGGCCACCACATTCGGCATAAATAGGCATACCTTGTGCATTAGCTTGGCGAATGGATTCCTTCATAGACTCATTGCTAGATAACTGGAATAAAAACATTTCTGGGAAGCCACCCCCAAATACAAGTCCGTCTACATCAGGAATTACCGAATCATTAAGCGGACTAAAATAAACAAGCTCAGCCCCTTTTTCCTCTAACGCAGCAAGACTAGCTGGATAGTAAAAAGAGAACGCCTCATCATAAGCTACACCGATTTTCACACGTTTTTCAATGGTTTTAACATCTATAGCATCTGGTAGTTCGATAGTTGGTGCATTAGTAGCAATTTCCAATAGTGCATCGAGATTTACCATTTTCTCAACAGCTTCTCGAATCGTATTAATCGCCTCTGTTGGATCAATTTCAGTAACCGGTGTAAGTCCTAAATGACGTTCTGGAGAATGCATACGATCATCACGATAAATGGCACCAATAACAGGTACGCCAATTTTATCCATCCCTTCACGAACCATACGCTCATGATTAGCTGAGCCTAAGCGGTTCAAGATGACACCGCCAAAGTTTACCTCTGGGTCATAATCACGGAAACCTTTTGCAATAGCAGCCGCACTTTCACCCATAGCCTTGCAATCAATAACGAGCACCACTGGTGCATTTAACTGTTTAGCAATTTGAGCTGTAGAGCTAACACCTTCTCGCCCACCATCATAAAGGCCCATAACACCTTCAATAATGGCAAGGTCTACATCGTGCGCCATAGTAGCAAAGAAAGGATTTAATTTATGAGGTGGCACAAGCCACGTATCTAAATTATAACTGTCACGGCCGGATGCAATTTTATGAAAGCCCGGATCAATATAATCCGGGCCCACTTTAAAGGATTGCACCGTACGTCCACCATTTGCATAAGCGGCCAATAAGCCCGCTACGATAGTTGTTTTACCAACACCAGAATTAGTGCCAGCAATGACAACACGTGGAATCTGTACTGTGTTCATAGATATTACCTCGTAATACGATGTGTTTGTTAACGATCCTTGCGTTTTGCAAGAATTGTAGATAAGTAGTTGAGTTTAGTATCTTTTGGCATATTATCTAAACCTATAAATACTTGCTCATCAGGCAAGCCTACACGGCTAATCATAACCGCATCATCTGCCATATTATGTTTAATCAAGGTTTCTTGTACTTCATCAAAGTTTTTATATACCTTCATGATAACTGCATCATCTGCAACAGCTAATACAGCATCGATTTTTTCTTTAGGCGCTGTAGCTGGAACGATGGCCAATACCTCTTCCTTCTCTACAATTGGATAGCCAAGGTGAGATCCGATAGCACAGAATGCAGTCACACCAGGAATTGTTTCAATTTCATGACCTGTATTTTCAATCAAACGATATACATACATATATGTACTATAGAACATCGGGTCACCCAATGTTAAGAATACAACACTTTTACCTTCATCTAAGTAAGACAAGATAATGCGTTTAGCCTCTTGCCAGCCTTCCTCTTGCGTAGAATCATCCAACACCATTGGGAATACAACGGGAACGATTTCTGTATGTTCTTGTATATATGGGGATGCAATATCAAGGGCTACGGAACCATCTTTCTTTTCTGTTTTAGGTGTGATAATAATATCTGCTTCACCTACGATGCGAGCAGCTTTCACAGTCATCAATTCAGAATCGCCAGGGCCTACGCCAATACCATATAATTTACCTTTCATGGGTATCTCCTCTTCTTATAGCTACACTCTATTTATAATTGCAATATCTTTTATTATAACTAATTTATGCAATATATACAAAGGCACTATTTAATATTTGGTATTGTAGGACGATGAGCACTACGTTTGCCATACAAATCATCGATACAATCTTGTAAATGCTGACGGAAAATATCTTGAATTACTTCGTACTCACCTAAACCAGCATTGATTGGTTTAACCTCATAACCTGCTTCAGCGAGTTCATTCACTATACTATCCTCTTCATCGCCAAAGAGATCATTTTGCGCATGATCACCAAGGACTAATAATAATGGATGTAAATAAATCGTATTTGGGCGCTTACCATCGAGCCACTCCCAAGGTGTTGCTACGTCGGCCACATAAGGAGCATTCTCTAGCACAGCGATACGTACATTCGTAAGACCAGCACGAATCAATTTGAACTGTAAATTACCATACGAGGAGTTTCCAGAGCCAAGACCTCCATGACCAACCATTAACAAACCGTCATCCTTAGAAATATTAAGAGATTTAATGAAACGGTCAATCAAGATTTGATAATCATCTGGATGCTCTTCTTGTCCCATGTAGTATACGAGAGGTCTACCTACACGCAACACTTCAAGTTGTCCTTCACCCTCATGAGCAAGAATATTATTTTTCAATTTATCGAACTCCTCACCACCGGTGAAATGGAGTGGCTGCACATATACATGTGTATAACCTTCTTGAATTAGTTTTTCTAACGCCCCTTGTTCAGTAGGAATCTCAATACCACGATCACGTAATCGCTTAACGATGATACGAGACGAAAAAGCTAATTCCACCGTATAATCTGGATACGATTTACGAATATGTTCTACTACGGAATCGATATTATGTTCACGAGCACTGTCCACAGTGGATCCAAAGGCAACAACTAAGATAGCTTGTTTCATGAATGTCTCCTTATATTAACTATTAATGTATCTTAATCATACCATAGACCATCCTTTAGGGGCATACCGTGGTACGTATAAAATAGAAATTATTCTTATCTTTCATGGTAAAAGTAAAAATCCTCCTCATTGGATATCCAACAAGGAGGATTTTTATTAATGTAAAGGGATGGAGTAATGTATGTCTAATTATGCAATAGCAAATATTAAGAAATCAAACCTTGCGCTTCTAAGCGAGAATTTGTCATGACAGGTTTTACGGATTCTCTAGGCATGGGCCGCTTCCGATCAGACATACGGATAGCTTGACCTAAATGTTTCAAGAACAAATCTTGTACATATGGGTTTTCCCCAAGCCCTTCATTCCAGATATCTACATTGTAGCCTTCCTCAGCGAGTAAAGCATAAATGGAATCGGAGCGTTCACCGCCAAGATAGTCCATTAAATGTGTAGAACCTATAAGAGCCAATGGTACAACTAACAAATCTTTATGCCCCATACGATCCAAGAAAGTAAGAGCTTGTTTGAAGGTAGGGAAACCATTTGTAGTAAATACTACTACGTTTGGCGCTGCTCCATACATAGCCTTTAATTGCAAAGTACTGAACTCTAATTGATTTTGACCATTCGCCATGAGTACAACAGATTTATTAAGTGCTTTTGTATTAACATGACGAACAATGCTTTCTAATGTTGCTTCATAATCATCGGCATAATTTTTTACACCTAAAGAGGTAAGCAATGGTTTACCAATATTAACCTGACTAAAACCATATTCATTGCTATGTAAAAATTTTAATGCTTGTTTGCGCATTTGTTGGTAGCACTGATCTGCCACCAATGTAATAGGTTGAATGTACACCTCATCGATACCCATACGAGCGAAATCTTGCATAGCCTCTGTGAAAGAAGAAATCTTATCTTCGTACTTCTCATTCCACTTCTCTACTAATGCATCAGATAAGAATACACGGCGTACCTCCATATCGCTATACATGGAACGTACTTTTTTCTCTATACTGCCAATGGATTTCTCCACAGCATCTTGGTAAATTGATCCAAAGGATGCAATAATTATGCCTTTCATATGTGACCTCCATATTACTCATACATGAAACAACTTTCACAATTGAAAATTGTTATCAACTACTATGTGTCAATAATACATGATTGAACTACGAAAGTCAATGAGAAATATTATCACTAATTGCACTGGCATCAATGTACCGCCATGAACCTTTAAATAATATTAGATATAGTACATATACATTTACATAAGGTATGAACACCCCAAATAACCAAAAAGCACTACTATAAGAATCATGTAACCGCAGAATTAGTACTTTTAATAAATATATAAAACACCAAATCAAAAAAATAGCTACAATAGATGATAAAAATATATTCTTTAATAATATTGTAGGTAAAATAGTCCCTATTAAATAAATTAATATTACAAGTAATAGAACCATGAATTGATATACTATATAATAATATATCAATTCACCTCTTGATATACGGCCCTTCCAGTTAAATAACTCAAGCGATAAGCTTTTTTTTTAAATCGGTAAGATTTTATATAAGGAAAATTCATCTAAAAATTGTTCAAACCCGCCATAGTCAATTCTTATAAAGCTAGACCCCACCTTTTCAATACAATTTGATAAGCCATAGTCATTATTATATTCATTACTAGGAAACAAAGATAATATTAATAACCCTACTACCAATATGTTTAAATTAACTGACATATTTGTAATCAAGGAATCCTCTGTATATGTTACCTCTAATATAGGTGGTAAATAATTTAAATAATTAGTGTACAACGTATATATACCGGCTACTATTACAAATCCTGAAATCCATTTTTGATTAACATCTAGAACTCGTCTAATTGCTAGTAAAGAAAAAATTACTAACGATATTACTAAATTAGTATATCCAATTAAAGACACTACACTCTCTTCATACTCTGGTAAGGAATTAAATGTTAGTCCTGGCATAGCAATATAAGAAAAATATACTAATATTATAGAAAGTAAGTAAGGAGTACGAGTAATACGCCATGATAACATTAAAGATTTAACGTTAGTTCTTAACAAAAATAACTCGTCCTTAATTGCTTTTGCGCTTATAATATCTTTCAAGATCATATTTTGTAATATCCTTCCACCCTTGATCAAATAAAATTTTATATTTTCCATTCTCCTCTTCTACAATATAATCTCTCCCATTACCTTTATTAGTCCAACTACTGCTATACTATATAAAACAAGAAAAAAGATAATGATGAACCTAATTCGACTTACAATGATATCATACATTCTCTTGTCACCAGCTGTGATCGTACCACTGCGATTACTTCGCCATAAATCATATACACAAGCGATACAAAGAATAATTATTAAAATATACTTCAAATCTATCATATAACTAGGCAACGCAATATAACCACTAAATAATGTAAGTCCGAAGAAACAATTCCCTAAGATACCAATTACAATTTTAACTATTTGCTGTCTAGCTATAATAACGTGATAATTCACCATTAATAAGCCAAAGAGGCCAATTACAGTATTCTCAAACATATCTACCCTACTAATTTAAAACTATAGTACTATAATCTATTTAATATATACATTACACTATTACTTCAAGATACACAAAATGGTGTTGAACTCAAAGGAGGACAACACCATTTTTTAATTAAGAATCATATTAAAATCTAAAAGAATACTATCCAAACTAACACTAATCCATATAAAAACATGATTGCATGAATTGTTAGAATTGAATTAATTATACTTTTCTTTTTTCTTTCATCATCACTATTTTTATATTTATATCTATGTAACCATAATATACAAAAATACATGATAACCGCTAATACCATACCTGAATAAAAATATGTATCTGATACAAAATAGTTAGCTTCATATAATTGATTTATTAAGTATCCAGCAATTAATATCACAAGCAATATAGACTCTATTAAGACTTGTGATTTATTCTTTGCTTTATGCATAAGAAAAATATCATATATTAACCATATGCTGATTCCCCAAATTAATAGATTATAAATCATATATTATGTCTCACCCATAAAATTTAAAATTCTTATTAATATATGTAATATTTTTAAGCATAATAAATCTGATAAAAGGGCCTTCCATAGCCACTACAACTTCTGTAATTTTATTTTACTAAAATATTTTTTATATTTCTTATAATAGCATATTTTGATGGGACACCTATATGACTAAAGTAATAAAAATGGCGACCTGTACTTGTGCAGCGACATCAGGAACGAGGAGCAAACAAGTATAGGTCGTCATTTTTAAGGTAGTTGTAGTAATATTATTGGGCCCCATCAAAATATATTTAAAATAAAATTACTCATATATTCACATATTCATATCCTTATAACCAACAAGAATATAATTATAAAATGTACTATCATACTTTATTCATCACATTAATTTATTAATAATCTCTCAAATTCCTTATACTTCTAGGGGTATAGGGTTTATTGACACCTGTTTTCCGCTTTGTTACGATTGAAATAAGGTTATATATATGCGATGAATCCATAGTTTTCATATAATAGAACTATGTAAATGATTGCATATTAGTGTAGTTATAGTTATAGATAGGAGTATAGAAATGAAAAAACAATTAGCTTTAGCATCCGCTATTCTAGGTCTTGCAGTATCCTTTGGTGCACCAGTTGTATCTAATGCTGCATATCAATTAAATGAGGAAGTAAAAGATCCTACACCAGCATTGAAAGAAGCCGCTGCAATTGGTGTTCGTACACATAATACAGAAGCTTTACAAAACTTGCCAAACAAAGATGCTATGGTTGTTATGAGCTTTGGTACAACTTATAAAGATACTCGTGTGAAAACAATCGATGCTACTGTAGATGCTATTAAGGCAGCACACCCAAATACTAAAGTGATAACTGCTTTCACAAGCCATATTATTCGTGATCGTATCCAACAAAAAGAAGGCATTACATACCCTACACCTGAAGAAGCTTTAGCTGAACTTAAAAAAGATGGTTACACTCGCGTTGCATTGGCATCTCTAGATGTAATTCCTGGTATGGAATATAACTACGATGCAGCAGTATATAATTTATACAAAAATGATTTCAAAAAAATGACACTCGGTACTTCTCTTATGTACTGGATGGGTCAAGAAAACCAAACTGACCAAGTTATTGAAACATTAAAAGCTGTTCAATCCCAATTCCCTAAATTAGGTAAAGAAGATGGTCTTCTTATCATGGCTCATGGTACTCCAGATCCTTCCAATGCATACTATTCTGTAATTCAAGACCGTATCCATACTCTTGGCATGAAAAATGTATTCATCTACACAGTAGAAGGTACACCAAATCTTGAACAAGTTATCCCTCAATTGAAATTACATGGTATTAAACATGTTACATTGATGCCTTTCATGATGGTTGCTGGTGACCATGCAAACAACGACATGGCTGGTAACGAACCAGATTCCCACAAATCCATTCTTGAAAAAGAAGGCTTCAAAGTTGACACTTACATCCATGGTTTAGGTGAAAACCAAAACATCCGTAACTTATTCGTTGAACGTGCTAACGAAGCTTGGGATGCATTAGAAAAATAATCAATATAACTAAGATCGTTATTGCATATATAACATTCATAGGAGTACATCATGAAAAAACTACTACTCGGTAGTATCGCTTTGGTTATGATTGTACTAGCACTAGCTGGGTGTGGTAAAACCACATCCAGCTCTTCTGCTACTACGAAGGAATTGACCTTTAATGGCCAAACCTATACTGTACCAAAGGATCCACAAAAAATTGCTGTATTATCTAATTCTGTTTTATCTATGCTTTATGCTGTCGATGGTAAGGCTATTAGCCGTGCCAATACAACGGATAAACTAGCACCAGAGTTAGAAGCTCTACCAGCTCTTGGTCAAACTGCAAATATCAACATGGAACAATTATTAGGCTTGAAGCCAGATGTAGTATTGGGTTTAGTAAATCAACATAAAAAATATGAATCTCAATTACAAGCTAATAATATTCCAACCGTACTTTTTGATTACGATGGTATTAAAGATAATGTACCAATGTTAACATTTCTTGGCGAATTAACTAATCATCAAGATAAGGCTAAGTCTGTTATTACTACCTATGAAAACAATATTACCAAGGTAAAAGATGCAGTTAAGAATCAACAACCTGCACGTGTTGCCGTGTTACGTGCCACAGGAAAGGGTGTAACTGCCGAAACTGATGAAGCAGTTACTGCATCAATGGTAAAAGAACTAGGTATGACAAATGTTGTCTCCTCTCACCTAGATGGTACAACGAAGGACAAAACGGTCCCTTACTCTCTTGAAACATTGACTGCAGATAACCCTGATATTATCTTTGTTGTTACAATGGGTAAAGAAGAAGAAATTACAAAAGCTATGAAACAAGCTATGACAGATAATCCTGCATGGGCCAATTTAAAAGCCGTACAAAATAACCGCGTAATATACTTACCATCCAAACTATTCCTATTAAACCCAGGTCTACAAACACCTGAAGCTATGGCACGATTAGTTAAAGAAGCATACGGTATTAATGTTACATTCTAATATATTACTTCATACGAAAGAGGGCATCCCCCAAAAGGGAATGCCCTCTTTTTCAATTAGTATCAAACTACTCAACTAGTCCTTTTACGCGCACATATTTTTTATTATCAAAAGTATCAAGTTGTACATCTACAGAGAATACATCTCTAAACAACTCATCCGATATAATTTTACTTGTCTCTCCTGACGTTATTAAATGACCTTCTTTTATAACAGCCATATAATGTGAATATTGAACCGCCTGTGTAAGTTCGTGAAGTACCATGAGAACGGTTAAATCTTGTTCCTTATTTAATCGTTTCAATAACTCCATAATTTCTAACTGGTGATTAATATCTAAATATGTTGTTGGTTCGTCTAATACTAATAATTTTGGTTGCTGTGCTAGCGCCATAGCAATCCAAACGCGTTGCCGTTCGCCACCAGATAGGGATGGAATTAATTGTTCTCTCAAATGATTCGTTTTCGTAATATCTAACGCATAGTCAACGATTTCACGATCTTCTTTAGCCGTGTTTTTCCACCATGTTTGGTATGGATACCGTCCGCAATATACCAATTCTTCTACAGTCATATCCTTTGGCATATTCGGTACTTGTGGCAAAAATGCCATTTGCCGTGCCAGATGATTTTGAGAATATGATTGTAACGGTTTATCAAATATGGTAATACATTCATGAGGACTATGGATATATCCGATCATAGATCGTAAAAGCGTACTTTTACCACAACCATTAGGCCCTATTAATGTCGTAATTTTACCGATAGGGACCGATACATTAATGTCATGTAGAATATGACGATTACCAAGAGTTACGGATAACTGTTTTACATCAATAGCGGTATTCATTAGTTATCCCTCCTCAACAGATACAAGAAGAACGGAGCTCCAAAGAATGCCATAATAATACCCACTGGTACCTCTATAGGGCTCCACATAACACGTCCTATTGTATCACTGACAACAAGAACTAAGGCGCCTAATAATGCGGATCCAGGCAGCAAATATGCATAGTCGTTACCGATTATAAGACGTAACATATGGGGAATAACCAAACCTACAAATCCGATAAGCCCAGCTATACTTACAGCACCAGCCGCTAAAAGAGCAGCCACTGCAGTCATAATAAACCGTGTTTGTTCTACCTTAAGGCCTAGTCCCTTTGCAGTTTCGTCACCTAAACTTAAAATGGTAAGTCGTTTAGCTCCTAAACAAGCAAAAATAAGTCCAACTATAGCATATGGAAACAGCACTTCTACCTGAGGCCAACTGCGTGCAGCGAGTCCTCCTACCATCCAAAGCAATGCCCCTTGTACACGATCACCAAAGAATACAAGTAGTGCTGAAATACCTGATCCTAAAAAGGCTGCGACCGCAACACCAGCTAAGATAATACGACTAGGTCGCACTCCATTTTTCCATGCTAATGCATACACCATGAGTGCTGCAGCCATAGCACCTAAAAAGGCCACTAAAGGAACTATATGATCATACCCAGGAAATAAAATAAATATGATAACACCAGCTAATCCGGCACCAGAGGATACCCCTACAATCTGTGGATCTGCTAGGGGATTTTTCATAACTGCTTGCAAAATTGCACCAGATACAGCTAGACAAGCCCCCACTAACGCAGCTACAATATTGCGAGGCAATCGAATATTCCAAATAATTTGTGAAGATGTATCAGTTAGTTCACTAGACCATAATGTATGCCAAATCTCAGCTAATGATACGGGTGTTGATCCCCAAATAAGAGATATAATCATGCTCATAATAACGGCGATGATTAAGATACAAATCACTGATACACGAAATAATTTTCGTTTATTACTTGATGCCATATGAACCCCCTCTCAAAATTAACTATATTATAAGAAATTTACTATAGTATAATTATCGTGTTTAGCTAATTTATGTTTAGCTAATTATTGTGAAAAATATATACAGTAAAACCCGAATCGCAAAACTACTAAAACACGATTCGGGTTTTGTATTATTTAGATTCTTTACCTTCTACAAAAAGCATGTCATTGCGTTTTACGTCTGTGTAAAGCAATGCATTACATACGGAAGCAGCGATTGGGCTACCACCTTTGTTGCCTTTTACAGTGATGTAAGGAACTGGGGATACTTCCATCAAATAATCTTTGGATTCTGCAGCACCTACAAAGCCTACAGGGATACCAATAATAAGAGCTGGTTTAATGCCTTCTTCAAGAGCAAGGCGCAACACTTCATACAATGCAGTTGGAGCATTACCGATAGCAACAATTTGTCCTTCTAATTGTTTGCCAAAGGTACGCATAGCTGCAATGGAGCGAGTTACACCTAACTCTTTAGCCATTTTAGCTACGTTTTCATCTTTAATTAAGCAGTGCACTTCATTACCGCGAATTTTAAGAGCTGGCTTAGAAATACCTGTGCGAACCATTTCTACATCTGTATAAATGTCTGCACCATTATCCAATGCTTCAATACCTTTTTGAACAGCATCAGGGCTCATTTTTACGAGTTGAGCATATTCGACATCACCAGACGCATGTACTGTACGAGATACTACGCGCACTTCATCATCTGTTAAGCCTAAATCCTTTACATAATCGTAAATGATTTCCATGCTTTTATCTTCAATAGCTTTAGGATTTTTAACGTAATCCATTAGTGTCCTCCCATAATTTAAAGAATTCATCATTTGATGATACCACGTGACTTTCAAGTTTAACACGCGGACGATCGATAACAATAACATGGATACCAAGATCCATAGCAGCTTGTAATTTTGTATCAGCACCACCTACAAGGCCAGAGTTTTTCATAACTACAACGCTTGCCTGTGTATCGTGGAACATGATGCGGTTCATATCATAAGAAAATGGACCTTGAACAGCAACAATGCGCTTAGGACTCACGTTGAGGTCTTCCATCATTTGTAACACCTCTGCAGTCGGCAAAATACGTGTCCATACTTCACAATCTTGTAAAGCATCAGATTTAGCAAAGATGTGCATTGTCTTACTACCTGTGGTCAAATACACATGTTTGTTATTTTCCTTTGCCAATTTGCCAGCTAAATTTGCGGCCTCTACCTCATCCACTACGATATGTAATTTATCATAATCTGGTAATGGTACCTCTTTACGTTCAAAGCGAACAAAAGGAATACCTTTAGCTTTTGCTGCATCTTGAGCCGTAGCTGTAACAATAGCAGCATACGGATGGCTCGCATCGATTAATAAGCGTATGTTGTGTTCCTTAATCAAATTTTGCATAGCCTCTTGGTCAAGGCGGCCAGTATGAACGGTAATTCCCTTATGGGCAGCAAGTTCTGCCCCATACTGACTCACAACAGTAACGAGAACCTCTTCACCTGTCCGTTCTTGAATATCTACCGCTAAGGTACGACCATCTAAGGTACCAGCGATGACCCAAATCATAATTTGTAGCCTCGAGGTGTAATCATGCGACCATTTTCAACATAGGTTTGGCTATTACCGATAATAACAAGTGTTTGCATATCCACTTCTTCGTTTGTGAAATTCTCAAGGTCAGAAATTACCATGTGTTGCCCTGGGCGACCTGCTTTTTGCACGATCCCAACAGGTGTTTTAGGATCGCGGTATTTAAGAACGATTTCACGAACTTCGTCTAAGTGTGTAACACGTTTTTTACTGCGTGGGTTGTACAAGGAGATAACCATGTCACCTTGCGCACAAAGGTCAGCACGTTTTTTAATTAAATCCCATGGAGTCATCAAGTCACTAAGAGAAATGACCGCAAAGTCATGCATCAAAGGTGCGCCTAAAACAGATGCTGCTACGTTTACAGCGCTAAGGCCAGGTACGATATCTACGGAAGGACGTTTTTCTGCTGGTACTTTATTAGCAAGTTCCAACACAAGACCTGCCATACCATATACGCCAGAGTCACCAGAAGACACAACTACGACTTGATGACCTTCTACTGCTAAATCAACAGCTTGTTGGCAACGATCCACTTCTTGCATCATGGCAGTGCCTACAGTCTCTTTACCTTCAATTAGGTCTTTAATCAAGTCAAGATAAGTCAAATAACCTACAACACGGTCAGCTGCCAAAATAGCTTCGCGTGCTTGGGGTGTCATGAACTCTTCATCGCCAGGGCCAATGCCGATTACTTTGATGTTACCTGTGCAATGGCTACCGTTGTTTTGGGATAAATTGTTTTGTGCTGTATTAGTGTTCGGCTCTTGGCCGCTAGTAATGCCGTTGTCTCGCATACGTTTCCTACTCCTATAGTTCCTTTTACAAAATTTGATTCTTCTAATTTTTCTTCTTCAATGAGTGGTGCCATATCGTCCTGCGTATAGAACACGATAGGCCACCCCATAATTTGCATAGCCTCTAAAAGGCCTACTTCATCTTGTTTTACGATGACCGATGCAGCCGTTACGAGGCTCTTTGGTGAAAGCTTATGTACTGCTAGCGATTGTTGAATGGCGTCAAGGATCAATTCCTTTGGTGTGCCTCGACGACAACCAATACCCATCGTATACGTACGAGGGCGCAAAATCAATTGATGAACATATTCGGTAATTACTTTGTCCGTAATGACTACGCGAGAAGAATCCTCTTCAGCGCTTTCATTTTTACATGGTGTTTCACCAAGTTGCTCCATAGAAACAACATGAACCGATCCATGTTCGCCAATATGAGCTTTCGCAGCTTGCTCTAAATGTGCTGCATTCGGTAAGCTTTCATCGATATAATAATCAATACACTCTCCCCCAACGATGGCAGAGTTCACATTGATTAAGGTTTGAAAATCATCTACCAACAAATGCTCGTGGCGCGCCAACACGTCAGGCGCAGGCAATCCGTTTACATCCGTTGCGGTTGTAATAACAGGGTCCGCATCGATGGCCAGCGAAATGGACTGCGTCCATTCGTTGGCGCCCCCAAGGTGTCCAGATAATAAACTGATTACATGGTGCCCCACTTCGTCCATTACGACTACCGCAGGATCCTTGGATTTATGCTCAATATATGGTGCAATCATGCGCACTACGATGCCAAGCGCCATAATGCATAATACTTGATCGTAATCCTTGAAAATCTGTCCAATATGATTTTTAAGGGAATCAAAATAAATAGCCTCACCACCAGAGGGACGGTTTTCTTTTTCAAAGCAATCCGCATGAGGTGCCACCAAAGACTTGATGCGTTGACCCAGCTTTGCTCCTCGTTCAGAAACAGAAAGAATAGCCGTTCTATTCTTCTTAGCTTCCGTCGTAGGCACAACAGTTTCTAGATTTTTCATATTACTAGTCCTTAGCACTGCGGTACATGTGAGCAAAGCCTTTGTCATAGAGTTTAGACAATTCGTATTCACTATCTAATACATGACTTACTACAATCATAGCTTGGCGCAATACGCCTTCTTTAGCTACAATATCCGCAATAGTTTCCAATGTGCCACGAATAATGCGTTGGTCTGGCCAAGAAGCTTTTACCACGATAGCCACTGGAGTCGTTTTGTCATAACCACCCTCGATGAGTTCAGCTACAACCTTATCTAACATTTGAACACTAAGGAAAATACACATTGTCGCTTCATGAGATGCTAACATGCGCAATTTTTCCTTTGGAGGCATCGGCGTACGGCCTTCCATACGCGTAATAATAACTGTTTGAGATACATTTGGCAATGTATATTCTTGTTTCAAAGCCGCTGCTGTAGCAAGGAAAGAGCTTACACCTGGCACGACTTCATAAGAAATACCCATGCCAGCCAATGCATCCATTTGCTCTTGAATAGCACCGTAAATAGCAGGGTCACCTGTGTGAAGGCGAACTACACGTTTACCAGCCTCAACGGCAGCTTTCATAACAGCCAAAACCTCATCAAGGTTCATAGTAGCACTGTTATGGATTTCACAGCCTGGTTTACAAGCCTCTAAAATAGCAGGGTTTACCAAGGAGCCAGCGTAAATAACAACGTCTGCCTCTTGCACTAAACGATATCCTTTGCGAGTAATTAACTCAGGATCCCCAGGGCCTGCACCTACGATATGTACGTCAACCATATTACTCTCCTTCTGCGATACGCGTTGCAGATACAATGAAAATTGGACTCAATGGGTCTAACAAATGATAGGGACCAGCCTTGCGGTAACGGCTGATGGACATTTGGTAACCTTCATACGTGAAAGGACGACCTTTCAACTCTTTCAAGATTGTATAACCTGTCTCCATCGTTACAGCAGTTACTACTAGACGGCCGCCTACTTTTAAAAGACGTTGCGCTTCATCCATGATGCCTGTCATACCACCAGCGCTACCTCCGATGATAACCGCATCAAGCTCAGGCAATTCTTCCATGCCTTCAGGAGCTTTGGATTTGATTACGGTCATATTATTTACATTGAATTTCTTTATATTCTCATTGATAAGGTCGATGCCTTTATCAAAGCGCTCAATTGCATATACATGCCCTTTAGGAGCTGCCAAGGCTGCTTCAATAGAAATAGAGCCCGTACCAGCACCTACGTCAAGGACTATGCTATCCTCCTCGATGCGTGCCTCATTCATAACGGCTTTGCGAATTTCGCATTTCGTCATCGGCACATCGCCGCGGATAAACTCCTCATCAGGAATTCCGAAAAAATGTCTCATCCTAGTACCACCATTACAGAATGACCAAAGCCTTCAAGCTCAGTTAACACCTCTAGCGTAGAGTCTACGATTTTTTCATCATCATAACTCAAGCGCTCAAGGGCTGCCGCTCTCGTTTCTTTTGGCCAACCTGCATCTATTAAAATACGCGCAATATGCGCTGGATTATATTCTGGGTCAGTTAAGAATCCCATCTTTTTACCTGCTTCATATACGAGTTTTTCGGGCGCCGGTTGACGACCGTGAAAGCTCATTAAATCCGCATCATGCCATACCTCATTAAGACGGGCAAAGGCAAAGGTCATAGAGCTAATGCCTGGCACCACCTCAATAGGGTTAGCAGTAAATTTTTTCTTTAAATAGGGCAATAAGCTATAATAGCCTGTATCGCCACTAACCATAACTACAACGTCATGGTCGTTGAGTTCACGCTCAATTTGCTCCGCTAATACGCTGAGCTTACCTGTTACAGGATATGTAGTTTGGCCAGGCTCTTGAAAGTCCTCTAAAGAACGTTCACTGCCTACCAATACTGTAGCATGTTTAATTAAATTAAGGCCTCTAGGCACCACATAATCAGGATTACCCGGACCAATGCCTACGATATACAAGGTATGTGCCAATGTTCAAGTTCTCCTATCTCTTTTGCATGCTTATCCATTGCCAAGATTTCGCCCTTTAAGGTCGTAATAATGATGCCCACCTCTGCTTCGTTAGCAATATAGCGCTCACTACGTAGAGATGCACGATCTACAACACGTTGGTACACACCAGTCAATCCTTCTCGCTCCAAGATAGGGAATGTAGACTCTGTGGTTTGGCAATTAAATAACTCTTCACACACCTCTTGGGATGCTCCTTCTAAAGCAGCATAGGCCACGATGCTTTCCATACGGCCATCACTCATGCGATTATGAGTATGGAAGCTACCACTAGCTAGTTTGATTAACTTACCGATATGACCGATGATTAGGATTCGCTTAAATCCAATCTGTACAGCCTTTTCTAGCATAAATCCGATAAAGTTACTCGTTTCTGCCATTTGGTTCTTATGAATACCTAATACTTGCTCTGCAAGATCTTGACCGATACGCCCCGGTACGAGAACAGCTGTTTCACATCCGTTAGCCTTCATAACTTTCAACTGTGGCACTAACGAGTTCTTAAACCCTTCTTCACTCATAGGCTTAACAATACCGGTAGTACCAATAATGGAAATGCCACCTTCGATACCAAGTGTATGATTTAATGTTTTCTTAGCTAATACCTTACCATTAGGAACACTAACGGTTACCGTCACACCTTGACCATGGACACAATGTTCTTCAAAAACTATTTTCATCATTGCCCGGGGCCCTGGATTGATAGCCGGTTCTCCTGGTGGCATAGCAAGGCCTGGTTTCGTTACAGTACCTACACCAAAGCCGGCTCGGAATCGCAGTTCACCAGTATTATCAAGGGTCACTGTCGTTTCCACATCATTGCCATGAGTTACATCAGGATCGTCACCGCCGTCTTTCATGACGGTCACCTTCGCCTCTGTATCGGATATAATCTCTACCGCTTTAATAGGAACCTCAATGTACTGCCCTTGAGGGTTCTCAATGACCACTTGGTCCACAATATTCTTATCTAAGAGGGCCAATAAACCAGCTTTCATACCTGCCGTAGCACATGAACCTGTGGTATATCCACCCTTCATGTCCTCCACTTTCATAAGGCCTCCTACACTGATAGTATTAGAGACTCAAACGAGTCTAACTAACCTATCCTATGGACATATAGTATTAAGAACGGAAGTTAACGAATTGCAATTCTACAGGGATATCCAATTGTTTTAGCATTTGGATTACTGCTTGCAAATCATCTTTATCCTTACCAGATACGCGCACTTGATCCTCTTGGATAGATGCTTGTACCTTAATTTTCATGTTTTTAATTGCTTTTACTACTTCTTTAGCATTTTCTTTAGTAATGCCTTTTTTAATAGTAATGATTTGGCGAACTGTTGCACCTGCTGCTGGTTCAACTTTACCGTAGTCAAGATTTTTAATTGCTACGTTACGTTTAACCATCTTGCCTTTTAAAACATCGATAATGGCATTCAATTTATATTCATCATCACCGATGATTTTGATAGTGTCGCCTTCAAGACTAATTTCTGCTTTAGAGCCACGGAAATCATAGCGCGTACCAATCTCTTTTTTCGCTTGGTTTACCGCATTATCCACTTCCTGCATATCCACTTCAGACACAACATCAAAGGAACAATCTTTAGCCATTTTATACCTCCTACACCTGAACCTGTTGGGCATAAGGTTCATAGCATTACTTTCATCATCCTCATATTCCAAGTGAAAGTGTAAAACTACACCAAATCGGAATACATCTCTATAATTATACCTTAAAATACGCTTATTTTCTAGGTAAATCGATTTTCTTAATTATAATTGTTAGCTATGTATTAATAAGGTTTTTATAAGTATAGTAAAAGTTCTCTAATACGGTTATGCAATACACAAGACAAATAATAAAAAAACTAGCAACATACATAATATATGTACATTGCTAGTTTCTGTATAACGATATTACGTTGTATTTAGTTTATAGCTAAGAACTATAACTAAAATACTAATTAAGCCAAAACTAAAGACAATACAAATTTAAAGGAATTCTACAACCAATTATATTATAAAACGTTTACCGCATCATATGTAGGTTGTACAAGCCATTCGCCTTTGGAGTTCATAATTCCCCATTTGCCTTTAGACTTAACAGAACTGAAACCATGGTTAAAGGACTTAGCGTCTTCAATAATTTTGTTTGTATCTCTAAATAAAATATGACCATTATTATCTATGATTGTATAGCCCTCTTTACCAGTATGAACCCATGTTACAGTATCATTGTTGAACGGTTCAATAGTTGCTTCTGTTTGAGCAGAATACAAGGATTTACCACTATTCATATCGATAAGGTTTTTAACATGATCTTTCACAACTACTAAACGATCAGTCCCTGCAAAGGAAATAGAATCATATTTGAAGGTTACTACTTGCTTACCTGTTGATACATCGAAAATGCCCCATTTCTCAGTCTTATTGTCTCTTAACGCTAATAGACCATTTAATTTATCCATTTCACCTGCATCGTAATCGCCTGGTTGAATAACAACTTCACCTTTACGGTTCACAAAGTATAAGTTACCAGCATCTTTGATTACCGTACCATAAGCTGTGATAGGCCATACTTTATCTTTTTTGCTGTCGATTACGATATTACCAGAACGATCGATATAGCCACGTTTTGCACCATCATAGGCAAAACCACCTACGTGATAATGTTGACCACCTAAAAGCGCACCTCCAAGGATACCGCCCACGATGAAGCCCCCTACAAGACCACCTAAATTAAAGCCACTCACGGAGCGGCGGTATTCAGCCAGACCATTACGGTATCTATATACCTCTTTAGATGGAGCATTAAATAATTCTTTACCAGTACCATCAATAGCTACGATTTTACCTTTAGCATTCTTAACAAAAGCACGGTCTTCGCTAAATCCAGTCACGATTTGACGGAATTGTGGAGCAATCACTACTTTATCATCAGTAGTTTTAAAGCCATATTTACCTTTTTCTTTAAACTCTACATAAGAATCACTTGCATACTCTTGAGTTGCTTCTTGTTTTACACGTTCTTTTAAAGCTTCCTCTTCAGAGATTTCTACACCCTTAGGGGTAACCCAAGTGTCTGTTTTCTTATCTACTTGAGCTAACACATTGCCCGTTTTATAATCAACATCTTTAATTTCTTTATATTTAGGCTCAATAGCAACGGTACCGTCTGGACGGATAACACCCCATTTACCACCTTGTTTCATAGCTGCCAATACACCATGTTCAAGGACTTCGTCATTTTTGAAAGTAGTGCCTTTACCAGATTTTAAAGATTTAGGTGCATTGCGATAAGGGTTTAATGCGCTCGCCACATCAGCTGCGATATAACCAGAAAGTGCACTACGCTCTTCAATTTTTTGAGGAGTCATAACGCCTACACTAGCTTTTGTACTTTTAGTGGAGCTAGAGCTCTCTGTACGCACAGTAGAAGTTGATGTAGTTGTTGTATGTTGCTCACGAGTAACACGTGTACTAGTAGATGTTGGTGTATCGTGGTTTGTTACCGTTGTGCTACTAGTAGATGTTGTAGTAGATGCCGCAAAAGTTGTTGTAGACATAGCCGCTAACACACATGCGACTAATACAGATTTCTTGTTAATATTCATAAACCTCTCCTTTTATAGAATAAGCTATAACCATACAGTCGTTAACATACATATATAGTTCATAAAATATACTGTTATAACTAAACACACAGTTTTACAGTAAAAAAAGTTCACACATAAATAATGTATAAAATTTAATAATTCAAATTATACTATATGGACCTTCATAAAAACAACGAATTATGAAAAATTCTTCATTTATATTTTATTTGTTATAATAATACGTATGAAAACAGCAACAATAATCGACTTAATTGTAGATTCTGGTGTACACACACAATCTATAAATCATGTTATAAAACAACAGCATATCTCCCAGCGCATGAGACGACGTTTACGAAGTGATGGCATCATAACAGTTAATGATAAACCTGCTACCTGGAATACGCTTATTCACGGTGGTGATCATCTCATTATGAAATTAACACCAGTGCAAGAGTTTAGTTTAAGCCCTATGGAACTAGATATCATATATGAGGACGAATATATTTTGGTCATTAATAAGGTGGCTGGTATTCTTATGCACCCTACTTCTACCATACGAGATCATACGCTGGCAAATGGTGTACTTCATTACTACCAAGAAACAAATCAGCATTATGATTTCCATCCCGTACACCGATTAGATAAGGATACCTCAGGTATTGTCATCATTGCTAAAACATCAGTGGTCCAACATGCTTTTGATAAAAAACACACTCATTTTTATAAAAGCTACGACGCCATTGTAGAAGGATATCTCCCTTCTATGCGTATAAGCATTAACTGGCCAATAGGACGTAAACCAGGGAGCATCATTGAGCGTTGTTGTACAAACCAAGGAAAGCCAGCTCGTACGGATATAGCAGTAATTAGTAAACATACAAGTAAAATTAGCTATTGTAACAATAACCCTACAGATACGGTTAATAATAGTAATATTTGTCCAGCTAACAGCTCTCTAATAGCTTATAATCACTTTACTCATGTGCAATGCTTATTACACACAGGGCGCACTCATCAGATTCGAGTTCATTTATCTCAACTAGGGTATCCACTAGCTGGTGATGACTTATACGGTGGTCATCTAGAATCTATTCAGCGCCAAGCACTGCATGCATCGCGCGTAAGCTTTTACCATCCCATAACAAATGAATGGCTTGAACTGCATGCAAAAATGCCAGAAGATATGAAAGTCTTGCTAAACGATTGAGCAAATTTAAAGCCACTAAATAAATGCTAACACACAGAAATAACCCACATGGGTCACAAAATAAGACGAAATTTATGCATAAGTTATACAAAAAATATTGGCCCTTTATAGTGTTTCTTGATATACTTAACTTGAATTGATATATGATTGCAATAACAGAAATGCATCTAGTTCTTACAAGCTAGAAATATTAGCAGTCACGGTATTAATAACATGATATAACAGGCCCTATGGCCAAGGAGGACAACATGCCATTAGTTACTACTACAGAAATGTTCAAAAAAGCCTATGAAGGCGGCTATGCTGTTGGCGCTTTCAATGTAAACAACATGGAAATCGTACAAGGTATTGTAGATGCAGCAAAAGAGGAACAATCTCCTCTTATCTTGCAAGTATCTGCAGGCGCACGTAAATATGCAAAACATATTTACCTTGTAAAACTTGTGGAAGCCGCTCTTGAAGACAGCAATCTACCAATCGCTCTTCACCTTGACCACGGCGATTCCTTTGAAATTTGTAAAGACTGTGTAGATGGTGGTTTTACATCTGTTATGATTGATGCATCTCATCATGATTTCGATGAAAACGTAAAAATCACAAAACAAGTTGTTGAATATGCTCACGCTCACGGCGTTGTAGTAGAAGCAGAATTGGGCCGTTTAGCAGGCGTTGAAGATGATGTAAACGTATCTGATGCAGATGCTCGCTTTACTGATCCAGAACAAGCTGCTGAGTTTGTCCATCTTACAGGTGTAGATTCCTTAGCAATCGCTATTGGTACTAGCCATGGTGCATACAAATTCAAAGGCGACCCTTACCTCGATTTCGATCGTTTGAAAAAAGTGGGCGAATTATTGCCTAACTTCCCAATCGTATTGCATGGGGCATCCTCCGTATTGCCTGAATTCGTAGCAAAATGTAATGAATTTGGTGGCAACATCCCTGGTGCACAAGGCGTACCTGAAGAAATGCTTCGCAAAGCAGCTCAAATGGCGGTTTGCAAAATCAATATTGATACAGACCTTCGCCTTGCTATGACTGCATCTGTACGTGAATACTTGGCTCAAAACCCATCTGAGTTTGACCCACGTAAATATTTAGGACCTGCTCGTGATGCTATTAAAGGCATGGTAGCTCACAAAATCAAAAATGTATTAGGTTCTTCTAACAAACTATAATCAATGGCTAGTGGATTTTTAAAAGGAACCTTAATTTTAACAATTGCCGGTTTCGTAGTGAAAGCCATCGGTAGTATCAACTGGATTCTTCTATCCCGTATCTTGGGTGGTGAAGGCATCGGTATCTACCAGATGGCCTTTCCTATCTATTTGTTACTATTACAAATTTCGAGCGCAGGTGTGCCGATTGCCATCTCTATTTTGACGGCAGAACGATTAGCTTTACACGACTTTGGTGGTGCTAAGAGAGTATTCAATATTTCTTTTACAATGTTGACTATAACAGGTTTTATCGCCAGTCTTGCCATGTACTTTGGTGCAGATTGGTTAATCTCTAGTGGTCTCATTGCTGAAAGCCGTGCCTACTACTCTATCATCGCGCTCGCTCCGGCAGTATTCTTTGTAACATGGATTTCCTGTTTCCGCGGGTATATCCAAGGCTATGAAATGATGACGCCCACAGCGATTAGCCAAATTGTAGAACAATTGCTACGGGTTATCGTTATGCTCGGTGCTGCTGCTATTTTATTACCTTACGGTTTACCAGCCGCAGCAGGTGGTGCTAGCTTGGGTGCAGGTGTAGGTGCTTTTGGAGCCTTCCTGGTGCTGTTGTATTATTACTACAAATTACCTAAGGCTAGTAGTACTGGTGAAAGCTATGATGGCCCTCGTGAATCAGCTAAAGAAATTTTGTCACGACTCTTAACATTGTCCATACCAATTTCCTTAGCAAGTATCATGTTACCGTTGACGGCGAATCTCGACTTGCTTATCGTACCACGTCGCTTATTAGATGCTGGGTTCCCAATGAACGAAGTAACAGAGCTCTTCGGTTACCTTACTGGGATGGCGGTGCCACTCATCAACTTGGCTACCATCATTACCGCAGCCCTTGCAACAAGCATTGTACCAGCTATCTCTCATGCCTTTGCAAAACGCGATCATCAAGGTATATATGATCGCACTGCAGGCTCTATGCGACTAACATTTATGGCAACCGTACCATTTACAGTGCTATTGTATGTACTGGCTGCCCCCACCGTTACACTGATTTACAATGCGCCTAAGGCAGAACTAGCAACGCAAATCACGGCGTTCTCTATATTCTTCCTAGGTGTACATCAAGTAACAACAGGTATCTTACAAGGTCTCAACAGGCCACGTATTCCAGTCATTAATATGGGGATTTCCCTCATAATCAAAGTCATCCTTAACTGGACACTGACTGCTATTCCTTGGCTTGGCATCGGCGGTGCCGCTTGGGCAACTGTTGCTGATATAGGCTTTGCGGCATTACTTAACTTGATTTATATCAAAAAATACACAGGCTACTTCCTTGATATTTCTCTACTTTGGAAAAACGTGGTCAGTGCCGGTGTTATGGGCGTACTCATTTTCATGAGTTACCACTATTTAACAGATATCTTACCAATGTGGGCTAACTTTATACTCACTGGTATTGAAGGATTACTATTGTACGTAATTATCATGGTTCTTTTAAAAGGCCTTAATAAAAACGATGGTGCTAGCATGCCTCTAGTGGGCAGATTCTTTAGATAAGCTATATATACTTACATAAAAATAGGTTCCTAATAGTCACCGATATGACCATTGGGAACCTATTTTTTATTTACTTATTTTAATCTTCTCCTTATTTTAAGCCTGTATACCTATCATTGTTAAAATTTCCATTATAATTGGAATTACTACAACAAATAGTATGGTACTAATCATGACTAGACCTGTAGCAAATGGTAAATCAGCTTTTGATTCATTAGCTACAATTGGCAATACTGCAATAACAGGTCCTGCTGATTGTACAACAAAGGTAATAATTGCAATTGGTTCTAGAACAATGCCTGCTCCATATTGTAAAGCCGTAATCAAACAGAACATGATAATCGGGGAAATAACAAATCGTCCTATAATCCCACCAATGGAGTCTTTATTTAAACGCATGCTTTTTAAGCCCGCATCATGAAGTACAATACCAATATAAATCAAGGATAATGGGGTTACCATATCGCCTAAGTAATTCAAGGTAGTATGCAAAATTGGAAGTAAAGGAATTTCAAAGAACAAGAAAATTAATGCCACAAAAAAACCTATCAATGGTGGGGGTAATAACTTCTTCCAATTAAATTTAGGCTTCTTGCTTTTGCCTTCAGTAGATACTGAACTACTATTTAAACTATCAATCTTATGGAGGCCATTATTAAAATCTGCTTCAGAATTTGGCAGTGGATCTAGTTCTATAAGGAATACCCCTACCATCCATACGGAAATAGTGTTACCGATGTAATATAACAGGAAATACGGCAGCGCATCTTGCCCAAAGAGTGCGATTTGCACTGGTAACCCAATAAACAAGCAGTTATCATTTACTACCATATTGATAAAAATACCACGTCGTCCTCTAGGAACTTTCAGCATTTTCATCATAATGAACGCTACGATATATGCAATAACATATGTTAGGACAACCACTAACATGCCATATCGTAAATTCCATATATCTGAAGTATGTAGGTGATGTAATACAGATACAAATACTCCCGCTGGTAATGCAACCGACATGATAAATCGCGATAAATTACCACTAAATGTGGGATTAAACATACCCCTCCCTTTTAATATATATCCTAACAAAATAAGTAGCACAATAGGTATGATACTTTGCAAAGATGTTAGAAAAACCATAGTAAACCTCCCGTACAGTTCATTCGTAGTTTATCATATCATGTTTCGCAATAAACTTATACAACTATATCTTGAAAGAAAATATAGTAAAATGTATCAACTTTAACATATTTTCTCTATTATAAGTCTTATAATTATATCTATTAGTAGTGTTTTTATCCATAAAAATCTGATACACTAACATCAGGTTGTACAGATTTTTACACATATGAGGTGATATTATGACGAAACCATTTATTGGCATATCTGGCAATATCTTACGAGATAATGGTGGTCCTTACGTAGATTTATTGCGTTCTTACGTAAACCAAGACTATCCTCGTTCTATTGAGGAAACTGGTGGCATTCCTGTTATAATTCCATTTACCGAAAATCTTGATGTAGCTCGCGAAACGGTAGCAAAGCTTGACGGCTTACTATTATCCGGCGGTCATGATGTATATCCCCTTCACTATGGAGAAGAACCTCTGCAAGGTCTTGGTGATGTATTTCCGGAGCGCGATCAATTCGACTTTGCTTTAATTAAAGCAGCAGAAGAAAAACAAATTCCTATCTTTTGTATCTGTCGTGGCTTACAAATCTTAAATGTTTATCGTGGTGGTTCTTTATTCCAAGACTTAAAATATGATCAAAACTGTACAATAAAACACTCTCAGAATCAAACACCTTCTCTTGGCACCCATACTGTAAAAATTGATTCCAAATCAAAACTAGCTGGTGCTATAGGTTGCAATACTTGGATTACGAACTCCCATCATCACCAAACAGTAAAAAATGTTGGTAAAGGATTACAAGTTGTAGCAAGAGCTAAGGATGGTACTGTAGAAGGTTTAGAGGATCCAGCCTATCCTTGGTTAGTAGCCTGTCAGTTCCACCCAGAAATGATGTCTACAAATGATGAAAATGCAAAATGTTTATTTACTGCATTCGTAAAAGCAGCTCAAGAAAATATAACTAAATAGTAGGAAGATTGTATCATGAAAGAAACAGGAAAATTTGGCTTTTGGAGTATTGTACTCCTTGGCATCAATGGTATTGTAGGGACAGGTATTTTCCTACTGCCTAATAAAGCATATTCCATAATTGGTTCCGCTAGCCTAGGTGTACTCTTATTTGACGCCGTTATCGCAGGTTGTATCGCCCTTTGCTTTGCTGAAGCAGCCAGTTTATTTACACGCAATGGTGGTCCTTACCTTTATGCAAAACATGCATTAGGTGATTTCTGGGCCTTTGAAGTAGGCGTTCTAAAATGGATCGTCACCGTTATTGCCTGGGCGGCTATGGCCGTTGGCTTTGCTACCGCATTAGGTGCTGCATTACCAGCTTTAAGTGGTGATTTTGCAAAGGATGTCATTTCATTTATCTTAATTGTAGGACTTACCATTGTAAATATATTTGGTGTTAACGTATCCAAATTCGTTAACAACTTAATCACTATTTCTAAGCTAGTCCCTCTTGCCCTATTTATTGCAATTGGTATTTTCTTTATAAATGGAGCTAACTTTACACCAGTCTTTCCTCAAGACGTCTATGTAGATGGATCATTTGCTCAAGCTGCGGTTCTTCTATTCTTTGCCTATACAGGGTTTGAAGTTATTGCCATTGCTGCAGAGGATATGAAAAATCCTAAAAAGAATTTACCACGTGCTATTATCATGTGTATGCTACTTGTATCCATCCTGTATATGGCAATCCTCGCCGTATCTATTGGCGTACTTGGTACTGACTTGGCAAATACCAAGGCTCCAGTACAAGATGCATTCAACGTAATTGTTGGACCTATTGGTATGTATATCGTATTAGTAGGTACCTTAATCTCTATGGGTGGTATCAACTTTGCTGAAGCTTACTATGCGCCTCGTGTGGCAACATCCATGGCGGAAGATGGTATGCTACCAAGTGCTTTGGCAAAACGTAATCGTTATAATGCACCATATATAGCAGCTATCGTTACTGCCATTGCCAGTGTATTACTTGCCTGGTCTGGTTCCTTTACAACACTAGCAGCCATTAGTGCGGTATCTCGTTTTACACAATACCTACCAACGTGTTTGGCTGTTATTATCTTCCGTCGTAAATGGGCAGACAAAGCTCGTTCCTACACAATCCCTGGTGGCTACTTAATCCCAGTCATCGCTATCGGCACATCCCTATGGATGTTAGCACAAGCTCAAACTAACCAATTATTATGGGGTCTAGGTGGCTGTATCGTAATCTTGCCATTCTACTACTCCTATTGGAAAAAGAAAAAAGCTGGTCTCATTAAAGACCATGATGAAATGTAAATAATACAAAAAACTACCAGTTATTCACAATATCTAGTGACTTATCCTTTCATAGTAGAAGGTCTGTTTAAAAGATATATGTTTAACTGGTAGTTTTTATTTTATCTATTAATCGTAATTAAATTAGCTCTATCAAAAGAGTCGTATCGACTAATATAGATCCTCTTCTATAATAGTGTCCTTCGTTAAGTCCTCTTCGATATAACCAACTTCATCGGTAGCTTCGTCTTCGTCACGTGTATCAATATAGATACTAATAAGGGCTAATGCGCCTTCTTCATTGAGGGTTGCAATGGTACTCATAGGCCCATAGGTTAAAATAAGACCATCTTCTTCATCGCGAATGATATGAGGCACCGCATCAAAGTGTTGGTTCATTAATTGATCAAAGTAATCCTCTACATCTAGGCCGCTTTCAAGGGTTATAGATTCAGCATCGCCTTTTTGGAATACAACGCGTGTGTCTTCATCGATATATTGATAGAAATCGTCTACATCAACATTCGCGGTTTCAAGCCATATACTAAGGGCTGTAGTCCAGTCTTTCACAGTAGTAGGCGCAGAAATAAAGGCATATTCGCTTTCATCAGTGCCAAAACGAAGATCATCATACTCGATACTATAATTTTCTTGGCTTGAAACGATACGATCTACAAGTCCTTCATCATTTACGTCTACAAAAATCATGTACACGTAATTATCGTTACTTTCATAGGAAACGGTTAAACCATGACGCCCCTCGTGAAATAGCGCATCCTCCTCATACACATCGGTAATATGCATGACCTTGCACGTAACAGGTACATTATCAGCCTTGATGGACTCAGTCATAGAGGACAAAAACTCAACAGTTTCATTGCGGTTTCGTCCAATGATGCCACGGCCTGTAGACAGATACTCACAATCTTCACTTAACATATGTTCAATACCGTGAATATCTGCGGATTCGAGAATAGATTTTATCAATAAAAGAGCTTGTATTTCAGTCATTCTACTTCTCCAAATGTTTTTTAACTATATCTTCAATATCAGCAATATCAATATTACCCTTGAACTTCTCAGGAATAGTAACTAACTTAACATCAGTTATCATATTACGAAGTTGTTCTTTAGTATAAGACATATTTCTATTATAACTCAATATACTAGTTAAAGCTGTCGTTCCATCCTGAATATAAAATACCATTATACCCTCTTTATTAGCTTTCTCTTGTTCCACTAAAATACCTGGTACACCATCATTCCATACAATGCGTTTAGAGAAATGGACAAAGTCTTCAGGCGATTGGACTGCATTCATAATCACCTCATCCATAAAGCTAGCTAGCGCAATAGAATCAGTTCCACGCTCCTTAGCTATGGAATCTATAAAGATAGTTTGTGTTATACCAGAAGGACTTTTATAAAATAAACCACTTTTAAAATCTGCTAAAGTAGCACTAACTTTTGCATCATTAAGAATACGATAAATAAAATTTTCACCGTCTATTTTTGTTGTATGAGAATATACATTGCTATCTGTTAAAGGTTTAATAGATGGTAACACATAATTAACCAGTATGGGACTAATTACCTGCCCCATATCCCGCTTAGCTTCAGTTATACCTACATGATATCGAATAGTCGAATCATTATCAAAAGCAAAGTTTAAATTAGAGTAAAATTGAGCTTTATTATTTTTCTTAATTTTGCCATACAAAGAATCCCAATAGCTATCCATTAAACCAGCATAAGAAAAACTCGCTCCGTGAATATCTTCTGGTTTATAAGAAATCGATTCAAACTCTTTTATGTTTGTAGGTCGTTTATAATCTTTACGTAAATCCTCTTCCGTGATCGAATTAAATGGCTTTCCCATATAATCAGAACTTTGCCAATTCTGCTTATTTTCAACTATTAAGCCTGTTGTCATATTATGAGAGAAAAGTTCATACCCTATATATTTATCAGTTATATTATGTTTCTGCACTTTATAATAACTCATATAAGGTACAAGGAAACGAATCCCTTTTCCACTATGATCAATAACCTCTGTTTGCCCCTCATACAGATTAAGGGGACCTACATAACTTTCTCGAATGACTGTTTCAGCCTCTTTTTCAGATAGGCCATTATCTCTATATAGCTGCTTAGTTTTATCATACTGTTTACTCTTTTGAAAGTCTCTCAAGGCTTCCTCTTGTATATTTCTAATTAAGGAATCATGATGTATATAACTTTCATAAGCATTTGCAGAAATTCTATTATCCGCACCGGGAATATTAACATCAACAGCCCCTACTAAACCAGTAATTAAGCTGATATATACTGAAAATACTATTGTTTTACGAATCATTTATCTCTCCAATTTTAAAATTCCCAACTATAGTACGTTAATTGTAACATAGTCCAATTTTTTATGAAAATTTTCTCCGCCTGTCATATAATAGAATAGTTAATAATTACATTTGGAGGTCCCTATGAAATATACTACCATCGTTTTTGATTGCGACGGCACATTGCTCAATACAGCTACAGATTTAGCCAACGCCGTAAATCATGTTCTACGTACACATAACTTCCCTGAAAAATCTCTAGCAGAGATAAAGGCAGCTCTGGGTAATGCAGTAACCTATTTGATGCGTCAATGTTTACCAAGTTCTGTAGCAGATAACGAATTAGAGCCATACATTGAGGAATTCAAAGCTTACTATGGTGAGCATCTAAAAGATACAACAGCTCCCTACCCAGGCATCCTAGATATGCTTGATGTATTGCGTGAACAAGGTTATAAATTAGCTATCGTATCTAACAAAATCCAAGAAGGTGTAACACCACTTAATAAAGAGTACTTTGGCGATCGTTTGCCTGTTGCCATTGGTGAACGGCCAGGATTACAACGTAAACCTGCTCCAGACATGGTGTTACAAGCGTTAAAAGAACTAAACTCTACATCGGACGAATCTATTTATGTAGGTGACTCTGAAGTTGACGTAGCTACTGCAGAAAACTCCGGCCTACTTTGCATTGGTGTTACATGGGGCTTTAGAGAGGAATCGCTCCATCAAGAACTAGGCGTAACACATATTGCTCGTAAAGCAGAAGATATTCTAAGCATTGTTGAAACCTTGAATAAATAATATATACACCTACTCATGGACCTTATGATAGGATTAGCCATATTCAAGATACTACTCATATATTGAGTATAGTCATTGACATATTCTAAATTCTTGTCAATAATCTATAGCAAATTCATATAAATAAGAGATTTATAATTTAAAATCGTACAAAATTGGGAATTAAAATCTTAAAATTCTCATTTTGTACGGTTTTTCTTTTATTTGCTCAATTTTATTTCATTTTTCACATTATACATTTTACGCATAGCTCCTATTTCAAATCTATTGCCTCAAAAATGTGATATATGTTACATTTATGGGGCAGTGCTTTCACATAGATACGCCGTCAATTCAATAGAGAGTATATTAAACAGGATATGACCGCACAATACCATGTGAATATTCTACTGTATGGTTGTAGTTAGTTGACAGAGAAATGAGGAACAAATGGAAAAGGAAGTAAGAAAAGTTGAAATGAGTGAAAATGTAGCAGATCCTACAGGTCTTGGTCTACTAGGTTTAGCTATTGTATGTTTTGTGGTATCCACGTCCCGCGTAGGCTGGTCTGGCCCAACAACATCCGTTATTATACCTTGGGCTGTTTTATTAGGTTCATTGGCCCAATTAATGGCAAGCTATTTTGATTTCAAGAAAAACAATCCATTTGGATCCGTTGTATTTGGTGCGTACGGTTTATTTTGGTCTGCAATGGCTGGTGTTTGGTTAATCCAAATGGGGTCTTTCGGTCCTGAAATTCAAAAAGGTTTCGATGTAACACAATTAGCATTCGCTTTTGTAGGCTTTTTAATCTTCTCTATCTTTGGTACTATTGCATCTTTGAAAACAAACAAAGTTGTATTCGCTATAATGCTACTTATCTGCTTCCTATTCTTCGGTCTAGCAACAGACCTATTCTTAGGCGGCAAAACAGGCTTCTTCGCTCTTGCAGCATGGTCTGAACTATTCATATCCCTCTTGGGCTTCTACGGTTCTGGTGCTGTACTTGTTAACAAAGTATTCGGTAAAACTATATTTCCTTTAGGTAAAAGCATATTATAATAGTTTGAAAACTATATAAACTCTTGCACAATAAAAGAGGTTCCTAATGGTCACAAGTTGACTCATAGGAACCTCTTTTTAATTTACTTTTACTATACCCGTTCAGCTAAATATTACAGACTGACTAAATACATTAGGATAAACAAATATGGGCGTCTGATCAAATACACCTTATTTATAACTAAACCGCGCATCCATAATCATCTGGCGCAACTGCTCAATGCGAACACCATTTGGTAGCTTGTCTCTATAAAACTGCAACTTATAATAGTAACGAGTATCTTCATAATCAGTAACTAATACCATATCCGTCCTATTATGTAATGGCCAGCCATACATAAATTCGGCTAGTAAACTACGCACACCATCATTATCGACCTCTGTTACATCATACTTAATAGGCAATACCATCTTTGCAGTAGGTTCAGGAACCGTTCTATCTTTAACAATTTTTTCAATCTCTTTATCTAAAGAAATACTTGTATTATCGATAGATCTAGCCTTCACATGCATGAAGACACCATCAGAGGTTCTAAAGGCTCTGCCATCTATATCTTTAGTTTCCCCTTTAGTCTCCACAGAGCCCTTCAATACACGGAACTGATACGGACCAAAAAACTTGGTTTCTGTAATAGCATCTAAACCCTCATCATATTGACCATTATGTATATTCGTAACATGTATTAGAGGTCTAATATCGTTAGCGTTTGAAAGCATTGGTGCCGCTAAACACAAACCTAAACTTAGTAATGTAATACAACGTTTCATAAATATCTCCCCCACTAAACACTAATATTAATTGTATTGTAACATAGTTAATTCGTTTTTATGATAGTAATTACAAAACGAAAGAGGTTCCTATTGGTCACCTAGGTGACTATTAGGAACCTCTAATCTATTTACTTTTATTATTCACAACACTATATTGAACTTGAGGCCTCTAAATGGGTCCAGCCTTTGCTAATCTTCTAGAGATTGGCGGTGATCAATATGAGTACATTCAAAGTGTTATCGCTCATGATTTCCTTTGGCATACTTGTGGCGACCATTATCATGGCAGCAAAGTGATTGACCTCTAGCTAAAAGCTAGCTTTCTAATCGTGGTATGAAAAAAGGCCCGACATTGAGAGTCAGACCGTTTCTTCAACATTAAATTCTAGAAGCGAAGTCTGGCGTCGAAACCATTTATGCCTCACTTTTATATAAATTATATCATATCTAAACACAGAAAGGAATCGAATTGTTTCTTTCCTTCTTTTCTTTTATAAAGCCTTATAGTGCATACGATAGTGACTTATATCACCGACAAGATGTCCTTTCAATTGCTATATTTGTAATATATTCCTACTGGGCTGACGGATACGTAGAATTAACTACATGCACAGTAGCACACATCGTGTAATAGCCGACCGTCTGGGCAAGCTTTTGTTCAGATGGTCTTTTTTATTGCCTTCCCGTAACAAATGCTTCTTTATCTATATCTGAATATTCACCTATATGAAAGGAGTTTTCTTATGAGAAATCGTTGGTTTATTGCATTGGCAGCCATTGGTTTGCACATATCCATTGGTAGTGTATATGCGTGGAGTGTACTCACACGTCCTATTATGGCAGATATGGGTTTTACTTTATCGCAAACAACATGGACATTCTCATTAGCCATTTTAATGCTCGGACTATCTGCGGGCTTTCTTGGATCCTTTGCAGAAAAAATTGGCCCTAAGAAAAGTGGACTTCTCGCTATGTTATTCTGGGTAACGGGATTATTGGGTACGGCCTATGCACTTAGCATACACAATCTTACCTTACTCTATCTCTTCTACGGCATCATCGGTGGCATTGGACTAGGCATTGGTTATATAACACCAGTTTCTACACTCGTGAAATACTTTCCAAATCGCCCAGGATTTGCTACTGGTTTAGCTATTATGGGTTTTGGGTTTGCTTCTCTCATTGCAGGGCCTCTTATGCAATACCTTGTAGCTCAGGTTGGATTGGTAGATACTTTCATTATCCTCGGTGTAATCTATCTCGTAATTATGGGCGCCTCTTCGCTCTATTTGAAAGCACCTCAACCAAAACACCCAACTCGAACTACGAAAGATAAATCCGCCATGTACGTTCATACCCATGGCATGCTAGCCAATGATGCCATGAAAACTTGGCAATTCGGGGCCCTTTGGTGGGTGTTCTTTATTAATATTACCTGTGGTATAGGCCTACTATCCTTAGCGTCCCCTATGGCGCAAGAAGCCATTGGTATGACACCTACAGCAGCTGCATCACTGGTTGGTATCATCGGTATCTTCAATGGCGGAGGGCGCATTGCATGGTCTACTATCTCCGATTACCTTGGACGAGCACAAACTTACATACTATTCTTTATTATAGAAATCGTCGCATTCTATCTACTCGCCCAAACCAATAGTGCGCTAACATTCCAAATTTTAATTCTTCTCATTATCACATGCTATGGCGGCGGATTCTCCTGTATGCCAGCATATCTAGCTGACCTCTATGGTATACGTCAACTATCGACTATTCATGGCCGTATTCTAACTGCTTGGGGATTAGCGGGCATCGCAGGCCCTATGCTCGTATCATACTTTCACGAAGCAGGATATGGCTATACTACTGCTTTAGAATGTTTTGCCGCTCTATTTGTGTTAAATACAATTATTGCTATAATCTTAAAAATATACAGTAAACGAAGACTGCATAACTAATACGTACTGCCAAATAAGGAAATCTCCCTAGTTGCTATCATATTACAACTAGGGAGATTTTTTACTTATGTATATATCTTTTACAATTACTATTAAGATATGATCGAATTATAATAGTCGATTACATCCTTAAGGTTTATATATTCCTCACGAATATATAGACCATCAATGTGTTGTCTATCAACGTGTACTACAGTTCTCCTTTCACCTGATGTAGGTATGATTAAAGCATTTCTAATAATGGCATCTTTATATTTACCACGCAAATAATAGTAATAAAATGCTTGCTTATAATTAAATGCATTCACATCATTAGAAAAATACTTGGAATCAAACAATAAGATTAATGGTTGAGTTCTACTAGTTACAATTTTTAAGTAATGATCAAACTGTATTGAAAATCGACTACGTTCACCATTTTTACGTTGCTCGATATCCATGTTATCTGGTTTTATTATATTTAGCTTGGTAGGTTGTAGCTCCGTTGTAATTTCATAATCATCACCCGAGATTAGTACATGATTAGACAAATACGAATGTACCATACGTTCCCAAAACCATTCAAAATACAGAGTTAGAAACTTAGAGGACTTACTATGATTACTTTTCCATTGAAAGTATCTTATCAAAGAGTTCAACAACAACCGTTCATGATCCTTGAAAAGACGACCAATTAATGTTTGTAATTTAGAGATGCAAAAATTGTACTCGTCAAAAATAGGATTATAAAATTTACGTTTATAAGGATGGATATCATCTAATAAAGATTGAAATGATTTATAAAAATCATATAAGACATAATCCATACACTCAGTTATAAAAATTGACTCATCATATTCACAGTTAACTATAAATGGAGAATATATAAAATTTCCATCACTTAATAAAGGACGAATTGAATTTATTGTTTGATGCCAATTGATGTGCCCTTTATAACCTTTAGAGGTATCCCTTATTTGACGATGATATAATCCAAGCTCTAAATAATATCTAAGAATATAATGATATGCATCTACAGGAATCGTGTCAGTTAATTGTCCAGGCTCAACCCCATACAATTGTCTATCTTGCTCTATAATATGTAATATATCTTTCATCGATTGTAATATCCATAACTTCTCATCTCGTGAAGTGACTTTACCAACATTATAGTGCTTAGGAAAGGATAGTAGAATATTACCTTCTTTCACTACCATCCCTACAAACGAGCAGCTCAACCTCTCATTATATCGATCACAATATGGATAAATATCCCAATCGTCGCAAAAAGACTCTGTCAAATTATCACCATCATTAATAATTTCAAAGTGATAGTCCAATACATCCTTTTCCATATCATAACTTCCCATATTGCTCGATTACAGATTTACTTAAAATATTTTCTCGCTTCTCAAATGCATAATATAATTGACTAAAAGATGTTATACCGTCAGCAAAAAGGCTTCCACTAGTATACGAAACACGCTCTACATCCTGCCATAAGTAATGTAATAATTTATTAGCAACTTGATCTCTATTTAAGTCATCATTACCTTTATCCTTTAAGAAGAAAGGCCCTAGCTGTTTGTCTTCTGCTAATCCTAAATCATTTATTATAACATGATTGATTGCTTGATATAGTTTTACCCACTCATACTGATTGTCACTTGTAAAATTAATACTAAAATTATTGACGTAGCCATTATTATTTGACTTAACAGGTTCAACTCCGACATATTTAAAATCGAATCTTCGTTTAAACGCAGTATCAATAACATTAACATTTTGATCACTTGTATTAACGGTACCTATGATATGTAAATTCTTTGGAATAACAATCTTATATCCTGGCTTTATAGCTCCATTTAAAATAAGGTATTCATAAATGGATTTATTGTTAATACCATACATGCTTTTACCTGTATCATCTCTATCCAATAGCTGGAATATGTCACCAAAAATACTAGCAATATCACCACGAGACATTTCCTCTAAAATAAGATATACATCTATACCACTATCTTGATTTCTTAACGCAGCAAATAGAGCAGTTGTAAAAATTCCTGGTACAAATTCATAAGAAATTTTCCCATCTTTTGTTACAGGCATAATATTACCTACAAAATCAAAGTAAGAGTAATCACGATAAATAGTGGTACGGAAAACATAAGGGTTATCATCACATTCATTGAAGCTTGGATAACTTTGTCTTATTAAAAAGCTTATACTATAACTTTTGCCAGTACCAGGTGCACCATACAACATTATCTGTAGTGGATGTTCTCTTTGATCTATTGGTAAAAATATTTTACTACTTTTTATAAAGGGTGATAATTTAGGTATAATACTTTCAAATTTATTAATAATAATATCTGCTTGAGTATCTGAAATTGAGGCAAGCCCACCTTGAAGATTTAATGAACTTCCATCATTAAACCAACTATTAATCTCATAAAGACTTATTGGGTTATCAAATTTATGTACACAACGTAATACGGCTTTGTTAGTTTGTAAATCAGGTAAAATTAAATAATCAACAATTTGAAAAACACAAACTATGGAACCCGCAGGTTGATTAGAGCCCGCTCCAGAATCTTTATTATACCCTAAGCCAAATCTTCCGATTTCTATGTTCTTTTCAGTTGCATAGTTGTACGTAACAACATCACCAACTTCAAGTTGATACCAAGAGAAACCAGATTCTTTAAAGTTTGCAGTTGCTCTCCATAACAATCTCTTTTCATTTTTTGCTACATTAGCTGCCTTTGTTTTTTTCTTAGTTATCTTTTTTCGTCTCGCTTTCCAATAAACTTGCGCTTTAGCCCTAATTTCTTTTTCCACATTTAATGTTGATATATCTAGTTCTTGACCTTTTGGTGTTAATAAAATACTACTATTTTGACCTTTACCCTCACGACTTAAAATACCTAAAACTTCTAGCTCTTTAATTGCAAGACTAAATCTTTTAGTAAAATCCTTATAAGGGATTCCTGTTTTCTCTGAAGTATATACAGCTTCAGCATATTCAGCAATATATGGATCCATCTTAATTATTTGAGAGCGTAATTCTGCTGCCGTTAATGGACTACTCGATTGACTAAGTATCGTTAAAATAGGTTTTATTAAATAAGAAACTCTTTCCTCTGTTGTTAAATTATCAATATACCCCATATTTTCCCCTACATTTTTCCAATAAAAAAGTATACCAAATCTTTTAATCTAGCTATATTACTTATATTTTATCATAGATAAATCAAATTATGAATATTTCATGAACCACAAAAATATAAATATTTAGTACTGAAAATAGAAAAGGTCCTAATAGACAAATTAATGACAATTAGGAACCTTTCATATTTTTACTTTTATTATTACTAACACTATATTGAGCTTAATCCCGCTAAATGACCCAACCGTTACTAATCTTCTAGAAATTGACAATGAGAGATTATATGAAAAAAGGCCCGACATAGAAGTCAGACCGTTTCTTCAATTCAATAAATCTAGAAGCGAAGTCTGGCGACCAAACCATTTATGCCTCACTTTGATATAAATTATATCATATTAAACCAAGGAGAGAAATCTAATGGTTTCCTTCTCTGTTCTTTTTACACCTAATAGACAGGTTGCAAAGGTTATGAATGACTACATTAGTAGTCATTCATAAGACTTCCAATTCCAATTTCTTCATACCTTATTAATTTAACATCAGAATATCACTTCAAATATTGATGAAAAGCTCTTTCTGCTGCAATCATTTCAATGGTAATATCATTGATATCACCATTAGTATGATTTTTAAGTAACCCTAAAGATCCTGTTCCCAATATATAATCTTCATCCCCCTCAGTAGGCATTAAGAAGCTATTTTTAGTAATTATCAGATGATTCTCAGTAGCAAAATCACGATAGGCTAATTCATATAGAATCTGTTTTGTCAACGACTCAATGCCAGGTACATTACTTATATTCCCATTTTCATCAAAGGATGTATTATAATACTTAGCATCATAAATAACTAAATTATCATTTTCAAAAGTAACAATATCTGGCATTAAAGTATTAGTAGTATCATACTGATCTGACCCCTTTTGCCTCCATTTAGGTTTATCTATAATATTCTTTAAGTATGTCCGTTTTTCTACCATATGTTTATAGGTATATCCTAATTCAGACAGCTTTTTATCTAAGCTATTATTCTTAATAACTGCACAGACATCTTGCCATACTAGATTAAAACTATTAGTCCCAATAAAGGATATTTCATCAGAAAGATTATTCGATTTACTCTCTAATAAATAGTTTTTTAAAAGTTTTAGTATATTTTGTCTATCAGAGCGAAATTGAACAGATATCTCTTGATTTATACGATTAATAATATAATCAAGATCACCTAATGTACTAAGACTTTCTTCAGTAAAAAATACAGAGGTCATATTTAATATAGAAAATATCTCTTGAAACTCCATACAAATTAAAGTTAATACAATTCGATGCAAACGATAAAAGAAGTTATTAATATTATTCTCTTGATTTAGTGTAAACCAATCAAAATAAATTGGTGTATCTTCGATAATATAAGCATCACTCATAGAAACAGTCTGATTCCACAGTATTTGCCCATCACCATTAACTTCAATAATACTCTGCTCAGATTTATATAATCCGTTTTGCATATAATCCTTTAATAGTTGAATAGCAATAGATAACATATTAATAAAATCTGATTTTTCACTATCATCACTAACTTGTTTCTGCTCCTTATAATTATATTTTTCTATTACTTGTAAGATTAATTTAATGAGTGGGTATCCCAATTGACTATCATTAATATAGGTACTTTCATTAAGATACTTTGGATAAACAAATAAGTAGCTATCTCCTAATTTTAATATCCCTACATATTGAAAGTAATAAATATCCTTATTATTTTTACATAAAGAAATTAGAGATGATTCATCCATAAGTATTGATAGGTCTTTAACTTTTGATATTGAAGTACATTTTAATATATTTAATCTCCTAAGTTCACGAGCTACATAACTTAATTTTTTACCTTCTAGATTTAGTAAATCTGCCAATTCGTCGCGAGTATAAGCTTTCCATTCTTGAACTAATTTAATTTTCATCTGTCGAATCCTGATTATTGTTAGTACTAATAGGATTAATATCTATTTCTTCTCTAAATATAGTAAGCGGGTTATCATCAAAAGCCATACACAATTGTGAATAGGTTCCATAAATCCCCTCTTTAAACAATTTACCTCTAAAGGCACGTGCTGCATCCTCATATAAATACATTAGTACTTTATCTTTTAATACTTTTGAAATATATAATTTGTCATTATCGTTCAATACATTTTTAGATACGAAATATGGACCAAGTAATTTATCCTCTGGAATATTTAACTTAGAAAGTCTCTCATTAATCTGTTCACGATAATCATTCCATTTATATTCTTCATCACCACATTTAAATATATAGGATTCAAACTCATCAGAATTGTTATCAACAGCATCATTTACACCTAAATAGGTAAATTCCCAACGTCTCTTAAAAGCAGTATCCATAGGCATAACACCTTGATCAGCACTATTCATTGTAGCCCAAATATATAAATTATTAGGTAAATAAAGAGTAGAAAAATTTTCTCCTAATTTCTCCTGAATATTTTCATTTAATAATTCATCTATAAAGGCTTCATTTTTAAAGTAGTCTTGTAACTCTTTTGTAACAGCAATACTATATTCACTCTCACCATTACTATTCCGGTCTAATAATTGAAATAAGTCACCAAATACAGCTGCAACATTTGCTCGGTTGATTTCCTCAATAATAACTAAGTAGTTTTTATCTGGATTCTTCAATGCCTCAACTAGTTGATTAATCAATATACCAGGGACAAATTTATAAGTAATTTTTTCAGAATTATCTCCTGTAGGATATGGTTTATACTGCCCCACAAAATTACCATACATATAGTTAGGATGGAAAGTAACACGCATAAAATTCTCTCCAAAATACTGTTTTGACTCTTGATTTAACTTATAACTTTTGCCAGTTCCAGGAGCACCAAAAAAAATCCGCTGATGAGGAATATTTAACGGCTCAACTATAGTAGGTGTACTAAAAAAAGAATATTCATGTAAGTTTTTATAATTATCTAAATAAAAATAAAAAAGTTCCTTAGTAAATGCATAGACATATTCATTACCTTTTCTTTGTCTTGCAAATCCAGACGTAATTGCATCGGCAATTGTTTCAATTTTAATTTGTTTAGAAATAGTACCATTAGCATCTGAATATTTTAATTTCCAAGCACAAATAACAAGGTTATCATTATAATTATAGATACCTAAATGTAATACACACGCTCCATTTGTTAAAAGATGGTATGCATAATTAATATATTTAGAATATTGCTGTATTCTTTGTTCATTCTTTAAGCTATTTCTACCTCCCGGTGTACAATTTTTTATACATACATAGAATGTATAATTTTTACGGAAATTTGATACATTAATTTTATAAATCTCAGGATAATCTTCTACCGCTTCAATACTATTTATTGTGTTACCATTAACCATTAACACTTCTTCTAAAAGATTTTTAACATCTATATTAGTTAACGAATAATTATATTCTCCTGAAATAATTTCTCCGCAATTAGTAGCCCACTGGTATTCAGACATATTTTACCTCATTTTTTAAAATACTGATTCATTATTGCATTTGCAACTACTTCTACCATTTTAACTGGTACAGCATTTCCAATTTGTCTCCATTGTTCACGAAAATCCCCACTAAACTCATATTCATCTGGAAACGTTTGAAGTCGTTTAATCTCATTTATTCGTAAAAATCTATTTTTCCAATGAAACGGCCCCATATTATTAGAAAAACTAGCTTGGATAGTCCAAGATGGTTTTTTAGGTGATAACTTTAGCAAAAAAGACCAATATCTAGATCGCCATTTAAATATCGGATTTGGATAACCTCGCTTTTCAGTAAAATATAAATAATTATCACCAGGAGGTACCAATTTCAATAATTCTTTATGTTTTGATCCAGCCTGCATTTCACTATCAATAGGTAAATCATAATCCAAATCACCTATTGCTTCTCCACATGTGACCCAAGGTTTTCTTTCAAATAATTCAACTTCTTTATCTGGATTATAATGTGTCGGTTCTGGAAATAAAAATCTTTCACCAAAGTCCTCTCTAACGCCAACACATATAAAGCGTTCTCTCATTTGAGGTACCCCATAATCTGCAGTATTCACTACTTTATAAGTTAACTTATAGCCCAATTTTGTTGATTCACTAATTAGCAAATCAAACGCAGCTTTATGCGGTTTATATACAAAACCAAATACATTTTCAAAGAAAAACACCTTAGGCTTTAAAATTTCTAAAGCTCTAAAATACTCATACAAAGTAAATGCATTCTCATCTTCTAATGCACGTTTTTTTTCAGTACGATAAAATCTTGACTTTGAATAAGCCGGACAAGGTGGTCCACCAACTAAAACATCAATATCATCAACAGTATAATTTATTGATGATAAAAGTTCTGTATAATTTATTTTTCTAATATCATCACAAACTACCAAAGAAGATAAATGATTATTTTTTAATGTTTCACATGCTGGAGGCCAATAATCCGTAGACATCAAAATATTAAATCCTACAGATTTAAAACCTATATCGATTCCTCCACCCCCAGAAAATATACTTACGACATTAGGCATTACATTAAACTCTCCTTTACATACTCAATCATTGCTGCCCCCATTAAACAAGGTACTGCATTGCCAATTTGTTTTTGTACACTTCGTCTACTTCCTTTAAATATATAATCCTCAGGAAATGTTTGCAATGCAGCTATTTCTGGAACACGTAAACGTCGATTCTCCCAATGAAAAGGCCCCACCCATGGGCCTGGTTGCGCAGTTATAGTCCAAGATGGCTTATCTGGTGATAACTTTAATAGAAAACTCCAAAATCTTTTATCCGCTATAAATTTAGGATTAGGATAACCTGCCCACGCTGTTAAAGCCTTATAATTCTGCCCAGGAGGAACTTCACATAGATCATCATAATATGTTCCTCCTTTTGTTACCTCATAAGGTTCGAAATATTCATCTCCAGAATATGGTGCCAATACATTACCAACAGATACATATGGTAATACCCCCTCTTGTAAAGAATCCGGATTTCCATGTGTTTTCCTTGGTGCTTCAGATATAAAATCTCCTTTTATACCAACTATAAATAACCGTTTTCGTTTTTGTGGAACTCCATAATCTAAAGCGTTTGCCCTTATAATTTTATAATTATATCCTGCCTCTTGAATCAATTTAATAAAAGAATCAACAATAACTTTATTAGTTGGGTGGAGTAAGCTTTCAACATTTTCAAAAACAAAACCATCAGGAGATAATTCAAGAACTACACGTAAATATTCATCAACTAAAAAGGCTCTAGGATCATTAATGCCTTTTCTAGTTTCATGTCCAACCCAATATCCTGCTTTAGAAAATGGTTGACAAGGTGCTCCGCCTATCACTATGAATTTATCAAACTCATATTGCATTATTTTATCTCTAATAATATTACTCGAAATTTTACTCAAATCACCTTGAATAATAGTAGTATTCTTGAAATACTTTTTATTAGACTGAAGTGTCTCAATGCAATCTTTTTCTATATCAGTACTAAAAATAACTGGTACATCTGCCATATGACTAGCTATATCTAATCCACCAGCACCAGAAAATAAACTAATGGCTACTATTTTATTCATATAAACTCCATAAGATACTAAAAAACTATATACAAAAATATAGTATTAAATAATAGTTATATAGCAAAATAGATATTTAATGTATACTCCAAAGGGAACATATATTCTATTATACAAAATTAACTTTAATTTATCTATATATCATTTTACCTTCTAATTGTATTATATTAGTAATATAATACAACTTATAATTATATTATGTTCAATAAAAAATTCATACTTTTAATTTTAAGTAAGTAAAACTAGAAAATATTAACACTATGATTATCTACTCTTCCACAAAACAATCCTTCATCCAAGATTTCGAACAAGGTGTCTTGGTAAAAAAGCTACATCAAACGTTAACAGAAAAATATCGTCGTGTAGGCGAATCTGAAATTCATTCATGGCAAACTTCATTATCTTATATGGCTAATGTCATGCGTGATATAGCAATACCAGACTTGGCCGGTGTTGCCATTGAATATATTGTTCCAAACACCCAAAAGCGTGTCGATTTTATAATTACCGGTCTTGATCAACATAATAAAGAACATGTTATTATCGTTGAATTAAAACAATGGGGCGAAGCTTTCAAAGTAGCAGATAAGGATAATATTGTATCTACCTATCTCCGTGGAGGACTCCATGAAGTTACGCACCCATCCTACCAAGCCTGGTCCTACTGTAGCCTCATTGAAAACTTCAATGAAGATGTACAGACGAGACCTATTGAATTACATCCATGTGCATTTTTACATAACTTTGATGAAAGCATCTCAACTGAATTACGAGATTCAATCTATAGCGCTATATTAGACATATCCCCTATGTTTACATTAGGCCAAATGAATAACTTACGTAACTTTATCAAGACCTATATTCCAAAACCTGACACAACAAATATCATAGAGTCTATCGAGCATGGTAGGCTCAGACCATCTAAAGCACTTCAGGATTCGATTCTAAGTATGTTGAAGGGCAATAAAGAATTTGTTCTTATTGATGACCAAAAGGTTGAGTTCGAACGTATAAAAAAAGCTGCCCTAGATGCTATTAAGAATAATCAAAAAACGGTATATATAGTTCGTGGCGGGCCCGGCACTGGTAAAAGTGTTGTAGCAATAAACTTATTAGCTGAATGTATCCATAACGGCTATATAGCGCAGTATATTACATCTAATGCAGCACCACGAAATGTATATAGTACCATGTTACAAAAAGGATTCAAGAAAACAGAGATTAAAGCATTATTCCAAGGTAGTGGCACATTCCATACACGTTCTAAAAATGCACTTCAAATTGCAATTGTTGATGAAGCACATAGATTACGTGAAAAATCTGGAATGTACCAAAATGAAGGGGAAGACCAAATCAAAGAAATTATTAATGCCTCCCTCTTTAGTGTCTTCTTTATTGATCGAAATCAACGTGTTACTTTTAAAGATGCAGGTACTATCGATAAAATATTAAAGTTTAGTACTGAGCAAAAGGCTCTTGTTTATGAGGGCGCACTAGAATCCCAGTTCCGTTGTAATGGCTCTGACGGCTATTTAGCTTGGTTAGACAACGTTCTTCAAATTGCAGAAACAGCAAACTATGATGGTTTTGAAGGTGATTATGACTTTAGGATTTTTGATGATCCTAATGCTATGTATGCTGCTATAAAAGCAAAAAATGAGATAAACAATAAGTCTCGAGTTTTAGCAGGCTATTGTTGGGATTGGCCTAAGGAAGGTCGAACAACTTCTCTTGTAAAAGATATCCAAATACTGGAACATAATTTTGGAATCAGCTGGAACTTAGAAAATTCTACCACATATGCAATAGATCCAGATTCTATTAATGAAGCAGGCTGTATTCATACCACTCAAGGCCTTGAATTTGAATACGTAGGTGTTATTATCGGTGATGATCTACGTTATGAAAATGACAAACTCATCGTAGATATTAATAAACGTGCTAAAACAGATCAGTCTATCAAAGGTATCAAAAAACTTTTAAAAGAAAACCCTGAAGAAGGACATCGTATTGCAAATGAAATTGTAAAAAATACATACCGTACATTAATGACACGTGGCCAAAAAGGTTGCTACATCTACTGTACAAATAAAGACTTAGCCAATTACTTTAAATTAGCCTATAATCATCAGTTAAGCTATACTTACGATGAATCTCAAGTTGTTCTAGCGACACAACCAATGGCCGCCGATAAAACGAGTTCTAATACAACAAAATAGAGTCTTAAAGACTTGATATAGTAAAATGAGCCTGTGGCACTATAATAATATAGTGCTACAGGCTCATTTTTAATTATTATTCAACTCATAAATAACGACTACTTAGTATTCTTAATATCATAAGTAACCATTTCTTTTGGCATCTTAGCCCCCAGTCCACTTTGGAATGTATGATAGTAGTCCTTATTGTTATTAGTATCTACATATTGCACAATATCACGATAGTCTTTTACCAATAGATTACTATTATTAGACATAATAAAGTGCGTATATACAAATTGTTTGTCATGAGATATTAACATATACAAAGTTGTATTAGGGCGCTTAATTTGCAAGTATACAGATGGCATAGCATCATTCCATACAGTAGCAAATTGAATTGGTTGTCGCATCGAATATTTGTCAGACATAATGATACTTCGTACAACTTTTGGGAATATATTCTCTAGATGTTGCATATCAGTATCTGCTATTGGCATCACCATAATCCCTTCTTTATAATGATTGCTATTATGTATGTACATATACGAATCGCTTTTATCTACCCGTACCATTTTACTTGTTTTTAGTATTAAAAATGTAAAATCATTAATTTTCAATGTCTTACTTTTAGAAAAGATATCCTTAGCGGGTTCAATAGATGGTAGAACATAGTTTACCAAAGGTGACATTATAATTTCTTTAGTCTTATCTACACCTTGTTTCTCCAATGAATTCAACTGTTTTTTAGGTGTCAAATTGTAACCGATATGATAGGAAATTGTAGGTGTATCCTTCATTGTAAAATTGATACTCCCTACCATCGGAGTCCCCTTAGCATATGTTACATCCCATGTGGCTTTTTCTATAGTAGGATACATAAATTTATCAGCATATAAAGAAGGATTAGGCGCTTTATACACTCCAGCTGTTTTCTCTGCAATAGCTTTCATATCATCAATAGTCAACTTGTTATATGAAATCTTACTATCTTCCCAATTATTTCCAGCTGGTTGATGTCGTAATTCATAGGCCATAATTCCATTAGGACTCATAATTATTGCCTGTTTGAAAGCAGAGGTGCCATCTGAAATTTTTTCAGTATTACCATACCTACTTGGATATGGCATAGTAAATTTTATATTTGCTCCATCCTCCTTTAAAATAAATACTGTTGAAGAAAAATTTAACGAATGGTTTAACTCACGATTTGAATAAATTACCTTATCTAAATCTATATCACCATTACCTACCACAGCTTTGGGCATATAATCTTTTATTTCTGCTTCAACCTCACGTTCCATCTTGTGTACATCTAAATCAGTCTTGCGATAATTTTGATATGCATCCTTTGATATTGTAGGATCCGCACCTGGTATATTAATATCAATCGCATGACTTCCTAACGTAACACAGCTAAAACATAGTGTAGCCATCAATATACGTTTCATAATAGACTCTCATCCTTTCACATAATGCCTCTCAAATAGTATATATGTATAGAATATCATATTTTAGTTGACATTTAGTAGTACAATATAAGTATAGAAATGAGGAGGTGATACCTATGAAGTTTACAAAACGTATGATTGTCATGACGCTTTTAGCCGTGACAGCGGCTGTATCTACAGGATTTGCTTATGATTATGTATGCAATGGATCACAAGCAAATTGCAATACCAATGCTCAGTATAAATGTAATGCAGATACTCAATACAATTGTAATACAAACGCTCAATACAACTGTAATAATAACAATACAGTTTGTAACAATACTAGCCAAAGTTACTGTGGTCAAAACTCTAATACTAGAGGATGTGGCGGATATAGAAGATAATATGATAAGTACACTAAAAGCCTATAGTACAGTATATGTACTATAGGCTTTTATAGAGTTTATAACAAGAATACTATTTAATGCATCAATGTACTGATAAGACACAATTTAAAGCTACACTTGTATTAGGAGTTCATGCGGTTAAAGTATTCAATGGCTTTTGGTGTAAAACCAATATAGGTATTACCAGCTGCGTACGGTCCTAGTTCATATGGTTGGTAAACTAAATCAATGTTCCCCTTACCACGTAAGCAATAGTTATCGGTTACATATTTTACACTCCATCCACTTGGAATATAGCTCTTTGTATGATTACCTGTATAATAACTTAATACATGGGATCGTAAGCCGTTATCCAATTGTGCTTCATTCGCAATTTTTATATAGTTATATAATGGAATGCGTTGACCTGTTACTTTATTATATACAAGACCTCTTGTATTATACATACCATGAGCAGCTCCGGCGTAGTAATAATAGGTAGTTAGTAGGATTGAAACAACTTGACTATCCTCATAGGTAACCTTATAGTTTTGAGAAACTTGATAAATATGTTGGTTGTAATACATATCCTTTGCTTCGAGTACATAATTTGCAATATCTGTATTAATAACTCTTTGAGCATAAGCATGATCTGTATAAACTAAAGGATACTTTAAATCTAAATTTACATCTGATTGACTGCCTGTAACAACAGTTGCATACGTTGGTACAGTTAACATAACACCTAACATAGAGGTCATACATAGCTTTTTAAAGATTCCCATAATAATGTCTCCTTTTACAAGCACCTTAAATAGGTTTATTACTATGTTAGTTCTACAAGCTATAATAAAACTCCTCTTTTATATTTTACTTTTTTGATAGTTTATTTCACTTTATAAAACAGCTAAAATGATTTAGTATTTTACACTAAAATATAAATGTAGCTATATCATACTTTCACCATACAAAAAGGACCCTCCAAAGAGAGTCCTTAATCTGTATTATTATGCTATTAAGCGTTTTTAGCTACTTCCATAAACTCATTTATCTTATTTCTTATGAAGAGTCATATTTTCAAAAGCTGTACCATAAGCTTCTTTAAAGATATAGTTACCTACAACATATTTAGGATCACGCAAAGCTACATCAACGTATTCTTGTTGAATATTACCGAAATTTCCCAAAGCCACACCTTCATAATTAAAATCTTCCACACTATTTATCGTTAATTTCATACCAGAGCTAGCTTGTTTAGCATATATGAGGAGTGAATAGTCTTGTGCATACTGTGGAGTACGTAATACGCTGGCTACAGAATGGTTTATATCATAACGATAAGTAACTAAAACCTTATGAATATATGAGTTAGTTCTACGACTATTATTATTTTCAACCTCATATACAACGGCCTGTGCTTTATAAATAAACTCATTCTCTTCTACTCTTTTAATGGAACTTTTATCTACAAAATACGTAATAGCATTTTCTCCTGTAAGAATAGGAACATTATTCTTATCATTTTTAATAGCTTCCATCGATATAGCTTGGATCTGTAATGGTATTACTATACATACTAACAATAACATAGAAAATAATTTTTTCATTATTTTAATTCCCCTCTTTCAATATTTATTACACACATGATATCTATAGGATATCATATCATATTATAAAAGTATTGATAATCTATTACTTTCACCAAATAAAAAAGGACCCTCCAAAGAGAGTCCTCAATGTATATTGTTATGCTATTAAGCGTTTTTAGCTACTTCAACAAGTTTAGCGAATGCTGCTGCATCGTTAACTGCCAAGTCAGCCAACATTTTACGGTTTACTTCAACGCCTGCTTTAGCTAAACCAGCGATGAAACGGCTGTAAGTTGTACCGTTGATGCGAGCCGCTGCGTTGATACGAGCGATCCACAATTGACGGAATTCGCGTTTTTTCGCACGACGGTCACGACGAGCGTAGTACAACGCTTTCATTACTGTTTCGTTAGCTTTTTTGAACAAACGGGAACGTGTACCGCGGTAACCTTTAGCTAATTTTAAAATCTTTTTATGACGTGCATGAGCTGTAACGCCCTTTTTCACTCTTGCCATTGTATATTCCTCCTAAATTACGATGTATCGATCTAATAGTTAACGATTAAGCGTATGGTAAGCATTTAGCTACGCGTTTGTGGTCAGCTTTTGCAACCAATGTAGCTTTACGTAAATTACGTTTACGAGCTGGAGATTTTTTCTCAAGAATGTGGCTTTTGAAAGCTTTCGCACGCTTGAATTCACCAGTACCAGTTACTGCGAAACGTTTAGCCGCTGCGCGACGAGTTTTAATTTTTGGCATAATATAATCCTCCCAATACCTTATTTACTTACTAAAATCATGGTCATGTTACGACCTTCTAATTTAGCTGCTTTTTCAATAGACGCCGTTTCTTTGAGTTCTTCAGCAAAACGTGTCAACACTGCCATGCCTAGTTCTGGATGTGAAAGTTCACGACCGCGGAACATGATAGTTACTTTTACTTTGTTACCTTCAGCCAAGAATTTGGATGCGTTTTTCATTTTTACGTAAAAGTCATGGTCTTCAATATGTGGACGTAATTTGACTTCTTTCAAAGTTACGATTTTTTGTTTTTTCTTCGCTTCTTTCTCGCGTTTTTGTTGTTCATAACGATATTTACCGTAGTTCATAATGCGAACTACTGGTGGTTTAGCGTTAGGCGCAATTTCCACAAGATCAAGATGCTGTTCTTCAGCCAATGCCAACGCCTCACGGCCAGACATAATACCGATTTGTTCGTTTTCAGGACCTACGACACGAAGTTCACGAGCACGAATCTCTTCATTAATGCGTGGTGTATCCTTGCTAATAGCGTTCACCTCCAAGAGAATAAAAAAAAACGGACGGCAAGCACCATCCGAATAGAATTCTCTATATTAACCTCATACTTCTTGGTATTAGGTGAGTGGCGGATGGCCTCTGCTTCATAAATTACTTAATTATAATAACAAATTAGATAATGAAAGTCAACAACAATCTTAAGTTGCTCTCAGCAATTTATTATTACAACTCTTTTAGTATAACAGAGATTATAAGTTCTGTATATAGGCATACTTACTGACACCTATCCCCCTTTATGTATACAATATTTCTATAATATGATTATTAATTCTATAGAAAAATACGATACAATAATATATATAATATATTCTACCTAGCAAGGTATTATCTAACTGGGTATTATTTAAGTGAGTATTATCTAGCTATGTATTATCTAACTAGATATTATTTAACTGATTATTATCTAACTAAACATTATCTAACTAAGTATTATACAGTAATAGGTATTACACAAACTGAAAGGGGTTTTATCATGAGTGTAACAACTAGCTTGCCTCCTCAAAAGGCTCGTACAACAATTCAAAATATAGGTCTTATTCTTGCCTTTATTGTTTTAGGTAGCATTTTATTATTACCTACACCAGAAACATTATCTACCGGTGGTCATCGCATGATTGGTGTCCTCGCCTTTGCTATCATCTTGTGGATGACATCGGCTGTATCCTATCCGGTAAGTGCGACCATGATTACAGCGCTCACTGCCTTATTACTAGGTTTCTCTCCAAATCCAGAAGCGCCAGCGAAAGCTATGGGCACAGCCAATGCCTTAAAGCTGATTATTTCAGGTTATTCTTCCCCTGCGATGATTCTCGTAGGTGCAGCTATGTTCATTTCCGTAGCCATGCGTAAAACAGGTCTCGATCGTCGCATAGCCATGCTCGTATTATCTAGTGTAGGTACAAAGGTTAGCCGCATTTATTTAGGTGTTATTATTACAGGCCTTATTCTCGCATTCTTTGTACCAAGTGCAACGGCTCGTATCGCTTGTTTAGCTCCAATTATTATCGGTATCGTCGAAAACTTAGGTATTGAACGTAAAAGCCGTGTAGCAGCCCTACTCATGGTAGGTGCCGTACAAGCAGATACATTTTGGAATATTATGATTCAAACAGCTGCTGCTCAAAACCTCGTAGCTGTTGGATTTATGCAAACACAGATGAATACATCTGTAAGTTGGATTGATTGGCTCACAGCAGCTGCACCGTTCTCCATAATTATGGCTATCATTACCTACTTTGTAACGCAAGCTTTTATCAAACCAGAGTTTAAAGAGCTCGTTGGCGGTGATGTCCAACTCGCTAAAATGCGTAAAGAAATCGGTCCCATGTCATTTGATGAAAAGAAACTATTATGCATCTCCATTGGTTTATTAGCATTGTGGGCAACAGGAGGTAAACTACACTCCATCGATACTACGACAACTACAATCATAGCAATTGCCTTATTCTTCTTCCCTAAAATTGGTATTATGGACTGGAAGTTTGCACAGCCAAACATCGATTGGGGGTCGATTGTCATGTTTGGGGCTGGTATCGGTCTTGGATCTGTATTACTTAAAACGAAAGCTGCTACTTGGCTCGCACAAGTATTCGTAAATGCCTTCTCCCTTGAAACGGCAAGCGTGTTCCTTTTGATTGCTATTATGGCTGCCTTCCTGATTTTAATCCATCTTGGATTTGCATCAGCTACAGCTCTCTCTTCTGCCATGATTCCTATCGTAATATCCATCGTTATGGGACATTCCGCAGAAGGACTTAATCCACTTGGCGTAACAATGCTCATGCAATATGCAATCTGCTTTGGTCTGGTATTGCCAGTAAACTCACCACAAGGCATGGTAGCTTATGGTACAGATACATTCGACGTAAAAACATTTATGACTACAGGAATTCCATTAACCATCATCGGCTATATCATGATGCTTGTATTTGCACTTACATACTGGCACTGGATTGGAATTGCGTAAGTCTAAATATTCTAAATAGACCAAACACTCTAAATAATTCTAATATTTTAAATTAAACATACTATAAGAGGCTCTGTCTTAAGACAGAGCCTCTTGATTTTTATATGAGTTTCAATATAAAACGTCTATATTCTTTTCGATGTAAAGCTTTCACAAACAATTATTTATTCTAATTCCTTACCTTTAAGTTCCGGAATCAAGAATACGGTTGCCAATATATCGATTACATAGATAATAGCCAAGAATGCAATTGCCACTTGGTACGAGTACATTGAGATAATCATACCTACTACCATTGGGCTAAAGCCACCTACGGCGCGACCGATGTTAAATAACACGTTTTGAGCCGTTGCGCGAGCACTTGTTGGATAGGCTTCTGCCATTAAGGCACCATACCCACCCATCATACCATTTACAGAGGCCCCTAGAATAGCGCCGGCAAATAGCATAGCTGTTGGATCAGATAGTTGAGAATAAATCAAAATAGATGCCACAGCACATACTTGGAACAAGATAAATGTTGGTTTACGGCCAATTTTATCAGCCAATCGTCCGAATAACCAAATGCCGACCATCATACCACATACAGTAACAGCAGTCCACAAACCAGATTTTGTAAGGGAAAACCCTAATTGCTTACTCAAGAAATTAGGCAACCAAATCATAATACCGTAGTAACCAAAGTTTTGAACAGATGTTAAAATAGCAACACCTATGGAGGTCTTTGTAGTTCTTACATCTTTTACTAATAACTTGAATGAGTTCGTATGGGAATGTTCCTTAGTGTCTTTACTTTGAACAAAGATTTCTGGTTCATGTAATTTCGCACGGAAGATCCAGGCCACAAAGGCAGGAATAATGCCAACCATGAACATACCACGCCATCCAATATAAGGAAGTAATACGGGTGTTAACAGTGCTGCAGCCAATACGCCTAACTGCCAGCCGATGGCAACATAGCTTGTTGCCTTTGCACGATGCTGTGCAGGCCATGCTTCAGCTGCTAAGGCCATACCAATACCAAATTCACCGCCTAAGCCGATACCGGCAATTGTCCGATATATGAGAAGATCCCAATACCCTTGTGCAAAAGCACATAGACCAGTAAATACAGCAAATAACACAATAGTCCATGTCAACACACGAACACGACCAAACTTATCTGACAAGGTACCAAAGATAAAGCCACCGATTACGGCACCTACCAAGGTCCACGTCACAAGTGAACCTGCTTGACCAGTAGTCAAGCCTAAGTCCCCTGAAATCAAGGTTAGCATAAAGCCAAGAATCAAGAGATCAAACCCATCCATGGCATAACCTATAGATGAACCAATAACAGCTTTCCAACCGTATGAATTTACTTCTTTCATAGTCATTTCCTTTCGCTACTCACAGGTAACAATTAAAGAGAATATAATAATAAAATCCCCCTCATATAATCTCACCACTAATAAATTATACAGACTAATCATAATTGTGCAAGATGTGAGGGGGATTTTTATCAATATAAACAATAGATATTTAATTAATTACGTTCTTTAATTTCAATCTTAATAGAATTAAAGAATTCTTCAAATGGTACGGAACCTAATTCATCACCACCGTGTTTACGAACGTTAACTGTGCCTTCTTCAACTTCTTTATCACCCACAACAAGCATGTAAGGAACTTTTGCCATTTGTGCTTGGCGGATTTTATAGCCGATTTTTTCACTACGATCGTCTACTTCTACGCGTACATAGTCGCGGTGCATTTGTTTTGCCAATTCCTTAGCATATTCAACATGTTTTTCAGAAATAGGCAAGATTTTAACTTGTACAGGAGCCATCCATGTTGGGAATGCGCCTGCATAGTGTTCAGTTAAGATACCAATGAAACGTTCCATAGAGCCGAAGCATGCACGGTGAATCATGATAGGACGATGTTTTTGACCATCTTCACCAATGTATTCAATTTGGAAACGTTCAGGCAAGTTCATATCTAATTGAATAGTACCACATTGCCATGTACGACCTAAGGAGTCTTCGATATGGTAGTCAAGTTTAGGACCGTAGAATGCGCCGTCGCCAGGGTTGATTACGTATGGAATACCTTTCGCTTCGATAGCATTACGCAATGCTTCTGTCGCTGCCTCCCAAATTGCGTCATCACCCATAGCATTATCAGGTTTAGTGGACAGTTCTACATGATATTTCAAGCCGAATTGACTATAGATACGGTCGAACAATTCGATAACTTTCATCAACTCAGTTTGCATTTGATCTGGCAACATGAATACATGAGCATCGTCTTGTGTGAACGCACGTACACGGAATAAGCCGTGTAATGCACCGGACAATTCATGACGGTGAACTAGACCGAGTTCAGCGTAACGCAATGGGAAGTCACGATAGGAATGCATTTCGTTTTGGTAAACCAAGATACCACCTGGGCAGTTCATTGGTTTAATTGCATATTCTTCATCATCGATGATTGTAGTGTACATGTTTTCACGGTAATGATCCCAGTGACCAGAAGTTTCCCACAAATGTTTACTCAAGATGATAGGTGTACGAATTTCTTCATAGTCAAAATCATGGTGAACTTCACGCCAGAAGTTTTCTAATTCGTTGCGAAGAGCCATACCTTTTGGTAAGAAGAATGGGAAACCAGGACCTTCTTCTTTGATAACAAACAAGCCAAGTTCTTTACCAAGTTTACGATGATCCCGTTTAGCCGCTTCTTCAAGCAAGTGAAGATATGCATCAAGTTCTTCTTTCTTTTCAAATGCAGTACCGTAAATACGTTGCAACATTTTGTTCTTTTCATCGCCGCGCCAGTATGCACCTGCAATGCTTTGTAATTTGAAAGCTTTCACCTTGCCAGTGGATGCCACGTGAGGTCCTGCGCAAAGATCGATGAAATCCCCTTGAGAGTAGCAAGAGATGATTGCATCTTCAGGAAGGTCTTGAATCAATTCTACCTTGTAGTCTTCGTTTTTAGATTTGAAGAACTCGATAGCTTCTTGACGAGGCATAACGGATTTAGTAATCGGTAAATTTTCTTTTACGATGCGGCTCATTTCCTTTTCGATTTTACCTAAATCTTCAGGAGTCAAAGTATGTTCCATATCGATATCATAGTAGAACCCCTTATCGATAGCTGGTCCAATAGCCAATTTAGCTTCAGGCCATAAACGTTTAACAGCTTGTGCCAAGATATGAGAAGCTGTGTGGCGCAATGTATGTTTACCACCATCTTCTTCGAATGTTAAGAATGCTACTTCAGAACCATCTACAAGTTCTTCGCGAAGGTCTGTTAATTCGCCATTTACGTTAGCAGCTAGTACTTTTTTAGCCAAGCTGTTAGATAGTTGTTTTACTGCTTCCCCAAGAGTAGTGCCAGCAGCATATTCCTTCGCACTACCATCAGGTAAAATGATTTTTACATCTGCCATTTTTCTTTCCTCCAATTTATAAACTAGGATAGCTTTGATTTTTCATTGTCCCCAACATGCTCACATACCACACAATACATAAGCATTGTGTAAATAGCTTGTAGAAATTGGGTAATAAAAAAAGACCTTCTATCCCTACAAACAAGGGACGAAGATCATTCGCGGTTCCACCCTAGTTAACTACCTATACGAATATATGTGTATAGTTAATTCACTTCATTAAGCCCGATAACGGTGGCGGCCGTATTTGCCTACTTAGGTTCGACAAATCAGTTTAAAGGGGGTAATTCTAATATATGTGTAAGGCATTTCCAGCATCTGCCTCTCTCTGGTACACAGGGATAAAAGAATCATGTCCTTTGCATCACTTTTACTAGATTATAGTATCATAGAGAATTAAAAAATTCAATACAGTGTAACTGGAAATTTAATAAGAACAATAAATTGTAATTGTTGTTAGAGCAATATACTATAAACTTCACCTTTATTTTTACCTATATACATTTATTTTTAAAAGAAAACAGCCCGAGAATGATATGGCCCCTTTACTAGACAACCAGTGAAGGCAGAACATATCAGAATCTCGAGCCATTTTATATACATTATTTACAAATTAACGTTTGAAGTTTGTAGACAGCATAGCACCAATTACTTTTTCCAATTTGCTAGTGGAAAGGTCTGGGCCTTTGTAAAGTGTTAAAAGTACATCATTAGAGTTATCTTGTTTAGATACCATCATAACACCGCTACCGCGAGCACCGTTATCATCGTAATCTTTCGCTACGATAACAAGGTTCAAATAATGGTCCTTCATGTATGTATACACCTTGCTTGTACGCGCAGAGGAACCGATCATTTTTGCCATGTTCATACCACGGTTAAATACGATTGCATTTGCATTATGAGGATTTGCCGCTAATTGTTGCTTCTCTTCTTCATTTAGAGGCATGAGGTTTACCATGAGGGAATCACCCATCTTGCCGCGGAACATGGCTGGCATCGTTTCGCGCACGTCATCAGGAATACCTGTGTCAGCAGTCAATTTCAATTCCTTAGGCACGGTCATGTATAAAACACCCTTGCTATTGCGGCCCACCTCTGTTGTACTGAGGTCTACAGCGCTAAGCATAATGGAGTCTTTAATGGTCGCCACTTGGTTAGCCAACGGTTTTTCAGGAACGCCACGGCTCGCCAATTGTACATCGCCAGATTTAGTTTTCTTCAATGTTTCCACATTCCAGCTTGCACCTTTTTTATCTGCATCGCTAGCTTCTGTGAAAGCATTCGCCCCGTCTTTTGTGCCTACATATACATAGGTTTGAGCCGGGATGATGGTATCTGGTGCACCAGATTTATTGAATGCCGCACCATATACTACATTAGGAATCACAGTAGAGCCAATTTGTAAATTGTTGTTAGTTTGGCTTTCCACATCAAAATTGATATTCCCTGTAAACGTCATATCAGGACCATGGTTGATAACAACTACATCCCCTGCTTGAGGAATGATTACAGGGCCTACAGGACCCGCCATAGCTACACCTGCCATAGATACTCCAAGGCAAGCTGTTAATAATGTGCGTTTCAAAATAGATTGTTTCATAGATATACTCTCATTTCTCTACAATTTGTATACATTTGATGTAATTGTAAATCTAGTATAGTCATAAAATTCCCTCATACGATTTACAATAAAAATTATACTTAAACTTCTATAGTGACATAGTCGGATAAGCTACTCAATACTTCAAGCGCCAAAGGCCTTGTAGATGGTGTGCAGCGCAACATGCACCGCCCATTCGTATCTACAGAGGTCATAACACCTAAATATTCATAGCCTTCAATGATGCGATTGATAAAATTCGTATGCTTAGGATCAATGTGAAAGTACACATACGCTTCTTCTCCAGAGGTGGTTAAGTCGGGTACATCTGGAAATGCACCGATTGATTTACTCGGCTCTAAGGCTGTACCACTCATAAACTATTCATCCTCTTTAGGTTTGCACTCACGGCGCATCATGGAGTACGGTTCAAGTGGTGTATCCATATAGATGCGTACTTTCATTTGTGCGTGAGGTGCTACATCGATAGGATTGCCATCTTCATCTGTCATTTTTTCGATTACTGTTTCAACAAGTTCACCTTTTGGTTGGCAGAATTCTACCTTATCGCCCACCTTGAAGTTATTACGTTGTTCAAGATCAACGTATTTTTCTTCTTCGTTGTAGCCTATAACTAAACCGATGAAGTCATGGCTCTGCGTATTCGTAGATTTACCATAGTTTTGAGCCGTTTCATCAGGACGACCTTCTGCAAAGCCATCTGTATAAGGACGATGGGAAATCTTCTCTAATTCTGCAATCCATTCTGGACGAACATACCAATCTTTACCTTCTTTAAGATATGTATCAATCGCTGTACGATATACTTTTGCCACTGTGGCACAATAGTGAACTGATTTCATACGCCCTTCGATTTTAAGGCTATCAATACCAGCTTCATAAAGATCTGGAATGCGGTGAATCAAGCACAAGTCTTTAGAGTTAAAGATATACGTGCCATGTTCATCTTCTTCGATTGGGTAATATTCACCAGGTCGATTAGATTCCACAAGAGAATATTTCCATCGACAAGATTGAGAACATTGACCACGGTTAGCATCGCGATTACCTGTCATATAGTTAGACAATAAGCAGCGACCAGAGTAAGAAATACACATAGAACCATGTACGAAGGACTCAATTTCAATATCTACATGATCCTTCATTTCTTTAAGGTCTGCTAAGGACACTTCGCGAGCCGCTACAACACGTGTAGCACCAAGTTCTTTCCACATTTGAACTGTATGCCAGTTTGTAGTAGAAGCTTGTGTACTTACGTGAAGCTCTAAACCTGGAGCTACGCGCTTAGCAAGGCTAAAAATCCCCATGTCTGCAACGATGATTGCATCAACACCGATGCTTTCAAGGAATTTCAAATAATCCTCTAAACCTTCGAAGTCCTCGTTGTGAGGAATGATATTACATGTAACATGAATCTTTTTGCCATGCGCATGTACAAATTCTACAGCTTCCTTTAATTCCTCATCGGAGAAATTAGAGTTACCTGCGCGCAAGCCAAAGCGTTTACCTGCGCAATATACAGCATCCGCACCATAGCGGATAGCCATTTTAAGCTTGTCCATATTACCTGCAGGACAAAGCAATTCCATAAAATGTTCTGCCATTATTTGTTGTGCCCTTTCCACACACTCACACTCATACCATCACCCATGGGATAAATGGTGGTGTTAAACAATTCTTTATTTTCAACATATGTTAAGTATTCTTGTAACCGTTTTACGATAGTTTTGAACCGTTTTGGCGGTTCCTTATCGCCCCTTACATAGCCTCTAAAGAGTACATTATCTGCAAGAATGACGCCCCCTTCTTTCACATGTGGCAGAATAAGTTCAAGTTGTTTTAAATATTGCCCCTTTGGTCCATCTAAAAACACTAGATCGTATTCGCCTGTGAGTTCCGTTAAGACTTGAGACGCATCGCCTTTTAGCAATGTAATATTATCGGCATAATCGGATTGGTTAATATAGTATTTCGCCATTTCATAGCGCACATCATCCAATTCAATGGAGGTAATATGCCCTTCCTCTTCGTCGAGTAATGGTGCCATCAACAAAGCGGAGTAACCAATGGCTGTGCCCACCTCTAACACAGAGGTGGGCCGGTATAAACCTATTAATTCTTCAAATAGATGAACCTCAGATTCTCGTAAAATCGGCACATCATTAATCATCGCGTAAATACGCTGTTCATTTAAAATATCATTTAATATCATGAAAGTAGATTAAATCTCCTACATTATCTATTGTTAGTACCACTAGGAACTACCAACGTAGAGCGTTCAGCCGGATTTGCAGATTCTACCTGAATTTGTGGTACTTGTTGTGCATTAGGAATAACGTTCTGCATCGATTCAGGTACAGGTGTCGTCGTTGGTACATACGTATTGGTATTTGTATTATTTCCATAGGATGGAGCAGTTGGCGTAACTTGCGTCGATGATTGATTTTGTGTTGAACCTGGTACAGGATCTGGGACCTCAGCCGCTGGAACTGTAGTTGGTGTGTATTTATAACTAGGTTCTACATCAACATATTGAGAATCTGCTTCCACTGCTTCTGCAGAACTATAATTATAATTAGGCTCTGTAGTCGCTACTGCTACGTCATAGTTAGGACCAGCTTGTGCAGCTACTTCAGTATTAGCAGAAGAATTTTTTACTGTGTCAGCGCCATAAATTTTATTAACCTCTGCTAAATGTTCTTCGTATGATTTAGAGAAGTGATTATGCCCCTCTTTATCTGCTACGAAGTATAAATAATCTGTATTTTCAGAGTGTAATACTGCATCTAAAGCTTTTTTACCAGGGTTTGCAATTGGTCCTGGTGGTAAACCTTTAGATACATATGTATTATATGGGCTTTGTAATTGTGTATCACCAATCGTTACATTTTCCTTTGCATAACCAAGTACATAGGAAATAGTCGCATCAGATTGCAATGGAATACCATGAGCTAGACGCTTTTTAAACACCCCTGCAATGGTTGGACGGTCTGCATCAAATAACGACTCTCGTTCAACGATAGACGCCAAAGTTACAAAGTCATGAATACTCATATGTTGAGCTTGAATTTGTTTCTTCACAGCTGGTGTGAGATAACGATTCATTTCATCAGCCATCATTTGAATAACATCACGAGGTGTAGCCCCTACGGGGATTTCATACGTACTTGGGAACAAGAAGCCTTCTACAGGATATGTAGCAGGTTTTGTACCTTTCATGTATGGGTATGGTACATAAGTTTTAGCTTCAGCCAAGAAGTCCTTCGCCTTCATGATTTGATTCTTTTCAAGAACGATAGCGATATCCCCAACTGTATAGCCTTCAGGAATTGTAACACGAATAGATTCTACATGACCTTCTTGTAACAAAGAAATGAGTTCGTGCACAGTTACCTTATTAGGTATTTGATAATGGCCAGTTTGAAGCTTATCATTGGTACCACTCAAGTATAACCAAAGCTTAAAGCCTTGAGTTGAGCGAATAAGCCCCCTTTCAAAAAGCATATCTGCAATTTCAGTACCCGTTTGACCTTTTTCTATAACGACTACTTGTGTTCCATCATCTTGAGCAAAGGTATTCGGTACAAAGTACAATGCACCAAGGCCTCCACCAATAATTAATATACCTACAATAACTAGGATCAAAATATATCTTAAGGCTTTTCTCACGTTGTTGAGTTCCTTTCTGTAACATAACAGTATATCAATTCATTATACCATAAACTCTATATTTCCCCTATATAAAAGGGCAATGATTACACTTATTACATTTTATGCAATATATTAATTTTGTGAATTTGTTATGCCTTTAGCATAAATGAAGTCTCGTCTTTGTACAACAATGATAATGTATAACAAAATAAAAATAGCGCATTGTCCACTGACAATACGCTAAATTTATGCTAAAAACGATTATTCGTCTTCATCCATGTCTTCATACAATTTTACTAGAGTTTCAAAGTTTTCATCTTCTTCATCCAAAGGTACGTATTCTTCTACGCCTTCTTCGTTTGTTTCGATGCGAGCCAAGATCATGTATGTGTCATCTTGACCTTCATGATCAGCATCTTCATCTTGTACATGCACAAGAACGGCATACTCTTGACCTTCATGACTCAAGATAACATCTTCTGTGAAGTATTGTTTATTACCATGTTCGTCTTCGAATTCCAAATAATACACTTCACCCTCAAAATTTTGGTCAACCATTGGAAACCCTCCTTAAAGAAAATACTTATTTATTAAACTGCAAGCGATCTAAATATCCTTGCAAAATTACAACCGCTGCCATTTTATCGATAACGGATTTACGCTTTTTACGGCTCACGTCAGCCGCAATGAGTTGACGTTCAGCCATAACAGTAGATAACCGCTCATCCCAATATGTAACAGGTAAATCGATGACTTCCTTCATCTTTGCAACGAATTCTTCAGTCTTTTCAGCCCGTTCACCTTTTGTACCATTCATATTTTTCGGCATACCTACCACAAGTTCATGTACTTCATATTCAGAAATGAGTTCTTGTAAGCGATTAAAGTCTTTTTCTAGAGATGTTCTACGAATGGTTTCAATACCTTGTGCTGTCATGAGCAGTGCATCGCTACAGGCAATACCAATAGTACGGCTGCCTACATCTAATGACATAATTCTCATTATAGTTGTTTAGCCTTTGCGTATTCTTTCAACAATTCTTCAATCAAGTCATCACGCTCTAAACGACGGATATCGGAACGCGCATTATTATAACTTGTTATGTACGCAGGGTCTCCAGAGATTAGATACCCTAAGATTTGATTAATTGGATTGTAACCTTTTTCTTGAATAGATTGATAAACACGCGTAAGCACCTCTTCAGCGGTCATCGGTTCATCGTCTACTTTACGGAATAACATGGTTTCATCTGAAACGTTCATCGTATCCCTCCTTTTTATTACATCGGTAGATTTCACCATAAAAGTGAAATCTCACCTACTATTATACTTGAATTAAAGCTACAAAGTCAGTAACTTTTTATGCATTATGAAAAATTTCTATAACAGATACAAGTATAATTATAAAATTATATGCCTATTGTAACATAGATTTTAAGGCTTCACCACCAGCTTTTAAGGCTTCCATTAATTTAGCTGGCTCTTTGCCACCTGCTTGTGCCATATCCGGACGGCCACCGCCATTACCTCCAGCTACTTGAGCTGCTGCTTTAACAATATTACCTGCTTTTGCACCTTTAGCAACGACATCTTTAGATACTTTACATACAAAGTTTACCTTATCATCGCCCATAGCAGCGCCTACAAGAACCACACCAGATCCATTCAATTTATCAAGTCCCATATCAGCTAAGTCGCGTAATTCATCAATAGAGGATGCTTTTACAGCTGCGCCAACAAACTCTACATCACCTATCATGACTTTACCCGCAATGATATCAGCTGCACCTGCAGCAGAAACCTCTTTACGAATTTGTTCTAGTTCTTTAGCAGTTTCTTTAGCTTCTGCTAATACTTGGTGTAAGCGTTCTTCTATTTGAGGAGCTTTAGTTTTAAGCTCGCTTGCCATGCGTTCAATAGTCAAACGATCTTGTTTTGCTGCATCAAGAGCTGCGCGACCAGTAATCGCTTCGATACGACGTACACCAGAACCGATACCAGCTTCTGAAGTTAAGTGGAAAGAGCCAATGAATGCGGTATTTCCTACGTGGGACCCACCACACAATTCAACGGAGAATCCTGGGACCTCAACAACGCGAACCACATCGCCATATTTATCTCCGAAGAGTGCCATAGCACCTTTTGCTTTTGCTTCATCCATGGACATTTCAGCAATAGCTAGGTCCGTAGCTTTTAAAATTTCTTCGTTTACAAGAGCTTCGATTTGATCAAGTTCCTCTTGCGTTACAGGAGAGAAATGGGTGAAGTCGAAACGCAAGTAATCTGGAGTTACTAAAGAACCTGCTTGGTTTACATGCTCACCTAAGATTTGTTTCAAAGCTGCATGTAACAAATGGGTCGCTGTATGATTGCGAGCCATTGCTGCACGGCGATTTGTATCCACTTCAAGAGTGACATCATCGCCTTCAGAGATGGAGCCTTCTATAACAGTACCGATATGGTATACAGTGCCTTCTGGTAAACGTTTAGTGTTATGAACCTCTACCTTACCCATTGGGCCCACAATAAAACCTGTATCGCCTAATTGACCGCCCCCTTCTGCATGGAATGGAGTCGTACGTACGATGATAGTAATTTCATCACCGTCAGCAGCTGTTTGTAAACGTTCAGCACCTTTACCTATCATCAATACAGAAGATGCTTCTACAGCCTCGTCCTCAAGAAGTTCTTCGTCTTTCAAGAATGTAATATCCGGTGTTGCTACCTTTGCATCTTCTTTAACACGGGCTTCACGAGCGCGTTCACGTTGCTCTTTCATAGCAGCTTCAAAGCCTTCATGGTCGATTGTAAAACCACGTTCAGAAGCAATTTCCTCTGTTAATTCCCAAGGGAATCCATAGGTATCATATAGTTTGAATACTTCAGAACCAGGAACTACAGTTGCCTTTTCAGCAGCTAATGTATCGATCAAGGAGTTTAATAGCTCAAGACCTTGCTCCAAGTTTTGGTTAAAGCGTTCTTCTTCGTTTTGAACCACGCGTTTAACGAAGTCTTGTTTCTCAGCAATAGATGTAATACCAGGGCCAAGAATGTCTACGACTACATCAATAAGTGGTGTTAAGAAGATACCTTCAATACCAAGTAAACGGCCATGACGTACAGCACGGCGTAAAATACGACGCAATACGTAGCCGCGACCTTCGTTGGATGGCAATACGCCATCGGAGATCAATGCAGTGACAGCACGAGCGTGGTCAGCGATAACTTTTAAAGAAACATCTGTATTTGGATCTTCGTTATATGTAACACCAGCGCGTTTTGCAGTGGCTTCGATGATTGGGAAAATCAAATCGGTTTCAAAGTTTGTTTTACAGCCTTGTAATACGGAAGCCAATCGTTCAAGACCGGCGCCTGTATCGATGTTTTTATGTTGTAATGGTTCATAAGATCCATCTGGCATTTTATTGAATTGAGTAAACACTAAGTTCCAAATTTCAAGATAGCGATCGCAATCACAGCCTGGCGCACAATTAGGGTCATCACAACCATGTTCAGGACCTTGATCAAAAAAGATTTCGCTATCTGGACCACATGGGCCTTCGCCAATTTCCCAGAAGTTATCTTCGAGACGCGTGATATGGCTCTCTTCTACACCACAATCATTATGCCATGTATCATATGCCTCTTGGTCATCTGGATATACAGTAACATATAATCTATTTTTATCGAGTTTAATAACCTCAGTTAAAAACTCCCACGCCCAATGAATAGCTTCTTTTTTAAAGTAGTCCCCGAAAGAGAAATTCCCCAACATTTCAAAGAATGTATGATGCCGTGCTGTGCGCCCTACGTTTTCAAGGTCACCGGTACGCATACTTTTTTGGCATGTTGTAATACGACGACAAGGAGGTACCAATTTACCTGTAAAGAAAGGCTTCAATGGCGCCATACCTGCCCCGATCAATAACAAAGACGGATCATTTTCTGGTATAAGAGAAAAACTATCTAATTTTAAATGTCCTTTACTTTCAAAAAACTGCAAGTATGCTTGACGCAGTTCATTACCCTTCATGTGTATATTCCTCCTAAAATTATTTACTCTTCATTATAACTCAAAAACGATATAAAATCTATCAAAAACATTGAGATTATGCGGAATTCCCGCACTTTCACACCAATCCAATCAGACCGTGAAAGATATAAATTTTAATCCATATTTTTTACAATAAAAGAAAAGGTCAAATTTAGTCAATGCTAGTTAAATCGTAAATAATAAACATAAAAAGAGGTTATACAAATCAACAAAACAAAATTGATTCGTATAGCCTCTTTTATAGCTAGTTATTAAATTAGCGTACAACGCGTTTTGCGCCGATGTAACGTTCACCCCAATAGCCAGTATCAAGATCTGCTACTGCAACACCACGACTGGAAGTGGCGCTAATGAACTTGCCATCGCCAATATAAATGCCAGAGTGAGATGGACCTGGTTCATATGTTTCGAAGAATACCAAATCCCCTGCTTTCAAGTTCGCACGAGAAACTTCAACACCTACGTTATACTGTTCATCTGCCAAACGTGGTAAGGAAATACCTTGTTTTTCAAATACATATTTAACATAACCAGAGCAGTCAAAGCCACTTGGAGTAGTACCGCCAAATACATATGGTACACCGCGGTATTTGTCAGCTTCTGCCAAGATTGCGTGAATACTGCTAGGTGTTTCATTTTTCGTAATATTGTTTAATTTAACGTTCTTGCCATTAATGGATTGACCAGCGATACGACGGGATGTCGCGTTGCTGTTTGTAAAAGCGGATTTCGTTGCTACTGCTTTAGTCGCTGCATTTTGAGTCAATACTGCCTTCGTAGAACGAGGAGCACCCATCAATGCGTTATACGTAGCAGGACCTACGATACCATCCACTGGAAGGCCACGATCTTGTTGGAACAAACGAACTGCCCACTTCGTTTCCTTACCATATACACCATTTTTATCTGTAGCATTATAGCCGTGTTTAATTAGTTGTTGTTGAACCGCTGTAACACTTTTGCCCTTATCACCATATTGTAATGTTGTTGCGCCAACCATGGCTGTTGTGGCACACACAAAAGTTAATGTTAATGCCGTTATTTTAACCTTACTATATTTTGACTTCATATGCTTCCTTTCCAAAAAACTTTTAAAGTAAGTTATTTATTCAAAATATACTAACCGTCTATTTATTTGCATTCACAAATACAGCTAGTCTTCTTTGCTCTTGTTGGTATAAGCCTCTGGTGCCATAAAAACATCTGCACTACTTGGTCCGAGTAACGGAGCCTCTTCATGCTCTTCAAAATTTATAGCTGACTTAACCCAATACAAAGGCCGTTGCTTCACCTCTTCAAAAATACGACCTACATACTCGCCAATAATTCCCAGTCCGACGAGTTGAATTCCACCAATAAACAAGATTGATACGCCCAAGGTTGTCCACCCATTCAAAGCTTGTCCTGTAAGATATACATACAAAAGATGTAAAATGAGCAAAAAGCTCATTCCACCACAAAGTACACCTACATACAAGGCGGCCCGTAAAGGCACCCTTGAAAAAGCGGTTACACCATCCAGAGCAAATCGAATCATTTTACGCACACTAAACTTTGAGACACCTGCAAATCGAGGTGGTGCCACAAAGTGCAACTCTGCTTGTCTGTACCCTAAGGCGCCGACAATACCGCGTAAAAATCGACCATGTTCTCTGAATCGTTTCAACGTGCCCAATGCTTTACTATTCATGAGGCGGAAATCGGACCCGCCTTCAACAATAGGAACATCGGCCATTTTGTTCATCAGTTTGTAATAATACTTAGACGTGAAAGATTTAGCCCAACTAGCGTCATCAGTTGAATCGCGTATGGTACGCACCACATCATACCCTGATTCCCATAATCGAACTAGTTCAGGAATCAATGCTGGTGGATGCTGCATATCACCGTCCATTGTAATGACTGCATCGCCATGAGCATAATCAAGCCCACATGTAAGTGCCGTTTGATGCCCAAAGTTACGAGCCAGCAATAACACTTTAACATGTTTATCATTGAATGCAATTTCACGCAGTATCATAGCTGACGAATCACTAGATCCATCATCCACGAAGATTAGTTCATAATCATATGTGAGACCTGACATAACATCAGTTACAGCTTTATAAAAGTTCGCTATATTTTCCTCTTCGTTATATACAGGCACTACAATAGAAAGTAACATAAATCCTCCAAAGTATTTTACTCACATATTTTATGTTAATTAGTAAATTAAGGCAAATGCTAAAGGTTAACAATAAGCCTAATAATGTTTATAAAGCCAGTAAATAAGCCATTTATCTATAAAACACCAACAAAACACTTCATTTATCTTTTATATAAATACAGTAAATCAATATAATATCTATTTATTTGTAAATCTAATTAATAAAGCGATTTATAAAAAATATTTATTTTAATGATATGGAAATAAATATGATTATTTCTGACTTTATTAAATATTAATCAAAAATTTATATGTATTTTTATCACAAATTTACCGGAAATATCTATTTTCATCTATTTTTCATAAAAAGGAGACCCGTTAAGGGTCTCCTTTACTATAATCCAGCAGCATCAATCCAAGATTGTAAATCTTCCTCCGCCAGTTCCATATCCTCTATATAAGCACCAGCTACAACTGGATACTTAGCGACCTCTACGGTATGTAAAATTGAGTCATCACGACCATTTTTATAAGTCCCAATCCAGATTCCAGAAAATTGTGATTCATACCATTCTACAGGTTGATCAGTTTCATTAAAGTTAATCGTAATATGACCGCGTCCAAGTGTTTCTAATACTTCAACTTGTTCTTCCTCTGTTAAACCCGTTTTTTCAATATAAATCGAATATGTCTCACCAGTTTCACGCAAATTCTTTAGAGCCAAACGCAGCTCATTTAAAACGGCGCGAACATTACCATAATTTTCAATCATAAATACTCCTATACAGAGACTATCTTTACACTCTATAAGCTATCTATATACTATATGAAATTTTCACTTTGTGCTTTAGGCTCAGCTGTTACGCCCCATTCTCGTAGTACATTCAAAACACGTTTTTTAACCTCAGGCAAGGCACATTGTACCGGCTCGCTAGGTTCAAAACCAATCTCCAATGATTCCGGTTCTACACCGATAACCACTGCATCTTCTAATGGATCCTCTTGAATAGCACGGATGCGCAAAATATCTTGCATTCCTACTTCATGTACAGAAATATGTTCCGTAAAATATTGTTCTAATTCCTTATGAGGAAATTCATATATAGTTCCTGGAGCATCTCCGCCATTAATAGCGTCTACAAGAAGGATTTTCTTCATACCACGCATATACGTAAGTAATTCCATTCCCATAGTGCCACCATCAATAATGGAAATCGCAGGCGTAAATGTGAAAGACTCTTTCAATTCTTTTACTACATGAACACCTAATCCCTCATCGGTAAGTAAAATATTGCCGACTCCGAGTAGAACAATTTCATTATCTCCATCATCATAAAGGCTATTTAAATCAATACGCGGACCCTCTGAGTCCGCGTATTGTTCCAAGCCACTAATAATATCAGTACTTGTATTAGTCATTTTCTTGTAATTCTCTTTCTCTAGGATCATTAGGATCACTTGGACGGTATGTAGTACCAGATGGTTTATCAATACGTTCCCCACGACGACGTTTACCATTGAGGTCTTCAATATCAATTGGATCATGAGCGTAATATTTCATACCGGAAACCATAGCTGATACTTCGCCGGATTCCTCCATAACATCTTCTCGGAATGCCATATACACGTGAACAATAGTAAAGAACAAGAATCCCCACGCAATGTAGTGATGGATAATATGGACCTTGTATTCACCACCAAATAATGTAACCACTGGTGCAAATAAAGTTCCTAGAATACCATTAGGGTTAACCATCGAATACATTGCAAAACCCGTTAAAATTTCAAAGAAGAACATAATGTATACCATCATATACGCAGTTCTAGCTAAAGAATTACGAAGCCAATGATGTTCATGTTTTTGAGGAATCATTAAATAGTGCAATGTTGTTTCTTTAAGACCGTACCAATACCGTTTTTGACGGAATTTAGGTAATAATCTATCCCCTCTGTTCCAAAGAGCACCTGCAAAACGGAAGATAAAGGAGAATGTTAAGATAACACCTGCAATGAAATGAATACGCCGCATAGTTTCCATAGAGAACCAGCCATCAATAGCAAAAGTTGGTTCAGGGTTACCCGTAATCGCAGCAAAGCCTGGATCACCAATATATAGGCCAGTCCAGAACAATGCAGTTACACTGAGTACCATAGTCCAGTGGAATATACGCAACCATAGACTAAATACGACATACGCCTTTTTGTCAGTATGTATTAACATAAGTCCACCACCCTTTATTTACACAATGCATCTGTATTGACGGAAACAATTTTTTCGCCTTTTTTATTGTATAAATGGGTTGCACATGCTAGGCATGGATCAAAGGAGTGAATTACCTTCAAAATTTCAAGTGGTTTATCCGCAATTTTTACATGTGTATCAATCATAGAATCTTCATAGGCACCATGTTCATTAGCTGCAGTTTTAGGGCACGCATTCCATGTAGATGGTACGATACATTGATAGTTTGCAGAGCGTCCATCTTTAATATGTATCCAGTGCCCCAAACCACCACGAGGCGCATCTACAAGACCAACACCTTTAGCATCTTTATCCCATGTATTTGGTTCAAACTTAGTCATATCCGCTACTGTAGTATCACCATTTTTAATATTAGATACAAGCTTGTTAAAGAAGTATTGGCTAATATTTGCCGCTACCTGTGCATCAAGGCCACGACATGCTGTACGTCCTACCATAGTAGTCATCCATACATGAGCTGGTACACCCAATACTTGTGATACTGTATCAATTTGACGAACAATCATAGATTCAGCCCAAGTTGGGTCTTTGATTATGCCTTGTTTTACCTTTGTATACACAACAATATATTTTGCTAATGGACCAACCTCTGCAGTTTTCCCTTTGAAAGTTGGAGATTTAATCCAAGAATATTTTTTATCTTCATCAAGGAATTCCCATTTTTCTTTTGTACCAGATTTAGGACCTGTAAATTTAGGATCAGTAACACCTTCAATAGGATGAAGTGTTTTTGTTCCATCTGGATATGTAAACCAGGAATGATCAACCTCTTCACTAAGGTATTGAGGATCCATGAAATCTTTACCTTCTAATGGGATGAATGTTGCTTTATCTACACCTAATGCAAAGTTCTCAACAACACCATTGGAACGAACAATACATTTCTTATGATAGTCACCATTAGAAATACCGGTGTACGTATCATCAGGATAATCGCCATAGGACATAACGCGTTTCTTCACAAGGCCACCACCATCGATCATACCTTTTTCTACATATATTTTACCGATAGCTAATAGATCTGGCACGTAGAAATTATCAACTAAGTCTTTAGTCAATGCAATAGATTGCTCTACAGCAGCAAGGCGTTGCGTATTAATAGGGGCATTCATATCATTCATAGAAATAGAGCATGGCATGCCACCTACAATGTAATGAGGATGAGGGTTTTTGCCACCAAATACAACATGAGGAATTACAATATCCCGTTGACGATCAAGAATGTTCAAATAATGAGATACGGCCATCAAATGAACTTCTGGAGGTAACAAGTTATAATCAGGATGATCCCACCATTGAGCGGAGAAAATCCCCAATTGGCCTGATTCAACTATTTTCTTAACCTTTTGTTGTACAGCCGTAAAGTATGCTGTAGTAGCCTTAGGAAACTCTTTAGGATAGGCTGAGTCTTTTGATGCCGTTTCCGCAGGTGCTAAACCGCTCACATTATAAGTTGCTAATACATCATTTTGTAATTGAGCGGTTTTAGCAGGGTCGGCACTAAGAGCTGCTACCGGGCTAACCCAGTCAAGGGCATGTAAATGATAGAAATGCACGATATGATCATGCACATCAAGACTACTATGCATAATATTACGTATATAGTTTGCATTTTTAGGAATTGTAATACCAAGCGCATCTTCAACAGCTCTTAACGAAGCCAAGGCATGTGTTGTAGTACATACACCACAAATACGTTGTACGAACGCCCAAAGGTCACGAGGATCGCGGTCTTTAGCAACAAGTTCGATACCGCGCCAAGCAGTACCAGAAGACAATGCATCCTCTACTTTACCACTCGCTTCATCAACTTTTATTTCAACCCGTAAATGACCTTCAATACGGGAAATCGGATCTACTACTACGCGTTTCATTAGTGACCTCCTCCATTATTATGTTTCTTTTCATCCCACAAGCCTTGTTCTTTTAAGCGTTTTTCTTCTTTCATATCAAGAATTTTATTACGCGTAAGAGTTGCAGCGCCATGAACGATAACTGCTGCAGTGGCACCAACAGCAGCTACTGTACCGATTGTATCAGCAGTCGTGATGGTATTAGCCAATGGAATATCTGGTAAACGTTTGTAGAATACGTCATTATCCCAGAAGCCCTTTTCAGAGCAACCAATACAACCGTGACCGGATTGAATTGGATAGGATAAACCATTCCACCAACGTAAGTTACCACAAGAATTATATGTTTGAGGTCCACGACAACCTACTTTATACAAACACCAACCAGATTTGGATGCATCGTCGTCGAATTTTTCAACAAAAAGTCCAGAGTCAAAGAAGGCACGACGGTAGCATGTGTCGTGAATACGATTGCCATAAAATTGTTTAGGACGGCCTTGAGAATCAAGAGGTGGAATTTGACCGAATAATGCATAGTGCATGATTACGCCAGTCATAACCTCTGGAATTGGAGGACAACCAGGGACCTTAATAATTGGCTTGCCAGATACAACGGAAGATACAGAAACTGTATTTGTTGGATTTGGTTTTGCCGCCTGTATACCGCCCCAAGAAGCACAAGAACCATATTCTATGATTGCTGCAGCTCCTTTAGCTGCTTCTAATAGGGATTCTTTAAATGTACGTCCACCTACTGTGCAATAAACACCATCTTCATCAAGTGGTACGCCACCTTCAACAGCCAAGATATATTTACCGGCTTTTTCTTTGATGATTTTTTCTAAATGTTCCTCTAATGGTGCACCAGACGCTGCCGCCAAAGTATCATCATATTCTAAAGAGATCATGTTTAAAATAACATCAGAAGTAAAGGGAGAGGATGAACGGATAAAAGATTCACTACAACCAGTACATTCATGACCATGCAACCAAATCACTGTAGGTAATTCAGTTGTTTCGGCAGCCTTAACAACGGTGTCTAACATCGTTGGAGGTAGTCCTAAAATAGCAGTGAGTGCTACACAGGATTTCATAAATGTTCGTCGACTCAAACGGCGTTCTTGGAAGAGTGTCCACAAACTATTTATACGATTCTTCATGGAATATAGCCTCCTTACAACAACTTTGCGCAATATAATTATATTACTTAATAAACTACAACGTTTATGACGGAAATCATTTTATTAGCGTCCTCTATCACTTTGAAGAAGTTCAACCAACATGATGACAATCATATTTCTACTATTTTATTATATCACTTAACATTTTTGAAAACTATGAAATTTAACAAAAAAGCTGTATATAAGAAATTAACTTTCCTTATATACAGCCTCATGTTATTCATTTCCTAAGAATTCCTAGTTATTAATTAATCAGATAACTTCCTTTATTAGAGACTCAAGCATATCTGCTTTTTTATAGCCCACAAGGGAATCGAGCATTTTGCCATCGCGGAAGAATACTAAGGATGGAATACCATCAACATCTTCTTTTAACAAAATACCGCGAAGATTTTTATCTTCTGCATTAACACTAAAGAATTCTACTTGACCTTTTAAACGCTCTGCTACATCTTCAATCTCTGGGCGCATAACAGTGCATGGTTCGCACCAACCAGCCCAAAAATCAACAATAGCTAAACCTTTAGCGCCAAGCACTTTCTCATCAAATTCTTGTACACTAGTAATTGCTGTAATTGCCATGAAGTTCTCCTAACAAAGATCTACAATCTTATATACTATCAATTATATGTTAAATATAGAAGCAAGCAATCAATAAGCCGAGTTCTGTTCCACTTGCGCGGTGACGATTATCTTTCTAGGCGTACAGTCGCCTGCACGCTCGAGCGACACAACCCGGAAGGTAGGCGGGACCACCCTTAACCCTTCCCTATTCGGTCTTGCTCCGGATGGGGTTTACCGAGCCAGCCTGTTACCAGACTGCTGGTGAGCTCTTACCTCACCTTTCCACCCTTACCACTTACGTGGCGGTTTCCTTTTCTATGGCACTTTCCCTAAGGTTACCCTCGCCAGACGTTATCTGGCATCCTGCCCTATGGAGCTCGGACTTTCCTCGAGTCTTATAGACTCGCAACCGTCTTTCATACTTGCTTCAATTCAGTTTATCATAGCTAACAATTTGTTGCAAGAAAATGCATCATTACACAAAGAAGAAATCATTTTGTTCTGTGAAAGCTTTCACAGGAACAGCAAGCCCTGCAGAGATTAAATAGTCACGTAAACCATGTGCCACTATAGACTCAGTTCCAAAATGCCCCGCATCAACTACGAGTAAGCCTAATTCCTTAGCCATTTGCGCCTCATGATACTTCACATCACCTGTAATATAGGCATCTACATGTAACCGGGCAGCATCCTTAATAAATTCTGCACCTGCACCAGAGCATAAAGCAATGGATTGAATCGCTTTCGGCACAATACCAGCAAAACGAATGTTAGCATCAGGCAACGCTTCTTGTACCCACTCACGGAAAGAATCTAAGTTTAATGCATTAGGCAAGCGACCTACCCGTCCTAGATATTGAGTTGAACTAGTAGGCTCGACTATATTCAAAACCTCATAAGCAACTTCTTCATATGGATGAGCAGCTTTCATAGCCGCTACGACTTTGCTTAAATGCGTACCATCAACGATAGCATTCACTTGTACCTCAGGAACCACTGTCAAAGCACCAGCTGCCCCAATGACAGGATGAGAATCTTCATTACCAACAAAGCGTCCTTCCCCATGGATACTGAAACTGCAATGCTCGTAATTACCAATTCGGCCTGCCCCTGCATCACCCATCGCCAATCGAACCGCATCAGCCGAGCTTTCAGGTACAAAAGTGGTCACCTTATAAAGCGCCTCTTCACCAGTTTTAATGAAGCCCTTAATATCTATAAGTCCCAATTGCTTCGCCAACATATCATTTAGACCGCCTGGTGCGATATCAAGATTTGTATGAGCACTATATACGGCAATCTTATGTTGAATCAGCTTATTAATCGTACGCCCATGAGCAGTATCACATGATATCTGTTTCAACCCTTTAAAGATTAATGGGTGGTGGCTAACAATTAAATTACAATTTTGTTCAATAGCATATTCTACGGTTTCTTCTGTTACGTCTAACGTAGTCACTACACCTGTAACAACTACATTCCGATCGCCCACCATTAAACCTACATTATCCCAAGACTCTGCATAAGAACGCGGTGCTAATTGCTCCATCAAGGTAATAACTTGTTGAACCGTTATCATACAACTCACTTCTTTCTATTTATTCTCTAAAAGATTACGAAGAAAATTAACTTCCTGCTCTAAATCCTGATATTTATCAGTATGATTTAATTTCTCTGTCATATCATCTAATGCACATTGTCGTTGATATATTAAATACTCTATATATTTCATCCAAAGTGGTGGTCTATCTTGTTCCAATAAAGCCCCTACAGACCACAACAAGGAGTCTTCCGGTAACGATTGATAAACATCTACATATTCAGTCATACCTGTATAAGCTTCCACGCAGTCATTGCGCACGGCTAAAAATGCTGTATAGAGCTTACCAGCATCTTCTACGATAATTTCTAGAACAATAACATATCCCTTTTGAACCATATATTGACGTAATTCTTTTTGTCCATTCTGTGGTTGGAGTACATAGAACTCTAATGGTTCTGGGCCTGCATCTACAATATCTCGCATTAAAAATCCACCCATACCACAACAAATGGCGCCGTTCAACTCGCCCTTTTCTGTCACTTTAAGACCATCGCCTAAACGACAATCTACTTTATCGGCTAGTCCACAAGACTCAACATATGATCTTGCAGACTCTAACGGACCTTTATGTACATCACCGGCAATGACATATTCAGCGCGTTGACGGTTGATGAGCTCTACCGCTAAATAGCCATGATCGGTACCGATATCGGCAATGGCATGAGCCTTAGGTACGATTGAGAATACCGCTTCTAGGCGGTCCATCATAGGTCTAGGTTCCATAACTTCCTCTACTATTACTAATCATTTATTCTTAATTACTAATTCTTGATTATTTTCTTACTTATTTGTTCTCGTTTATATAGCTCTAAACACAATACTATTCTGAAATAATCTCTATTATGTTACCTCAAAATGAGCTACATATAAAAATAACCGTCCTTGAAATCTCAAGGACGGTAGATATCAACATAATGGTGGGCCCACCTGGGTTCGAACCAGGGACCGACCGGTTATGAGCCGGTTGCTCTACCCCTGAGCTATAGGCCCTCAGTTAGTTTCTAGCTTATTAATTATACCGAATAGACTATCATTTAGTCAAGGAAACTCAAATCTTAAGACTGTTTCATTAGCATAAAACGGTGAATCATATGATCTTCGTTAAATACGCCTTTAGTAGTTAGTGTAGTCGTTTGGCTATCTGTAGATTTAATGCCTCGTGCACTCATGCAGCTGTGCGACGATATAATGTGCACAATAACATCATTAGACCCTGTCGCTAAAGAAATTACTTCCGCAATATCTTCACCAATTTTTTCTTGCAATTGTAAACGCTTGCAACACATTTCAGCTATGCGAGGAATCTTAGATAAACCTATGACACGACCTTTTGGTATATACCCAATACTGATACTCATATCATACATCAATGCCATATGATGTTCACAATGAGAGAAGCAAGTAATATCCTTTACTACTACCATTTGATTTGTATCTACAGCGAAGGTTTTACCATACATTTCTGCAATTTCAGCATTTGTATACTGAATGCCTTCATATACCTCTTCCATCATTTGAGCTACCCGTTTCGGTGTTTCTAACAAACCGTCCCGATTAGGATCCTCACCTAGTGCTTCTAACAACTGATATATAAGCGATTCTATTTTTTTTGTATCCATATTTACCCCTTTATATCAAGATTCCATCAGATCCCATATCATACTATGCATAAAAAAAGATACTGACACTACACATCCTAATAATACTATACACCCTTTGTATCTGGATCCCAGACAAATTTATGGATTTGCAGTTGAAATCGTACATTTTGCAAATTATATGCTTTCATATAATCGATAATCAATACCGCTTCAATCTGTCCCCATACAGGCGATACATATATTTGAGCCGCTGTAGGATATTGGTCAATTATGCGACGCATACAATCCAAATCTTCTGGAGAACCAACGACAAACTTGATAAGATCTCGTTCTGTAGCCACCTTGAATATGTCTATATTCATAGACTCTTCGGCTAAAGAAGACGGTGTTTTATAATCGTAGGTAAACCACACATTATCTCTATGAAAACTCGGTATAATCGTGCCATTTGTTTCAATATTGAAATCATAAAGGCTATTATTAAGCATCTCTCGTTTATCAAATTTATCTATATCAATAATACAAGTTGAACCAGCTTGACCTGATGTATTATCCTGCATTGTTTCAGCCTTCCGACGATTTAACTCATCGATTAGCTCTACTACAGCGGCTTCTTGCAATAAGGGCTCCCCACCAGTAATAGTAATGCGATGATTACCTAAGCTTTCAATAACATCAGCCACCTCAGCTACAGTCATCTCTGTGAAAATACTATCAATGCCGTAACTATAAGTCGTATCGCAATAGGAACAGCGAATATTGCAATCATGAAGACGTAAAAATGTAGTCAGCAAGCCTTGCCGACTACCTTCCCCATCAATAGAGGCAAAAATCTCAATCACGTTCATAAACAGCTGTGTTCCCTTCAGATTCTTGAACCTCTACTTTAAAGCATTTTGGGCCCAATTCATCAGCAATCCATTTTGCCATATTCTCCGCAGTGGGATTAATGTCACCTAGTACATCGTTGATATGGCGATGATCCAAGCGACCATGAATTTTTTCTTTAATAATCGTAAAGTCGATGACCATCCCGTTATGATCTAACTCTTCAGAGCGTGCATGAACTGTAATAATCCAGTTATGCCCATGAAGATTTTGACATTTACTCGGATAATCTAGTTTTAATTGATGAGATGCACTCACCTCTAACCGTTTAGTAACTGTAAACATTATATCTCCTATCTATTACATAAGCTTTCAACTTATATCTATTACATAAGACTTATCGCTATTACATGAAACCCTTGTCTATTACATAAGTCTTATCACAAAATATTTTTTATTGTAAGATATTATTATTTTTTATTATAACACAAAAGGGTTGTAATACAGTGCTATACAACACTGCATTACAACCCTTAAGAGTTTCAAAATATTATAAGAAGTCTTTGATTTTATCACGTTTACCGCGATTGCGCAATTTAGTAAGCGCTTTACCTTCAATCTGACGAATACGTTCTCTTGTTACATTGAAATGTTGACCAACTTCTTCCAATGTACGAGGCTTACCATCCTTCAAACCAAAACGTAAAATCAAGACTTGTTGCTCACGATCAGTCAAGCATGTAAATACATCTTCAATCTGCTCTTGCAATAAAATGTAGCTAGCTGCATCGTCTGGAGCAATTGCATCTTGGTCCTCGATGAAGTCCCCTAAATGGGAATCTTCCTCTTCACCAATCGGAGTTTCCAAGGATACTGGCTCTTGAGCGATTTTCTGAATTTCACGCACCCGCTCTACAGTAATTCCCATACCTTCAGCAATTTCTTCTGGCAATGGCTCACGACCCTTGTCTTGCAACAATTGTCTAGAAATACGAATCAATTTATTAATTGTTTCTACCATATGTACAGGAATACGAATCGTACGAGCTTGGTCTGCAATAGCACGCGTAATTGCTTGACGAATCCACCATGTAGCATACGTAGAAAATTTATAACCTTTAGTATAATCGAATTTATCTACCGCTTTGATTAGACCTAAGTTACCTTCTTGGATTAGATCCAAGAACAACATACCGCGACCTACATAACGTTTTGCGATACTTACAACTAGTCGCAAGTTAGCATCTACCAATTTTTTCTTTGCCTTTTTGCTAAGTTGAATATCTTTATATGTAGCATCCTCTTGAGCACCAGCTTCAATTTGCTTAGCTAATACGATTTCTTCATCAGCTGAAAGCAATGGCACTCGACCAATCTCTTTTAGGTACATTCGTACAGGGTCATCGATATTAACACCAGAATCAACACTTAAATCGATAGCAATTTTTTTCTCGCTAGAAACTTCGTCTTCATCTTCATCCGTTTCAATTGTATGATTATCTGTATCATCAGCATCAATATCTGCCACAATCTCAACATTCAATTTACCCAAAGTCGTATAAATATCATCTAATTGTTCCGCAGTAATTTCCGTCTGCTCATGAAGAGCATCTGAAATCTCGGATTGTGTCAACACACCGCTCTTACGGCCTTTTTCAAGAAGTTGCTCAACAATCTCCTCTATTTGACTTTTTTGTACTTTCTTAGCCACAGCGCTCTCCTTTTTAACCATTAATGATTTACTTAGACCATTCTCTAATTAAATTCTGTATTTCCTGACACTTATGTAATTCGCTAATAAACGTCGAATCTCCTGCTCGTTTTAATTGATCCGCCATAATCGAATGCGCTTTATACTGTTCACGCAATGAATGGAGCCTTATCTTGCGGATTAATGCAGGCACTTGTACCTTATATTCATCGTCACTCATGACGACCAACCTAGAGTAAATATCGTATTCTTGAGAAGATAAAACAGATTGAATTGCAGTTTCATCTAGACGACCTTCGGACTTATACAAGGTGAATAGCTTTTCTATTATACCTCGATATTCAATTTTTTCAAAGTCCTCTAATGGCAAATAGCTCATCATATGTTGTAATACTTCGCCATTTGTGAAAGCTAAGGATAATAATTTTTCCGCATCACCCCTTGGTAAATCCTGTGTTGGCAAAGGTGTCGATGCCGTATCCACTAATTCAATTTGTCCTTTTTTCACATAATCTCTAAAGTATCTAAAAATAGTACTATTATCAAGCCATAATGGCAATGCCAATGTTTTTAAAGCATCATCTCTCTGCGTTTGACTATCTATATTTGCAATATATGGGAAAACATCTGCCATAACAGCCTGCTTTCCTTCTGTATCATTTGTATCGTGTTTAATTAAAGACTCACTTAATAGATAATCAAGAGGCTTAACAGCTTTAGCAACTAACTCCTTAAATGCCTGCCCCCCATGATTACGCACATAATCATCTGGATCTTTGCCGTCTGGCATAGCAAGGACACGCACCTTAAAATCCGTATTTTGCAATAATTCAATAGCTCTAGCAGCCGCTTGACGACCAGCACCATCCATATCATAAGCTAACACGATTTCTTCAGCCTGCCTCATCAAGATATGTCCATGATCTCTTGTATAAGCAGTCCCCAATGATGCGACTACATTAGTAACACCATGATTATGAGCAGATATAACATCCATATAGCCTTCTACAAGAATAGCTTGTTTTTCCTCACGAATAGATTTATAAGCCTTATCAAAAGCAAATAGAAGTTTACCTTTTTCAAAGATTGATGACTCTGGAGAGTTTAAATATTTTGGTGTACTATCATCCATAACGCGCCCACCAAAAGCAACTACTCGCCCTTTACCATCCATAATGGGGAACATAATTCTATTTCTGAAGAAGTCATAAAATTGACCCTTTTGATTCTTTCGGACAAGATTCAACTCCAAGAGAATGGAATCATCAATACCACGGTCATGAAAGGCACGATATAACTTATCCCAACCATCAGGAGCAAAACCAAGTTTAAATTGTTCTATGGTTTCTTGTGTGAGCCCCCTCTTTTTCAAATAATCTAATCCCACTTTACCAATAGACGTTTGAGTGAGACAGTTATGGAAAAAGGTGGTTGCTAAATCAGAAGCTTCATACAGTTTTTTACGTCTTTCATCTCTAGCTCTTTGCTCAGGTGAAAGTTTCGCCTCTGGCAATGGAATATTAGCTCGATTAGCTAGCCGTTCTAGGGCTTCTACAAAGGTTAAATGCTCTAATTCCATAAGAAATTTAATAGCATTTCCTGATGCATGGCAACCAAAACAATAATAAAAACCCTTTTCAGGAGCTACGCTAAAGGATGGCGTTTTTTCATTATGAAATGGACAACAACCCCAATAGTTCTTGCCGCGTTTCTTTAAAGCTACATGCTCGGATACAACTGACACGATATCATTAGCATCTTTGATTTGTTCAATCAACTCATTTTCAAAATATCGGCTCATAGCCAACGCCTCCTTCCCCATATATATATTAATTCTATATACAAATAAAAAATCCTCTATTTGTAAAGCATTTTAATCAATTAAATTATAAAAATAATATAAAAAAGCTTGATACGAATCATAGGAATCATCATCTACAATGTAATGTACATGATGATTTCTATACGCCGTATATAGCAATATGTAATTACCGAAACTTTGATAACAATAGGCTGCAATGAAAACATTGCAGCCTATACTTATCGCTTATAGCATATTATTTTGCGTAATCCACAACGCGAGTTTCACGAATAATTACGACCTTAATTTGGCCTGGATATTCAAGTTCTGACTCGATGCGTTTTACGATATTCCGAACAAGTAATGTAGACTCAGCTTCATCAATCTTATCCGGCTTTACTACAACGCGAATCTCACGACCGGCTTGAATAGCAAAACATTTTTCAACGCCTTCGAAGGATTCAGCGATTTCTTCCAATTTAGATAAACGTTTTAAGTAGTTTTCTAATGTTTCTCGACGTGCTCCTGGACGGGCAGCGGAGATAGCATCAGCGGCAGCTACTAATACAGCTTCTACTGTTTGGAACTCTTCATCACCATGATGAGCACCAATACAGTTAATTACTGCTGCACTTTCACGATATTTACGAGCCACATCAACACCGATTTGAACATGAGAACCTTCAAGTTCACGGTCTAATGCTTTACCAATATCATGAATCAAACCACCTCGTTTAGCCAAAGTTACATCACAGCCTAGTTCAGCTGCCATTAAACCTGCTAAATGAGATACTTCAATGGAATGTTTCAATACGTTTTGACCATAACTAGTACGATATTTCAAACGGCCTAAAATCTTAACAATTTCAGGATGTAAGCCGTGAACATCAGCTTCAAATGTCGCTTGTTCACCAGCCTCTTTAATAGTTTGGTCCACCTCTTTACGAGCTTTACCAACCATTTCTTCAATACGAGCTGGATGGATACGACCATCTACAATCAATTTTTCCAGCGCAATACGAGCCACTTCACGACGAATTGGATCGAAGCCGGAAAGAATAACTGCTTCTGGCGTGTCATCGATAATCAAATCAATACCTGTTAATGTTTCGAGTGCACGAATGTTACGGCCCTCACGACCGATAATGCGACCCTTCATTTCATCATTAGGCAATGCCACTACGGATACGGTAGTTTCCGCTACATGGTCAGCTGCACAACGTTGGATAGCAGAGGAGATAATTTCTTTCGCTTTTTTCTCCGCTTCATCCTTAGCTTGCTGCTCCATTTCCTTAACCATAATCGCCGTTTCATGACGGATTTCTTGTTCCACATTCGTTAACAAGATATTTTTTGCTTCTTCAAACGTCATGCCAGAAATACGTTCTAATTCTGCCATTTGTTTTTCATACAAAGCTTCTACCTTTTCACGGCTTTGGGCTAAGTCAGCTTCTTTGCGATGTAAAGCTTCCTCTTTGTGCTCAATATTGTCTAATTTTTTATCCAAAGATTCTTCTTTTTGAAGAATACGACGTTCCATACGTTGAAGTTCAGAACGACGATCTTTATTTTCTCGTTCCACATCAGAACGGAGCTTATGAATTTCTTCTTTCGCTTCTAATAAAGCTTCTTTCTTTTTAGACTCAGCTGTGCGTTCACCATTTGCAATGATGCGTGCAGCCTCTTGTTCAGCTTGATTCAGTTTTCCTTCAGCAATATTTTTTCTTAAAAAATAGCCTACCCCTAGTCCAATCAGTACCATTACCACTGCAATTAGACTATACTCTAAAATTTCTTTCACCTCCTTCTATTTCTCAAAATTGAGCTTTCATGCTCCTTTTTATGCCCTTTATGCATTAAATTATCAATTAGCCATATCATCATATAAATAAATAAGGCTATTATTAATTTTAGACTTCAAAGCCCTTTCTGTCAAGATTTTACAAGCTTAGTAAGGCCTCTCAAAAAGCATAATTTATTCATAAAAATCATTGCATACAACTTGAATTGTGCTTGTTGAGAACCCCCTGTATTTGAGAAAACTGAAAACCTTTACCCGAGGAGTCTTTTCTTCATTGAGAATAGATCCAAACTTTTTCTCTACCACCCGATAAGCAGCTTTTACCTCATCATAAGCAGAAATTTCTTGAGGAATCGCAAGTCCTCGAAGTTTCATTTTTTGCTTAATCATATAAGCACCGTATTTTTGTTCTTTCATCAAATAGGTTAATACTTGCTCCGATAAACGTTCATCATTGATGTAATCATAATCTCTAAGGCGCTCAAGGACCCTCTCAATGATAGGGTCCTCGAATTGTTTACGTCTCATTTTTTGTGTCAGTTCATAAGAACTAAGAAAGCGTTGAGCTAAGAAGCGATACGCTTGATCCATAGCAGCTTGCATCGTTTCGTCACTCATGATTATACTTCTTCAGTTACTTCTTCACCGATTACATCGATTTCTTCAGTACCAACAGCTAATGTATCACGAATAATGCGATCGATTTCATCAGCTATTTGTGGATTGTCTAGCAAGTATTGTTTAGCCGCTTCTTTACCTTGGCCCATACGTTCCCCATTATAAGAATACCAAGCACCAGATTTATTAATAATTTCCATATTTGTACCAATATCAATAAGTGTGCCAGTTTTAGAAATACCTTCGCCATACATCAAATCAAATTCAGCGGTCTTAAATGGAGGTGCCACCTTATTTTTAACAACTTTGACTTTTGTGCGAGCACCAACATTTTCATTATTTGCTTTGATCAATTCCCCTTTACGAACATCAAGACGCACAGAAGAATAGAATTTCAACGCACGACCACCAGTTGTTGTTTCAGGATTACCAAACATAACACCTACTTTTTCACGCAATTGGTTGATGAAGATAACAACTGTTTTGGATTTACTGATGATACCAGTCAATTTACGCAAGGCTTTACTCATCAAACGAGCTTGTAAACCTACATGAGCGTCACCCATTTCACCATCAATTTCCGCTTTAGGTACCAATGCTGCTACGGAGTCAACTACAACAATATCTACTGCACCACTGCGAACAAGGGCTTCTGTAATTTCAAGAGCTTGTTCTCCATTATCTGGTTGAGAAATCAACAAATTATTGATATCTACACCCAAATTGCGAGCATATACAGGATCCATCGCATGCTCCGCATCAATAAATGCTGCAATGCCACCTTGTTTTTGAGCTTCTGCTACCGCGTGAAGAGCTACTGTTGTTTTACCAGAAGATTCTGGACCATAGATTTCAATTACACGACCACGAGGGAAACCACCTACACCAACAGCAATATCGATAGCTAGAGAACCAGAGGAAATCACCTCTACATTCATGCGATCTGCCGCCTCACCAAGACGCATAATAGCACCTTTACCAAAATCTTTTTCAATTTGTTTTAATGCGTTATCCAACGCTGCTTGTCTACCATCTACAGCCATTATTTTATTTCCCCTTTTCTGTTATATAAGTATAAACATAGTAAAGTGCTAGCTCTGCTGCACTTTGTCTAATATCTTCTCGATTGCCAATTAAATTAGCTTTATGGGCTACCGTACCATGTGGACCAGTAACACCAAACCAAACAAGACCAACAGGCTTTTCTAGCGTACCGCCTCCAGGACCAGCTATGCCTGTCGTAGAAACAGCATATGTTGTTTGACCAACAATTCGTGCCCCCTCTGCCATAGCCTTAGCCACTTGCTCACTAACAGCACCATACGCATCTAGCATATCTTGTGGTACACCTAAAACACGATGTTTCACATCATTACTATACGAGATGACACCGCCCATATAGTACTCACTACTACCACTGACATTAGTAAGAAGCTTGCCAACCAATCCTGATGTACAAGATTCAGCAGTACTAATAGTGCTGTGTTCCTCTAGCAAGGTACGACCTAGTGTTTCCTCCATAGAAATTGTTAAGTCGCGTCCTATGCGAGAACCTAAACGCTCTCGTATGATAGCATCCCAAGGATTTAATAGTTCTTGCGCCGCTTCTAATGTTTCAGCCTTAGCAGTGATACGAACCTCAATGTAGCCCTTTTTAATAAGCAAAGCGATCGTCGGATTAGATTGCTTCTTAATGAGATCCATCAAGGTGCTTTCTAAATCGATTTCACGAATATCATATACACCATAACGATAAGATGTAACAACCCCTTGAGAACCAAATCGACCATTTAAATAAGGAACTACGCTCTCTTGAAACATTCCCTTCATTTCTCCAGGAGGTCCAGGTAGAAGTATGTATGTAGTGTCACCATCTTCAACGACGACACCTGGTGCAACTCCAACAGGGTTATATAATACCTTCGCCCCTTCTGGTAATTGTGCCTCTCGCCGACTCGCATCAGGTATAGTACGGTTTACACTTTTAAAGAACCTTTCAAGCTCATTCATGGCCTCTTGATTAAACACAATAGGTCTACCAATTGAATCGGCAAGTACATTACGTGTAATATCGCCCTGCGTAGGTCCTAACCCACCAGTACTAATAACGATATCAGCCCTTGTACTAGCGAGCTGAAAGACTTCAGCCATTCGTTTCGGATTATCACCTACCACTGATTGATGGGCAATGGTATATCCTAGTTTATTCAACTCTTGTGCCAGCCATGATACATTCGTATTTACTGTATCACCTAGCAATAATTCTGAACCTGTAGAGATAAGTTCTACAATCATCAGATCACCTCCACAATCGAATATATCGAACTGTGTATTATTCTACAACTGTAGCTACTACATCATAAGCAAAGCCTTGCTCTACTTGTACCTTAAGAATATCACCAGGTTGAATGTCTTCACCGCAGTCTTCAATGTACATATTACCATCTACATCAGGTGCTTGAGATTTCAATCGACCTTTTGCAAGCAATGTGTTATTCTCGCCTTCTTCGATTTCCTCTACCATCGCATAATCAATGGTACCTTCTAAATCGCGATTGTTCTCTTCAGAGATAGCAGCTTGGATGGACATAAGAACGTGATAACGCTCTTCTTTGACCGCTTCTGGTATTTGGTCTTCACGAGCACCAGCTGGTGTGCCAGCCTCTTGAGAATATGTAAATACGCCCATGTTATCAAATTTGATTTCTTTTACAAAGTCACAAAGTTCCTCAAATTGTTCATCTGTTTCACCAGGAAATCCAACGATGATAGAGGTGCGCAATGTAATATGAGTCGGCGCATTTCTAATTTTCTTAAGCAAACGCTCAATATCATTGCGATCGTCTCGACGATTCATTTGTTTCAAGATATCGTTATTAACATGTTGCAATGGAATATCTACATATTTACAAAGCTTTGGCTCATTAACTATAATATCTAACAATTCATCAGAGAAGAATGTCGGATATAGGTATAGCATGCGAATCCATTCTATGCCCTCTACAGTTGTTAATTCTTTTAACAATGTAGTCAACAATGGTTTACCATTATTAAGGTCGATGCCATAACTTGTGGTATCTTGAGCGATAAGGACAACTTCCTTAACCCCTGTCGCTGCCAATCGTTCCACTTCAGCCTTGATAGACTCGATAGTCCGACTACGGAATGCACCGCGTACCTTTGGAATAATACAGAATGTACACCCGTTATTACAGCCTTCCGCAATTTTAACATATGCACTATAACGAGGTGTTGTTTGAATACGAGGCATGCGCTCATCATAGATATTCGTAATATTTTCCATTATACAACTACGATTGCCGTGCTCAATAGCATCAACGGCTACCATAACTTGATCCCATGCACCGGTACCGATTAATGCATCAATTTCAGGAATTTCTTGGAATAATTCATCCTGATATTGTTGGCTAAGACAACCTGCTACGATAAGGCCCTTACAAGCACCATCTTCCTTATATTGAGCAACCTCAAGGATGGTATTAATAGACTCAGCCTTAGCTTTTTCAATAAAAGTACAGGTATTTACAACGATAAGATCTGCTTCGCTTAAGTCTTCTGTAATTGAATAGCCATTATCTCTCAATAATCCTAACATTACCTCTGTATCTACTAAATTTTTAGCACAACCTAGGCTAACATATCCTAATTTTTTCCCCATTCCATATCCTTTCGTCACTAGATTCTTTTTTTATTTCTTGGATTTATACAGCTGACTTAGTCCTTACGGAATCGTACCTGGCTAACCCAATGATTTAACAATAACTTTTTACCTTCTAGGGTATAGCCACCATTCACAGGCCATAACACTAAATCATGCCCTATAGAATCTTTTGGCTCATCCATCTCAGGATTAGTAAATATATAGGTAAAATTCTTTTCTACCATATATTTCGCCGTTTTAGAAGATAGTAACCAATTAATAAACTCTACACTATCTGCTTTATGTTTTGAATTTTTTAAAACAGCAGCACCAGTCACATAATAAGACGTACCATCTTTAGGATAAATGATCTTAATTGGATACCCATGATGACTATATTGCGCCGCATCAGACAAGTTACCAATACCAATATTTGTCTCCCCTAGCGCAGTTAAGCGTATTGGAGTAGACAAAAATTTAGCATGTTGAACCACATGAGGCTTCAAACTATACAAGTATTCAAGAGCCTCTGGTTCCCCTTTGTACTCTACCATATTGTATAGCAAATTGGCCGCATTCTGAGATGCTACAAAATCAGTCATAACGATAGACCAATCACCTTGTTTTCCCAATGTTTCCCATGTAGTAATATATTTACCAATGCCATTATGGAAGGTATCATTCTGAACAAATACGATTGGATCGTACCAGAGACCAACCCAATAGCCATTTGGATCCTTTAGATTATCACGTACCTCGTCAATACGTTCATTGACGATGGGCATATATTTACCTGCATTGGCACCAACTACGAGATTATCTTCAGAAGTTAGCACCAAATCACCAGAAGTATCAGCCACGGTAGAAGCCGACCGTTGCGACATTTGTTCCTCTGTAAGAGGCATTACAGTAACTTTTACCTTTTGTTCCTCTTCATAACGCTCAGCAAGCATAGCTGTCAAAGTATTAGGTAAGTCCGTATAGACTATAATTTCACCACGAATAGGCTCTTTGGCCTGTTCTATTTGTTCTTGTTGGTAAAAGTTTATACCATAAATCAACATTCCTACCACAAATAATGCTAAGATGCTCGGAGCAATCCATCGTTTCATATATGCCTCCCATAAGACATAAAGTATCTTAAAATGAGAGTAGCTAGAGCTACTCTCTAGGTTTAACGACCACCAAAACTTTTATTAGATGTACGAACTTTAGTCACATCTCTACTACGCCTTTTGGCAGTCCGGCATTGATTCCTAGGTTCGCAATCTCGTTTGCCATTACGGAATTTACTAGATTGGCTAATACGCTTAGAATTTCCACTAATTGGGCGCGGTGGAATTAAGCATTCCAGGCCAAAGCCAATTAAATCACGTCGATTGGCTTCTATGAGAGCCTCTTTAACAAGATCATAGTTTTCAATATTTTTAAACTGCATCAAAGCGCGTTGTTTTGCTTTATCTCGCCCCTTTTTAGCAACATAAACAGGCTTTCCATCTAGTGGATTTATGCCCGTATAATACATGCAAGTAGAAAGACTACCCGGTGTAGGGATAAAATCCTGTACTTGCTCAGGGTACATATGGTGGTCTCGTAAAAATTCCGCCAATTCAATAGCATCCTCTAACGCACAACCTGGATGAGAGCTCATAAAGTACGGAACTAAATATTGCTTCTTACCAAGCTTTTTATTCGCCTCTTCAAACCAAGACTTAAAGGTTAGAAATTCTTCCTTACCAGCTTTTCCCATCATATTGGTAACGCGTTTAGATACATGTTCTGGGGCTACCTTTAACTGACCACTTACGTGAAACTCACAAAGCTCCCGCACAAAGTCTTTATTGTTATCGGCTAGTACATAATCATAGCGCAAACCGGAACGAACAAAAACCTTTTTTACACCTTTTAGCTTACGTAGTTTACGCAGTAAAGCAATATAATCATCGTGATTTGTATTCAAGTTTTCACAAGGCTCTGGAGCCGCACAAGTACGCCCTTTACAAGCACCATAAACAGCCTGTTTATCACAAGCCAGATGGCGGAAATTTGCCGTAGGACCACCTACATCGTGGATATATCCCTTGAAGTTATCCATGTTGATCATCTTGTGTGCTTCGTCAATCAAAGACTCATGGCTACGATTTTGAATAATACGACCTTGGTGATTCGTGATGGCACAGAAAGAACAACTGCCAAAACAGCCACGTTGGCTTACAAGGCTAAACTGAACCTCGCTTAACGCTGGTACACCACCCTTATCATCGTATTTAGGATGCCACTTTCGAGTATATGGCAGGTTATAGACACCATCCATTTCGTCCTGCGTCAATGGTAAAGCAGGTGTGTTCTGAATGAGATATCTATCCCCATGTTTTTGGACTACAATACGACCATAGAACGGGTCTTGTTCATCGTATTGAATGCGAAATGCATCGGCAAAGTTCATCTTATCCGCCTTAATAGCTTCATAGGATGGGCACTCTACATAGTCAATAGTAGAAATTTCCTTTGCCATGTAGCAAATACCGCGTATAGACGGCAAGGACTCTTTAAATCGTCCTTGATCTAAGGCATCGGCTAGTTCAATGATTTGAAGCTCTCCCATACCATAGACGAGTACATCTGCCTTAGAATCTACTAAGATGGAGCGACGTACCGTATCTGACCAATAATCATAATGACCAAAGCGGCGCAAGGACGCTTCTATACCGCCAATGATAAGAGGTACATCACTGTAAGCCTCCTTCATGCGGTTAGCATATACCAAGGTAGCACGATCTGGACGATGACCTGATTCACCACCTGGAGAATAATCATCTTGACGGCGAATTTTCTTTGCTGCCGTAAATTTATTGAGCATTGAATCTAGATTTCCTGCCGTAACAAGGGATGCTAGACGTGGTTTACCTAGTTTTTTGAAAGCCTCTACATCATTCCAATCTGGTTGATCTATAATGCCTACACGATAACCTTTGGATTCCAAGTATCTACCGATAACCGCAGGCGCAAAGGATGGATGGTCCACATAAGCGTCCCCACTGATGAGAACGAAATCTAATTCAGCCCAACCACGTTCCTTCATATCCGAAGGTTCTGTTACTAAAAATCTATCCATTGATTGTGTAAATGCCTTTCTATCATGCCTAATCAGATACTAGAACAGGAATAACCATAGTAAAAATAATGCCATACAAACTAAAATAATCCCTAAAATAATGCGTTCTTGTACAATAGAGCGTTGACGTTTTCGTTGACGCGTTTCTAAGGACATACGCTTTTTAGATGTTTGGTATTCAACAAACTCACTTTGTACCAAATTAGGAGTTGCTTGAGCCTTCCGTCTTGTAACAGAACGTAAAGAAAAGGTATCTATGTCCCCTACTTGGCCCTGATATACTTTTACCAAGCGATCCCCATCAAGATCTAAGTAGTTACCATAGTTTCGAATAAAACCTTTTACGTAGACTTGACCAGGAATGATATCATAGTTACCATCTTCGATAGCCTCTAAATAGGTTGTTTTAATGTGCAGCACTTGCTCCACATCTTTAAAGGTTAGATTACGTCTTACCCGTTCACGTCGTAATTCTTCGCCTAATTCAGCCATTTTCGTTCCTTTCTAAATCTACGTAATATTCATATAGTAATTAGCTAATTATTGCTCATCATTGGAATCGGAGAAATATCTAGCCTTAGCTTGTTCAGGGCTCATTAAAATTTCTCGAGCCTTACTGCCCATGCTAGGGCCAACGATTTTAAGGTCTTCCATTGTATCTACAAGACGTGCCGCACGGGTGTAACCTATGCGGAAACGACGTTGCAACATCGATACGGAAGCTTGACCAGATTCCATAACGAGATTGACAGCTCGCTCTAATAATTCATCGCGGTAAACATCATTAGCATCAGAAGATTCTTTTTCAGCTTCCTTTTCCACTTCTTGAGTTACCGTATTATCATATTCTGGTTCTCGTTGAGCTTTCACAAACTCTACAAGTTTTTCTACCTCATCATCAGAAATGAAGGCTCCTTGTACACGAATAGGTTTATTTGCACCAATCGGAGCAAATAACATATCCCCTTTACCCAATAGTTTCTCTGCTCCTGCCATATCAAGAATGGTACGGGAGTCAATTTGAGAGCCTACAGCAAAGGAAATACGGCTTGGTACATTGGCCTTGATAGAACCGGTAATAACGTTAACAGATGGCCGCTGTGTAGCAAGAACCATGTGAATACCTGCGGCACGAGCCATTTGTGCTAAACGACTAATAGATTCTTCAATATCATCAGGAGCCGTCATCATAAGGTCAGCTAACTCGTCGATAATCAACACGATTAGCGGCATAGCAGCCTTAGGATGCGCTTCATTATAGCTCTTGATATCACGTTTACCAGATGCAGCAAACGCCTTATAACGAGCCTCCATTTCACGAACGGCCCAACGCAATACAGCTGCTGCTTTTTTCATATCCGTTACAACTGGAGCCATCAAGTGCGGAATTCCATTGTAAATAGACAATTCAACCATCTTAGGGTCGATTAATAATAACTTAACCTCTTCCGGTTTGCGGCTAAAGAGAATACTAGAAATTAATGTATTTACACATACGGATTTACCAGAACCAGTTGTACCAGCTACGAGCAAGTGAGGCATCTTCGCAAGGTCTGTAATAACAGGCTTTCCTGCAATATCCTTACCAAGACCGACAGGAATACCTCCACGAGCATCTTTAAAGTCACTGCAATCAAGTACATCGCGTAAATGAACGGCTTCTGTCGTTTTATTAGGGACCTCAATACCGATGGCAGATTTCCCTGGAATCGGAGCCTCCATACGAATATGTTGTGCTGCCAAATTGAGGGCAATATCATCTGTTAAATTAACGATACGACTCACTTTCACGCCTGGTGCAGGTTCAATTTCATAACGTGTAACAGTTGGGCCTTGTGTAGCATTAACAACCTTTGCAGTAATACCAAAGTCACTCAATACATGTTCAAGCATCATCGCATTTTGTGCTACTTCTTCACCATTGTTTTGACTCCCCTTCCCTTTCGCCAAAATATCTAGGCTTGGGAAATGGTAAGGTCTATCATAGGACCGATGAATCTGTCCATCTTTAGATACAGCTACTTGCGCCGTATCTTCTGTAGTACTAATAATGGACGGTACTTGTAAACCCATACCTGCCATACCAGCTCCAGCACTTACAGAGCTTGCAGCTGCACCCGTTCCTGGCACAGCGGAGGCAATAGCACCGTGATTCGTTTCTAATGGGCCTATTGTTGTATTTTGATAAGAGAATTTTGGTTCTTCATCATCAGAATTTTCTACAGTTTCAACCTCATCTGAATACTCTTCATCTGGTGTATATGAATAGTCCTCATCTGGAACATATACATAATCATCACTCGTAGATCTATGTATATCGGAGAATTGTTCAAAATCATCAGCTTCATAAGACTTCGTATCACCAAATGCTCCAGATATATTAGCCAATTGCTCAGCCGCACGATTACGTGCTTCTATCTCAGCCAATTCCTTCCAAGATGTAGGAGTTTTTTGTGACTCCATAGTAGTAACTGTATCTTCAATAGGATCAACATCTACAGCTGTAGTAGAGTCAAAGAGGTCTCTTCCTGTAGCAATGCCTTGTTTTTCCAATGCATCTAATGCTTGATCTGCCGCATCAGCAAAACGTGTATCTTTTTCCCTGTTATAAGCTTTACGCTGTTCTGCTGCTTCTTTACGTTGTTCATTCCAATCTTCAAAGACTTCTTTTGCAACAGCAACCTTCTCAGCAGCTACCTCTTTTGCAACATCAAGGCCAACCTGTGTTTTGTCCGCGGCCTTCTGTAATCCACTGCGCAAAGACAAACGTGTCACCAGTAATCCAAAAGCTATGAGTAAGAATACATCAAGAATAATAGCCCCTAGATTACCTAACAGTGTACGAAGGAATGTAGCAATTGCACCACCTACGAAACCACCTTGATTAGCTAGTTGTGTAGTAATGAGTTCCTGCCCCTCAGGAACGCGCCACAAGGGAACAAGAGCTAACAAAAATAGGAAAAACAAGGTCATTACAACCCCTCGTTTTGTAATGGAAATAAATGTATCCTTATATAATAATCTCCAACCTAACCAGAAAACGCATAAACAAGGAATAATACCCCCTAGGCCAAAGCCATAACGGAATATACCTGTTAAAATCTGTCCTACAAGGCCGAGTTCAAAGCCAAAAAAGCCCAGAAAGGAAATCACAGCAAAGGCAATGACAATAAGGCCTTTCACTTCGCTGCGCAAAGAAAAGCTTTGAGACTTTGATTGCTGTTTTGTACTTGTTCTCTTACGGCGTGTGTTGCGTCTTTTGGTGGAAGTATTTTCTTCTGCCATAAATCTATAAAAACCCCTTACTTATATAACATTACAGTAAATTAACTTATCATTATATTATAGCATATATCATAATATTAAGTTAATTTTTACAACGTTTCTCCCAGTCGTGAAGTAACTGTTCCTCAGTCCCTCTCTTTATGCCCTTATAGTAGGTTGCATCAACTAGAGGCGTTGGTAAATACTGCTGTTTTACATATCCATTAGGATAGTTATGGGCATACTTATAAGCTTTGCCATGACCTAATTTACTAGCCCCGCTATAGTGACTATCTTTCAAATGATCAGGTACTTGTCCACAATCCTTATGTCGCACATCAGATATCGCGGCATCAATAGCTACATAAGCAGAATTACTTTTAGGTGCGAGAGCAACATAACACGCAGCCTCAGATAATATAATGCGCGCCTCCGGAAAACCTACCATATGAGCCGCTTGAGCCGCTGCATTGGCAAGTATAAGAGCTTGTGGGTCCGCAAGTCCTACATCCTCTGCTGCACAAATAACAATACGACGAGCAATGAAATTAGGATCCTCTCCAGCTTCAATCATGCGTGCTAAATAATGCACCGTTGCCTGCACGTCAGAACCACGCATACTTTTTATAAAGGCTGAGATTGTATCGTAATGACTGTCTCCTTTTTTATCATATGTATATATACGACGACCTACGACCTTTTCAAGAACCTCAATAGTAATCGTTCCCTCATCGGGAACCATAGCTGCGGCTTGTTCAAGAATATTAAGGGCCATGCGGCCATCACCATTGACGAAAATCCCCACATCTTCTAGAACTTCATCCGTTACCTGTAGATGGCGTTTGCCTAATCCCACTTCTTCATCGGTAATGGCGCGACGTAAAATTTGACCAATAGCCTTTGGTGTAAGTGCTTCTAATGTAATAAGACGCAAACGAGATAATAGCGGTCTATTAACCTCAAAGAATGGATTTTCTGTAGTAGCACCAATAAGGATAATAGTGCCATCCTCTACACAAGGTAACAACACATCTTGTTGGCTTTTATTAAAACGATGAATTTCATCAAGGAATAGAATTGTGCGTTGCTGTAAAGAACGAACTCGTTTGCGCGCGTCTTCAATGATGGTGCGCAACTCACCAATACCGGCGTTAGTAGCATTCAGGTTTACAAAATGGCTATTACTCACCTTAGCTATAATGCCAGCTAATGTAGTCTTACCCGTTCCACAAGGACCATAAAAAAGCATAGATGGTATTGTATCCTTCTCTACCATAGCTCTCAAGAAAGTTCCCTTACCTACGGCCTTCTCTTGACCATATAAATGATCTAGTTTAGTAGGACGCATTCGTACAGGAAGCGGCTCGTATGTATTTGTAGGTGTCATATCAAACAAACTATCCATTCTATCACCTCAATTCGCACTCAGTTTAACTGTCGTATTTTCATATCTATAACTCTTCAATCAAAAAACAATTACTTCTCCGTCATAAAAGCCTAATAACATCAGTAACTTGGTAACACTGATAATATTGGCAAGACATTTATAACGTTTATTACATTTAGGACTCTTAAGATTTTGAAAAGTTTAAATTCTTACCAAAGATATATCTATAGTATATGATATTTCAGTCTATTTTTACACGCAAAAAAGCCCCACCATGCCGTAATGTACCGCGTTTTGATCCTGCAAGGGCAGGTGGGTGTCCTCCTCATCCTGCAGTTGTCCCGTAAGGGCGTAACGTTCAGACGAGAGTTCAGACTCCCAAAGTAAATGTGTTGGCTCAAAACTGCGATATCACACGCACATGGCAGGGATATCTTATACTTAAATAGTATCAGAAAGATTAGCAATTAACAAGTCTTGACATTTCGATTTTAATCAATTCTTGCCTATGTTTTTACACTAAAGATTGCTCTTGTTCTTCTTCTACATCGGATTTAATATGCAACTCTTTTAATTGCTTTGGTTCTACTTCAGATGGAGCTTGACTCATGATATCAGAAGCAGATTGAGTTTTAGGGAATGCGATTACGTCGCGGATAGATTGACGTTTTGCCATCAACATAACAAGACGATCAAGACCAAATGCACAACCTGCATGAGGAGGTGCACCATATTGGAATGCATCAAGCATGAAGCCGAATTTAGATCTTGCTTCTTCAATGGACAAGCCAATTGCTTTGAATACTTTTTCTTGTACGTCAGCTTGATAGATACGCAAGGAACCGCCACCGATTTCTACGCCATTCAATACCATGTCGTAAGCAATCGCTTTTACATTACCAGGATCGGATTCTAATTTATCAAGATCCGCATGGCGTGGCATTGTGAATGGATGGTGCATTGCTACATAACGTTTTTCATCTTCGTTATATTCGAACATAGGGAAATCAGTTACCCATGTGAATGCCAATTTATCTTGGTCAATCATGTTCATACGACGTGCCATTTCAAGGCGTAATTCACCTAATGCACGTGCCACAGTTGCAGGTTTATCAGCAATCATCAATACAAGGTCGCCACCTTTAGCGCCCATTTTTTCACCGATATTGCGAATTGTATCTTCACCTAAGAACTTCATGATTTGAGACTTGATAGAACCATCTTCGTTGAAGCAAGCCCACGCAAGGCCTTTGGCGCCGTAACGATTTACATATTCAACAAGGTCGTCAAGTTCACGGCGAGGAATGCCAGCGTCACCAGGTACAACGATACCTTTAACTACACCACCATTATCGATAACAGAACGGAATACTTTGAATTCTGTATCTTTTACAAGATCAGTTACATCAGTAAAGGCCATATCAAAACGAAGGTCAGGCTTATCAGAACCGTATTTATCCATGGCTTCGTCCCATGTAATACGAGGCATAGGCAAAGAAATTTCTTTACCTAATGCAGTTTTAAATACATGAGCAATCATCTCTTCAAGCAATGCATAAATATCTTCTTCATCAACGAAGGACATTTCTAAGTCGAGCTGAGTGAACTCAGGTTGACGGTCTGCGCGCAAATCTTCATCGCGGAAGCAACGAACGATTTGGAAATATTTTTCGTAACCAGCAACCATCAGGATTTGTTTGAAAATTTGTGGAGATTGTGGCAACGCATAGAATGTACCAGCATTTACACGGGACGGCACTAGATAGTCACGAGCGCCTTCTGGTGTAGATTTAGTAAGCATTGGCGTTTCAATTTCCAAGAAATCGCGACTATCGAAGAAATCGCGCATTGCTTTCGTCACTTTGTGCCGCAAAATCAAGTTGCGTTGCATTTCTGGACGACGTAAGTCAAGGTAACGATATTTCAAGCGAATATTTTCATCTACATCGATATCATCTTGGATATAGAAAGGAGGAGTTTTAGCAGAGTTCAATACGCGCAACTCTTCACAGAACATTTCGTATGCACCTGTAGGAAGGTTTGGATTAATAGCAGCCTCATCACGTTTTGTAATCTTACCACGTACACAAAGCACATATTCATTACGAACATCCTCTGCTTTGTGGAACGATTCTACGTTATGATCTGGGGATGCCACTACTTGTACTACACCAGAACGATCGCGTAAATCCAAGAAAATCAAACCACCATGGTCACGACGGCGTTCAACCCATCCACATAATACGACCTCTTTACCTACCTCTTGTTCAGAGATGGTGCCACAACCGTGCGTACGGTGTAAGCCTTGCATTGTTTCCATTCTAATTGTCATCCTTTCACCAAAGAAGTTATACGTTCAGCCACTATATTGAGAGATACAGTCTCTTGTTCACTAGTATCCATGAATCGAATTATGGCTTCTTTACGAACCAATTCATCATCACCCAATATAATAACATATTTCGCATTAATTTTGTTAGCGTATTTTAATTGTGCCTTCATACTCTTGCCCTGCCCGTCCATTTCAACGGTAATATATTCATCATGTAAGGCTTGGCAAATTTTGAAAGCCTCTACCTTAGCCGCATCACCAAGAGCGACTACGAATACAGATGGTTCTACAGTTGGCTCAGGCAATAAGTTTTGTTTTTCAAGAGCTAATAGTAAACGCTCCATGCCCATAGCAAAACCGATAGCTGGAGTATGAGGTCCATCGAGTTCTTCTACGAGACCATCGTAACGGCCACCACCAGCTACAGCACTTTGAGCACCTAAAGGAGTATATTGTACCTCAAAGGCTGTCTTTGTATAGTAATCAAGGCCACGTACGAGACGAGGATTTAAAGTATATTGCACATTAGCTGCAGTTAAATAGGTTTTCAATTCTTCAAAATGATCATGACACTCTTCACATAAATGTTCGTGAATTTCAGGAGCACCTACGGACAAGGATTTGCATGTTTCATTTTTACAATCCAGTATACGCAAAGGATTTTTGTACAACCGTTCTTGGCAATCGCTACATAATTGTTCCTTTTTTGGTTCAAAGAAGGCGATTAATTTTTCGCGGTATACAGGGCGACATGTTGGACAACCTACGGAGTTCACCTCTACATTGAGATCTTTAAGACCAAAGTCTTTTAATAACTGTACAACCATGCAGATAACTTCACTATCTACCACTGGAGATTGCGAACCTAGTACCTCTGCACCAAATTGGTGGAATTGACGATAACGACCCGCTTGCGGTTTATCATGACGGAACATAGGGCCCATGTAATACCATTTTGTGAGACCTTCTTTACCATATACTTTATTTTCTAAGTATGCGCGCACAGCAGACGCCGTATTTTCAGGGCGTAAGGTAAAGCTAGAACCACCGTCATCACCAGTGGTAAAGGTGTACATCTCTTTTTGTACTACATCTGTAGTCTCACCGATACCGCGTAAGAATAATTTAGTTTCTTCAAAGGCAGGTGTGCGAATTTCATTGAACCCATATACTTTACAAATTTCGCGCATACGTTGTTCAATATAATGCCAATGTATCATCTGTTCTGGCAAAAAGTCTTGTGTACCTCTTGGTTTTCTTATAGCCATTACACAACCTCCCAAAATCTTTCACAAATTCTATGTCGTTTCTCTAAAAGTGCATCTATCGTTTCGTGATAAACATCTACGTCTTTTGGCATATGCTGTTTAAGTTGACGGTATTCAGGGGCTCGCATCCACTTGGATGAACTGCCAGGCCCCATAGATAGAATACTCTGCCGTTCTTCCATGATCTGAATATTATATTCACACGCTTTGCCAGGCAAGGTATAGCCAATATTCTCTAACTGCCCTCTCATATATTGTTGGCGATATAAATAATATGGCACATAACCAGCTGCTTCAAGACGCTCTTTACCATATTGTACCATTTCCGCCACAAGATGTTCTTCAGGAATATCATCTTCCATATGTAAATCGTACAACGGGCTACCACGTTTTAATGCTAACGTATGAATTGTAACATTTTCCGGCAGATTTTGACATACATAATCCATATTCTCTATCATGTTTAACATCGTTTGATTAGGCAAGCCTGCAATAAAATCCATATTTACGGCTAATGATGTATTGTTTTTTACATATTGTAAAAGTTCATCAATATCCCGTACACTATGGCCGCGTCCAATACGACGCAAAATATCATCTTGCATTGTTTGCGGGTTAATGCTAATACGATTCACACCTAGCGCAAGCATGGAACGTAGCTTTGTAGGATTAACAGAATCAGGTCGTCCTGCCTCTACAGTAAATTCATGACCTTCTGGTACGAGTAGAGACAACTGTTTTAGAACCTGGTGAAAGTCTTCATCCTTTAGCACTGTCGGAGTACCACCGCCCATATAGAGGGTATTTACGGTTAAATTATAAGATTGGACAATAGCTTTCATATCTTCTATATCACGGGTTAAAGCCTTTAGGAATTGACTTTTACCAGCATAATCCTGATAGAGACCATATGGAAACGAGCAATATACACAACGCGTGTCACAGAAAGGAATACCACAATAGAGACTCACCTTTTTATCATCTGTATCAGATAGAAATGGACGTTGATACTCGCCAATGTCCCCCAAAGTAGCAAGCTTTTCCATAGACACAGAAAACCCGTCCCGAATGTGACGAGTTGCTGCGTGGACAGAGCCATATGTATCTATATATTTATGTAGTAGCTTTGTAGGGCGCACACCTACCATAGTTCCCCACGGAGCCTCAGCAGGTAAGCCTTGATATTCACGCAAATAGCGCAACAAGGCTTGTCCAATTTGGCGACGCCCCATAGAGGAAACAGGGCCTTCAAAAATTTGAACCGAATCACCAATGGTAACAGTTAATGTGTAGAGCCCTTCCACTTCATGTGCTTCAAGGATAACCTCTGGATTTATCTTATCAGAAAAGAGTCCCGCCGCGCCACAGTTATGAGCTACTACGGAGCCAAGTGGTAATGGACCCGTATATAGATATCCATTAACCATGATGGGACATACGCTCAAGCTTTTCTAATTCTGCTTCAGTCATATGATTTTGGCAATCACTACAGTAACCATATACTTTCAATTGATGATCAATGGTACGGAAGTTTAATTTCTTAGCGATAATAGACTCCAATGTTTCAAGCATGTCGTCTTCAAACTCGGATACTTTACCACATTTTACGCAAATCAAATGATGATGGAAATGAGCGAACTCTTCGTCATTTAATTCATAGCGATTACGGCCATCACCAAAATCAAGACGTTTTAACAAATCAAGTTCTGTGAAGAGATCAAGAGTTCTGTAAATTGTTGCTAACCCGATATCAGGTGCTACTTCTTTTACAAGAACATATACATCTTCAGCACTCAAGTGATTTTCATCAGCATCAATGAATGCTTGTAAGATTGTTTGACGTTGAGTTGTCAATTTGTACTTTTTGTCTTTAATGCGTTCTTTTAATTTTTCTAATGTTGTGTTCATAATAAATTTCCCCTCGACTGTAAAAAATAATTCGTTTAAAACTACTGACCAACGAATGGGTTGTATTGTTTTTCATACCCTATATTTGTTTCCGGTCCATGACCAGGATAAACCATTGTATTATCAGGCAATCTATATAGCTGAGTCTTAATCGATGATATCAGGATCTCATAAGAACCATTTGGAAAATCTGTACGGCCTACGGAATCTCTGAATAGAGTATCCCCTACAAATACAAGACCTTCCATGTAATAACACACCCCTCCTGGCGTATGACCTGGTGTTTCAAGCACCTCAAGATCGATATCACCACATGTAATATGATCACCTTGTTTAACCTCGATTATTTCCGCTTTTACCTTAATTGGCGTTGGATTGCTATAAGCACTAAGATTAAGTTCAGGATCAGATAAATACGGTACATCGCCTTTATGAATATATACAGGCACATGATAGGTGTTTACAATTTCTTGAATGCCACCAATATGATCTCCATGTCCATGTGTCAGTACAACCGCCTTCGGCTTTAAGTCATGTTTTTTTAGCGCATCTAGTACTTCAGCTGTTGCAGGATCGATAATGAAAGCTTCACCTATCGCTTTATCACCGATAACATAGCAATTTGTTCCTAATGGACCTAAAGGCATGCGCATAAGCACTAATTGTTGTTCGCTCATTAAGCCCCTCCTTTACTACGTTGAACAGTATACACTTCACGAATACGACGCAATTTAGTCATTACGAAATCTAGTTGCGAAATATCCCGAATATCAACCACCAAATTGATGCTTACATTTTTTGTATCTTCTTGAACCTTAGCATTGATGTTAGTAATGGTGATTTTCAATTCTGAAAGCACCGCCATAACCTCCATGAGAATGCCAGCTCGATCATAAGCCTGAATATCAATGCCTACATGGAAAGATTCTCCAGAAGAACCGTCCCAAGAGACTTCTATCATCCGCTCTAAGTCTTCAGGAGAATGTCCCATGCTAGGGCAATCACAGCGGTGAATAGAAACACCACGACCACGGGTTATGTAACCTATAATATCATCACCAGGTACAGGATTACAGCATTTTGCCATACGCACCATCACACCAGCTTCACCTTTTACGAGAACACCAGTGCCATTTTTAGTTTTCTTTTGTCCTTGAGATTTTAATTTCTCAATAATTTGCTCTGTACTGCGCTTAGATTCCTCTACCTCTTTAGACTTTTTATAAAGTTCAATTAAACGCAAGAGAACAGTGCTTACAGGAATGCCGCCATAGCCACAGGCTGCAAACATTTCCTCTTCTGTACCGGCTTTAAGTTGTTTCGTTACATGTTGTAAACGGTTGTCTGCACATAATTCTTTCCAATTATGATTCAATCGTTTTGCTTCTTTTTCAAGAGCTTCTAAGCCTTTTTCAATATTTTCAGCTTTATTTTCACGCTTGAACCAATTGCGAATTTTGCTCTTACTTTCAGAAGAACCTACGATATTCAACCAATCAAGGCTAGGACGACCTGTTTTGGATGTGATGATATCAACAATATCACCATTTTGCAAGGTGTAATCCAGCGGTACAATTTTACCGTTTACCTTAGCACCTACACAATGATGACCTACATCGGTATGAACTCGATAGGCAAAATCAAGAGGTACAGAGCCTATTGGCAACTTAACAACGTCACCCTTTGGCGTAAATACAAATACCTCACCAGAGAAAACGTCTAATTTCAAAGCATTAACGAGTTCCGTTGGATTACTAGTATCTTGCCATTCAAGAACCTGGCGCAGCCATGCAACCTTTTGATCAAATTCTTTATCGCCGTTTTTATTTCCTTCTTTATATCGCCAGTGAGCGGCCACACCATATTCAGATACACGGTGCATTTCCCAAGTACGGATTTGAATCTCTACCGGTTGCCCCATCGTGCCGATAACGGTTGTATGCAAGGATTGATACATATTAGACTTCGGCATGGAAATATAATCTTTGAAGCGATAAGGCAATGGCTTCCACAAGCTATGTGCAATGCCAAGTACTGCATAACAATCAGGGATGCTATCAACGATCACACGAACGGCAAGCAAATCATAAATTTGGGATAAATCACGATTATCCTTTTTCATCTTCTTATAAATACTGTAGAAGTGTTTTGGACGACCTTTGATATCCGCCTTGATATGGGCTTCACTTAAGGCCTTTGTAAGTTGCCTCATCGTATCATTAACGATGTCTTCCCGGACTTGGCGTTTTTGTTTCATTTGATCGACTAGATCATAGTATTTTTCCGGCTCTAAATAACGGAAGGATAAATCTTCCAACTCCCATTTCACATTGAAGATACCAAGACGATGTGCCAAAGGTGCAAAGATTTCTAGGGTTTCCTTAGCAATACGCTTTTGTTTGTCACTACGCATATGCTTTAAGGTGCGCATATTATGTAAGCGATCACCCAATTTAATAACTACGACACGTACGTCCTTCGCCATAGCTAAAATCATCTTTCGATAGTTTTCCATTTGGCGATCTTCTTTGGTTTCATACTGGAATTGGTTTAATTTTGTTACCCCATCAACGAGGAATGCTACTTCAGAGCCAAACATCTCCTCTAGGTCTTCCTTCGAGTAAGATGTATCTTCAACCACATCATGCATTAGAGCTGCCATGAGTGTAATATGGTCGATTTGTAAATGTGCCAAAATATCAGCTACAGCTAGAGGATGCATGATATACGGTTCACCGGAAGCTCTAAACTGACCTTCATGAGCCTTATCAGCAAGCTCAAAAGCTTTCAATACTTGGTCACACTCATCATCTGTTAAATACGTATGGATATACTCCATAAACTCAGCTAAGGCTTTACTTTTATCAAATGTACTTTGTTCTACCAAAGCTTTGCCTTCTTCATTTACAGTTGTCATGATGTCACCTCCTATACACTATAAGTAAGGAATGTTACGGATGTGACAAGATCTAATTTTCCTTCAATGGCGTTCCATCTAAGCATTAATTGACCATCATCACTTGTATATTCTTCAACAATGCCCAATTCTTTAAATACATCAATAGATGTTAGAGCACTGCGATTATTCTGATCTGCCGGCTTACGGCGCAATATATCTTGTTCTACATTATAAACCGATTGACTACGACCTCGCATGGACTGTTTTATTATGACATACATTTGTCTAAGCCCTTCTGTAGAAAGCTTAATCGGCTCTTCAGTCAATGGTTCAATAGCTTGAATCATGAGTTGCGGAGAAACCATGCCTTGCCATTCATTCTTTTGCAAAGAAAATGCCACTTTTACCACAGTTCCCACAAAGATAAATTTAAATAAGTCTGGACGATTCCAAGCTATAGCATCTAATGTACCATTCGAAGTTTCAAATATTATCTTACAATGATTTTTTAATTGGCCCATGAGCATAATATCTTGCACGGTAGCTTCCATAATAGCAAAGACTGGCGTGCTATTGGCCATTCCATAAGGTTCAAGGTCTGATACGCGGTCAATGATATCGACATCGATATCATCAACAGGTAGTTCCGCATCAATAGCAACCACAGGAATATATTCCTCATCTGTAATAACTGCTTTGCAATACTTGGTTAACCGTTCTCGTAACTCATCAATACGATTTGCATCGATGCTAAAGCCTGCTGCCGCAGCATGCCCGCCAAACTGTAGCAAGATATCCTCACAAGATTTTAATGCATCATATATGTTAAAGCCATCTATACTACGGCACGAGCCTTTACCAACGCCATCATGAATACTGATGACTAAGGTTGGCTTGTAAAACTCCTCTACTAGACGAGAAGCAACAATACCAATGACTCCTGGATGCCACTCTTCGCCGGCCACAATAGTTACATAATCAGCTTTATGTCCTTGATTAGCTACATCAACACGAGCCAACTCATGAATATTTCGTTCTAACTCTTGTCGTTCACGGTTCGTTTCATTTAGTTCCTCCGCAATTGCCTCTACTATATCCTCGTCATCGGTCACAAGTAATTCAACTGCACGCGTTGCATGCGTTACGCGACCCGCTGCATTAAGACGAGGTGCTAAGGTAAAACCAATATGTCCAGATGTAATAGTTCGTTCATGAAGCCCAGCTACATCAATAAGCTTTTTAATCCCCAAGTTAGGTTCCCTATTCATCTTCTCAAGGCCTGATTTTACAATGATACGGTTCTCACCGACCAAAGGCACTACATCTGCCACAGTGCCAAGTGCAACGATATCTAAATCATCTAAGTACCATTCTCCGTGCTTTGTAAGCCACAAGGCTTGGCATAACTTAAAAGCAACACCTACTCCAGATAAGTTTTTATCCTTATATGGACAGTCCTTTTGCTTATGATTTATAACGGCCTTGGCTCGTGGAATCATATCAGGAGCCGTATGGTGATCCGTAATAATCATATCGATGCGGTCTCGTACAGCCTCTACAATATCGTAAGAACTAATGCCGCAGTCTACAGTAATGACTAAAGCCGTTCCCCGTTCAATAAGGTGCTCTAAAGCCTCTAAATTGAGGCCATACCCTTCACTTTGACGTTCTGGTATGTAATAGGTAACATCGGCACCTAATTTCTTTAAAAATCGATAAAGTACTGATGTTGCAGTAATACCATCTACATCATAATCACCATAAATGACGATTGGTTTGTGACTTTCAATTGTTTCCAGAACTAGTGAAACAGCCACATCCATATCTTTTAATGTAAATGGATCTAACAAATCTGACAAAGTACCTTGTAAAAACTGACGACCTTCGTCTACATCAATGTGACGATTCACCATTAATTTAGCCACAATAGGGTTTACACCAAGTTCACGGATTAAGATATTCTCTTTCTCTTGATCACCTTTACAAAGGCGCCAACGTTTTTTCTTAATCATCATATCCCTCAGTAGTTTATAATCAATATTATTCTTGAATTCAACGTATTATCATTATCATTTTTATTTATTATACCTTAAAATGCAAATAAAATAAACTATTTTATATATTTTATTCTCATTTAAAGCTTGCTATTTTCTCAACAAGAAAGAGCCTCCTATTATCAATAGGAGGCTCCATATCAGTGAATTCCTTAGAACCGGAAGTCCCGTTCGCCGTCTTTCATCTGTGCAATATAAGCTTTAGCTTTATCTTTAACTAAATCATTTTTGATATTTTCTAACTGTTGTTCAATAACCTTAGAACCATGAGCCTTAGTTTCATCATTGCCGTAATCCATGATATATTCGTTCAATGTCATCAACGCATTTGGTTGACAACAGTTGTGAATTTGACCGGATTTTGCAAGAGCCATAAATCGATCCCCAGTTCTACCTGCACGATAACAAGCAGTACAGAAGCTTGGAACATACCCAAGGTCTAGCAACCAGTTAACGATTTCATCTAATGTACGCGTATCACTACGATCGAATTGTGCCGTATTATCTTCTGGCTTTTCTTCTTCTTTGTAACCACCTACACTAGTACGAGATCCACCACTAATTTGGGAGATACCTAATGCCAAGCCACGTTCACGCATGGATTGACTTTCACGAGTGGACATAATCATACCTGTATACGGTGTGGAGACGCGGATAAGAGCAACAATTTTTTCAAATACATCATCAGGTACAGCATTACTGAAATCATCTACATCGATATCATCCGCTGGACAAATACGAGGTACAGAAATAGTATGTGGACCTACCCCATACACAGCCTCTAAATGTTCTGCGTGCATCAACAAACCAACGAAATCGTATTTATAATGTTCCAAACCATAAAGAACTCCGATGCCTACATCATCAATACCACCTTGCATAGCGCGGTCCATCGCCTCTGTATGGTAGGCGTAGTCGCTCTTAGGGCCTGTAGGATGTAAGGCTTCATAGTTTTCTTTATTATATGTTTCTTGGAATAATGTATACGTGCCAATACCAGCTTCATGTAATTTTTTGTAGTCCTCAACGGAACAAGCTGCAATATTTACGTTTACACGGCGGATTTCACCATTTTTATTTTTGATACTGTAAATCGTCTTGATGGATTCCAAAATATATTCCAGTGGATTATTAAGAGGATCTTCACCAGACTCAATTACAATACGCTTATGGCCCATCGCTTCTAACGCAATAACCTCTTCTCTGATTTGGTCTTGCGTTAATTTTTTACGTTTAATATCGCGGTTTTTGGAGTGGTACGGACAATACACACATCCATTGATACAATAGTTAGACAAGTATAACGGTGCAAATAGAACAATACGATCGCCGTAGATAGCCTTCTTGATTTCCTTTGCTAAAGCAAAAAGCTTTTCCTTATATTCAGGTAACGGACATTCTAAGAGAACTGCTGCTTCTCGGTGGTTTAATCCCTTAAAAGTAGCAGCTTTCGCTAAAATAGCATCTAACAACTCCCGATTTTCCTTGTTTTCCTCTGCATAGGCAAGTGTGTCAAGGATTTCCTGATGGGAAATAAATTCCTCCGCCTTTGGAGATTTTACATCATACATAGTACTTACCTCAAATCTTTCTAGTGGCAATGCCACCCCTCTTTAGGTTTATGAAAGTATATGACAACCAGTCTTCTGGTATTTCACTGATACTGTACATAGTATACCACTATTCCTACTAAAAAGCACAGGAATTTGATACATGCAAAAAGGTTGCCACCTCATAAGAGGAAGCAACCTTTATATCATGGGAGTTTCTAATCTATATCGATTATCTATATCGAATATGACTAAAATGTATATGGTTTATTCATTCAATTACGATCACCTGTAAACAATAAAAAATCCCTAGTGGAAACCACTAGGGATTAATAGTCTTGTAAAATTAAGCTTCTACAGGGTATACGCTAACTTTACGGTTATAACGACCAGCACGTTCAAATGCTACTTTACCAGGCACAAGTGCGAATAAAGTGTCATCTTTACCGATACCTACGTTAGTACCAGGGTGGAAGTGAGTACCACGTTGACGAACGATGATGTTACCGCTCTTTACGATGGAACCATCATGGCATTTAACACCAAGACGTTTAGATTCACTGTCACGACCGTTACGAGTACTGGACACACCTTTTTTATGTGCGAACAATTGCAAATCAAAAGTAAACATTAAGTTCACCTCCTATATTTCGTGAATTTGGACAAACTCTGGATATTGACGGCTAATTTCCTCCAAACCAAGAAGCATAGTCCCCAGAATATCCTGTCCACTCTGATTAATCGTACCAGAGAGAACTATATCACATTGACCTTCGCTATTCGTATACTCCCCTTCTTGTCGAGCAATTTGGGTGAGTCCTAACATTGCCGTTGCCGATAAGGCAGACACTGCGGCACATACGATATCGAAGCCATGTTCATCATATCCTGCATGACCGGACATATGACAACCAACTACTTGACCATCACTATTCCGCTGGATTCCAATGGAAACCATAATTAAGCTTGGATAGATTCAATACGAACTTTTGTGAACGGTTGACGATGGCCTTGACGACGACGGTAGTTGGATTTAGCTTTGTATTTGAATACTAAGATTTTTTTACCTTTACCATGCTCAAGAACTGTACCTGTAACTTTTGCACCGTTTACAAGAGGAGCGCCAACTTTAACGTCGCCGTCATTCACTACAGTCAAAACTTCTTCGAATGTAACGGACTCGTCAGCAGCTGCTTCCAATTTTTCGATAGTAATTACATCGCCTTCAGCAACGCGATATTGTTTACCACCAGTTTTAATAATTGCGTACATGAGAACACCTCCTTGTTATCGAACTCGCTGAATTCGGTATCCCGACCCGAACTTCGGTCGGGCGTTTAAACCTGCTTCACGCGGATTGCAAAGTTCAGAAAACCGAACTAATACTGATATAGTATATACTATTTACATTATCATGTCAAACAAAAAACGACAGAACTCGCCTAGTTTTTAACACTTATATATACACAGAACTTTAAAATTCTCCAATAATCCCAAGATGTTGTAAAAGTATCTTTGTACCAATGAGGATCAATACACCTCCACCTACTATATCTGCATATTTTCCAACAAATCGGCCCATAAATTTACCTAAGTAAACACCCACTAAAGATATACCAAAGGTAATAACACCAATCATCGTAGATGCTTCCCATACATTGATAGGTAAGAATGCAAAGGTCAACCCTACAGCCATCGCATCAAGGCTAGTCGCTACGGAGAGCATCATCATTTCCCAAACACCCAAGAATTGCTTATCATCGTCCTCTTCATCATCATCACTAAGTCCCTCTCTGATCATAGCGATACCTAAATAGCCAAGAAGTCCAAAGATAATCCAGTGGTCCCAATCAGCAATCACATCGATAAATTGACGACCGATGAGCCAACCAATAAGAGGCATAAGAAACTGGAACAAACCAAAAAGAAATGCCAAGGTTACCTTACGACCATTCTCACCTACAGGCATTGTCAGCCCCTTACCGATAGATACACCAAAGGCATCCCTCGCTAGGCCTATACTAATTAATATAATTTCAAATACAGACACGGTACTCCTCTATAAACAAACTACATATTATTCAGTGACAGCCATCAGGGAATACCCTTCACGGCTAATTTGTGGATTTACCACAATAGAAATCTTGCGCCCTATAGACTCACCCAAATCCACGAGAACAGCCTTTGTTAAATATTGAGCTACCTCTGGATGAACTTCGATTTCTAGATTCGTTTTAATACGTCCCGACTTAAATAACTCGCGGATACGACGCACAATCTGCATATACACGGTGCGGCCTGACAACATATAGCCCGTACCACCGCATTGAGGGCATGTATCAAACATCAAGGTTTGCAAGCCTTGGCGAGCTCGCTTTCTGGTCATCTCTACGAGGCCAAGCGAACTAATGCCGCATACAACAGTTTTCATTTTATCTAACTTAGCTTGTACCCCCAACAATTTTAACAATTCTTGTTGATGCTCTTTATCTTTCATATCGATGAAATCGACCACAATGATACCGCCAATATCGCGCAAACGCAATTGACGACAGATTTCTTTTGCCGCCTCTTTATTGACTGTGAAAGCTAAATCTTCCAGCTTATTAGACTTACCAGTATAGTGAGCAGAGTTTACATCAAACACGGTAAGAGCTTCAGTATGATCGATACGGATTGAACCACCAGAAGGAAGATTAATATCGCGAGAGATAAGATCTTCTAATTGCGGTTCAATGTGGTTTGCCTTAAAGATAGGTGTACTATCGCGATGACGTGTTACTTTAATTTGTTGCGACGTAGGTCCATGACCTAAAAGATCCATCAATCGACCTTCACCCATATCGGAATCAACGATGATTTCCTCTACATTGCGATGCGCATAGTCCCGAACAAGGCGGAACCAAAAATCCGCATCACTATAAAGGTCAGTACCACTCTTAGCAACCTTAAAACGCTTCAACACATGTTGCCAGGTCCGCCACAGATACTCCATATCGCGACCGATTTCATCGGCACTGGCCTTAGCTGCTGCAGTGCGAATGATAAAACCGCAACCTTCTTGTACATAAGGGGTTGCCAATTCTTGTAGTTTACTGCGCATGGTTTCGTCTGTAATTTTCTTGGAAATATGCATGCCTTCAGAATATGGTAATAGTACCATAAAACGACCAGCCAAACTGACGTCTGCAGTCACGCGGGCACCTTTACCGAGCATTTCTTCTTTCACTACTTGAACGAGAATTTGTTGCCCCACAGATAGGCGTGGCAAAATTTTCTGTTCCTTCCCTTGTTGTAGGTTCAAGTACGCATTTTGAGAGCCCCCAATATCAACAAAGGCCGCTTGCATACCATTTAATACGTTCTTTACTGTGCCTTTGTACATATGATTTGCCATATGAGACTCATCAGTACGCTCCAAGACAAAGTCCACTAGCTGGCCTTCTTCGTCGATAACAGCCATACGAATTTCTTCACGCATAACATTGACCAAAATTTTATGCATCCTATCCCTCCCTTCTTTGTCATCTAAATTAATTAGTAATTAATCTCTAAAGGCGTATAGAGGCCTTTTTCGTTTTCTACCATAATTGCTTTACGATGAATTTCGTAGCCAGAAGTAATAGGCCAATTATATTGATCCTTGCCTAAATTCCACACTTCGCTAGGTTTAATAGTACCTTGCGGATAAATGCCGATGCCCATTGTAAGGGTCACCATACCCTCTTTAACAGAGGCTACGATCGGTTCTTTTACAAACTCTTTTACATCAATGGTACGAGTTTTCTTAGGTGTTACCTTTTCATAAGAAATTTCCATTGCTTCATTAAAAGGTTTGAGTAACGCAGCCCAATCAGCATTTTCATCTGTCACAGGGCCTGTTACCTCATAGATAGCAAAGTTACAGATGGCCATCATCTTTTTCACCTTTTCAGGCATTTCTTTACCATCTAGAACCTCAAGACCAGAAGGCGCTACACGGTTTAAACGGTCCATAATGGACTCTAAACTGTCCTCTTCAAGCACATCCATATCGATATATTCAGCCGCTGCGGTTACGCCTAAGGCGAGTGCAGAGGAGAAGCTAATTTTCATGTGAGGGTTAAACCCTTCAGAATACGCCATTTTAATTTCTGCTCGACGTATCATCCGCTCTACAGCTTGAGCATAATCAAGGTGTGACAGGAATCGTAATTCTTCGCCCTTATTTAAGGCCAAACGTAACTTTTTCAACTCTGCCACCCTCCTTATAGTCAATAATAGCTGTATTGAGCTCTGGACATACATTACAGCCCTTACATGGAGCTCGACGACAATCGCCTGTAAGATTAGCTGCTACCGCTTGCTCCCACTCGCGTTTTAAGAAAGCTTTACTTACAGTGCAATCTAAATGATCCCAAGGCAAAGGCTCATCAAAATCACGGGTGCGACGTGCATAGTATGCAGGATCCAATCCGCAGTCAGCAAATGCTTTCAACCAAGTTTCATAGTTAAAGAACTCGGTCCAACCATCGAATTTACAACCTGCCTTCCAAGCCTCTACGAGAACTTTAGACAATCTGCGGTCCCCACGAGCAAAAGCGGCTTCCATGTAACCAGTATAACCATCATGGTAGTGGTAGGAAATGTTACGATTATTGATAAGAGACTTCAAGTAACGTTGTTTGCGATGAATTTCCTCCACATCTTGTTGACCATACCATTGATATGGAGAATGTGTTTTTGGTACGAAAAAGGATACGCTCACCGTTACAGAACCATTTCGTTTCCCTGTAATTTCACGGTGTAAATCGAGCACCTTGTAAGCAAGATCCGCAATACCAGCCAAATCTTCGTCTGTTTCTGTAGGAAGGCCCATCATAAAGTATAATTTAACTGTATTCCAGCCAGATTTGAAAGCATTAGTACAGGCCGCCAATAAGTCTTCTTCACTAACGCCTTTATTGATAACGTCACGCATTCGTTGCGTACCTGCTTCAGGAGCAAAGGTAAGCCCGCTCTTGCGCACTTGCTGTACCTTTTTCGCAATATCAATAGAGAAGCTGTCGATACGCAAGGACGGTAAGCTAACACTAACTTGTTTATCTTTAAACTCTTCCATGAGCATATCTACAAGCTCAGGTAATTTGGAGTAGTCTGCAGAGCTTAAACTCATCAAGGATATTTCATTGTACCCAGTATTGGCAATCGTATCTTTAGCAATTTGCAACAAACGTTCTGGTGTCTTTTCACGGACAGGACGATATAACATACCAGCCTGACAGAAACGACAACCACGAGTACAACCACGGAATAGCTCCAATACAGCACGATCATGCACTATATCAAGGAATGGTACAACAGGCTTTGTTGGATAGAATACATTCTCTACATCCTCTATAATACGTTTCTCAACGGCTGCTGGTACGTCTTCAAAACGCGGCATAATCGATTTAAAATCGCCTTGTTCTGTATATTCAACATCGTATAAAGCTGGACAATAGGTACCAGGAATTTGAGCTACTTTGCGCAAGAAGCCTTCTTTACCACCTGGGAAGCCTTTCGCTTTTTCTGCTTTGAATAGGTCGATAAACTCATCACCCCACTCTTCAGATTCCCCGAGGGATACGATATCAAAGAAATCTGCAATAGGCTCTACGTTATACGCACAAGGGCCGCCGCATACGAGCAATGGGAAGTCCATATCGCGGTCCTTAGCATACATTGGAATACCTGCTAAGTCGAGCATATTCAAGATATTTGTAAAGCTCATTTCATATTGAAGCGTAAATGCTAACACATCAAAGTCTTTAATAGGCGTACGTGTTTCTAAGGAAAATAATGGAATATTACGCTTCCGCATCTCCTCTTCCATATCATGCCACGGTGCAAATACACGCTCTGCTACCGCATCTTCACGACGGTTTACGAGACCATACAAAATCTTGATGCCCAAATGACTCATGGCCACTTCGTACACATCGGGAAAACCTAAAGCCATAGTTACATCAACAGTACTGTGATCTTTCACGATACTATTGTATTCGCCGCCCGTATAACGAGCTGGCTTTTGGACATGTTGTAACCATGACGTATCTAATTGAATCATACATCCTCCGTCTTTAATGAAAGACTTCTTTCACAATCAATCCTATGAAAGGATATTAAAATATATATTTTGTCCGCTGTCTAGCGATATTTAATAAAATACCAATGCTCAGCATATTAGTTGTTAGCGCACTAACGCCATAGCTAAGGAATGGCAATGGTATCCCCGTTACAGGCATGATACCAATCGTCATGCCTACGTTTACGAGCACCTCGAAGGCAAACATCGTACCGATACCCGTTGCTAATAACATACCAAAATTATCATTGCAGGTATATGCTATTTGAATACTGCGATAAATAAGCATAAACAATAATAGCAATACTACAATGCATCCCACAAAACCAAATTCTTCGCCAATTACAGAGAAGATAAAGTCCGTATGATTTTCTGGTAAAAAGTTCAACTGACTTTGAGTGCCATTAAAGATACCTTTACCAAAAATCATACCCGACCCGATAGCAATCTTAGACTGAATGATATGATAGCCAGAACCGAAAGGATCAATATCTGGATTTAAAAATACTAGAATACGTTGTTTTTGATATTCTTTTAGCACAAACCAACCCAAAGGCATCAAGAATAAAGCCACACTCGCAATGATTTTTATAAGCTTTGTTTTGATACCAGATATAAAGAGCATCCCTACAAATATAGCAATATATACCAGGGATGTCCCCAAGTCAGGTTGTAAAAATACGAGTAGGATAGGAATCCCTACATATAACACTGGCATTAATAGAGATTTAAAGGTATCTAACTTGCCAATGTGCGGTTCTAGCATTTTAGCCATACAGATAATCATCAATAGTTTAGAAAACTCTGAAGGCTGAATAGTAATTGGCCCCAATTGAATCCAACGCTGTGCACCTAGTGCGGAGGTACCAACTACCATGACTGCGATTAACATAAGCATGGTAATCACATAAATCATATTCCCCCACCCTTTAAGGCGATGATAATCTAGAAATTGCATACCTATAACGACAGCTATATTTGCTAAAAAGAATACGAGTTGTTTTATCACTAGACTACCAAAACCAATAGCCTCGTGATTCACATGGGTAGCACTACCAATAGCTGTAAGACCAATTCCGACAAGTAATATAGTACATATGATGATAGTCCAATCGCTATCTGTCCATATTTTACGCCACATCATATCACCTATTTCAACTTGCTACGGCGCCACAAGCTTTGTTTCCCTTGCACCAATAAGCGTTGCGTGGTCCAACCGCCACGATTAATGTAATGAACATTGTTAGAATCCTCAAAAATAGACTCACCTACTGTTGCAAGACTTGGTGTACTATCTTGCTCCTTCGATGTTTTTTTCTTAGTTACATAAGCATCGAAGTGCTTTTGTACATCGTAGTCTTCCCAACACTCACCGGTAGTTACATAATCAACAAGAGGTGCTAACATAGCTTTTAGTTCGCTAGAAACAAATTCTAACAAACGACCATCTTGTGTATAGGTCAAAATATCCTCATCATAAGGGATTATAGCCCCTACATATTCAGCGCGAAGGACTTCTAACATATCATATAAATTGATATTCTCTCCATTGATAGGTACTGCATTAAAAGCAATAGCATAATCACGAATATTATGTTCTTGACATACTTGAATCATGCGCGCCCCATTACGTAAGGACACCCATAAAGGATGCGTCACCACGATGCAGCGATTTACTAATTCTAAAATAGACTCTATGCCCTTACCGATACCAGCAGGAGCATCAATTAAAATATAGTCATATGTCTCAGAGAGGCGACGAACTAATTTTTTATATTTTTTACGACCTATATCTTCCCAACGAGCACTTTGGCTAGCTGGTAGAAAATCTAAGTTTTCAGCAATTGATACGATGGCATCATCCATATAGTCTTTATCTTCGCTCGCATCTAATGCGTCGTAAATAATTTCATTTGCCACTCCTAACACAAGGTCTAAATCGCGCAATCCAAAATCTCCATCACAGAGCAATACGTGATGCCCTGCATTGCTTAAGGCTGAACCCAAGCAAGCGGTAATCGTAGTCTTACCTACGCCCCCCTTACCGGATACAACGCCGATTATCTCGCCCATACTAATCCTTTCTTGGTTGTCCACTAGTTACCGCATTCTGAGGTTTTTGCCCTTTATTAATACTTGTCCCCGTAGCAGTTTCCTTATTGCTCTTACTATTTGTATCATTAGATTTCTTATTCACTGGTACATTGAAGTACGCAGCCAATATATCTCGTACGATAGGCCCTGCCGACCCAGCACCAAAGCTACCTTGCTCAACAAGTGCAACCACTACAATTTGTGGCTTATCATATGGTGCATAGGCTACAAACCAGCCGTGATCTCTGCCATGTGCATTCTCTGAAGTACCCGTTTTACCAGCTACATCAATAGGGAATCCTTTAAACAACTCCCCTGCTGTACCACCTTCATTAGTAACGTCACGCAAGCCTTCGCGAACAAGATCCATAATATTTTTTGGTACAGGTAAAATACCGAGCTTGTCTGGGCCAAAGATTTCTTTTGGCGTGCCATCCTTATTATCAATACGGCTCACCACATATGGGCGGTATTTAATGCCACCATTTGCTACTTCACTGAGCATAACAGCCATTTGTAATGGCGTCACCAAGGTAAAAGACTGACCTATGGCCGCATCAAAGGTTTCACCTAAATACCAATCTTCATCATACACTTTGCGTTTATAAGCAGGACTTGCCATATTACCAGAGGCCTCACCAACAAGATTGATGCCTGTCTTTTCGCCAATACCAAAGTAGCCAGCATATTTTACAAGTCCTTCTATGCCAACGCGATTGCCCATTTCATAGAAGTAAACATTATCTGATTTTGCAAGAGCTTTATTAAAGTTAAGCCACCCTAATGCTTCACCTTCTGCATTTCGTTTATCGATAAGCCAATGTTTACCACTATCAAAAATCATTTCTTCAGGGGTAACCTTTTTCAGGTCTAAAGCCGCCGTACCTGTAATAATCTTGAACGGAGAACCTGGTGGATATTCACCAGAAATAACCTTATTATCAAATGGATGATTCTTATCGTTATTCAATTGATTCCACTGTGCCGTTGTAATCCCTTTCGCAAACCAGTTAGGATTAAACTCAGGGGCGCTGACCATGGCCAAAATGGCACCCGTATTTGGATCCATTGCTACTACAGCAGCTCCTTGAGCTGGAATGCCTTGGGCACGCAACTGTTCTAATTGGTTCTTAACAGCTTCTTCAGCAGCCTTTTGTAGATTTGCATCTATTGTCAAATGGATATTAGATCCAGGCACTGTATGCTTTCTATCTACCTCCGCAACCGGTCGGCCTGTAGCATCAACCTCTACCTGTTTACCACCATCAGTACCACGCAAGATGGAATCATATAGTTTTTCAAGACCAGAACGGCCTAAAATAGTACCACCACTAATAAGGGTATTTGGATCTTGCTGTTTTAGCTCTTCTAATTCTTCTTCGCTCACTTCACCCACATAACCAAAGAGCTGAGAAGCCATCGTTTCATATGGATAATAGCGAAGTGGTTCTACATCTATGGTAACACCTGGTAATTCATGACGATGCTCTTCGATGCTTGTAACTACATCCATAGAAATATCATTAGCAATACGAATTGGCTCATAACCATATTTATGATCATTTACCTTTTTTGTAATATCTTCTGGTTTAATTTTCAGCAAAGTTGCCAACTTAGCAACTTCACCTTCGTCTAGAGCCTTCCCCGTAGGCAAAATGGAGATAGTGTATGCCGGTCTAGAACCTACTAAGATCTGACCATTTCGATCGTACATAATACCACGAGCAGCTGTCATGGATACCATGCGCAAACGGTTGCCTTCTGCCTTAGCTTGGTAATAACCACCAGACAAGATTTGCAACGACATCAGGCGTAATGCCAAGACTATAAATATGCCGGCTACAATGTAAAAGAGTACATCAAAGCGATTCGTTTTTCTTCGTTTATAGAGGCCTTCAAGCACTCTTTCACCCCCTTAATCCTTACCAAATATAACCTTGTTGTTCATCATCTTTACGCCATAACAAACCATGCACAATAGCGCCTAACAAGCCATTCCAGAACATCACGGGTAATACCATATGCCACAAGTATAGTCCAAAGTGCAAATCGCCACCACTAGCTAATATCATAAAGCTACGAATAACGCCATCTAGTAGCGTACAAATAGCTACTATACCGCTAGACCAATACCAGCGTTCTTCATAGATACGATGCTTTACGGCAGATAGTAGGTATACCACAATTACGTAAGGGAATAGATGGAGCCCAAAAAAGTTAGATATCAATACATCATGTACGATACCCCCAACAACAGCGGATATCAGCCCCATACGACGACCTTTAAATAAAGTAATCATAACAATTATCGTCAAAATTAAGTTTGGTAACCAATTTGTATGAAAAATAGTAGGCAATAATTGCGCTTGTATAAAATATATTAAAAATCCAGAGAGAACTAAAGCTAGACGCATCATTGTTTAACGGCCCCCTTTGCACCCTCTACTTGATCTCGTTGTGTTTGAGGCACAAGTTTAGGTTCAAGTTCTGGTTTTTGTGGTGCACTTAGAGAAGACGAGGTAAGCACAAAAACTTCTTCTAAACGATGAAAATCTACACTCGGTGTGACTACCGCATTTTTAACAAATCCTTCCGAATCATTTTCGATAGATTGCACGTTGCCAACAGGTAGACCTTTCGGATAAATGCCTCCATATCCAGAGGTAATCAACTTATCACCTACCAATACATCACCATCGCGAGCAATATTTACCATAGATGGTGTACGAGGTGTATTGCCATTACCTTTTACAACGCCAGACAAACGAGATTCAGGTCGTTGTACAAGGATACCTATTGCGCTACGCGGATCAAGAATGGTTTGAACGCGAGCAGAATGCGGATATACATCTGTAATAAAACCAACGACACCACTAGGTACAACAACAGCCATATTAACTGCCATACCTTCTTCACTCCCTTTATCAATGGTGAAAGTATTTGTCCAAGTACCGTAATCCTTTGTAATGATACCTGCTAGGGTCATGGAGAATTCTGGATGGCTACTCTTATAGTTTAAAAGCTGACGAAGGCGAATATTCTCTGCTACTACTTCATCGTAGTTAACTACCTTTTGTTCCAATGTAGCTTTACGAGATGCTTCCTCTTCACGTTCGATAGTAGAGAAAATAGCATTATTAAGTACTGTAAAGCTAGTTTGGACGCCCTCTAATAAACGAGCTGACCCATAAGAGAAAGGCGTTGTAATTCCTTCAAGGGTAACCGTAACAAAGGGAATACTAGTCCGTTGCTTCCACGCAAAGCCGAGCAATGCCATTAGGATACAACCAATGACAACGATGATAATTAACTTTTTATCTGACTGTATCATGCTAGTCTCGGCCCTTTCTATTCTTAGAATTTACAATAAAACGCGATAAGCTCACCAAATCAGATGAGGCCCCATTAAGGCCTACCACAACTTTTGTTTCAGGTGCTTCAGGAACGTGAACAGGTACACCTACTTCAGTACCAATCCGATCCGCTAAGCCAGATAGTCTTGCCGTACCGCCAGTAAGCCATATGCCATGTTGCATAATATCAGCCACGATTTCTGGTGCCGTAGCACGAATCATTTGCTTAACCTCATCCAAGAGTCCTATCAAACATTCATTTACAACTTGGTACACTTCAGATTGATGAATCACACAACGTCTACCTAAGCCGTTCATCATATCGCGCCCCTGAAAGGCATACTCTGCATCCTCTAAAGGAGCGATAGCTGTACCTAATGTATGCTTAATATCTAATATGGTCTCATCAGATACGATAACGCCAAAACACTCACGCACATAGCGCAATAAGGCATTATTAATATCAGAACCACCAAAACGAATTGTTTTGCTATCTACGATACCACCTAAAGAAACAATCCCCATATCAATAGTGCCACCACCGATGTCAATAACCATAGATCCTTGCGCTTCAAAGATAGGCACACCACAACCAATAGCAGCTGCCACAGGTCGTTCAATGAGGAATACCTCTCGAGCACCAGCTTGAATAACAGCATCCATCATAGCTCGTTGCTCAACATCGGTCATGCCACAAGGAACCCCTACGACAACGCGGGCTCGACGCAACGCATTAGACACCTTATTAAGAAAGTAGCTAAGCATAGTATGCATAACACGATAGTCAACGATAAATCCATCCTTTAAAGGCGTTAACGGACGCCACATATCGGGCATGCGCAATACGAGGCGCGCCGCTTCATCACCAACGGCTACTACTTTTTCTTGTTTTGTATCAGTTGCTATAATCGATGGTTCGCTTATAACAGTCCCTCGCGTCCCCCCCATGAGGCGCGTTTGTATGGAACCAATATCTATACTTACATCTTTTCCTAGAGTAGGTAAAATGGAACTCATAGTAATTTCTCCTTCATTACATCATCATTCCATTTTACCATATATAACGCGACTTTTTCCATTGATATCAGTACCTTTCCTTTTGTTAAAAGCACAGATAACGCATAATCCTTGTACTCATAAGTCATACATAAAAATTACATAACTTCATACATATAATCTCATACACAATAAGGAAAAGCACTCATTTATAGGAACTTACCCATGCGTCAAAATTAGGTATAGTTCAAAATGAGTGCTTTTAATAATCTTACTTGGCTTTGTTCAGTTTATTTAGGCTCAGCTCAATTTACCAATTTCGCTGAGGCTCGTAAATTCATTATCCCCTATAACAATATGATCGAGTACAGGAATCCCCATAAATTGACCAGCACTAACAAACATTTTCGTTAGCCGTATATCTTCATCACTTGGTCTACTATCACCTGACGGGTGGTTATGGATTAGAATAATCGCCGCCGCATTGCATGCTATAGCTTTTTTAAATACTGCTCTTTGCTCTACAAGGCTTGATACCAATCCACCATTAGAGATATGTTCCAACTGAATAAGCTTATTTCGAGATGTTAGCATGGCAGCCCACACATGTTCCACATCTTCATGCCGCAGTCGTTCCATCACATATTGAGCTATTACAAAAGGTTGCGAAAAATCTTCATAAGTCTCTTTAATCTTAAGCTCCCCTAGACGCCTACCCATTTCAAGTGCTGCGCATAGCGTCACTGCTTTATCTCTACCAATACCCTTGATTTTGGTTAGATTATCTACGGTCATTCGGTTAAGACCATATACACCATCATCAAAGGATTGTACGATATCACTTGCCAAAGAAATCGCAGATTGCCCCTTTACCCCTGTACGCAATAAAATAGCCAACAACTCCTCCATTGCCATATGTGAAGGGCCTAAGGCGAGAAATTTTTCTCGCGGGCGCTGGAATGGTAGCATATCTTTTACACTTACTGTTGGTACTTCCATAGAATCTCTCCATTCAAATAGATAACACCATTTGTAAATCAAACAATAAACACATCTACTCTCTTAAAAATTATTTAGCACAGCACAGCACAGCACAGCACAGCACAGCACAGCACAGCACAGCACAGCACAGCACAGCACAGCACAGCACAGCACAGCACAGCACAGCCAATTATATCACTATCTGTCTAATACGCTAGTACTATTTTGCCCCTAACGCCTTGCACAGTTCCTCGTATACATGTTCAACTGGTAACCCTACCACATTAGTATAAGAGCCCTCTATTTTATCTACCCATAATGCACCTTTTCCTTGGATGCCATAAGCTCCAGCCTTATCCATCGGTTCCCCACTAGCAATATAAGACTCGATTTCAAAGGGTGCTAATTGTTTAAAATATACTTTTGTTTCATTGTGAAAAACTATCTCCTCCCCTTTGATGAGTAACGCGACTCCAGTGATTACAGAATGTGCTCTACCCGATAAATGCTCCAACATATGGCGTGCATCGGATTCATCATATGGCTTTCCTAATACTTTATTATCAAGGACAACAATAGTATCTGCGCCTAACACAATACTTCTGTCAGGAACACCTTCAGCACAACGAGCCTTACCTAATGCTTGGGCTTTCACCATTTCAATAGGGTTGTCGTAACCCTCATTAGATTCCTCATAAGTACTGGATACAACAGTATGATCAATCCCAACCTGTGTTAATAATTCAGTTCTACGTGGTGATTGACTCGCCAAATATAATCCAGCCATATACGCTCCTTCGTATTAAAAAACTTGTACATAAAATTCTTGGTATAACCAAACTATCCTGCCTATCCCCCAGAACTTACCATCCTTTACATAGTTGTTCCTTTATCTTCTTCAGAAGAAATTAATCTTTCATAATATTCTTGTACATCTTCCCCATGTTTTACCGCATCAGCTCGCACCGCCGCATAAAATACGATATCCGCTTGAGGCACACGAATACGGCCAGGCACATGCTCTTCTAATATTTCAAAGAATCTATCGTCGGCTTTCAACAACAAACGGCCATTTTTAACTTTATTTCCATCTACAATAGAATACACAAGAGACCAAATCGGGCGCGGGTCAGAGGTAGAACATTTTCTATATTTATAGCGGTATTTAATATTTGTCAACAACTCACGTTCAAACTTGAACACCCCATCAATCATGTTATAATCTACTTCAAAATGACGATTTCTAAAGATAGAGTGCTCTTCAATCACAAGCTTTGTATCTGTCAAAATATATGTATATCTACTAACAGCCTGTTTAACCATAACAATGATGGCCATGATTTCAATAAAATACTCAGCTAATAAAACCGTATGTAATTGAATACTGCGATACGTTGTATAAGCTGCTGCACACAACAATAAAATCACAAAAAATACTACCAATAACTCTGCACTTCTGGTGCGCTGAGATTTTTCTTCATATAATACTGTCATGCTTTACCCCTTTTAAAGAAATCACTAATTAATAACTATACATCCTATTATAAGATATTCTATGCATAAAAACTACAAAAACCCCGTCCATATCCGAGATATAGACGGGGTTTTATGACTCTATTAGTCACTCAGTTCAGATGCGAACTATATTATTTTTTCAACGCTGCTGTAATACGTTGAGTATCACGAGCAATCATGATTTCTTCGTTTGTAGGAATTACAAAGATTTTAACCTTAGAGCCTTCAGCACTGATTTCTTGTTCTTTACCACGAACATTATTGCGTTCAGAATCAATACGAGTACCTAAATATTCCAAACCGTTACAGATTGCATCACGGTTACCAATACCGTTTTCACCAATACCAGCAGTAAAGATGATAGCATCTACACCGCCCATAACAGCAGCAAAGGCACCGATTACACGGCGAACTTTGTAATGGAACATATTCAATGCCAATTGTGCGCGTTTATTGCCGTTAGCAGCAGCTTCTTCAATCACACGGAAGTCATTGGATACACCAGAAATCCCTAATACACCGGATTCTTTATTCATAACTCTATCGATTTCTTCATAGGTCATACCTGTTTTTTCCATCAAGAATGGAACGATAGCAGGGTCAATATCACCTGTACGCGTACCCATGATCAAACCGGACAATGGAGTAAAGCCCATTGTAGTATCGATGGAGCGACCACCTTTAATAGCAGCCACAGAGGAACCATTACCCAAGTGGCATGTGATGATACGAAGATCAGTCATATGTTTACCCATTAATTCTGCACAACGTTGTGCTACATATTTATGGGACGTACCATGGAAGCCGTAACGACGAATACCATAATCTTCATAATAAGAGTAAGGAAGCGCATACATATATGCTTCTTTTGGCATAGTTTGATGGAATGCAGTATCAAATACAGCAACTTGAGGTACACTCGGCATAATAGCTTCACAAGCTTCAATACCTTGAATGTTTGGTGGGTTATGTAATGGTGCAAGAGAAGCACATTCTTCCAACGCTTCCATAACTGCTGGTGTAATCAATACGGAATCAGCAAATTTTTCACCGCCGTGTACTACACGGTGACCTACAGCATCAATTTCATCCATCGAAGAGATAACACCAAATTCAGCATCAACTAAAATATCTAGCAAAATACGAAGCGCTTCTTTATGGTTCAAAATTGGTTCAACGCGTTCTAATTTATCTGCATTAGGACGTTTGTGAGTGAAGATAGCATCTTGATCACCAATCTTTTCAAAAAGGCCTTTTGCCAATTCTGTTTCAGTTGTCATATCAAGTAATTGATATTTCAAAGAAGAACTACCGCAGTTAACTACTAATACGTTCATCGATTAACCCTCTTTCTGTTGTGTAACTTGAATCTTGTTTTGAATTTCTTTGCTGATATCAGCACCTACCTGATCCTTTTCAGGATATTGGTAGATTATATTCCACAATACGCCATGATCTAAGAATACGTATTGAGAAAAGCTAAATGTTTGCCCTTGTGTTGTATACGTCACATCAAGCTTCTTTGCAGATGTACCTTGTAAAGCTACAGATTCTTCCTTGATGGTTGCGCCCATCTTCGTGAATTCAGACTTGCTGCGATTTAAAAACTCATCAACCGTAGGCAATGGTTTATTGTCACCAGCACGCAATGCTTCAACTTCAATCACCATATGTTCTGTAACGGAACCATAAATATCAATTGGATACCCATCATCAGTCATATTTTTTGTACTTTTACCCATTTCATAAGGCAAGGCAATGGTAATTTCAGATTGACCAACACGGATAACTTGATGGCCAAAACTATATGTATCCATTACATTTGTAGAGCCACATCCCGCCATTGCTAGCAGCACAGCACCGAGCAGAGTCCCTTGTAATGTACGTTTCCAATTTTGTTTCATCATATACCTCACATCAATTCAGCATTTACAGTTAATTATAGCCTATAGTGTCAAGAAAATCTATACTAAACTTAATATTTACACATAACATCATTTCTATAAACAAGCCTTTTATATGGATATCATGAAATGTAGTTTACAGCATTTCTTCGCTTTGTTACACTAACAATAATGAAAGGAGTCACTATGAAAACAATCGGTATCATCTGTGAATATAATCCATTTCACAATGGACATGCGCATCAATTACATACCTTAGCACAAGAGCATCCTGAAGCGCTGCGCATTTGTATCATGAGTGGTTCCTTTGTACAACGAGGAGAACCTGCTATTTTTTCTAAATTTGACCGTGCTCGTTGGGCTATTCTCGGTGGTGCAGACATCGTTATCGAGCTACCTACACTCTATTCTTTGGGTAGTGCACAACTGTTTGGAACAGGCGCTATTCGCATGGTAAAAGCTTTACATATCGATGCACTCTCCTTTGGTTCTGAAACGGCTGATCTAGATACACTCGTTGATATAACTAAACGTATGGATTGTGAAAGTACTCAAATAGTATTACGGACCTATATTAACGAAGGCATGTCCTATGGCTCTGCCTTCCGTAAAGCCCTTAATACAGAGATGCTCAACACCCCTAATGCACTGTTAGGACTTGAATATATTCGGGCAGGACTTACCTATTATCCTTCCTTAAAATATATACCAATCTTACGCACATCAGATCATCACGACGCGAATATTACAAAAGATTTTCCTTCTGGTACAGCATTGCGTAAACTCATAACAGAAATGGCTACAGGTAGTAACAATTGTAATAAAAATAGTATCTACACTTTTACAGATATAGATACAACGACAAGTACAAATTCAAATTCAACTGCAACTGCAACTACATTAACAAAATTAAATGCACTAAATAGTAAAATAAAATTACAACTTCAGTCAATCGTTCCTAAAACTATTGCAGACGATATGACTAATATAATTTCTAATGGTGCTTATGTAAACTATAACCGCTACTATGATATGGTCCATACCTTAAGTCGTCGTACTTCAACTAAGGAGCTAGAAAGCTTTGGAGAGTTCAACGAAGGCATTGAACACTTATGGTCCAAAGCGGCCCAACAACCTACGTGGAACTTGGCTATGAAGCAAATAAAATCAAAGCGCTATACCTATGCCCGTTTACAACGAATGGGAGCCTATCTCACCTTAGGAATACAAAAAGATTTACTACAAAGTGCTATACAGGAAGCGCCACAATATGCTCGCTTGCTAGCCTTCAACGATAGAGGTCGTCAATGGCTTCGAAATGATTTTGAAATACCACTTATTCAAAAATGGGCCAAAGCACCTAATGAATTAAATACGTTGGGACAAACGATGCATCAAATCGATACATTAGCTACAGATATACAGGCCTTATGCTTACATAATGAAGTTAAACGAATAGGTCATATGGACTACACCTATACGCCACAATACATAAAATAAGCAGAACTACGATCTGGTAGAAACATTCTGCACATAAATATAAGAGTCAAATAATTTAATTTTATTAAGATAATCATCTTATTATATGATAATACTCAAAAAATAAGGGGTTACAATACAGATTATTCCTGTATTGTAACCCCTTCTTCACCATCCAGATCAGCGACGGCAACGCGTACACTTTCAAGATGTGATGTAGGAATATTTTTACCTACATAGTCCGCTCGTATAGGCAATTCACGATGACCACGATCGACGAGGACGGCCAATTGAATAGATCTTGGTCTGCCAGCCGTCATTAATGCATTTAAAGCAGCACGGATGGTACGGCCCGTATACAAAACATCATCTACAAGAATAATTGTCTTTTCCGTTGTATCAATCGTACACGGTTCCCCCTCTTTAGGACGAGCATCACGATCATCACGATACACTGCAACATTCAAAGACTCACAATCAATATGAATACCTTCTATACGCTCAATTTCCGCTTGTAAACGTTTTGCCAAAATGACACCACGCCGTTCAATACCTACAATTAACGCATTAGATAAACCTTTATTGCGTTCTAAAATTTCATGACTAATACGACGAATCGCACGCATTATAGCGTCTTGATCCATTAGTAAGCGTTTCTTTTCCATATATACGCCCTTACAGCATAGGATTGTTCTATGCCCCTATATCCAAATAAGTAGTAAAAATAAGTACTTAAACAATCAATGTAAACATTTAGACTATTTTCGTTTATCTTCACGGTAGGTCTTAGCAAATTCTAAGCACGCCTCAAAGTCAGCTGGTACCGGTGCTTCAAAGTGCATTTCTTCACCTGTAATAGGGTGTTTAACATCTAACGATTTAGAATGTAATGCTTGCCCTTCTATAGGAAAATCCATACGTCTATATCCATAAAATGGGTCATTAACAACAGGATGTCCAATATGAGCAAAGTGAACACGAATTTGATGGGTTCTGCCAGTCTCCAAATTACATTCAACCAATGTTTGATGACCATAACGCTCCAATACTTTAAAATGTGTTACTGCATCTTTACTGTTTTCAAAGACAACAGCCATTTTCATACGGTCCTTAGGATGGCGTCCAATAGGCGCCTTTATAGTCCCCTTTTCTTCTACAATATTGCCTTGTACTAGCGCCCAGTACGTACGTCTTGCAGAATGTGCTTTTACTTGCTCTGCTAGGCCAATGTGTGCTGCATCATTTTTTGCCACCATCATAACACCAGACGTATCTTTATCTAAGCGATGCACAATACCTGGCCTAATTTCACCATTAATGCCTGATAGGTCCTTACAATGGAATAATAGAGCATTTACAAGGGTTCCAGAATAATTCCCTACTGCAGGATGCACCACCATGCCACGAGGTTTATTAACAATAACAATATCGTGATCTTCGTATAAATAATCTAAAGGGATATCCTCAGGTTTAACCTCAATCGATTCAGGCTCTGGGATTTCTACATGAATGACAGTATCAGGTGTAAGCCGAAGATTAGCTTTCCCTACTTTACCACCTACTGTAACATGACCACCTTTAATTAAACTTTGAATATAGCTACGAGATCCTTCCATCTGTTCAGTTAAAAACACATCTAGTCTAATGCCTTCTTGCTCAGCATTTACAATATATTCATTCATCCTCTATTCCTCTTTGAGTCAAGTATAAGATATATATTTATTGACGAATCAAGTCAATGATTTATAAAGGGCTTTGATAATGAAAGCTATTCATGGTCCTCTTTCAATGAAAACAAATAAAATACAACAAAAGCTACACCTATACAAATACCAATATCTGCCACATTAAAAATAGGCCATACACGAAAATCAAAAAAGTCCACTACCCCATGAATCATGTATCGGTCAATGCCATTACCAATAGCACCTGCGACTAATAAGGCTGACCCGATTTGCAAAGTCCAATGGCCCTTAGCTAATAGCTTCCAATAAAAAGCACAAACAGCTAATAGAATAAAAGCTACTAGTAAGAAAAACCATCGTTGATTCGCTAACATGCCAAAGGCTGCACCGCGATTAATAATATAGGTAAAATGAAATACATTAGGAATAACAGGTAAAGATTCACCTAACAAAAAATGATTCATTACATAATATTTAGTTAATTGGTCCAATAATAACCAAATGATAAGTACTGTATAAAACAAGATTAACTCCCTTACTATAATATAATTCTTAATAGTCCTATTATACTAAGTTACGCAAATTTAGGCAAAATAAAAAGCCCCTCAATGAGGGGCGTGTTTTATTTGTGATTACTCAGCGGAAATTACAGAAACTGGGCAAACGGATTCGCAAGAACCGCAATCGATGCAAGCATCGCCAATTTCGTATTTAGTTTCGCCTTCAGTAATGCAGGAAACTGGGCAAACAGATGCGCAAGAACCACATTTAATGCAACCATCAGCAATAACTCTCATAATTAGGACCTCCATCAAAATATAAATCAGAACTTTTTATTATCATTTAGAAAGGCACTTGCCTCAACTTATGTTCTCATTATCACACAGTTCAAATTGAAAGTCAAATGAAAATGATAAAAAATTATATAATATTTTGCATAATAATTGTTCCTTTTTATCATAAAAAGCCTATATTTATATGTATTTTGATATTTCTTTTCATTTATGTAATTGAGTTTAATAATCAATAATTGAGAATGCACTAATTATCATTTCAATTAAAATACGTACTATTATACTAGGAATTCAATTATCAATATTTATTATCATAAAAACTATTTTTTTATTACAACAGATTTAACGCTTATCTATATTTTAATCTAACATATAAACTTCACTCTAAAAAAGGCCGAATCATACGATTCGACCTCATTTATATTTATAAAGTAAAGTAATATCTTTACTATTATTCACTATATAACAATAATACTATTTTTTCTTATAGCACTTAGAAAGATGTTAAGAATGTTAGTGTACCTAAAATAACGCCTGCAAGGTTTGGTACGATTAAAATATAATCACGTTTAGGTGATTTTGTCCAACCATATAATACCCAGATCAAACAGGATACTGCTGCAAATAATGGTTGCCATGGTTGACTAGGTTGACCATGAAGATTAGCAATTATTTGTGGGATATAGGCTAAAAATACAAATACACCAATAAATGCACCAATAGAACCAACTAACATGTTAAATCTTTCTTTTGTCATAGATGACCTCCTTATTCAACATTACATTATTATATCTTACACAATATACTATATCATATTTTTTCGATGTAGTCAATTGTGTAAAATTAATCATGCAAATTAGTTTAATTCATATTGCTTTTGATTACACTTATATGTAATCTATATTAAAATCATATAGACTAAAATCATAAAAAACGAGGCCGAATCTTACGATTCGACCTCGTGTGTGCTTGTATAGTAGAGTAACCTATTCCCTATTATTTACCAGGGAAGAATGGCCATACCATTGGAATGATAATTAAGCTTACTACGAAGCAAACTAAAATCAATGGAACGCCGGCTTTTACATAATCTGTAAATTTGTATTGACCAGGACCAAGTACTAGTGTATTTGGAGGTGTACCTACAGGTGTACCGAATGCACAAGATGCAGCAACGCCGATAGCCATCAATACTGCATGAGGGTCAGCGCCCATACCTTGAGCAATGGAGATACCGATAGGTGCCAATAATGCACAAGATGCAGTGTTAGACATGAATTGAGTCATGATACAAGACAATGCAAATAATACTGCTGTTGCAAAGTAAGGGCTAGGATCAGACCCCATAACACCGATTACTGCATCAGCAATCATTTTACCTGCACCAGATTGGTCAAGTGCAGTTGCCACTGGCATCATACCAGCGAATAAGAAGATTGTTACCCAGTCAATAGATGTGTAAGCTTGTTTTTCGTTCAAGCAACCAGTTAATACGCAAAGCATTGCGCCAATAACTGCAACCATGCTCAATGGTAAATTAATACCAAAATATGTTTTTAGAGGATCCCCTAAAATCATAGCAATGATTACACCTAAAAGAATAAGACCAGAGTATAATTGTTTCTTAGGATCGTTAGAAATATCTTCAGCAGCTACTTCTTGTTCAACATCACCAGCATCAGTAATTTCATGTTTAGGTAATAGATGTTTACCAACGAGCATCATGAATACGATAGTAGCAACAGTCAAAGGAATACCAATCCAAGCAAATTCAAAGAAACCAAATGGTTCAATGCCAAATTTAGATAATGTACCACTTACAATGATATTAGGTGGTGTACCAACCATTGTAATGATACCACCGATACCTGCAGCAAATGCTAAAGGCATTAATTGGCGAGATGCAGGAATCTTAGCAACAGCACAGATACCAACAACCACAGGAAGTAACGCAGCTGTTGTACCAGTATTAGATAAGAATGCGGACATGGTAGCTGTTACGAGCATAATCGCAAGCATCAAGCCATTTTCGCTAGTCCCTGCATGAGATACTACGGTTTCCCCAATTTTTTGAGCCAAACCAGTGTAGAATAATGCAGCACCAACAACGAACATGCCTGCAAACAACACAACTGTACTATCAGATAAACCAGAGAATACAACCTTAGGAGTAATAATACCCATAAGGCCTAATGTAATTGCGCCGCCTAAAGAAGTAATAGCTAGAGGAATAATTTCCGTAACGAATAAAACAGCCATGACTGCAAGGACGATTAAGGTTTGTTCTGCAGTACCCATACATCATCATCTCCCTTCAGAGAAATGCACTGATATAGTTATAATAGGTATAAAATATAACCTACGATACCAATGGCAGAAGCCATCAAAAAAGTAATCCCATATCCCTCTCTTGTTTTAGGATACCCAAATAATAAAGTTTCACCTAAAAATCCTCGACGATTAAACCAAGAATATTTTGTTCTTTGTTGAAACCACTTAGCTTTGCCTTTATTACCGATAATCAGCGCTGTAATAAAAAAAACAATAAATGCCCATATAAAACAAATCAGTATTTTTAATTCAATTGATAACAAGTGACCACCTCTACTATATATAAAGCACTAGAAGGTTATTCTGTGAAATCTTGCTAATCACCTAATGACCGATCTGAAAAGCATTTATTGCAAATATTCCCTTTTTATGTATGATTACATAATGACCAAGGGCTTTTTGATTCACCAATAGGTGTACCTATTTAGGTACACCTGGGTGAATAATTATTAAATTATTAGTGGTTAGACAACATAGCAAGCATTGTACCTGCAGCTACTGCTGTACCGATAACGCCAGCTACGTTAGGACCCATAGCATGCATGAGCAAGAAGTTAGCTGGGTTAGCTTTCGCACCTACTACTTGAGATACGCGAGCCGCCATTGGAACCGCGGATACACCGGCAGAACCAATAAGTGGATTTGTTTTACCACCATCTACTAAGCTCATCAATTTACCGAATAATACGCCACCAGCAGTACCACCGATAAATGCAACTAAGCCTAAGCAGATAATAAGAATTGTTTGTACGCTTAAGAAATGTTCCGCACTCATTGTTAAACCAGTACCAGTTGCCAAGAAGATTGTAACAGTATTGATTAACGCATTTTGAGAAGTATCGGACAAACGTTCAGTTACGCCAGATTCACGGAACAAGTTACCTAACATCAACATACCTAAAAGAGATGTAATGGAAGGAAGCAATAAGGAAATGAAGATCGTTGCAACAATTGGGAACACGATTTTTTCAAAACGTGTAACTTCACGCAATTGCTCCATAACAATTTCGCGTTCTTTTTGCGTAGTGAATAATTTCATTACAGGCGGTTGAATCAATGGTACCAAGGACATATAGGAATATGCGGCAACCGCGATAGCACCTAATAAATGAGGAGCTAGTTTAGTAGCTAAGTAAATGGATGTAGGGCCGTCAGCACCACCGATGATACCGATAGCAGCTGCTTCTTGAGCTGTGAAGCCAAGCATCATTGCGCCACCTAAAGCAACGAATACGCCGATTTGAGCGGCAGCGCCTAAAAGCAATGTTTTAGGATTAGCAATGAGTGGACCAAAGTCAGTCATTGCACCTACACCTAGGAAAATTAAAGGTGGGAAGATTTCTTGGGAGATACCTGCGCTAATAAGTGCCATAACGCCTTCTTCGAAACCATTACGAGGAATATTAGCAAGTATACAACCAAACGCAATCGGACCCAACAATAAAGGTTCAAACTCTTTAGCAAATGCCAAATACAATAGGATCAAACCTACAAGAATCATAATAGCATTGCCTGTTGTAAATGCGAGGAACCCGCTATCTGTAATAACGGATTGAATCGCAACAGCAAAAGCCTCCATATGCGTTCCCCTTTCACAAATATAAAATTGTTAGATGACGTGGCGCAGCCACGTCATACAACACTTGGTATTAGCCAAGAACAACCATGTCGTCACCAGTGGATACAGTTTGGTTAGCAGATACGCGAACTTCGGAAACTACAGCATCATGTGGAGCTGCGATTTCATTTTGCATTTTCATAGCTTCAAGGATCAACAAAGTTTCGCCTTTTTTAACTGCTTGACCAGCAGATACTGCTACAGATAAGATTTTACCAGGCATTGGAGCTTTTACAGTTTCAGCACCTGCTGGAACTGGAGCTGCTGCTGCAGCAGGAGCTGGTGCAGGAGCTGCTTTAGGAGCTGGAGCTGCTGCTGGAGCTGCTTTAGGAGCTGCTGCAGGAGCCGCTGCTTTCACTTCATTAACTTCTACATCATATGCTGTACCATTTACTGTAACGTTGAATTTTTTCATCTTAAATTCCTCCAAAATGTGTAGTTTCTACACAAAACTTATAAATATTTTTACACATATAAATTGAATAATCCCATGGATTATCAAATTAGCCAATTATCTTATCGATTACCACGCAAACGGCCTTCCATTTTCCAATTGTAGCTTACGATTGGACGGATATGCGCGATTTGATCAGCGGAATAACCCATTGCCGCTAATGCACCAACGATTACTGCTACTACATCTTGAGATGGAGCTTTACCGTTAGTTGTTGTAGCATTGCTCATTACAAATGCCTCCTAAAAATATTTTAACCTCTACCGCTTAAGCGACCTTCCAAGCGCCATTTAGCACTGGTTGCTGTAGGTCGAATAGATGCAATTTGTTCAGATGAGTACCCCATCGCCACAATGGCACCTACGATAGCTGCTACTACTTCACCTTCATTTTGAGCAGATGCATTTGGTGCAGCCACCGGTGTAGCTGCGGGAGCCACAACAGGTGCACTTGGTGGTACGTCTTTTTTCTTCTTAGTAGGGTCAATCAAATGAACGATTGTCATCAAAATACCTAAAAGAATCAACACAACAAATACAACTGTCATATTAATGGCCATGATTAACCAAGGATTGGTAGTAACTGCTTGTCCTTCCATAATCATTCCCCTTTCTAAAAAAGTAGTAAAGAAAGGTATCTCCCAAATTCGATGATATGTTTACCGAATCGAATTATAATGGAATATTACCATGTTTCTTTGGAGCACGGTTTTCGCGTTTGCTTGCAAGCATAGCCAAAGCGTTGATAACTGCTGGACGAGTTTGTTTAGGTTCGATTACAACATCTACGAAGCCACGTTCTGCAGCTTTGTAAGGAGTCGCAAACTCTTCTACATATTTAGCTGTTTTAGCATCTTTATCTTCGTCTTTCTTGAAGATAATATTAGCTGCACCAGCAGGACCCATTACAGCGATTTCGGATGTAGGCCAAGCATATACTTGGTCTGCGCCTAAATCTTGGGAACACATAGCGAGGTAGGAACCGCCATATGCTTTACGAGTGATGACAGTAATTTTTGGTACTGTAGCTTCAGAGTAAGCATATAACATTTTAGCACCATGACGAATGATACCGCCCCATTCTTGATTTGTGCCAGGCAAGAAACCAGGAACGTCAACGAAGTTAACGATTGGAATATTGAAAGCATCACAGAAACGGATGAAACGGGAAGATTTGTCAGAAGCGTTAATGTCCAAGCAACCAGCCATTACTTTTGGTTGGTTAGCAATGATACCAACGGATTGACCATCAAAACGAGCGAAGCAAGTAATGATATTAGTAGCATAGAATGGTTGTACTTCATAATATTCGCCATTATCTACAGTAGCTGCGATAACATCTTTCATGTCGTAAGGCATGTTACTGTTATCTGGCAACAAGCTATTCAAGCTTTCATCCTCACGAGTTGGATCGTCACCAGTATCTACCAATGGAGCATCTTCCATATTGTTGGATGGCAAGAAGCCTAATAAGTAACGAATTTGAGCGATACAATCATCTTCATTTTCAGCTGCAAAGTGAGCAACACCAGACACGGAGTTGTGAGCCATTGCACCACCAAGATCTTCAGCGGTTACTTCTTCACCAGTTACAGATTTGATTACTGCAGGACCAGTGATGAACATTTGAGAAGTATTTTTAACCATGTAGATGAAGTCAGTCAATGCTGGAGAATATACAGCACCGCCCGCACATGGGCCCATGATTACGGAAATTTGTGGAATAACACCAGATGCATTTGTATTTTCAAAGAAAATTTTACCGTAACCAGCAAGGGCATCTACTGCTTCTTGAATACGAGCACCGCCGGAATCGTTGATACCAACAATAGGAGCACCCATTTTCATTGCTAAACGTTGTACTTTAACGATTTTAGCAGCATGCATTTCACCAAGAGAACCACCTTCTACAGTGAAATCTTGTGCGAATGCATATACTAAACGACCGTCGATAGTACCATAACCTGTTACTACACCTTCGCCTGGTAATTCTTTCTTTTCTTGACCGAAGTTAACACAACGATGTTTAACGAATTGATCAAGTTCAACGAAGGAATTATCATCGAACAATTTAGCCAAGCGTTCGCGAGCAGTCATTTTACCTTGAGCATGTTGTTTCTCAACGCGTTTTTCACCGCCACCAGCTTTAACTTTAGCTAGTTTTTCGTGCAATAACTCGATTTTTTCCTGCACTGTTGCCATTATAGCACCTCCAAATAAAACTTGTTACAGTATCATTTTATTTCATAAATGAATAAAGTTCAAGAAGCATACATATTTAATATATAACGTAGGATTATATGTATATGTATATCTACAACTCATATATAATGATGTGAATTGGATACTGTATTATTTCATACGTTGACATAATTCAAGCAAAACACCGCCAGTTGCTTTTGGATGTAAGAATGCAATTGAGGAGCCGCCTGCACCATAACGAGGTTTTTCGTCAATCATACGAACGCCTTTAGCCATCAAATCAGCAATAGCATTTTCAATATTATCAACGCGCAATGCAACGTGTTGGATACCATCACGACCGCCATTTTTTTCGATAAATTTACCGATAGGGCCATCTGGAGTTGTAGTTTCTAAGAATTCAAGTTCAGCATCACCACAAGGGAAGAAGGATACTTTTACCTTTTGTTCTTCAACAACTTCATCTTCAGGAAGATGTTGAATACCCAATGCATTTTTATAAAATTCTTTTGTTGCTGCTAAATCATTAACACCAATACCGATGTGGTCCACTTGTAATACTTTAAAAGCCATTTTGATTATCTCCTTTTATAAGGCTAAATCTCTCATGCTATGTAGTCGCCGTCTACTTTAGCACATTTGACATAACGCCGTTAACAACTGTATATGGATCGCTCGTGCGTTCATTTACAGCTGCCACTTGGCTATTAAATTCATCGCTAGTGACTATTTTTTCCGCCACATAACGACCAATTTGCTCATTAATCATCGCGATGATTTCATCACGCGTACGTTCTGCCCGGCGAGCATCCAACTCACCAGAGTCTTCAAGATACTCAAAATGTTCATCCAAGGCTTCGATGAGTTCATCTACACCTTGATCTTTGCTGGCAACAGTACGCTTAATCGGAGGTCTCCATTTGACTTCGCGAGAATCTAGGTCAAGCATCATCTCGATTTCAACATTCAAACGATCGCAACCATCTCGGTCAGCTTTGTTGATAGCAAATACATCGCCAATTTCAAGAATACCCGCTTTGATAGCTTGGATATCATCACCGAGACCAGGAACCAGTACAACCAATGTAGTATCAGCATTTTTTACAATATCTACTTCAGATTGACCTACGCCTACAGTTTCAATAATTACTAAATCCATGCCAAAGGCATCCATGAGTTTTACAACGTCTGCAGTCTTTTTAGATAACCCACCAAGACTACCACGCGTGCCCATGCTTCGAATGAATACATTTTCATTTAATGTTAAATCATTCATTCGAATACGGTCCCCCAAGATAGCACCGCCAGAGAATGGGCTAGTTGGGTCGATGGCAACGATGCCGATTTTTTTACCTTGATCTAAATAATGTTTAACTACCTTATCGGTCAAAGTACTTTTACCAGCACCAGGGGCCCCTGTAATACCGAGAATACGTGCGTTCCCCGTTTTAGGGTAAATTGCCTTCATAATATCGATGGCATTATCATACTCGTTTTCTACAGCTGTTATGGACCGTGCTAAGGCTAGTCTAGAACCTTCAAAAAGGCCTTTAACTAAATCCATTCGCCTCACCACCTATCTTCGAATATGGGAATAGAGGGGAGCCAACTATTCGAGTTGCACCCCTCTCTGCCCCAAGCAATTATTTTACGTTTTCTTTAATAAAGTTAACGATATCGCTAGTTGGTGTGCCAGGTGTGAATACTGCCGCTACGCCAGCTTTTTTCAAGCCAGGGATATCAGCGTCAGGAATAACGCCACCACCGATTACAAGAACATCCCCCATGCCTTTTTCTTTCAAAAGTTCAACAATTTTAGGGAACAATGTATTGTGAGCACCGGAAAGAAGAGATAATGCAACTACATTAACGTCTTCAGAAAGTGCTGCTTCAACGATTTGTTCTGGTGTTTGACGAAGACCAGTGTAGATTACTTCGAAACCAGCATCGCGAAGTGCGCGTGCTACTACTTTTGCACCACGGTCATGACCATCAAGACCTGGTTTTGCTACAATTACTCTAATACGTTTTTCTGCCATGATATATTACCTCCGAAATCAGCCGATATTATAATGTGGAATGAGCTTCGTATTCACCGAATACTTCGCGCAATACATTACAAATTTCACCCAAAGTAGCATATGTTTTAACTGCTGCAAGAATTAATGGCATCAAGTTAACAGATTCGTCAGCTGCGCCAGCTTTCAAATCAGCTAAGGCTTTATCAACTGCGGCTTGATCGCGGTTAGCACGAACTGCTTGAGTTTTCTTAGATTGGTTAGCACCTACGGAAGCGTCTACGCGAAGCAAGTCTTTTGGAGCTTCTTCTTCAACTTGGAATTTGTTTACACCAACGATTGTGCGCAAGCCAGATTCAACTTCCATTTGCCATTTGTAAGCGGATTCTTGAATTTCTTTTTGGATGTAGCCTTTTTCGATTGCTACTACAGCGCCGCCCATTTCATCAATTTTCTTGATGTATGCCATAGCTTCGTCATAGATAGCGTTAGTCATAGCTTCAACATAGTAGGAACCGCCCAATGGGTCAACTACGTCAGCCAAGCCAGATTCGTAAGCCACGATTTGTTGAGTACGAAGAGCTACTTGTACAGATGCTTCTGTAGGAAGAGCCAAAGCTTCGTCACGAGAGTTTGTATGTAAGGATTGAGTACCGCCCATTACAGCAGCTGCAGTTTGAAGAGCAACACGAACGATGTTGTTATCAACTTGTTGTGCAGTCAACATGGAACCAGCTGTTTGAGTATGTACACGAAGCATCATGGATTTTGGTTTTTTTGCACCAAAACGTTCTTTCATGATTGTTGCCCATAAGCGACGAGATGCGCGGAATTTAGCAACTTCTTCAAGTACATTATTATGAGCATTCCAGAAGAAGGAAAGACGACCAGCAAATGTATCAACATCAAGACCAGCTTTCAAAGCTGCTTCTACGTATGCGATACCATCAGCAATTGTAAATGCGATTTCTTGTGCTGCTGTGGAACCTGCTTCACGGATGTGGTAACCGGAGATAGAAATTGTATTCCATTTTGGAACGTATTGAGAACAATATTCGAAGATATTAGTGATCAAACGCATAGATGGTTTTGGAGGGAAAATGTAAGTACCACGAGCTGCATATTCTTTCAAAATATCATTTTGAATAGTACCTTTCAATTCTGTGGAAGGTACACCTTGTTTTTCAGCTACTGCGATATACATTGCCAACAAAACGGATGCTGGAGCGTTGATTGTCATGGAAGTGGATACTTTGCCAAGGTCGATGCCATCGAACAAGATTTCCATATCTGCCAAAGAGTCAATCGCTACACCTACTTTACCAACTTCGCCTTCAGCCATAACATCATCAGAGTCATAACCGATTTGAGTTGGCAAGTCGAATGCACAGGAAAGACCTGTTGCACCAGATTCGATTAGGTAGCGGTAACGTTTGTTAGATTCTTCAGCTGTAGCGAAGCCTGCATACATACGCATTGTCCAGAAACGACCACGGTACATAGTAGGTTGTACGCCACGAGTATAAGGGAATTCGCCAGGCATTCCCAAATCGCGTTCATAATCAAAGCCTTCAATATCAACTGGTGTATACACACGGTTGTATTTTAAGTTTTGACGTTCTGGAGTTTTTGCGCATTTTTCGTCACAAAGTTTGTTGTACTCAGCAATTTGGGCTTTTAAGTTTTCGTAAGCCATGTTTTCATCATCCTCCTAAAAAAACAGGTTATTTTTTCATGCTTCCAGTTTCTGTGAAGCGTTTATGCCAAGAAAGAGCTTCATCAAGCAACATTGGTGTATGGGCATTCTTTGTTGCAGCTAATGCTTTTTCTAGGTATTCAGTTAACATAGGTTTGTAGTCTGGGTGAGCACATTTTTCAATAATCAAACGAGCTCTTTCCACTGGGCTCAAACCACGACAGTCAGCAACACCTTGTTCTGTACAGAAAATCATAGTGTCATGTTCTGGATGATCCACATGGGATACATATGGAACGATAGAACTGATGTCGCCATTTTTAGCAACGGAATTGGTACAGAAGATAGTGAGATATGCACTACGTGCAAAGTCACCAGAACCACCAACACCATTCATCATTTTGCTACCCATAATATGAGTAGAGTTTACATTGCCAAAAATATCAAATTCGATAGCGGTATTCATGGCAATGACACCAATACGACGAGCAATACCAGGGTTATTGGAGATTTCTTGCGGACGAAGAATAATTTTTTTACGATATTCATCAATATTCGCATAGAAACGTTTCAATCCATCTGGAGAAGGACTCAATGCAGTACCGGAACATACAGTTACTTTACCAGCATCAATCAAGTCAAACATACCGTCTTGAATTACTTCTGTATAAATAGATAAATCTGTGAAAGGCCCTTGAGCCAAGCCACTAATTACCGCATTTGCTACAGAACCTACGCCGGATTGCAATGGAAGCAAGTTTTTAGGCAAACGACCTTCTGCAATTTCTTGTTCAAAGAATTTGATAAGATGTTGACTCATTGCCTTTGCATCATCATCAATAGCAGCTAAAGGTCTTGTTGTATCAGGTACATCACTTGGAACCACAGCAATAATTTTGCTAGGATCACAAGGTATTGCTTCTGTACCGATGCGATCGCCGGCCTGTTCCAACGGAATTGGTTTACGATGTGGCGGATCCAACGGTTCATAGATATCATGCATACCAACTAAGGATAATGGTTGAGATACATTTACCTCTACGATAACCTTTTTAGCTTGACTAACAAATGTTGGAGAATTACCAACAGAGGTAGTCGGTACTAAAGAACCATCTTCGTTGATTTGACATACTTCAATTATTGCTACATCTAAATCTCCGAAAAATCCATAACGAATATTTTGTGCCATTGTGCTTAAATGCATATCGATGTATTTAACATCTCCACTATTTAAAGCCTTTCTCATATCTTTATTGGTTTGATATGGAAAGCGGCGATTAATACCATTAGCACGAGTTAACGCACCATCAGCTTCATCACCTACGGAAGCACCTGTCCACAAATCGATTTTGAATGGTTCTTTTTCCATTCGTTCTGCCAAAGCCAATGGTACAACTTTTGCATAACCCGATGGTGTAAAGCCAGAAATACCAACTTTGTCATTAGGGTTAATCAACTGAGCTGCATCATAAGCAGTGACAATTTTACCTTGCAGGTCCACATTTTTTACGCGGTCTTTGATGTCTATCACCATAACCATCTCCTTTAAGAGTAACATTGTTAAACGACAATTGAATCTCTTTGGTCTAATACGTTCCTTAAACCGACTTCATCGTAGTCCACATCCAATGTATTGTCAACTTATATGACTAAAATGTATTTTTTATCACACTCCGACTGTGCATTATGACCAAAACGCATAGGTTTTTACATTTTCACATAAGTTTTATTCACACCGATATAACTCACAGGAATTATCAATTTAATAGTATATATTGTTGTTTTTTATGTATATCGAACTATCTCAATACAACATATAGAGCCTTATCAATATAATAAAAAAATAATATATACAGAAACTGACCGCTACACCTCCTATAAAAATATAGATATACAAAAAACCGGTTTTCAAATGCAAGCAATAATGTTCAATTATTCTAACATTAGAAAACCGGTTAAATATACTTAAGCTTACCCTGCTAAGGTATGTATAAATTATACCATACTATGAAATTGTATCGCTACCATAAAACTTACTAATTATACAAAATATACCTTTTACATATGGGTCTTTGTGGAAAGTTGTACTTTCACAAAGGCCCCAACCCAGCCAAGGAGTTGCCAAAAAACAATAGTAACTTGATGGCTATAGAGCTCAAAATCAGACAATCCACTAAAAAGAACTCCGATAGCTAAAGCACCTATACCTATCTGTGCAGCTTGTCGGAACATATCCCCTTTCAAACGAACAGATGTAATAACATGACCGACGATAACTGCTAGGAATGATAGCAAGCCAGGAATACCTGTTTCAGCCAATATATTTAAATATAAATTATGGGCATGATACATTAACACATTAGGACCTTGAATGTAATAGTTATACTCTGGATAAACTAAGTAGAATGTATTCCACCCAATACCAAAGATTGGATTTTCTCGTACGATATACATTGTGCTATCCCATAGAGCCCAGCGAAGATCTGATGACGTATCATGACCTTGGAATATAGACCAAAGTCGTGAAGCAACTTCCCCTTCATAGAAGTATAGAATTAACGGTACCACTAACAAGGATAAGAATAGTCTTCGTTCTACGAAAATAGCCCAATACAGAATCATGGCCGCAAAACTAATCCAAATACCACGCGAATAGGTTAATAACATCGTTAAAAATAGTACAACACCAATGATCAGCATTGTAACAACTTCACGAGTACGATTCTCTTTCATATAAACAAGAATATAGCTAATACATACACTTAGTACCATCAACAGATAAGCCCCTAGCAAATTAGGATTTTGCAATGTAGACGCCATTCGACGCATCAATTTAGGGAATTGTGCTGCATCTACCCATTCTTTTATATGTATATTAGGAACAAATATATACTGATAGGCCCCAATAATGCATACAAGAACGGCTGTACCTAAAAAGGCACGAAGAAAATAGTTCCACTGTTTAGGTGTTCGAATATAGGTACGAACTAAATAGTACATGCCCCCACCCGCTACAATTTGGTAGAACCAGCTCTGAATAGACCAATCCCAGTTTGGGGACATTAACGACGATATACCTGTCCAGATAACAAAGATCATAACAGTCCAAGATAAATAACCTGTCGGCAAACTCAATGATTTACTAGAAATTAAATCATATAATGCCAAACCTATAGCCAACCAGAGAAGTACATCTCCTACCATTGGTTGAAGAGGCATCGCAATAACGACACCATAGATTAATCGTTCAATATAAAAGGTAAGTCGTTTCTGATTAGGAATAAGTGAGAGTTCCATATTCTCACCTCAATGACTCATCTCATGGAAAAACCACTGACGAGCATCCCCTAGAATATATAAAGAACCACATACAGCAATGATATCACCAGTCTTTGTATGTTTGTATGCCAATGCTAATGCAGCCTCAACAGATTCTGCAGTTTGAGCCGTCACCTTAGGTACAGTACGGCGAATCACTTCAACCAAGTTTTCAGGTACCTCTGTTCTATCTGTTGGTGCAGGTACAACGAGGACTGTGTCGCCAGATTTAACCACTTCACGAATAATAGCCTCTTGGTCTTTATCTTTAAGGATAGCCACTACCACCGTTTTCGGTGTGTCCTTAAATAGTTCATTGTACGTCATGGCAAAAGACTCAGCCCCTGCCGCATTGTGAGCACCGTCAAATATAAAGGTACAATCTAAGCCTCGTTTAACTTCAAAGCGCCCCGCCCACGTAGTGCGGGCAAATCCTTCACGCATCGTTTCTTCACTGATGTTCGTATCCTCTTTCATCAACAGGCGTACGGCCATCAATGCACAAGCAAGATTTACAGATTGGTGAATGCCAGCCATCGTCGTAAACAGCATAGCAGGTACAGCATCGTTAGAACTAACCGTAATCATTTGACCACCCGTTACAGCGCTGCGGCTATCGATACCAAAATCTTTATTAAAAACATAAAGCTTAGCATGTTGTTTTTTAGCTACGTCCTCAATAACATTAAGAGGTGTATCTTGTGCAGCTGTCACTACAGGCACTTTAGATTTGATAATCCCCGCTTTATGGCGTGCAATTTCCTCGACAGTATCACCACAATATGCTTGATGATCTATTGTTACATTAGTAATAACAGATACTTTTGGAGTCACGATATTAGTAGAATCTAGTAAGCCACCTAAACCAACTTCTACTACAGCATAGTCGACACCTTGATCCTTAAAGAATAAAAATGCGGCAGCTGTTAATATTTCAAATTGTGTTGGCGCTTCTATTCCATTACTAATAATAGTATCTACTGCAATCTTTACGCGACTAATTAATTTTCCAAAGGCTTCCTCTGTTATATTTCCATCATTAATTTGAATACGCTCCGTATAGGATTGAAGGTGAGGCGATGTAAATCGCCCCACCCGTAATCCACTTGTAAACAGTGCGTAGGAAATATATGAGGTAACCGAGCCCTTACCATTTGTACCTGTAACATGAACAATTTTATAATCTTCTTGTGGATTCCCTAACACATCCATAAGAGCCGTAATTCGTTCAAGGCCAGGTTTAATACCAAATGAAGATGCCTGCTCCAAATAGGCTAAGGCCTCCTGATATGTCATATAAACCTCCTATTATAAGGTTTCAAGGAACGCTTCACGTTCCAATAACGCTTGTTGTTTTTGTTTATATTCTTCTAACTTTTCTTTTTCTTTTGCTACTACAGCTTCAGGAGCTTTTGCTAAGAAGCCTTGGTTAGACAATTTACCTTCCAAACGAGAAATTTCTTTTTCCATTTGGATTTTTTCCTTTGCAATACGCTCTCTTTCTTTTTCACCGTCAATCAAGTCTTTAAGTAAGAGATATACTTCCATACCATTGACAACGGTTACAGTCGCATTTTCTGGTTTTGGATCATCGGTACTAAGAATTGTTACTTTCTCAGCCCAAGCCAATGTTACGAAGTAGTCACTATGTTCTGCTACAGTTTTAGCTAATGCTTCATCTGTTGGCGCTACGATAACCTCAGCTTTTTTACCTAAAGGCACATTCATTTCAGCACGCATGTTACGAATACCTTTGATAGCATCCATCATAACTTCCATTTGACGTGCTGCCCCTTCAAGATTATCGAATTTCAATGCTTCAGGCCATTTAGTAACAACGATGCTGTCCCCTTCATGTGGCAAATGTTGCCAAATATGTTCAGTTACGAACGGCATGAATGGATGTAATAATTCGAGCATATGACGTAAGATTGTTACAAGTAAATATTGAACTGTATGACGATCACGTTCGTCGCTTTCACTATACAAACGAGGTTTCGCTAATTCAATGTACCAATCGCAGTACGTATTCCAAATGAAATCATATACGGAACTTGCAGCTTCACCAAGTTCGAATTTATCGAGATTAGATGTTACGCTTTGTACTGTTTCATTGTATTTCTGAACAATCCATTGGTCTGCTAATGTCAAATCATCTGCTGTTGGAACGAAACTTTCATCATAATTTGTAAGGTTCATCAATACAAATTTTGATGCATTCCAAATCTTATTGGCGAAGTTACGGTTAGCCTCAACACGTTCCATGTAGAAACGCATATCGTTACCAGGTGTATTGCCTGTTACAAGGGTAAAACGTAATGCATCAGCACCATATTGATCAATTACATCAAGAGGATTGATACCATTACCCAAGGATTTACTCATTTTACGGCCCTGGCTGTCGCGAACAAGGCCATGAATAAATACATGTTTAAATGGAATTTCATGTTCAAACTCTAGAGCCATAAAGATCATACGAGCAACCCAAAAGAAGATGATATCGTAACCAGTTACAAGCACACTTGTTGGATACCATTGTTTAAGTTCTGGAGTTTGCTTAGGCCAACCCATTGTGGCAAACGGCCATAAACCAGAGCTAAACCATGTATCAAGAACATCTGGATCTTGTGTAACATGACCGTGGCAATGAGGACATTCTGTAATATCTTCACGGCTAACGATAGTTTCACCACAGTCATCACAATACCATGCAGGAATGCGATGGCCCCACCACAATTGACGAGAAATCGTCCAATCGCGGATATTTTCAAGCCAGTTCACATATGTTTTTGTAAAACGTTCAGGAACGAACTCTACTTCGTGGTCTTTAACAACCTTAAGAGCTGGCTCTGCCAATGGTTTCATATCTACGAACCATTGTTTAGATACCATTGGTTCGATGATTGTATTACAACGGGAGCAATGACCTACTGCATGGTCATGATCATCAATTTTTTCAAGTAGGCCTAATTCTTTGAGTTCTGCTACTACTTGTTTACGCGCTTCTTCACGAGGTAAGCCATTAAATTTGCCAGCACCTTCATTCATTGTTGCATCATTGTTCATAACAACGATGGATTCCAAATTATGACGTTGGCCCATTTCAAAGTCATTAGGGTCATGAGCAGGTGTAATTTTTACACAGCCTGTACCGAAGCTAGCATCTACATAGTCATCGGCAATTACAGGAATTTCTCGATTAACAAATGGCAAGATCAATGTTTTACCAATGAGATCTTTATAACGATCATCATCAGGATTTACTGCTACTGCTACGTCACCAAACATTGTTTCTGGACGAGTTGTAGCAACAACAACAAAACGATTATCATCACCTTTTACAGGATATTTAATATGCCATAAATGGCCATGTTCGTCTTCATGCTCAACTTCAACATCAGATAACGCAGTGGCACAACGAGGACACCAGTTGATGATGCGTTCACCGCGATAGATCAAACCTTTTTCATAAAGGCTTACAAATACTTCGCGCACTGCATGGTAATACCCTTCATCCAAAGTAAATCGCTCACGGTTCCAATCACAGGATGCGCCAAGGCTACGGATTTGTTTTACAATAGTATCACCATATTCTTTTTTCCATTCCCACACGCGCTCTACGAATTTTTCACGGCCCAAATCATAGCGAGATTTTCCTTCTTCTTTAGCAAGCATCTCTTCTACTTTGATTTGTGTAGCAATACCAGCGTGGTCTGTACCTGGCATCCACAATACATTGTAGCCTTGCATGCGTTTGAAACGGATGAGGATGTCTTGTAATGTGTTATCAAGGGCATGCCCCATATGCAACATACCAGTTACATTAGGAGGTGGTAATACGATACTAAATGGCTCTTTATTCGTGTCTACTTCTTCGTGAAAGTATCCTTGATTTTCCCAATAAGAATACCATTTGCCTTCTATTTCACCAGGATTATATGTGGTTAAATTTTCGTAGGTTTTCATCGTTCCTCCTAAAAGACTCCTTAGCGCTTCATAATTTTAGCCAATACAAATAGGCTTGTTTCATATAGCAATATCATAGGTAATGCAATCATCGTTTGCGAGAACATATCCGGTGTAGGTGAAATGACAGCACCTATGATAAAGGATATAAGAATAAATATCTTTCGCTTCGTTTTTAAAAAGCGTGATGTAATTAAGTTGAAATATCCCAAAATAATTAAGATCAACGGCAACTCAAAGATAAATCCAAAGGGCAGTACAAAGGATAATACAAAGTCCATATACTGACCAATAGAAAACATCGGCTGTAATTCATCTGTAGCAAAGCCCATAAAGAACTTCACTGCTGCAGGCAATACGAGAAAATAAGAAAATACAATACCTATCCCGAATAGACCAATTGCTACTGGTAAGATCCAGTTAGATAGCTGCTTTTCTCGCACAGTTAGTGCAGGCTTAACAAATAGCCAAATCTGATGCAATATAATGGGAGCGGCTATGACTAAGCCACCTACAACAGACACCTTCATATATGTAAAAAATGCTTCAGTAGGTCTCATATAATAGAGCTTGCCAGCCGGTTTTAGGAGTATTTCCAATAATAAGTCTACATAATAATAAGAAATACAAGTTCCCACAATAACCGCTACAGCTATTATAATCAATCGTTTTCGCAGCTCTGAAAGATGTCCTACAAGGGACAATTCCCTTGCTTCATCCATCATCTTCTGCTCTATAGCCGTATAAACTGGTTCATCTTCCACATCCTCAGAAATGTGTTGAGTTGCCACCTTATATCGTTCTTGCTCAGACTTTTGTTCTGCTTCACGCCTTTTTTGACGAACTACACTATCAAAAGAAGGTTTTTGCATGGGATATTCGAAATCCGATTTTGGTTCGAATGGTTCCATATTATACCTTTCTATCAGCCAGATTTTCTACAGCCATCACAAGAAATTCCTTCCCTGGGAAATCACGCACTGCAGCGAGTGCCGCTAGAGCATCTTTACAATATTTATCAGCTACAGCTAATGTATTATCAATTCCACCTTGAGCAATAACATAATCAATAATGTCTTGCTCATTACCACCATTATTTAAGCCTTTAATCTCTTCAAGCAATTTATCTTTATTACCATCGTTAACGATGCTTAATAACGGATACGTCAATAGTCCCTCTCGAAGATCATTCCCTACAGGCTTTCCCGTTGTTTCCGCTGTTTCACGATAATCCATAATATCGTCTGTAATTTGGAATGCCATGCCTAATGCATGACCATATTTTTTCAACTCTATGATTTCATCCTCTTGCCAATCTCCTAAGAGACCACCAAGCTCCATACAGCCTTCCATGAAGTCTGCTGTTTTCTTTTGCGTCTTTGTCATATAACGCTCTATGCCTTGATCGATGCGATATACATCTTCCATTTGCATGAACTCACCTTCTACGAGGCATGTAATAATATGAGAGAATACTTGAAGATACTTCATATTCGTCATTTCAGATACGATTTTAAATGCTTTAGCAAATAAATAATCACCACTAAGGATAGCTACCTTATTGCCTTTATGCATGTGAATTGTATCCTCCCCACGGCGAATTTCAGCTTGATCTAAAACATCGTCATGGATAAGTGTTGCTAAATGAAGCATTTCAACAGCCTCAGCAATTTTAATGCGTTGACGCTCTATAGATGTACCTGCATTAGCAATCAATAGACACAATTGAGCGCGCAAACGCTTACCACCTGCTGCTGATAACGGTCGAATCAGTGCATTGAAGTCCTCTGCACCGGTATTAAAAGATGATGCAAGAGACTCTTCGACACGCTCTAAATCTAGAGCAATGCGTTCCATAATCTCTAATTCGTTCGTTTGACTCATGCTTCATCTCCTACCAAAATTTTATTGATTCGTTGTTGTAAAAGCTCACGTCCAGTATGCTTTAAAGAGCTGTACAAAATCGGCGGGGTAGCCGTTGGATATAGCTCTTTAATAATAGACAAGTTTGCAGACTTTTCTTTAGCCGTCAATTTATCGGCCTTGGTCACTACAATTTGTAACGGAACACCGGCTTCGACGAGCCAATCAAAGGCCACCTTATCAATGGCCATTTCAGGATGGCGACCATCGATAAGTAAACACAACAACATCAATCGTTCAGAATGTAAAATATAATCGGCAATAAAGGAAGACCACAGATTGCGGTTTCCTTTATTTGTCTTTGCAAAACCATAACCAGGAAGGTCCACGAGAAACCAGTTATATCTGCGTTCCTCGGTGTCAGAAATATCCTCTTTTGATTCAATATCAAAGTAGTTTATCGTCTTAGTCTTACCTGGCTGACCACTAACGAGGGCTAACCCACGATAGTTACATAAAGAATTAATCAACGAAGACTTGCCCACATTAGAGCGTCCAAGGAAGGCGATTTCTACGGTATCCCCTTCAGGATATTGATCCGCCTTCACACAGGAAGTATTATATTTTGCAGCTATAATACGAGGCCCCTTTGGTTCTTTTCGTGTATATTGTGGTTTTGGGCCCATTGGTTTAGTGGATTTTTTCTTCTTTTGCATTACACAAGTGCCTTTGCTAATACTTCATCCATTGTCTTAACTGGCGTAATGATGAGTCCTTCTTTCACAATGTCAGGTAATTCTGCAATATCCTTTTCATTGCCTTTTGGAATCAACACCTCTTTAATACCATGAGACAAGGCTGCTAATAATTTTTCTTTTAAGCCGCCTATTGGTAATACGCGGCCACGCAATGTGATTTCACCAGTCATGGCAATATCAGAACGAACCTTGCGGTTAGTCAAAATAGATACCATAGCTAATGTCATTGTAATACCTGCTGAAGGACCATCTTTAGGGGTTGCCCCTTCTGGCAAGTGAACGTGAATATCAAGCTTTTTATAAAAATCTTCTTCAATCTTTAAAGCTTTTGCATTATGGCGAATATAACTCATAGCCGCTTGACCAGACTCTTGCATAACCTTGCCGAGACTACCAGTTAAAGCCAATTTACCGGTACCATTCATAGTTGTAGCTTCACATGGTAATACTACACCACCAACAGATGTCCAAGCTAATCCATTTACATAGCCAACTTGTGCTTTCTTTTCTCGCTCTTGGTCAACAAAGATTGGTGCGCCTAAGAATTCGTGAAGATTCTTAGTAGTGACTTTTGGTGCGTCTCCGCCTTCTTCAACTACTTTGAAAGCAATCTTACGGCAAATCTTAGCAATTGTTTTCTCTAAAGTACGAACACCTGCTTCGCGAGTATATTCGGAAATTACCTTTCTTAACACAGCATCAGATAATTTAACCTTGTAATCTTCAAGGCCATTTTTCTTAATTTGCTTAGGTGTTAAGTAACGCTTAGCAATTTCTAGTTTTTCTTCTTCCATATAGCTGGACAACTCAATAATTTCCATACGATCTAACAATGGACCAGGAATATTAGATGCTACATTAGCCGTAGTAATCCAGAAAACTTCAGAGAAGTCGAACGGTACTTCGATAAAGTGATCACTAAATGTGCTATTTTGTTCTGGATCCAATACTTCTAATAACGCTGAAGATGGATCACCTTTATAATCAGATGCTAATTTATCAATTTCATCCAATAAAAATACAGGATTCTTAGTACCTACATTTTTTAACCCCTGAATCATACGACCAGGTAAAGCACCAATATAAGTACGTCGATGTCCACGAATTTCAGCTTCATCACGAACACCACCTAAGGATGCACGGATAAACTTACGATTCATTGCTTTAGCAATAGAGGTAGCCAAAGAGGTTTTACCAACGCCTGGTGGGCCTACTAAACAAAGAATAGAGCCACTATTTTTACCAGTTAATTTACGAACCGCTAAAAATTCTAAAATGCGTTTCTTAACCTTTTCAAGGCCATAATGATCGGCCTCGAGCATAGCATGAGCGCCCTTAATATCTAAACGGTCTTCCGTTAATTCGTTCCACGGTAATGCCAATACCCAATCTAGGTAATTGCGCAAAATTGTTGCTTCCGGCATCAATTGAGGCATGCGGCTGTAACGAGAAATTTCTTTATCAATACGCGTATGTACGTCTTCACTTAGATTAAGTGCTTTTAACTTAACTCGTAGTTCTTCTGCCTCCTCCTCGGGATCCCCTTTATCACCCAACTCATCGTGGATAACGCGGATTTTTTCGCGCAAGAAATATTCCTTCTGCGCTTTTTCCATAGATTGACGCACTTGATTATTGATGGAATTTTCCAAATCAGAGATTTGTAATTCCATATTTAAAATGCCTACAATCATGTTAAGACGACGAGCCACAGATAATTCTTCAAGTAACTCTTGACGTTTCAAATTATTAATAGGCAATAGAAATGCAACTTGGTCAGCTAATTCACAAGGATTGCGTAATTCCATAACGCGCGTTACACCTTCATCAGTAACTGATTTAGCTTCTTCTGCCCATTCGCCAAATTTAGCTTGAACCAAACGACGATAAGCTTCAAGCTCTACATCGTCTTCAAATTCAGACGCCACTCGTTCATAGTCTCCTATATAATAAGGGTCCATGCTAGTAATATTCATAAGACGAATACGAGTGATGCCCTCTACAAGAACACGTACTATACCACCTGGTAAGCGCAACATTTGTTTAATTTTTACTAATGTACCCATTTGGGCTAAATCATGAACTGTTGGCGCATCTACAGCATCATCTTTTTGAGTTACGACAGCTAAAATGCGGTCCTCATTCATTGCGGCTTCCACCGCCTTAATGGATTTGTCTCGACCGATATCGAGGTGAATCACGATATTCGGGTATACTACCATGCCTCTGAGAGGTACGGTAGGGATCCCAACTTCGAGTAAATTCATACTTCCTCCAGGTATATATATTATGAAAAGAAACTCATTCCTACACAGAAATGAGTTTCTTCGAATTACGATTTCAACTGGATGTCTTGGTCTGCCTCATTTTTGAGTATAGGTTCACCTGTGCTTAATACGGATTCACGATTCACAATGCACTTAGTTACTTCCGGCATGGAAGGAACCTCAAACATTACGCGTTTCATCACCTTTTCAATGATAGCACGCAAACCACGAGCACCTGTTTTTCGCTGTAATGCTTCATCAGCGATTTCTTCTAATGCATCTTCAGTGAAAGTTAATTCTACACCATCAAGGGATAGAATTTTTTCATATTGTTTTGTTAATGCATTTTTAGGCTTTGTCAAAATTTGAATTAACGCATCTCTGTCTAATTGATCTAATGTCACCATTACTGGCAAACGTCCAATAAACTCAGGAATCAAGCCAAATTTTAATAAATCTTCAGGTACAACATCTTTTAAGATAGCCGATACATTGCGTTCTTCTTTACGCTGTACATCTGCACCAAAGCCAAGTGTTTTCTTAGCGGTACGCTTAGTAATAACCTTATCCATACCATCAAATGCACCACCACAAATAAAGAGAATATTCGTAGTGTCAATTTGAAGCATTTCTTGATTAGGATGCTTCCTACCACCTTGTGGGGGAACAGAAGCGACAGTACCTTCTAAGATTTTAAGCAATGCTTGTTGTACGCCTTCACCAGACACATCACGTGTAATGGAAGGGTTCTCAGACTTACGAGCAATCTTATCAATTTCATCGATATAGATAATGCCACGTTCAGCCCGAGCTATATCATAATCTGCAGCTTGGATAATTTTGAGTAAGATGTTTTCTACATCTTCCCCTACATACCCAGCCTCAGTTAAGCTTGTAGCATCTGCAATAGCAAATGGTACTTCTAGCATTTTCGCTAAGGTTTGAGCCAATAGTGTTTTACCACTACCAGTAGGACCAATGAATAAAACATTAGCCTTTTGTAATTCTACATCATCAACTACATTATCTGTTTGTAAACGTTTGTAGTGATTATATACAGCCACGGCTAAAGAGATTTTAGCATCATCTTGACCAATGACATATTCGTCAAGATGAGCTTTAATTTCTCTAGGCGTTGGCAATTCTTTTAAATTGAAGTCGTCCGTCTCAACCGCACCCAACTCATCTGCAATGATGCGTTCACAAACTTCAACGCATTCATCACAAATATACACGTTAGGCCCCGCCACTAATTTGCGGACTTCTTCGCTTGTGCGTCCACAAAAACTGCAGCGCATAGTGTCTTTATCTTTTGCCAAGGGGCGCCTCCATTACTTGCTTTCTACAGGTTCTCTTGTGAGCACCTCATCAATTAAGCCGTATTCAACGGCATCCTGAGCACTCATGAAGTTATCGCGATCTGTATCGCGAGCTACTACTTCAATATCTTGTCCACTGCGAGAAGCTAAGATACCATTTAACTCTTCACGCATGCGAAGAATCTCACGGGCATGGATTTCAATTTCAGATGCTTGTCCTTGTACACCACCTAATGGTTGGTGAATCATGATGCGCGCATGAGGTAACGCATATCGTTTACCTTTAGTGCCAGCTGTTAAAAGCACAGCACCCATGCTCGCTGCAGAGCCTACACAAATAGTAGACACATCTGGTTTAATATATTGCATCGTATCATAAATAGCCATACCTGCGGTTACAACACCACCAGGGCTATTGATGTACAAATGGATATCCTTATCAGGATCCTCTGCTTCCAGGAATAACATTTGCGCAATAACCGCATTTGCCACATTATCATCGATGGGGCCACCAAGGAAAATAATGCGATCCTTTAACAAGCGAGAGTAAATATCATAGGAACGCTCTCCGCGTTCACCTTGTTCAACTACGATTGGTACATACATGTAATCACCTTTTCATGTACCTAGTTGAGCAAACTATTATTCAGCCGCTTCAGCGCCTTTTGCATTATCAATAATGAATCGAGCTGCTTTTTTGCGAGCTACAGAGCCTGCCAACATAGCTACACGACCTTCTTTTGCAATAATATCCCAAACTTCTTTAGGATCTGCCCCAAAGTTTTGAGCCATAATGAAGATTTCACGGTTCATATCATCTGGAGTTACTTCGATACCTTCAGCAGTTGCAATAGCATCCAATACTAAATCAGCGCGTACGTTTTCAGCTGCGGAATCTTTGTATTCAGAGCGTAAATCTTCGATAGTTTTATTGGAGAATTTCAAGTAGTCATCAAGTTTCAAGCCACGGCCTTCCATATTCATAGCCAATTCTTGAATCATTTGTTCTACGCGATCTTTAATCATTACTTCTGGGATTTCTACAGTTGCATTTTTAACAGCTGTTTGAATCAAGTCAGCATTGTAAGTATCGATTGCACGACGGGAAGCTTCTTCCTCCATTTTAGTGCGAAGATCTTTTTTCAATTCTTCAATAGTTTCGTAAGAGCTTGCTTCTTTTGCAAATTCATCATTCAATTCAGGCAATTCTTTACGTTTAATATCATGGATATGAGTTTTGAATTCTGCTTCTTTACCAGCAAGTTCTGCTACGAAGTAGTCTTCAGGGAATGTTACTTTTACAGTTACATCATCACCAGCTTTAGCGCCAATTAATTGATCTTCGAAGCCAGGAATGAAGCTACCAGAACCGATTTGTAATGGGTAGGATTTACCTTCACCACCATCAAAAGGTTTACCATCAACGGAACCAGCAAAGTCGATTACTGCGAAGTCATCTTTTTGAATTGTAGCGCCTTCTTCAGCAACAACCATTTTTGCTTGTTGTTCACGAATATTGTTCAACTGTTCTTCGATTTGTTCATCAGATACTGTAGCATCTTGTTTATCTGCTTCTAAGCCTTTGTAATCGCCAAGTTTAACTTCAGGGCGTTTAGTTACAGTAGCTTTGAAAATCAAATCTTTGCCTTCTTCGAATTGTTCGCGTTCGATTTCAGGTTCAGATACAGGCACGATATCATTTTCACGAAGTGCAGCACTATAGTTTTGGCTAGCCAATACTTCAAACGCTTCTTCCAAGATAGCTTCTTTACCGAAGTTCATTTCCAAAATACGGCGAGGCGCATGTCCTTTGCGGAAGCCAGGGATGTTCACTTGACCTGCAATGCGTTTTACAGCTTGTTTAATGCCCTTATCTACTTCTGCTGCAGGTACTTCAATAGTTAACGTTACTACGTGTTGATCAACAGGATTTACAGTTGCTTTCATTTAAAATATGTCCTCCTCGAAGGGCAATATGCCCAAATTTCTGTAGTATATTATGCACTCCTAATAATAACATAAATGCAAGGTCAATGCAATTCTTCTCAATATACACTAAAAGACCACCCCAAAACGGGTGGTCTTTACATATTTAACATAATTATGCCAATTAGTTATCTTTAGCAATCAATTTGATAATGTCCCGACGAGACAAAATTCCAATCAAACGGTACTCTTTATCTACAACTGGCACATTTTTCAAATGTTGGTCAAGCATAACAGATACAATTTCTTCTACATCTTTATCCGGTGTGGTTGTAATTACTTCATCAGTCATCAACTCATGAACGTGAGATGCCAATAATTTTTTAAATTGAGCATTGTATTCACCGATGCCATTGTAATAGATGCTAGCGCCTAATACATTAACATAATGAGGCACATGAGGACGTACTTTTTTATAAAGTAAATCACCTTCAGAGATAATACCTAACAACTTATTATCATCATCCACTACGGACACAGCTGTTAAATTATATTTAACCAATAAATCAGCTACATCAGAAATCGGCGCATCTTTGCCAACAGTAACAGGGTATTTATTCATTACTTCTTGGATTTTCATAGTGAATTCCTCCTTACAAATACATCTTGCTTTATTATACTATTCGCCACAATATAATAAAACTCCTTTTTTCTGAAAGTATTATACAAATAATTTTTAAGTCTACGTCTTTTACCAATGATAAGGTTCATTACGATTGATTTTTGATGCTCGATAAATTTGTTCTACAAGTAGCAATCGAACCATTTGATGAGTAAAAGTCATAGGGCTAAAAGATAATTTATAATTTACAGCCTGACGTAATATATCACTCACCCCAAAGGCACCACCAATAATGAAAGCCATATCGCTAACACCATCCACCTCAAGCTTAGATACCGTCTTAGCGAGTTCTTCAGAGGACATTGGTTTGCCATACACGTCAAGTAATACGGTATACGCATTTTTAGGGACCGCTTTTAATAAACGGTCTCCTTCTTCTGCAACGACTTGTTTGCGATCCGCATTACTCGGCTTATCTCCAATTTTACTTTCATTCAGCTCTGTAATTGTAATGCCACCATAGGGGCGCATGCGTTTCACAAACTCTGCTACGCCCTCACGTAAATAAACATCCTTCAATTTGCCGATACAGACTACATAAAATCTCATTTTTACCTCTTCACAGATTGGATGGACACAATTTCATTAGGCTGACCATGTTGTAACTTCATTTCAGGTCCAATACGAACACCACCATCAACAAGCATTTTGCCAATAGTTTGGGTAACAAGGACAGAGTTATTATTATTTTCAGAACGATGGGCCAATATAACTTGCATAAAATCAGGACGTTTCATCATGAGTAGTGCTTGCGCAGCCATTTCATTACTCAAATGACCTTCATCACTAGCCACCCTTTGTTTCAAAAACGGCTGATATGGTCCGAATCGCAACATATGAGGATCATAATTCGCCTCTAGCACTAACAGAGTCGTATCATCAATTCTACGTAAAATATCATCTGAAATCACGCCTGTATCAGTGACAATAGTTGCCTTATCGTTCCCAGCAAACACATTTATACCAATTGGATCAGCCGCATCATGACTTACCGAAAAAGGTTCCACAATTAGACTCCCCAACGTCAAACTGCCCTTTGTAAGCTCGATTAATCGATTCTTTGGCACGATTAACTTATCTTGGATTTCACGCCAGGTGCCTTGCTTCGTATACACAGGAATATCAAATCGTTTTAGTAATTGTTGTAGTCCCGCAATGTGATCACTATGTTCATGACTGACAAATATACCCTCTACCTGTGCCATATCAATTTGTAATTCTTTTAACCCATTGACAATGCGTCGACAACTGATGCCTACATCATGTAATATGACGGAGTTCCCTTTTTTTATCACTGTACAATTGCCCTTACTACCACTGGCAAGGACATGGACCTCCAACGGTGAGGATTCACTCATCAAAACACTCCATATACTTAATCATAAATCTATTATTTCTGTAAAAGTCAATAGCTTAGTTATTTAGTTAAATATTGTATTAACTCATTTAAATTCAAGCTATTATTACGTTCTTTCAGATAATTTAGTCAAACGCTCTACAAAGTACGACATATTAGCCTCAATATCTGATCCTCGACGGAACATGTCACCGCCAACGAGGAACATAGTATCATTTCCGTACAGCTCAACGAGTTCATTAAGACGAGCATCTGTAACACCACCACCCGGTGCCGGGCAAGCTGCTTTCATCAAACCTAATGGCTGTTTAATGTAAGAGGAAATCCTCTTGCATTGTTCCTCTGTAAAAGTAAAGCGTCCACCATAAGATACGAAAATTGGCATATCAGCCCCAAAGATACGAGGTAATAAACCTAGTTGTAAATAGTCAGCTACTCCAGATACACCAGGGCTTACAAATCCACCAGAATAAGCTGGATGATGAATAATGGGCAATCGTAAGTTTTCATCAGTAGCTAATTTGTGTAACCAACCGAAACCAACGAGACCTGCAGCCACCATGAGAGCTGTAGCACCAGCCTCTTTGGCAAAATAAGCGCGTTCTAACACATCTGTACCATCACCTGATACGTTTGCAGCATATAAAGTATGTGTACCATGTACAGCATTCATTTCCTGTACCATAGCAGCACATCGTTTTACACGATCTTTATATTGAGAGAAGGACTGATTAGAAATACCATGATCATCCTTTATGACATCTGCACCACCACGTGTGTAAGCGCCACACATACGAGCCAATTCTACATTCGGTGTGCCCATCGGCTTTACAACGGCTTGAATCATTGGACGCGTCGGGGTTTCCACTAATCGACGAATTCCTTGTAAGCCAAATTGTGGTCCCTTAAACACATCGTAAAGTGTTGGACATAGTTCAATATCTACTACCCAAATATGTGGCTGTAACGAAGAATTACCAAAGACAACATTTAAAAATTGTGTAGCCTCTAAGGCCGTGGTATCTACGTGATATGAAATACGAGCCAAATAGTAACGAGAGGTGTCAATTACAGCATTTGGCATCACACCTACATTGATATAAGGAGAGTCTTCTACTATAGGTTCAAGAGATTCTAGTCGACCAGTAATAGTTTCTTTAATGTATGGATCCGTTACAAACTCATAAGGAAATTCTATAGTTTGCTCCACTTGAACAGCCCAAGCAATTGATTTTGCTTCTTCATATGTACTCGCTTCTATTCTATATGTAACTATAAATCGCTCGTCTTTCATAATGCGTCTCCTTTGCAATAATATTATTTAATTATATACCAAAGTAGTATACGATTCCATAAAAAAAGACCTCACTCCAAATCAGAGTGAGATCTTTTTAACAAACGAAACCATATATATTGATGTTTTACCTATACTAACAAGGTTTCTACTGTGAGAGACAATACATATAATCGCATGAGAGTAAACTCGTCTAACTATATCTTATTGGTAGAAATGTTTAGGATAACCTTTGAATCGTGTGAAGTGGCGATATTTACGAGTCGCACGATTAGGTTCGTTAACAGTTTTATAACCAAAACCATTAAACATTACATTTAAAATAACAGCTACTATACTACCAGCTGTGATACCAGATTTCAACAGAATTTGAGCCCATGCTGGAAAGTGTGTATAGAATTGAGGTGCTGCAAGAGGAATCATGGATACCCCAATACTAATGGCAACTAGCATCAGGTTATAGTTACCATCGAAACTAACTTTACCAAGAGAACGAATCCCACTGGCGATAATCATGCCGAACATAGCAATCCCTGCGCCCCCTAGTACAGCATTTGGAATACAAGCTACGATAGCGGCTAATTTAGGGAAAAGGCCTAATAAAATTAAAATTACACCAGATGCTGCTACAACGAAACGACTCTTAACACGTGTTACAGCAATAAGACCTACGTTTTGAGCAAATGCTGTATACGGAAAACTATTAAGGATACCACCAATAATAGTAGACAAGCCATCCGCGCGAAGTACCGCAGCCAATTCATTTTGACCAATAGGTTTATCTACAATTTCACCTACCGCAATACTATCACCAGTTGTTTCTACCATAACTACGAGCATTACAATAATCATAGATACAATAGAAGCAAAGTCAAAGGTTGGAAGACCAAAATAGAATGGTGTTACAACAGAAATCCATTGAGAACGTCCTACCTCTGAAAAATCTGTAATACCAACAATCATAGCTAAGGCTGTACCGAGAATAAGGCCAACTAAGATTGCCAAATTACCAAGGAAACCTTTACCAAATCGATAAGTTAATATAACGAGAACAAATGTAGCTACACCAAGAGCTATGTATAGTGGATCGCCAAAGTTTTTATTGCCTACGCCACCCCCCATCCAGTTAACAGCTACTGGCATCAAGTTGATACCAATAATAGTAATGATAGTACCTGTTACTACAGGTGGGAATAGCCGAATCAAACGACTGAAAAATGGTGCCACAAGGAATGTAAAGAGACCAGCTACGATAATCGCACCGTAAATCGTATTGATATCATGCTGTTGACCAATCATAATCATAGGGCCTACAGAAGCAAATGTAACACCTTGAATAAGAGGAATACGCCCGCCAACTGATCCGAATCCTAATGTTTGAATCAATGTAGCTACACCACATGTAAATAAGTCAGCTGTAATCAAACGAATTAAATCTTCAATTGGCAAATGCATAGCTTGTGCAATAATAATTGGTACAGCTACTGCCCCAGCATACATAGCCAGAACGTGCTGTAAACCATAAGCGAATAACTGCGGGATTGGCAGCATACCATCTACATGGTCGACACCAGATGCACCTTTACTCATAAGAATCACCTCATATCTTACGTTTTAGTTACTAGTTAAACAATATAGTCATACTATCGTACATGATAGAGTTTAGAAATCTCATCGACTTCACGTGGGAACCTTGATGGCTAGGGGCAAAAGCCCCTACCATTAAGCAAATATTCTATTTTTTATAACCTGTATGTTTAATCGGCAAGGACCTACGTGGTTCTCCGTCGATACGACGATACGCATTTGCAATAGCCGGTGCAATCGGAATGCTAGAGATTTCGCCAATACCTTTAGCACCGTATGCATATTGTTCTGGTGTCCCTTTTTCGATAAGACTTACATGAATTGGAGGACATTGGGTAGCTCTAAGAAGTCCTAGCGTACCGTATTTAGATGTTACATACCCTTCTTTATAAGGGAAGTCTTCTGTAACGGCATACCCCATTCCCATAATGGCACCACCTTCGGCCTGACCTGTACAGGATTGAGGGTTCACTACACGACCTACATCGTATGCTACATGTAAATTAGCAACCTTATTGTCTTCACCAATTGTTGCTACACATGCACCATAACCATAGGCAACGTGATTTTTTGGATGCGATTTATCAGAATTAAATGGATCTGTTTCACCGAGAAACTCTTCATAAATCTCTACGCCATTCAGTTCTTCTAATGTTTTAGTATCTAACATTTCTTTTAAGCGAAGACTTGCTTTACGCGTTGCTTCACCGGTAAAGAGCGTTTGGCGAGATGCAGTAGTTGTACCAGAATCTGGTGTACGTACTGTATCAGGTCGTTCTACAAATACTTTATCCGCCGTTAAGCCTGTCGTTTCACAAAGTACTTGTGTTGCCATAGTAGCCATGCCTTGACCAATACAAGCGGCACCCGTACGAATACGAACTTTACCATCACGTACTTCTAAAATAACGCGACCCGTATCAGGTAGTCCTACACCAATACCACTATTTTTCAAACATACCGCAAGGCCAGTACGATCAGAGGCATAATATGCATCTTTTACAGCTTCCAAACATTCTACTAAAGCGGTTTCTTTGGAACAAATTTGGCCGTTTGGTAATGAGTCACCAGGGCGTACAACATTTTTGTAGCGGAATTCCCAAGGATCCATGCCTACCAACGCAGCTAATTCATCAATATTTTGCTCTTGACCAAAGATAGTTTGTGTTACGCCAAACCCACGGAATGCACCACCAGGAACAGTATTTGTATAAACACATACACCATCAAAGGCAAAATTATCAAAGTGATAAGGGCCACAAGAATGAGTACCAGCACGTTGAAGTACAGGACCACCTAAAGATGCATACGCGCCACAATTAGAAACGATATTTACCTTACTTGCTACCAAATTACCTTCCGCATCACAAGCTGTTGTAATATCCATTTCCATCGCATGACGTTTAGTATGAATATTGAGACTTTCTTGACGGGAGAAAAGTACCTTAGTTGGTTTTCCTGTAAGCCAAGCTACGAGTGATGCATGATGTTGTACGGTCATATCTTCTTTACCACCAAAGCCACCACCTACGAGCATACTGTGAACCTTTACAGCCTCATTCGGAATACCAAGCATACGAGCAACTTCACGACGATCATCATAAACATTTTGGCTACCTGAATGCAGATGAATTTCATCACCCTCACGATATGCAACGGCACATTCTGGTTCCATAAATGCATGGTCGGTTTGAGGTGTGGAATAATGATTTGTTACTACAAAAGCAGCCTCTGCAATAGCCTTATCTACATCGCCACGAGATAATGTTTGACGAGATAATACATTTCCCTCTGGATGTAACTGAGGAGCATCTGGTTTTAGTGCTTCCAATGGATCTAGTACGGGTTCTAATTCAGTATAATCAACTTCAACTAGAGCCAATACTTCGTCTAAGTATTTCTTTTCTGTAGTTGCAACAAGTGCAATTGCATCGCCTACATAACGTGTAATATCACCTTCGGCGATAAGTACATCCCAATCCGGTACTAAATGACCAGTCTTATTGAATGGTACATCCTTAGCAGTCAATGCCGTTACACATGCTGGATGTTCAAGAGCTTTAGACACATCAACACGATCAACTCTAGCTCGTGGGTATTTAGAACGCAATGCTTTGGCATAAATCATGCCATCCATATAGATATCATCAGAGTATTGTCCAGTACCTAATGCTTTTTCCTCAGCATCTACACGGTGTAAACGAGCGCCTACATTACCATTTGTATCCTTTTCTGGAACTGGTAAGTTCTCACGGAACATTTTTGCAGCTAGCATAATGCCCTCTTCAATTTTTACATAGCCTGTACAACGGCAAATATTACCTAATATCGCCTTTTTAACATCGTCAGGTGTAGGGTCATTATTTTCGTCAATCAATACTTTTGCACTAATAATCATACCTGGTATACAGAAACCACACTGCACCGCTCCGCATTCACCAAAAGCATAGGTGTATACTGCTTTTTCTCGTTCAGATAAACCTTCAATCGTGACAATTGATTTACCGTCTAATTGAGATAGTTTGCTTACACAAGCCTTTGCTTTTTTTCCGTCTATAATTACTGTACACGTACCACATGCACCAGCACTACAACCTTCTTTAGTGCCCGTCAACTTTAAATCAGCTCGCAAGAAATCAATTAAACGTTGATCCTCTTGAACCTCATATTGGGTGCCATTCACTTGAAAGCGGTACATATATAGCCCTCCTCTCATTAAGGAATACATTCACCAAGATACGATTCTGTTAAGGATCCATCTTGTACCACATGGTGACCTCTAAGGATAACATCTCGAACCTTGCCAGTTACAGATATTCCTTCGTAAGGTATATAGTCAGCCTTTGTATGGGCGGACTCTTTTGAAAGCATATGTTCTATATGCTTATCTACAATTGTTATATCCCCATCACTACCTACAGCTAATGTACCCTTCTTGGGATACATGCCATATAGCTTTGCTGGGTTTTCACTAACTAATTTCATAAAATCTACAGCACTCATATTGCATTGGTTAACCAACACATCATAAGCAATGATGCCCCGTTCTTCGGCTCCAGGAATACCTCCAGGAATTCGGGTAAAGTCATACCGACTCTTTAATTTTTGATCATTAAAGGTAAAGCTACAATGGTCGGAACCAATGGTTTGGAATACACCATTTACTAGTGCATGCTTCAATGCCATTTGGTCTTGTATCGTTCTAAGTGGAGGACTCATCACAAATTTAACCCCTTCAAAATCAGGTAATTTATATCGTGATTCATCAAGCACCAAATACTGTGGACATGTTTCACAAGTCACTTGATGTCCTAATGCCCGCTCACGTAGAACTTCATCTACGCCTTCTTTAGAACTTACATGCACAATATGCACGGGATACTCTAATGCAGCACCAATTGTACTAAATCGCTTAATCGCTTCCGATTCAATCATGGCCGGTCTTGTGAGTGGATGATTGTCTACATCTAATTCACCACGTTTACGTTTATCTGCTACAAAGGCATCGATAAGATCACCGTTTTCACAGTGAGCCCCTACAAGCGCACCCGTTGGTTTTATAGCTTCAATAGCATCATAAATTTCTCGATCTGTTAAACGGAAGCCATACGCTAAGTACACTTTAAAGGACGATACACCAGCTTCTACAACCTTTGGTATTTCATGAGATACCTCTTCATTCATTTCTACAAGCTCCATATGGAATTTGTAGTCACAGGAGCAGCGCCCTGCGGCACGCTCCTTGTGAACTTCTAAACCTTTACAAAGGGAGCCATCCTCGGGAGAAGCAAAATTGATGATTGAAGTAGTCCCACCAAGTATAGCAGCCTTCGTACCACTATCAAAATCATCCGCAGTCGATGCTAAAGTATTGGTCATTTGAAAGTGCGTATGAGGATCTATAAATCCTGGGAATACGTAGCAACCTTTTGCATCAATTACTTTAGCCCCTTCTGGAACAGGAACGTGTTCATCGATGGCGACAATTTTGTCGCCATCAATTAATAAATCTCCGGTAAGGATTCGATCAGCTAAGACCAATTCCCCTTGTTGTATGATAATCATGATACATAGTACACATGCTCTTTACAGAAGGCATGTACAACTCCTTTCAATTCTTTAGGTAATGCATCAATGTCACATACGGCTTCTTCACCTTTGAAGCGATAACCACAGCTAGTGCCTTTGATGTAGAAACCATCATTTGTACTATCTGCTAAAGCTTCAGCATTGTGGAAGAATGTAATGCGATCCTTGTATGGTTGACAAGGTTCTACGCAATGACATGCACAGTTACCACACTCATTACAGCTTTGATCAACATGGACGATCAATTTAGCATCATTTACAGTAACGACTTCATTACATCTATTAGGACATACGCGAACACAAGCGCCACAAACTACGCGGCAGTGGTAGTCAGAGCTACGTGTACCTGGGAAAGATGGCATTGCTTCACGTTTTTTCTTCATAGCATCGCTCTTTTTGAAAATTTTGTTCTCAGCGATATCTTTAGCAAGTTCAGCGATAAGTTCTTTATGAACTTTTAAAGCAGCATTGTAATCAGTAGATTCTACTTCGTCTGCTAAGCCTTTGAAAGTATTATAACCTTCACCTTGTAGAAGAATTGTACATACTGTTACAGGCCAAATACCACAATCAAAGATAGCTTTGATATTTTGTTTTACAGCACCACCGCTATAAGACATAGGTAAACGTTCGCCGAATTGAGCACTTAAGAGCTCAGCTACACCAATTGTTACAGGTAACAAGGATTTACCAGACATATACATTTGCTCGCCTGGCAATTCATTGTTGTGAATTTGTACAGGGAATGTATTTGTCAATTTAACACCGAAAATCTTATTGTGTTTTTCACCAAGAGCGATAAGACGCTCTAACATTGGAACAGCTTTATCGAATTGAAGGTCAACTTCAAATTGATGATCTTCAAAGTCAATGTACTCAAAACCAGCGTTATCCAATAATTCTCTAATGCGTTTTGGACCTAACAATGTAGGGTTGCATTTTAAGTATAGGTGAAGACCTTTTTCACTGATAAGGTACGAACAAATGGATTCGATTTCTTCTGCTGGGCAACCGTGCATTGTGGACAATGTAATTGCTTGGCAAAGTTCATCACTAATAGAGTTGATATAATCAGCATCAATATGCTCAAATTCATCTACATGGTCAAGACACCATTGTTTACAAGTATCCCACATTTGGGATTGAGATGCACTGCGCATTGTGTTAATGAATTTATCAACCATAGGGCTCTTGATACCAGCCAAGTTGTAGCCAACACTCATGATGAATAAGAAGCCATCTGGATCCCCTAAATCTAATTCTTTAGAGATTAATTTCAATGCGAACCAAGCTTTGATGTATTCATCAGCAGCTTCATCACAGCTATATTCAGAAGACCACTCTACGTTGTAGGCTTCGTCTACAGAGTAGATACAAGGTCTAGGAATACCTAGTTCTTCACCATACATAATTTGTACGGTTTTTAATTCGATGCAACGAGCACCAGCTACATAAGATGCCACAATGTTTTGTGCCAACTGTGTATTAGGGCCAGCTGCTGGACCTACAGGATTTTCAATAGATTTACCAAAGATAGATAAGCGTTGATCATGATTCGTACGATGAATTTTATTTACATTGTAAATACGATTGTACATCTTGTACTCAGTCATAATGTGGTTCATCAAATTTCCGAAACTTACCGGATACATAATGTCACTCATAATGTCACACTCCTTTAAAGCGTTTGCGTTATGGGTTTAGTCGTTTCCATAAACCTTTAGATGTTGCTAAAACTTCGTCCATTACTTCAGCTTTATCAATGCCTTGTAATTTACGATCAATCATGCGTGGTACACCATCACTAATAGTTGTTACCACATACATACCATTAGCACCGAATAGTAAGTGACCATTGATGTTGTTTTCATCAAGTGGTGTTGGTGCTGCGTAATCAAGAACAATTACGTCAGCTGCGGCACCTTTTTTAAGGATGCCTACCGTAGTATCGAAGAATTCATTAGCCATTTTGCGGTTGTTTTCAAATAGCATATGAGGTACTTCGCCCCAGCCTACATATGGTTTATGTTGCTCATGTTTCACGAGACAATTCGCTACTTTATAAGATTCGAGCATATCATTTGTATAACCATCTGTGCCAAGCCCAACAGTGATCCCTGCATCTAATAGTTTTAAGATATCTGTCGTGCCTACTGCATTACCCATGTTACTTTCTGGGTTATGTACGACCTTAGCTTGAGATTTTTTCAATAATGCCACATCTTCGTCAGTTACGTGTACACAGTGACCAGCGATGCTCTTAGGGCCTAAAATACCTGCCTCTACGAGGCGTCTAACAGGTGTCATGCCATACTTTTCTTTACTATCGGCCACATCTTCAGGCCCTTCTGCAACATGAACATGATAACCTAATTGATCTTCATTGTGAGCTTTCACATAGTCTAATGTATCAGAGCTTAGTGTGAAAGATGCATGCAAGCCCATCATAGCAGCAAGTCTAGATGAATCTTGCTTGGCTTCTTTACCAAAGCGTACGTTTTCTGCAACAGCGGCTTTCATCTGATCAACACCGTTACGGTCAGACACTTCGTAGCACAAGCAAGAGCGAACGCCAAATTGCTTAGCTACATCTGCAATGATGGATAAGCTGTTAGGAACTTCACCATAACTTGCGTGATGGTCAAAAATAGTAGTTACACCATTTTCGATACAGCCTAAATACGTAAGTAATGCACTTGCTTTTACATCAGGAGCGGTCAATTTATTATCTAAGTAGAACCAAAGTCCTTCCAAGATTTCACCGAAGTTAGTCGGTGCCGGACCTGGCAATGATAAACCTCGTGCAAGAGCGGAATAAATATGGTGATGTGCATTAATGAAACCTGGCATAATTAGGCCACCATGAGCATCAATGATTTCTGCATTTACATACGTTTTACATAATTCATCATATATACCAATATCAACAATTTGAGTCCCGTCGATAGCAACAGCACCATCATAAATGATAGGTCTATCAGCGTCGCGAGTAATAACAGTACCTTTTCCTAATATAATCATGTGGGCACCTCCTCAACGATTCGTTGAAATGCATACTTATAAACTTATATATTATTATAATACGATACGTGTTCCTGTTTTTCCTGCTATACCATCTTTAGATTTCTCTAATAATGTGATAATTGAAACACGGCCTTTTTTAGATTCTGCAAATGCTATAGCGGCTTCTACCTTTGGTTTCATCGAGCCTTCTGCAAACTCACCAGCTGATACATATTCTTTAGCTTGTGTAACGGTTATTTCATCAAGCCATTTTTCATTTTCTTTACCAAAGTTAATGGCAACCTTTTCAACAGCTGTTAAAATAACGAGAACATCAGCATCAATTTCTTGGGCCAATAAACTACTAGTCCAATCTTTATCAATAACAGCAGCTGCACCATGAAGTTCATTACCTTCTTTAGTTACTGGGATACCTCCCCCGCCACAAGCAACAATTAATTGTTTACCTACTAAACCTTTAATTGCTTCTAGTTCAATAATTTCTTTTGGTGCTGGAGATGCCACCACACGACGATAACCACGTCCCGCATCTTCTTTTACCACATAATCGTAATTCTTTTCTGCGTATTCAGCTTCTTCCTGAGTCATAAAGTGTCCAATTGGTTTTGTAGGATTTTGAAAAGCTGGGTCATTTTGATCAACAAGTACTTGTGTAACCATAGTCATTGTTGGCAAATCTTTTATACCACGATTTAAGAGCTCTTCGTGAAGAGCATTTTGTAAGTCATAACCAATATAAGCTTGGCTCATTGCTACACATACAGATAATGGAGTGTTTGGTTGACCTTCTACTTCACGAGTCAATGCAGCCATCGCATTGTTGATCATACCAATTTGAGGTCCATTACCATGTGTTACCACTACGTCACAATCAGCTTCTACTAAATCAATAATCGTTTTAGCTGTACTTTTTACTGCAATTTTCTGTTCTGGTAAGGAATTGCCTAATGCATTCCCCCCCAGTGCTACTACAACTCTCTTTTTCATGTTATGCCTCATAACAAACTATTAAGAATAAAAGGAGCCATCAATACGGATGGCCCCTAAACTTTACTTTACGGTTGAACTCGTTCGGTTCCCTTCCGTTCTAATTCTTTTAAGGTTTCTACAGGATTTTTAAATTTGCTAAGGAAAATCATAGCTGCAATAACATATGGTTTGTAGCTTGCTTCCTTATAAAGAGGTATGCGGTAGCGATCAAATACTGTTGCATCTACTTCGCCTTCTTCACAACTTACACCTGTAATATCTGCTGGTAAGCAATGTAAGTAAAGAGCTTTGCCGTCCTTTGTGAGACTCATCATCTCTTCCGTACATGCCCAATCTTTATGTTTACCATTTTCTTCAAGAAGAACTTTTTCTAATGCTTTAATACCTTCATGATCATTTTCACCATACAGTTTTGTACGTTTTTCCATTGCACCGAATGGAGCCCAGCTCTTAGGATATACGATGTCTGCATCTTTGAAAGCATCCTTCATGTCGTTAGTTCTACGGAATGAACCGCCGCTAGCTTCAGCTTGTTTCTTAGCGATTTCTTCAACTTCCGGCATTACTTCATACCCTTCTGGATGGGCTAATACAACTTCCATACCGAGACGAGTAAATAAACCAATAGCACCTTGAGGTACGGATAAAGGTTTACCATAAGATGGGGAGTATGCCCAAGTCATAGCAATCTTTTTGCCTTTAAGGTTTTCTACACCGCCGAATTCTTTGATGATATGAGCTGTATCAGCCATGATTTGTGTAGGATGGTCAATATCACATTGTAGGTTTACAAGTGTTGGGCGTTGCTCTAGTACACCATCTTCGTGACCTTCTTTAACTGCATCGGATACTTGATGCATATAAGCATTACCTTTACCGATATACATATCATCACGAATACCGATAACATCTGCCATAAAGGAAATCATATTAGCTGTTTCACGAACTGTTTCACCGTGAGCGATTTGAGATTTGCCTTCATCTAAATCTTGAACTTCAAGGCCTAGCAAATTACAAGCGGAAGCAAAAGAGAAACGAGTTCTTGTAGAGTTATCGCGGAATAAAGAAATGCCAAGACCGCTGTCAAATACTTTAGTGGAGATATTGCGTTCTCTAAGAGCACGCAATGCATCAGCTACTGCCCAAACACCTTTTAATTCGTCATCAGATTTTTCCCAAGTTAGGAAGAAATCTTCGCCGTACATTTTACTAACATCTAAGCCTTGTAGTGTTTCAATACTTTTATTGAAGTCTGTCATCTGTAAGTCCTCTCTTTCAATTCCCTAAAGGGCTACTTAGGATCTAACTTTATACGATGCCTCATCAAATGTTGAGGTACCATATGAAATTCTTAATATCAACTATTTTCAGTTATTTTCGTTAAAATAGATCTAATTCAATATATGTGATATTAGTCTTTGCAGTATACGGATGGTAACAATGCATATACAGCGGCACATGTTACAAGATCTTGTTTCCATGTAATTTCGTTAGGAGCATGTGCTTGTGCTTCTGCGCCAGGACCGAAGCCGATGCAAGGAATACCATTACGACCCATGATAGATACACCATTTGTGGAGAATGTCCATTTATCAGTTAATGGGCGAGCTTTACGCATTTCAACTGTATCTTCTGCACCAATACGTTCGTTGCCATATAAGCTAGTGTATGCTTCTTCCAAAGCTTCTGTTACTTTGTGATCTTTAGGAATTACCCATGTTGGGAAGTAGCATTCAATTGGATAGGTTAAACCAGTCCAAGATGGACGAGCATATTCGTACATGGATACTTTCGCACCATATTCTTTAACATGTGGTAATTCTTCGATTTCTGCCAAGCAACTTTGCCAAGTTTCACCAGCAGTCATACGACGGTCCAAGGAAATAGCGCAGGAGTCAGCTACTGCACAACGGCTTGGAGAAGTATAGAAAATTTGGGAAGTAGTTACTGTACCGCGACCTAAGAAGCGAGCTTCTTCATAGTGGTCAGGGTTAAATTTTGGATCAAGCATTTTAACAAGGCCCTTAATTTTTGTGCTTTCATCAGCAGAGTTAGCATTCAATTCACGGATGTCTTGAAGTATATCTGCCATTTTATAAATTGCGTTGTCACCGCGTTCAGGAGCAGAACCATGGCAAGATACACCTTGTACATCTACACGAATTTCCATACGACCACGTTGCCCACGATAGATACCGCCATCAGTTGGTTCTGTAGATACTACAAATTCAGGACGGATATTACGTTCTTTAATCATGTATTCCCAGCAAAGGCCATCGCAGTCCTCTTCTTGTACGGTGCCTACAACAAGTACACGATATTTATCACTTAGAAGTCCTAAATCTTTCATAATCTTAGCGCCGTATACAGCGGATACGATACCACCCAATTGGTCAGATACGCCACGACCACCAATTTTAGTTTCGTCTTCGAAACCATCGTATGGATCAAAATCCCAATTATCACGATTGCCAATACCAACTGTATCAATATGTCCATCAAAGGCAATGAGGGTTTTTCCTGTACCCATATATCCAAGAATATTCCCCATAGGATCTACTTCAACTTCATCAAATCCTAGATCTTTCATCTCTTGTTCTATACGTTTTACATGATCTTTTTCTTCAGCACTTTCACCTGGGAATGCTACGATCTCACGTAAAAACTTTGTCATCGCTGGGCCATAAGTTGCCGCTGCTTGTTTAATTGCTTGTAAATCCATAATTAATGCCTCCTAACGATCTTCACCATACCACATAATATTTTTATATCTTTCAGGGTCCGTATCACCTTCAGTGGAGAAACAGAGTACCTTTGAAGACGCATCTAGTTCTAACTCTTTCCGTAAGTCTTCATATTCCGGCATTGTCATAATTGCCATTACAAGACCTAATGGAACTGCACCAGACTCTCCAGTAGTAATTGGAGTATCGCCTTTAATCGGTGCACCGCCAACGCGCATGCCTAAACGTGCCACCCAGTCAGGCGCAGAAACGAATACATCTGCATGATTTCTCAAAATATCCCAAGAAACTGTGTTCGGTTCACCACAAGCTAAGCCTGCCATGATTGTTTCTAAATCACCCTCTACGATACGAGGTTTACCATCATCAGCTACAGCACCTTTGTATAAACAAGCTGCAGCTGCCGCTTCTACAACAACTAATTTAGGTTTTTTAGCCACATTGCTGTATAGATTAGTGAAGTAACCCACTACAGAACCGGCAAGGGAACCTACACCAGCTTGTACAAATACATGTGTAGGAACTTTACAATTATCAGCTTCTAATTGATTGGCTGTTTCCATAGCCATGGTGCCATAGCCTTGCATAATCCAGTTTGGAATTTCTTCATAACCTTCCCAGGCAGTATCTTGAACTACAACACCGTTAGGAACTTCTTTAGACTTTTTGGTTGCTAAGCGTACACACTCATCGTAGTTGAAGTCTTCGATTGTTACGGTAGCTCCTTCGTTTTCGATTTGTTTTCTACGATATTCTGTAGAGCCCTTTGGCATAAATACTACAGATTTTTGACCTAATTTATTGGCTGCCCATGCTACACCTCGACCGTGGTTACCATCAGTGGCAGTAAAGAATGTAGCTTGACCAAACTCTTCTTTTAATTTTGCTGATGTTAATACATCATATGGTACATCCTCAACAGCTTTACCAGTTTGTTGCGCCACATATTTTGCCATCGCATAGGAGCCGCCTAATACCTTAAATGCATTAAGGCCAAATCGGTAGGATTCATCTTTTACAAAGAGTGCATCAACACCGATATAAGACGCTAAATTCTTAAGCGATACAAGTGGAGTAACGCTATATTGTGGAAAACTTTCATGAAACGCTTTAGCTTTCTTAACCTCTCTAACATCCATAACGGACAAAAACTTGTCACTTGATGGTGCCATTGTATTACGTTTCCACTGAATTCGTTCCATATTTGCCTCCTAGGATTCTTCCTTTACAGTATTTAAATCACTATAAAGAGTAAACTTAGAAATATTAAAATACTCTGCTATCTTCTCAGAAGACTTCGAGATAAGAAAAGCCCCTTTTTCGTTTAAATAGGAAATAGCTTTTAAGCGTTCCACCTTATTCATCAATGGTCCTGGTTTACCAACTAAACGTTCTACGTCTAGTAATAAATCATCTAAAAGTTCCGATACACTCGTCGTAATTTTTTCAACAGATCCTGCATCTTCCTGACCTGTATTGACCAAACTATCCAAAAGTCGATACATCATAACAAACTCTGTTATATCTTGGTTAATCCCCAACAAGTATGCTATACGACCTGTATCATCACGAATATACATGGTAGAAGATTTTAATATTCGACCATCTTTAGTCTTTGTGAGATAACCAAATCTGCCCTCGCTACCATCGTCATGGCTCAGCACATCTAAAACCACATGCGATGGACCATCACCAACATGTCTATTAGTTATAGTTCCATTCTCAATATATACAAGAGACGAATTAATATCCCCTTGTAAATCATGAATCAATACTTCACAGGATGGGCCAAATTGTACCGCTAATCCATGGGCTATGACTTTTATTCGCTCTAATGTACTCATTGAAATAACCCCTCTTTCAATGTCATAGATTAACCTTTCCAGTTTAAATTACGCTAGCCCGGTTAATAGCTAATATAGAATTAACCCTAACTATTTTTGTATTAACCTAAATTTTTGTTAGGTTCTTTAACTAAATTATAGGACTATGTGTACAAAAACGCAATATAATTATGTATTAAAGTTATTTATAATTATGCGCTTATATACACAAATAGAGATAAAGATAAATAAACATTATGATTTTCATCACATTTACTTATCGATATCAAAATTTTTAATGACCTTTGCTCCATCATATCAATCATAAGTACATACAAAAAAGGCTGTAATAACGAATTATCGTCATTACAACCTTTTATTATTAACTATTAGTATTTATGTTAGTAATTAAAATCAAATTAAGCGTTTGCTAATGTTTTACCTAATTCTTGGCATTGTGCATTACCATCATCATCAGGTTCGCCCAAGATTGCTACGCCATCAGCCACTAATTCGCCACCAGCATCTTTAATTCGAGTGCCCCAGTCTTCCAACCAAGTACCACCCCAACCATAGGAGCCAAAGATCGCTATTTTTTTACCACTCAACTTGCCTTCTAGTTCAGTGTAGAATGGTTCAAATTCGCCTTCTTCTAATTGTTCTGCACCCATATCAGCACAGCCAAGAGCTAATTTTTCATAAGCGGCTGCTTCATCAACAGATACTTCAGAAACGGATTTTACTTCAACTTCTTGACCTGCAGCTTTAATACCTTCAGCTACTTCATAAGCCATGCGTTCTGTATTGCCTGTACCGGACCAAAAAATTACACCAATCATCTTGTACCTCCTAGGCCGTTCTTGCGACCAATGAACTAAATGTTTTTCCCAACATCAATTGAGTTTGACAAAATTCACGACATGCTTTGTAACACAAGAAAGAGCGTTGCGCATTTACCACATCATGGTAAACCTTCCACTCTCCGCACATTCGGTATCCCCCACCACGATAAGAAATAAAACATTTCACATCCTTTAATGGGTAACCTAGAAAAATGCCGATTTCATGTGGAAACTCAATGCTTACTTCCATACGATATCTAAGATGTTCGAGCATCTCCATAATGCTCATTCGATCATGATAACCGTAGGCTTTCAAAAATAACATCACCGCAGGTTGCCGTACATAGTCTCTTAATTGCTTCTCACGGAATACCAATAATAGTCTTCGCGCTTTACAACGACATAATTCAAAGAAGAACAATCCTTTTTCATTGAACGCTTTATTATACTCTATCAATACAAATTGGATTTGTTCATTCATGTCCCGTGGAATAGAAACCAAGTTCGATAGCTTAATACCTCGAATTGCCGGTGCACAATGATATCCAATGATATGGTCAATTGAATTCATCATAATAGTACCTGCCTGTTGCACATCGTTAGAATTTCCTCTAATGAGAATAATTCCTATAGGCTCATAGTACTCTTGATGAGAAAAATTGTCAAGAATAATTGATATATATTTTCAATAATTATTAATTATTTGGTATGTAATAAACCTTTAACTTTAGGGAATACAACACTATCATTAGCTTCGTCAACAGCAATTAAATGAGCATTTGGTCCTGTATATTTATCTTCAGAAATACTAATATGTAATATCTCATTATAAGAATTATTATTAGCTATACTTTTATATTTCAATGTGCCTTTATAGGCATTGCCTTGTTTTGCTAATGGATTTATTACCGTGAAAGTACCAAGTACAGGGCTATCGCCATTGTTAATAGCAGCTGCTAATGCTCCAAGAGATGAAGAATCTGTATTCATATGCTTTGCTTCACTCATACGACTAGATAATTGTTTTCCTAACACAACATTAGCATAAACAGCATATTGCATTTCATTCTCGTTTTTAATATTTAATGTATATACATCTGCAGAAGACGCGCCCGCCTCAAGAAGTACAGACTTAATATCTTTTTTGCCCTCCCCAGCAAACAACGCTTTAGGATTATTTTGATACATAGTAACGCCTTCAGGCAATTTAACACCTTGATATGTTACAGTTTGACTTCTATTTAAAATGGACTTTATGTTCGCTGCGGAACCCATAGCAGGCATAGATACCAACACAGCCGCTACCGTAGCAAGTAGTACTATTTTTTTCATTTTTCTCCTCATGAAAGCATTAATATAATGCGTTATGCTATTTTTTTTGTGCCTTAGCCCAACTATCGCGTAAACCAACAATACGGTTCACTACAATATGGTCTGAAGTACTATCTTTATCAGTAACAAAGTAACCTTGACGCAAGAATTGGAAACGATCCCCTGGTACAGTTGTAGCAAGGCATGCTTCCCCTTTACTCTTGAATACTTGTAAGGACTCATGATTAAAATCACCTAAGAAGTCCTTACCATCAGAATCTTCTTTTAGCAAGTAATCGTACAAGCGGGATTCAATATCTACTGCAGTAGACGCTTCAACCCAATGTAATGTGCCCTTAACCTTACGTGTACAACCGCTACCGCTCTTAGTTTCAGGATCATATGTACAGTGAATTTCTGTAATATTACCATTTTCATCTTTAATAACATCAGTGCATGTAATGAAATAAGCTCCTTTCAAGCGTACTTCTTTGCCTGGTGCTAAGCGGAAAAATTTCTTAACTGGTTCTTCCATAAAGTCACTGCGTTCGATATAGATTTCACGGCCAAATACAACTTCACGATTACCAAGTTCTTCATTTTCAGGATTATTTTCAACTGTACAAAGTTCTGTTTTGCCTTCTGGATAATTTGTAATAATAACCTTTACAGGATCTACCACAACCATAGGGCGTTTAGCTTTAAGTTTCAAGTCCTCTCGAATACAGAACTCAAGCAACGCAATATCTACAATGCTATCCGCCTTCGCTACACCAATGCGCTCACAGAAATCGCGAATAGATTCCGGTGTATAACCACGGCGGCGTAAACCTGAGATTGTCGGCATACGAGGATCATCCCAACCAGATACAAGTCCAGCTTCAACAAGAGCACGCAATTTACGTTTGGACATAACCATTTTAGTTACATTCAAGCGAGCAAACTCAATTTGTTGTGGAATTTCAGTATCATCCCATTCCTCTAACACCCAATCATATAATGGTCGGTGAACTTCAAATTCTAATGTACAAATAGAATGCGTAATACGTTCAATAGCATCTTCAATAGGATGGGCAAAATCATACATAGGATAAATTTTCCACTCATCACCCGTATTATGATGCTCTGTATTTACAATACGATAAATAACAGGGTCACGCATTACGATATTAGGATGCGCCATATCGATTTTTGCACGCAATACCTTTTCCCCATCTTTATATTTACCAGCTTTCATTTCTTCGAAGAGCATCAAATTTTCTTCTACACTACGATCACGGTATGGACTATTGACACCAGGAGTAGAGAAATCGCCACGATTTTGTTTAATTTCATCTGCAGTTTGATCATCTACATAAGCCTTGCCAAGCGTGATTAATTTCTTAGCATACTCATACATTTGGCCAAAATAATCAGATGCATAGCGTGGTTGTTCATTCCATTCAAATCCAAGCCATTTAACGTCTTCCATGATGGAGTTTACATATTCGACATCTTCTTTTACAGGATTTGTATCATCAAAGCGAAGATTTGTTAAACCATTGTATTGTTTACCAATACCAAAGTTTAGGCAAATAGATTTAGCATGTCCAATATGCAAGTAACCATTTGGTTCTGGTGGAAAACGAGTCAATACACGCCCACCGTATTTGCCAGTTTCGTTATCTTTGTTGATAATAGCTTCAATAAAGTTAACAGATACAACTTCTTCAGGAGCTACATCTTTTTCAATGTCTTTATGTTCCAACGTTCTTACCTCCATAGGAAAAATATTCTTTTATTTTACCAGATTTTGTATAAAACCGCATATCTTTTAATGTCTTCCACTTTTAGTCGAAATCAGTTAAATCAACGCCAGCCTTTTTAAGCTCTTCTAGCGCAGACTCTACATCCATTTGAGGTTTCTTATAATTTACTTCTTCATTTACACATGTTTTTAAAGGTTTCTTATGAACGCCGGCAATAATATTATCCGCTGTCAAAATAGACATGTCATAACGAGTTCTATCTGTGTAAGAACCAATATGCGGTACAATAAGGCAATTTTCTACATCTAACAATGGATGATCCGCTGGTAATGGTTCCGGATCCGTTACATCAAGTGCAGCATAATCGATTTCACCCGTTTTAAGGGCATTGATAAGTGCATCAGTATCTACTATAGGTCCACGACCAACATTAACAAATAAAGCGGTATTCTTCATTTTCTTGAAAAATGCCTCGTCACACATATGATATGTTTCATCTGTCAATGGAGCCATAACGCATACTACATCACTAATGGCTAATAAATCATCTAACTCCATATAAGTAGTCTTATGAATCTTATCATCCAAACGTTGATTACGATTATGATACACAACAGTCATACCAAACGCACGGGCACGTCGAGAAATGGATACGCCGATAGCCCCCATGCCAATGATACCAAGAGTGCGACGACTTAAATCAAAACCTTTAATATTAGAAGGTCTTTGAGCCCAACGACCGTCTTTTACAAAGTTAGCATTTTCTATAATACGACGACTAGCCGTGGCAATCAACGTAAATGCAAGTTCTGCTACCGTTTCATTGAGAACACCTGGCGTATTGCCATAAGGAATACCTGCCGCTGTTAGTTCATCAATATTTACATTATCATAACCTACGGCCGCTTGTGCTATAACCTTTAAATTTGGCGCATTCTTTACAAGATCACCATCTACATCTAAAGGTCGTACACACCACAAACCATCCGCATCAATGAGCCATTCCTTCAGTACCTCACGAGGCATCACTGTTTTTTCAGTCCATTGGCGCACATCTACATGCTCTTTTAAATATGCAATCGCATCTTTGCGAACCAGTCCATTTACTACTACTAGAGGTTTCTTTTCCATGTATATCCCTCCCTAAAAAATTCTATATATTATAATTATATTTTATACTAGAAAGCTAACGTAATACAACAAAAAGGAGTAAGGTCAAAACCTCACTCCTTTTATGTATAATTTAAATTTGAACTAGTTCAAATCTGCAGTACAGTTAGGACATTTAACTGCATTGATATTGATTTCAGATTTACAGAATTGACATTCTTTCGTTGCAGGTGCTTCTGCAACTTCCTCTTCTTTCGCAGATTTCATCATTTTAGCCAAACCACGAACCATCAAGAATACAACAAATGCCAAAATCAAGAATTGAATCAAATCAGTAATAAATGTACCATATGGCAATACAGATCCAGCTGCACGAGCTGTAGCAATATCAGCACCAGCCATGAATGCATCTTTAGAACCTGTGCTCAATGGCAAGTACAAATTACTAAAATCAATACCACCTGTGAATACACTGAGAACAGGCATGAATAGGTTGTTTACAACAGAATTAACCAATGCTGTGAAAGCAGCACCAATAATCATACCAATAGCTAGGTCCATCATATTGCCTTTGAAAGCAAATGCTTTAAAGTCGTTTAAAAAGTCTTTCATTTTCATACTCCTAGATACGTTTAATTGAGAATGCATTAATAACAGTACTAATCATAAAATAAAGATAAAAAGATGTCAAGAAATTTCGATGTAGTTTTTAAAATTTAGTTAATATAGTTTTTCATAATTCTATCTATTATTGTAATAAATCGCTTATTATGCGTATTTTTTACACCATATTTCCTATGCCTACACTCTAAAACGCTATGTTATCTTCGAAAAAATAGAGTCTAACCAAACTTTGGTCAGACTCTATTAATTAGAAGTAGTAATGTATTACTCCATTAACCTAAACCTAGCGAAAGAAGTTTAGCACGCTCTATTACTGCTATAAATGCAGGTGGTATCATAGAAGCATCTAAAAATTGACTAATACGTCGCCCTACAATTACTCCTTTATTAGCAAAGAACCAAGAGAAGTAATAGATATGTAAATCATCTAACTTACGATCCGAAATATTCGGTAAACAACGTTGTACAATTTGGCTTTTAGTAATACCTAATTTAGCATAACCACGCCGCGCCATATCCTTTGTTACCATTGGACGAGCGTCATCAATAATGTCCTTGATGATGGCATCCATTATGGAACGCTTGTGCATCGCAAGTAGATACGATACAAAATCCATTTCAAAACAAATTTCCTCCGTATAGAATATATTGCTATGTGCTTTTGCATATTTTCCCTCTACATCGCGATCATAGAGAGCTACTGTAGGAATAGAGAATCTATTAAACAATTTTTGCAATTTACTGATAGAAGACTCTCCTCGGGCATTGATAAGACAGATGCCAAAGTAATCAAAATCTACACCCAATCGTTTACCAAAACCTGCAAAGCTACCGTACTCTGTCTCTCCTTCTACAATGATAATACACCGAGCGTAGAGCGCCTCCTTAGCCTCTGGAAAATGCATAATCAAATGTTTCTCTACCTCTTTAGGGAAGTTAAACGTGACCCCACAGGCAGCACAGACCATATTATTTTCATCCCGATAAAGGCGAATAATGTGCCGATAATCATCAACAAGCGCATCTGTACTATGTGTAACTACAAAAAGTTGTCCTAACAATCCATCAATTTTAAATACATCTCGCAACAACGCTAAAAACTCTTCATTTTCATTAGTTGCAATTTGGCGGTAATAATTGAGCACAGCGCGTTGCAAATAAGGGCTTAAATGTAACTCTGGCTCATCCACACTGATAAAGATTGGTAAAAACTTGCGACCTTTTCCATCATATACAAGTAAAGCTTCTAGATTTGTAGTCGCACTACTCACCTTCATATAAATTTGAGCTAAAATTTTAAGAGCCACAGCCATTATTAAACGCACATTATCAGCAGAATACTTGCGTTCTATAGCAGAAGATGTAGACAACACCTCTATAAGGTGTTGAATATTGAGCATACAATAGGGATCTAAATCCTTGCGTAAACTGACAATTTCACGCTGCAAATCATCAGTCGCCATTTCTAATCGAGATACATAAGCTTGTAAGAGATGTCCTAATTCAACATATACAGCAGAGGGTATAGAAAATAGCTCTTGCTCTGATGTATCGCGATGACACACATATAAGGCATGACGAATCATAGATAACGCCATAGGTTCAATCCCTGCATCAGTGACTCTGTATAATCGTGGATATACCTCTTGTACAACTTGTTCAAGTCGTAAACGGTAGGTGGGGCCTTCATCAGCAGTATACATGCTTTTATAATTTAACTCACCTAAAGATATTTTAAAATCAATGCGGATAGGCTTATTTACATCCGTAAAATCACTTTCAATAAAACCATGGCACTCCATGATAATTTCTAAGAGATCTAAAAAATTAGACTTACCTACCGCATTTTCACCGACAAAATAATTAATATCATTGTGAAAGCTTAGCGTTACATCCGCTAAGTTCCTATAGTTTTCAATATGCATCCATTTTATATACATAGCTCCTCCGTCTGTAGCTACTTTCAAAATGAAAAAGCTCTAGTATATTTCATTACAATAAATCACTAACTAATACCCCTGTATTTTATCTTTTATGTAAAAAGGTGCCAATCACGAATGTAATCAGCACCCCCACTGTCATATACAGTCTGATACTGTATATATTCGACATTTATTTAATTTTATCCTCTATAACCTTGCCCTCTCTTAATGGACCACTCTGTTCTTTAAGACGCGCCAACATGACAGAGGATATAAACATAGCAATACCAGCTCCTACTGTTGCTATGGATAAGCTTTCACCAAAGATTAAGAACCCATAGAAGGAACTAATAAATACGCCAACGTATTGCAAGAATTGAGCCACTACAGCATTGGTCGTAACAAAGGCGCCAGTCAAGAAAAACTGAGCCACTACACTAATACCACCGATAGCGAAGATAATAAGCCAATCTGTACCTTGAGGCATAACGAGCTTATCAGTAGTGACGAGGCCCGCAATCATGCCAGTAATCATGAAATAGGCCATGATTTCAAAATTACTATGTTTTCCGCGTTTACTAATAGTTCGTATCGTCGTATAGGCCGCTGCAGCTAAAGCAGCACCTAAAATTGCTACCAATGCATACCAAGAAAATGATTCATAACTAAAAGGATTTACCATTACTAAGACAGCAATCAAAATGACTCCAAGCCATTTGCCAGCCCCTTTAGGTATCGATTCCTTCAGAAACAGAGCACTAAAGATAAAAACAAATATTCCTGTCGTCTGAAATAGAATTGTTGCATCAGATAATTTTATGTGTACCAATGCTATGAAATTACATACCATACCAAAACCGCCGTATAAGCCACGCATGACGAGGAGCCCCCGATCCTCTTTTGAAAAACGGATGCCCTTCACATACATAATAATGAGCACCGCAACAGTCCCAAAGAACCCACGGGCAAAAGCGATCTCCCCAGGTGGAATATTTGTCCCTAACAGTTTTACAAATACATTCATCGTACTAAATAAAAGTGCGGATAACAATGCATATATAAGGCCCTTTTTAGCCATAGCCCCTCCTATAATTATATTTCTCTATATAATTATAAACCCATATTTCTATAAATAATGAATACATCAATACATACTAACAAAATTCCATATCATATATGATGAATGTTAATTTAATGAGAAAATGAATTTAATTGGTTAATCAATAAAAAATGATTACTCAATAAAAAACATATAGATATGCCGCCCTTCTAAGGAAAGGCGGCATTGTATTATTTAGAGAATGTATCTACAAAATCTAAGATTTCTTGTTTCATATTCTCTTTGTCGATTGCTTTTGTAAAGCGCAATGGTTTGGATTGTAAGGCTTCCAATTGTTTAGGGAAGGCAACACCCGTTACAGCAGAGATATTATCTAAGCTTTCATAAGGAGTCTCGCCCACCTTGATATCCAATGCCTCACAGATTGGTGTAGGAAATTTAAATGGATGTGCTGTAGATGCAATTACTGTATGACGAGCGCCATCTTCAGGATGCTTCTCCAACTCCTTCATATACGCCCCCATAGCAACTGCCGTGTGAGGATCCATTACATAACCGTAAGAATTGTATACTTGTTCAATGATTGCTTTCGTTTCTTCATCATCTACATAGGCACCAGCAAAATCAGTCTTAACACGTTTGAACTCTTCTTCATTAACAGTTAATTTGCCTGTTGTTTTAAGATCTTTCATCCATCCTACTGTACGTTCGCTATCTTCACCAGAAATATAATATAAGAATCGTTCAAAGTTAGAGGATTCAAGAATATCCATAGATGGAGAAATCGTCGTATAGAATGGGCGGTTCATATCGTAGGTACCGTTTTCAAAGAAGTCAGTAAGTACGTTATTTTGATTAGATGCACAAATCAATTTGCCAATAGGAATCCCCATTTTTTTAGCATAGTAAGCAGCCAAGATATTACCGAAGTTACCTGTTGGAACTACAACGTTGAAAGCTTCATCTTCATGGATCGCACCTTGTGCAACCAGTTCAGCATAGGCATTTACATAGTAAACTACTTGTGGAGCTAAACGACCAATATTGATAGAGTTCGCACTGGAGAACATAACCCCTTTTTCAGCAACCTCTTCAGCAGTCGCTTTATCAACAAAGAGGCGCTTCAAGAATTGCTGAGCATCGTCAAAGTTACCATGAATAGCCGTAACATTAACATTCTCCCCTTCTTGTTTTTGCATTTGTTCCGCTTGCATAGGACTAACGCCATCAGTTGGATAGAATACTTGAATATGAGTTCCCGGTACATCCTTGAAGCCTTCAAGAGCCGCTTTACCAGTATCACCAGAGGTAGCAGTTAAGATAAGTACTTCTTTTTTCTCGCCCTCAGCCTCCTTAGCAGCTACTAAAAGGTATGGAAATAAGGATAATGCCATATCTTTGAAAGCTTGTGTGCGGCCATGGAATAGTTCCAATACGGAAACCTTTTCCAATAAAGAGTGTAATGGTGCAATATCGCGGGTGCTGAAATTAGCATCGCAGTAAGCAGAATTAATCATTTCATTTAAATGAGCTTCGGAAAAGCATGGAAACAACTTTGCTAAAACAACGGCTGCTACTTCTTGGTAGTTTTTATCTTTCACATCATTGTAAGTTAAGCAGTTTGTAGGAAATAAAGATGGTACATATAGGCCACCATCCTCTGCTAAGCCGTGCAACAATGCATATGTTTCATTTACCGCAACGGTACCTCGGGTGCTAGTATAATTCATGGAATACCTCATTCATAACTACAATGGATTTTTACGAGTTTAATAGATTTATTATAGCATAAAAGCGCCCACTTGGGGCGCTTTCTATAGAATTATATAATAAATTTTTAATCTAGTAAATAAAACCAAATATTACTAACTAATTAAGTGAATATACAGCTTTCCAATATTAATCAGAATTCGGTTATAGTTCACCTTCCGCAATAGCATCCAATGTATCAAGAGATGGGATGAAGAATAACATGCCAGTAATAGGTTTGGAGTAATCAAGCAATTTATCGTTTTGCGTAAACATATTGGTAAGCATAGTTTTAGTTACATCCCAGTAACGAGCATAACCGATGAAATATGTACCACGTACGCCATGTCCTGGTTGGGCAAATGGAACATTCATACGAACGATTTTGTGTTCTTCATCATCACGATTATCTTGAGCCACTACATTGTGAGCTGCCGGATCTTTTTCATCATCCTCCAATTCGATATCACTAAATTTGCGACGACCAATGAATTTTTCTTGCATTTCTGTAGGAAGTGCACGCCATGCATCAAGATCATGTTCATATTTCTGTGCAAATGCATAAGAGCCATTAGTAAATTCAGGATCTTCATCTCCAATAACGCCCCACTCTACAGCCTCTTGGCCAACAGGGTTTTCCGTACCATCAACGAAATCAATAATCGCACGACCTTGTTCGTAGTGGAAGCCATGGGTTTCATCTACAACAGATGTAATAGGGCGTAAGAACTCCATAATTTGATCTACTACAGTATACGTAACAGATTCATCATTAGAGCGGACATGCAAAAATAAGTCAGCTGCTACAGCTGGTACATCTTGTTTATCACCTTTTATGCCTTGGAAGTCTTCTAACTCTTTTGGTACCGGTGCATTAGGGAACAAATAATCCCATGCCTTACGGCTAAAGCCAAAGGCAATGCCCAAACCTTCCCCATTAGCGCGAATACTAACAGAACGTTTAATGGCTTGAATACGATCTGCCATATCTTGAATCACTTCAAGCTCTGCCTCATGATCTTTACGGTTTAATAACAAAGTGGTGAAGTTGACACTTTGGCCAGCATCTTTATACACATCTTGTGTTCTAGAAACATCTACTGCCATTTGGTACCTCCTAATGAGAAAAACTATTATAAAACCATCATAAGCTATTATAGTTTTACTGTCTATAAAATATATTATATTGTATCAATACTATATTCCATTAATGTTAAAGTTTATAAACTTAATTGAATCAATGACTACTTGTTTGAGAAAAATAGGATTAAACCACAACGTATTTTAACCATGTAAATAACTATATAAAGGCTAAAAAGATATCTAAAAAGCTAAAAGAAAAATATTTACACAAAAAAAGAACTCACACAAAATGTGAGTTCTTTACTCTGGTGGACCACCAGGGGTTCGAACCCTGGACACCCTGATTAAGAGTCAGGTGCTCTGCCAGCTGAGCTAGTGGTCCATGACATGAATAATTATATGCTTATTTTATAGGAATGTAAAGAAAATTTATTACACTCCTATAAAATATCAACATTCATATTATTAATATTGTAATACCCAATCCTTCATAATATTACAGGCCTCAGTAGGGAGTAAATCACTAGTCCCTACGCAGTTTTCACCACTATATAGTTGAAGCACACTATGAGTGCGGCTTACTTCTTTAACAATAATATTCGTTAAATTAGACTTAGGAACGCTAAACTGTAACCCATAACGACCAAAATAGGTAAAAACAGACTCTTGTGTATCGTATTCTATATGGACTTGAAGCATCTTGCCTCCAGGCCAGCATGATTCAATATTTTCCTTTGATCTAGGCTTTAAAAAATCAAAAAATCCCATACTACCCTCCGATTCGCCACATTGGTCGTTCTGGTTGCTCCATGCCTATACCATCATGTCGTTCTTGTTTTCGTTGCAAAGCACGTTCGATATGCTTGGCTAAAGCCTCTTCTGAGGCACCATTGCGCACGAGCGATACAAGGTCAGCCTCATCATCTCGCAACAAGCACAATCGCATTTGACCATCAGATGTAAGGCGCACACGATTGCAGGTATCACAATAGCTATGAGACATAGAGAATATAAAGCCTACTGCCTTACCACTAGGCAGTGCCAAATATGTAGCTGGACCAAAGCCATAAACAGAATGAACCTCTGTGAGAGATCCGCCACTAGCGCGTTCTAATTGTTCCTTCCATTCATCAAAGGTAGGCCCATGAAAGGCATCACCTTGGAACGGCATGTATTCAATAAACCGCCAAACAACAGGCCATTTTTCAACATATTGTAATAAAGATTTAACTTCATCATCGGACCAATAACGAGATAAAACCGTATTAATCTTAACGGATTTAAAGTTAGCATTAATAGCACTACGTATACCGTCGAGAACAGACTCCAACTGTCCCGTTTTACCAACACAGGTAGCAAAAGCTTCAGTTTCAAGAGAGTCCAAACTAATATTCACACGATTCAAGCCAAATTTTTTTAACCGTTGCGCTCGTGAAGCTAATAAACTACCATTGGTAGTCATAGAGATATCTTCAAACCAACCTGATTCTTTAATGCGACCTAGTAGTTCTTCAATATGTGGATAGAGCAAAGGCTCACCACCTGTGAGGCGTACTGCTTTCACACCAATATGATGGAAAGCTCCTAAAATGGTCATCCATTCATCAACAGACAATAGTTGCGTTTGACTTTGAGGCGTAATTTCTGCAGGCCGGCAGTAGGGACAACAAAAATTACACGCATCTGTCAGCGACAGACGTACATATTCAATTGTACGGCCCCATGCGTCTTTCATAATACACCTCGTTTACCAACTCAAAATTATTTAATAATAGATACTTCATCACCTACGCGAATCGTACCGTTTTTAAGAACCTTACCAAAGATACCTTGTGTAGGCATAATGCAAGAACCAACTTGTTTCATGATTTCGCAACCATGATGGCATTCCTTGCCAATTTGAGTAATTTCAAGAATCACATCATCACCTACTTGTAAGTGAGTCCCTACAGCTAATTCATAAAGAATCATACCTTCTACTGTAATGTTTTCAGCGAAATCACCAGGTTTAACATCTGCACCTTGCGCCCGCATATGTTCAATACTAGCGATACCAAGTAAGCTGATTTGGCGGTGCCAATTGCCTGCATGTGCATCGCCTTCCATCCCATGATCTACAATGAGATTGGCGGATTCAATATTATGTTTTTTTTGCCCTTTTTTCTCACTAATGGAGATAGCAATAATCTTTCCGTCTGCCACGTGCCCCTTCCCTTCTTATGGGAACATTCCATATACATAACTTTTTATAAACACTTAATTGTAAATCCAGACTGTATTCCTATTTTATGAAAGTATCACAAAATAGTTCTACAATTATCTATATATTATAGCATAGTATTCATACATTTTCCCTGTGAATTTAATCACTAAAAAGAACTCTATTCTATAGGAATAGAGTTCTCGTATGTATTATTTAGCGACGACCCATTTCTTGAATTTCATCGCCATGATTAACACCATTGAGTAATAAGTTAAGCAAGATTGCCGTAATACTACCAAAGGTAATGCCAGATTTTAATATAATTTGTGCCCAATCAGGGAAATTAGCATAAAAGTTCGGCGCCGCAATAGGGATCATAGCCACACCAATACTAATCGCCACAAGCATCAAGTTATGATTACCATCAAAGCTAACCTTGCCAAGAGAGCGAATACCGCTAGCAACAATCATGCCAAACATAGCAATGCCAGCACCACCGAGTACTGCATTTGGTATACTAGCAACAATAGCGGCTAATTTAGGGAATAAACCTAACAAAATTAAGATTACTCCAGATGCAGCTACTACAAAGCGACTTTTAACACCTGTAACCGCAATAAGTCCTACATTTTGAGCAAAGGCTGTATATGGGAAACTATTAAGAATTCCCCCTATTAAAGTAGAAATACCATCGGCACGAATAACAGAAGCCAATTCTTTTCGACCTATTGGCTTATCCACAATTTCACCAATAGCAATACTATCACCTGTCGTCTCTACCATGACAACGAGCATGACGATAATCATAGATAGTACAGAAGCCCAGTCAAAGGTTGGCAAACCAAAATAGAATGGTTCAATGAAAGCAACCCATTGAGATCGACCAACTTCATCAAAATTAGCAACCCCCATTGCAAAGGCAATTGCTGTGCCTGCGATCAAACCGATTAATACAGAAAGATTACTTAAGAAACCTTTAGCAAACTTGTATACAAATACAACAATTAAGAACGTAAGAAACCCAAGTCCTATGTTTGTATAGCTTCCAAATTCTGGATTTCCTACACCGCCCCCCATCCAATTAATGGCAACTGGCATCAAATTAATCCCAATAAGAGTAATTATTGTTCCCGTTACAACCGGTGGGAACAGTCGAATTAGACGGCTAAAGAATGGAGCTACTATAAAAGTAAATAGACCTGCTACAATAATGGCACCGTAAATGGCAGTCATACCATGCTGTGCCCCAATCATAATCATAGGTCCGACAGATGCAAAGGTAACACCTTGAATCATAGGGATACGCCCACCTATATTACCAAAGCCTAATGTTTGGATTAAGGTCGCAATGCCACAGGTAAACAAGTCGGCTGTAATAAGGCGAATCAAATCCTCTACCGGTAAATTCATCGCCTGTGCCACAATAATCGGTACCGCAACAGCTCCAGCATACATAGCAAGTACATGCTGTAAACCAAAGGCAAAGAGCTGTGGTATGGGCAGCATGCTATCGACCGTATTCATTTGTTTTTGATCTGTCATAATGTCTCCTACATAAAATCTCGAAATATCCCCCGTTTATTTTACACTATCGTTCGGATTTTAACAATACAAAAAAGAGAGTCTATTATTTTATATGTATTAATAGGCTCTCTTTATATTATTTCCCGAACTTTTATAGTTTGCTTGGTTATATTATTCGATTTATATTATAATCTCTTATTATTCATATAACCCTATGATAGACGACTCTTTAACATCAAGATCTTTTTCAATGGCATACATCTTAGATGTTAGTTCTGCTACAAAACTTTCATCTTTAATACCAGATAAATTAATACGCACATTCAAAAAAGCCGATTTCACCGCAGCACGCGCATTAATAGCAGCAATAATACCATCTGTAATAAGATTTTGATTACCCTTACGAGAGGCTAGTTCTGCTAAATCAAATATTTGATTCGCTAATTCTCCAATCTCAAAAGGTACCATAGCCGCATCTTTGTAAGCTTGCTGAATAGCCGCTGTACGTATAGCTTTTTCCTCATTTGTGTTCTTTGGCAAACCTAATGCCTTCATAAAGATGTTAAACACATCCGCATCAGCTTGAGATAATTCGAGCATACGATTGCGAATCTCTTCTGCTTTAGCTTGAAGCTCCTCCATTTCGGTCTGAACCGCTTCATAATCTTTTTTACCAAATGTAAGGTTTGCTACCATTTCTGCTAAAGCCGCACCTGTTGCGGCAGTTAGTGCTGCAATAGCACCACCACCTGGTGTTGGCTCTTTCGATGCAGTAGCAGCCACAAAATCTATCACTCGTTGTTCCACTAATTTCATAACAAGGCCTCATGTAAAAGCGATAACAAGATATCCCTTGTTATCGCTTTGTAATTACTATAAAAATCTACAAATATTAAACACAATAAAAATATAACTAATTATAGCAGACATTATAAATCTCCAGTTAAGAAACGTTCTACTATAAACAATATCTATTAAAATAAGCCTTTAATTGTGCCGTCTGCTTCAATATCCATATTAAGAGCAGTAGGACGTTTAGGAAGGCCTGGCATTACCATTACATCACCTGTACGACATACAATAAAGCCTGCCCCATTGGCAACGCGAATATCGGATACAGTAATAGTGAATCCTGTTGGAGCCCCTAATAATGCTGGATTATCAGATAAGGAATATTGCGTTTTCGCCATACATACAGGCAAACGATCCAGTCCCCAATCTGCTAATTGTTTAATTTGCTTTTTGGCTTTGTCCGTAAAAATAACTCCATCGCCACCATAAATAGTTTTAACGATTTTATTAACTTTATCCTCTAAACTATCTTCCAAATCATATACGAATTTAGGTGTTGGCTTAGGACCTTCAAGTAACTCTACGACTTTTTTCGCCATATCAGTGCCGCCTTCGCCGCCCTTTTCCCAGCATTCATTAAGCTCTACAGGCACGCCAAACTCATCACACAAGCGAGTCAACTCTGCAACTTCTGCGTCAGTATCGCTAGCAAATTTATTGATTGCCACTAATACAGGCACATTAAAGTAACGCATGTTTTCAATCGCTTTTTGCAAGTTACTGAAACCTTTAGTTATGGCTTCAATATTTTCTGTATTCAACTCTTGTTTCGGTACACCACCATGCATTTTAAGAGCTCGTAATGTAGCTACGATGACGATTGTATCTGGGAAAATATCGCCGTATCGGCATTTGATATCAAGGAACTTTTCAGCACCCAAGTCAGCACCAAAGCCGGCTTCCGTAACTACGATATCACCAAGCTTAAGTCCTAGTTTTGTAGCTACAATGGAGTTACAACCATGAGCGATATTTGCAAAGGGACCACCGTGAACAATAGCTGGTGTATGTTCCAATGTTTGTACGAGATTTGGCTTGATAGCATCTTTCATGAGAAGCGCCATTGCCCCTTGGCAACCAAGTTGATGAACATAAACAGGATCACCTGCTAAGTTACAACCGATAACGATGCGACCAAAACGTTCTTTCAAATCTTCTAAATCCTTAGCTAAGCAAAGAATAGCCATGATTTCAGAAGCAACGGTAATCATAAAATGATCTTCCCGAGGAAATCCACATACTTTGCCACCAAGTGCAACTGTCACATTGCGAAGAGCACGATCATTCATATCTAGAACACGTGTCCAAGATAGTTGACGCAAATCGATTTGCAATTCATTTCCTTGATGGATATGGTTATCGATCATAGCGGATAATAAATTGTTAGCCGCTGTAATAGCATGCATATCACCTGTAAAGTGAAGATTGATGTCATCCATAGGTACAACTTGAGCATAACCACCACCTGCTGCACCACCTTTAATCCCAAAAACAGGTCCTAAGGATGGCTCACGTAATGTAGCAATTGCATCTTTACCGATTTTTTGTAGCCCTTGTACGAGACCAATGCTCGTTGTAGACTTACCTTCCCCTGCTGGTGTTGGCGTAATCGCTGTGACTAGCACTAACTTACCATCTGGCTTAGATTCTAAACGACGAATAGCATCAAAAGAAATTTTAGCTTTATAATGACCATATTGTTCAATGTCATCAGGTGTTAAACCACATTTATTGGCAATAACCTGAATCTTCTCCATTCTATTCTGTTGGGCAATCTCAATATCGCTTAACATAAAGCCTCCTCGGCACTAAGGCCATCTATAAACTATATAACAACTATAACCTTACTCTCTAATATTCAATATTTAATATTAACTGTCTACTGTAGGTGTATATTTGTGCAACTACAGTAATCTATTATATATGAAAGTAGACCATATGTCTAATCAATTCTTGCCTATCTCTATATTATATTAACTTATTACCAAAATATTTTCTCCAAATAAGAAATAAGGGGCTGTAACAAAACAACTCTAAGTGCGTCTAAAAACAAAAAATACCAAGAAAACCTAGGATGTTACAAACTTAATTTTCTTGGTATTTTTTATATTATAAAGGGACTGCAACTAGAATGTGGTACAACCACATCCTGTTACAGCCCCTTGTATGACTAACCTTAATATAATTATGGGTTAAATGGGAACAAAATCGGTAACAATACTAAAGATACAATTGCAGATACTACAATCAACGGTACGCCGGCTTTCACATAGTCCTTAAAACTATACCCAGCTACATTATATACCATAGTATTCGCAGGCATCCCTATAGGTGTACCATACGCAAGAGAGCTAGAAATTACGATTGCAACAAGAATTGCCTTAGGATCAAAACCTAATTGAGATGCTAAAGACAATCCGATTGGAGCTAGCAATGCAACATCTGCTGTATTGGACATAAAGTTTGTCATAAATACAGATAGGAAGAAAAGTACCGCTAATAATGCCAATGGATTAGGTGTATCCCCCAAAGCATCAACAATAAGATTTGCAATATATGCACCTGCCCCAGATTTTACCATTGCTGTACCAAGAGCTAAGGAACCTACAAATAGTAGAATTGTCTTCATATCGATAGACTTAACTGCTTCGTTTTCGGTAATAACTCCTGTCGCTACGATAACAAGTGCACCTACCCAAGCACTAACCGCTAAGGATACGCCAATTTGTTTTTCAAAAATCATAGCAGCGATAGTCAACACCAATACCAAACCAGCTACCCATTTTTTCCAAACTGGAACATGACTAAAATCAGCATTTTTTTGATAGTTTGGATCAGGTTCACGTGTTGGAACCTCAGGTAAGAATCTTTTACCAATGAATGCATAGAATAAAGTACCTACGATAAGCATAGGTAAACCTACTTCACCATAAGCAAAGAAACTAAAGGATCCAAGGCCGGCTTCTTGCAAATTAGAATTTGCAATCATATTACCAGGAGAGCCAATCATAGAAATATTTCCCCCCATAGCAGCGGCAAATACGATTGGCATTAAGAATTTAGTTTGGTTAAAACCACCCTTTTTGCAAATACCAATAACAACAGGAATCATAACCGCTGCAGTACCTGTATTAGATAAGAAGCCAGACATAATACCTGTAAGCATCATAATAGCAATAATAAGGATAGTTTCATTTTTAGCAAATTTATTAACAACGTTACCAACATCAACAGCTACACCTGTTTCAAAGAAAGCAGCGCCGATAATAAACATAGCAATAAACAAAATAACATTAGAGTCAACGAAACCTTTAAAAGCTTCCGCTGCAGTTAATACACCAGAAAGATGTAATCCAACGGCCACAATCATAGCCGTAATAGACAATGGAATTTTCTCCAATGCAAACATTACGATTGCAAATACAAGAAATCCCAGTGTAATAGCAATACTATAATCCATGAGAATTCCTTTCATGGTAGTCATACTCTTATAGTATATCTATATGAAGATACGCTGTAAATCACAAAACAATATTATTAATAATTATTTCTCATATAGATATATTTACAAGTTATGAAGTTATTCATAATATAAAGAAATCGCTATTCTTATCTTATTATTTGATGAAACCTACGTGTTTATATATTTCGTCTAATATTTCATCTTTTTTCTTATTATATTCTATTTTCTTTTCTTCAAAGTAGTTATTACCGTCTGCATCAATGGATACGATAAGCGGACCAAATTCTTTAACCTTAAAAGTCCACAAAGTCTCACACATACCTAATTCACGCCAATTAGCAGATTCTACTTTTTCGACTTCTGTAGCAGCAAGAACCGCATTACCTGCAGGGAACACACAGTGTAGTGCACCAAAGTCTTTGCAGGCACGTGCTGTTTCAGGACCCATGCCACCTTTACCTACAATGAGACGTACACCTGTCTTTTTAACAAATTCATATTCGAATTTTTCCATCCTCATAGATGTAGTAGGTCCTACAGATACAACTTCAAATTCATTATCGCTTATAGTACGAATAATTGGACCTGCATGAAGTATAGCCCCATCTTTAACATCAACCGGTAACGTTTTACCTTCTTCTACCACACGACGATGCCCCATATCACGACAGGTTGTAATATGCCCAGTCAAATAAATCACATCGCCTGGCTTAATGCCTGCTAAATCAGATTGTTGAATAGGTGTAGTTAATATTTTCTTAGCCATTATAATGTCACTCCTTTATGAGATTTAACTGTGCAATTACCATCCTTGTCAAATACGAGATCGCCGCGACGATGATTCCAACAACCTACACTAACAGCACAAGAAATAACAGATGGATGACGTGTACCATGTTCAATGTTCACACCTAAAACAGTTTTATCCCCACCCATACCTTGAGGTCCAATACCAATCTTATTAATTCCATCTTCTAACAATTGTTCCATATAAGCCGCTTTTTCATTAGGTGCTTTTGAAGATACAGGGCGCATTAATGCTTTTTTAGATAATCCAGCAGCGGTATCAATAGTTGTAGCAATCCCTACACCTACCAATAGTGGAGGACACGCATTCAATCCATAGCTTGTCATCAAATCAAGAACAAACTTAGCAACACCTTCATAGCCTTCGCCTGGCATCAATGTTTTACCTGACCCTGGCAAGGAACACCCGCCACCAGCCATATAAGGGAAGATTTCTACATCATCGCAACCAGGAATGATATCCCAGTGAATATAAGGTGCAGTGAGGCCAATATTTTTACCAGTATTAAACTCATCAAAAGTTTCTACACAGTTCAATCGTAATGGAGCCTCTTGTGTAGCCTTATAAGTTGCTTCTCTTAGAATATCTTCTAATTCTCCTAGTAAGGGATAATTAGATCCAACCTTTACCCAAAATTGTAATACACCAGTATCTTGACAAGAAGGACGATTAAGCTGAGCTGCTAAATCCATATTATGTTGCATTGTTTCATAAATAGATTTGGCCATAGGATTTTTTTCATCCTGTGCCAATTCATGAATTTTTTCTTGTACATCATCAGGCAATACCTTTGCCATATAAGAAATGAAATTAGCTATCTTATCTGTCATTTCTTGTACTTGTTGTTCCTTCGTACTCATCGCAAACCTCCAAAAAGACTTCAATATTTAAGACGTGATTATTTCTGTTTCGGAACCTTAGCTCCTTTCGATGATTCTATTCTACTCTTTTTTCAGTATATAACTATCCAATTTACAAGTTGATTTTTATTGGTGAAAGTCTGTCAAACACATACAAAATTTCCTTAATTATTTTCTTTTAATCCATTAAAAATATACAATTTCACCTATATGATTATAAAAAAAGAGCACTACCATCAGAACGTAATGCTCTTTCACCATATATTTTAATAGGATTAACAAATATACAAAATCACCTATACCTAATGATTGTATATCCACCTAATTTAATTTTCAAAATCATGAAATTATAGCTAATTACAAGTTATTATAAGAATGAAAATTATGATTGTAATCTTTTTACAACCATCTCAAGTTGGTCTCTAACATCCTGTAACTTTTGATTAGCCTCATCTAATCTATTCTTATCGATAGAGACATCTTGATATGGTAAGTAAGTTTGTAAAATGTCTATAATATCTTCTTCCTGAGTAGAAATAATTTCCTTCCAATCATGTAATTTTGTCTTACGCCCCATCTCTTTTGCTTGCTTTCTATATTCAGATGGTGTTGTATGGAAATGTTTCTTGAAGGCCACATTAAAGGCTTTAATATCTGCAAAGCCACAACTACTCGCAATATGTGCTACTCCATCTTCAGAGTTAGCTAAACGAACTGTAGCCTCTCGTAATCTCAACCGCAACAAATACTCTAAAAAGGAAACCCCTAATTGGCGTTTAAAAAATTGAGATGTATAGTTCACATTATAACCGCCTATTTTAGCAATATCTTCTAACTCTATCTTCTGCTTATAGTTTTCATCAATATAGGCAATCATTTTATCAAAGGTAGCTACAGTCATATCAGCAGGCTTTGTATGTACAGGGATAGTCTTAACCGCATCAATTTCACGATTTATATCACTAGTCATGGCTAAAAAGTAACTCTCCAAGCATAATTGACGATTAGGACTTTCACTATTTACCATTAATAACATCATTTGTGCGGCACGATGACGTAAGGACATAAAGAATTCATTATCCCGGTTAGTTTTATCTGAGCGCAATACAAATTGATACATACCGAAGTTAGGATCAAAGTATTGAAAAAACTCTTTACTCACATGAATAACAAGAGCTGTTGTATCCTCCTCTAAGGCCAACGTAGCATGACCTACTTGAGGGGAAATAATAATGGTATCAAGAGGTTCCATTGTAAAAACCTCACTATTACAACTCATGTCGATTCTGCCCTTTAACAAGATCAAGACTTCAACGCCACTGTGCCAGTTGTAATGATATGTACTAACCTTATATATATCACTATTGAAATCTATATGATTGTGTTTATAGGTATAGTGAAAGTAATCCATAATAACGTAACACCCCTCATAAAATCAAACAAATACCTCTCAATTATTTACATAAAAAATGCACCCCTTATTAATCAAAGGGATGCATTTATTATGATATATTTATTTAACTACGGTCAACAGCATCTTAAAGCTTTCTCTTGCATCTAGGCTATGAGGTACTTCCGATGGCATAATCAAGGTTTCACCAGCTTTCACAGTATGTTCCACATCACCAACAACGATGTGCGCCTCACCATCAAGGATTTGCACAATCGCATCGCCTACTGTTACATGCGTAGAGATTTCTTCCCCCTTAGGCAGCGCAAATAGTGTAATGCTGAGTCGCTCATTTTGAGCAATTGTAATACTAATCACTTGTCCCTCTTTATACTCTAGGTGCTCACCTAGATGTAAAATTTCGTTTACTGGGATATTTTTTGTGAAAGTCTTACTCATAGAAATCACTCCTTATATAGCTATATAATAGTAAAAGTAAATAAAAAGTAGATTAAAACAATTTTATCAAAACCAATTGATATAACTAAAAAAATATCCTTCCCTTAATTTTATTATAATTTAATTGAGATTTAATTTCAGTATTTTTGGTAACAAAATTAAAATAATTTTTGGATAAACGAAATGTTTTGAATAAACGCAAAGACGAGGCCTCCTAAGAAACCTCGTCTTTTTACATTATGATTAGCTATAAATATTATAGTTTCTTAACTAGTATATTTGTATCTATAACTCTAAAACTCTATAACTCTAAAAAATCTAACGCCTTAAAGTAAGAATCTAAAAATCAAAAGGGTCTAAACTGCAGGCAGCAAGCCTAATAGATACACATTAAATGTATCACCAGGATGTACTTCATGAGTTCCTCGTGGAATACATGCCAACGCATTCACAGTATATAGCCCTAACATGCTACTACTATTAAAGTGACGATTAGCCACAAACCGTGGCACACCACCGCCGAACACCACTTTTCCTTGTACATAGCGATCAAAAACATTACGTTTGAAGATTTCTGTATCCATTACGCAAGCCACCACTGGAGTCGTCCAATTAGCCAACCCTTTGTAACGCTTCAAGGTAGGCGCTACAATTAAATGCCATCCATTAAAGGCAGCCCCTGGATTACCGGACAAACCAAAGATAATCTGACCTTTTGGGGTAACCGCACCATAAGATGCTGCACCCGGTCGCATTTGAATACGGGCATAGATAGATTTTGCTCCTAGTTTTTCATAAATAAGAGGCATCGTATCAAAAAGACCTACCGATACACCACCAGAACTGATAATAATATCTGCTTCTTCACTAAGTTTCAAAACATGATTGATTTCAGAATCTAGCTCCTCCGGAGCATCACTTACATGATAGTGTGTTATCTTGTGAAACCCTAAATCCTCCAAGAGCCCACAAATCATAGCTCGATTAGAGTTGTAAATTTTACCAGGTTTTAAACTTTCACCAGGTTCAATAACCTCATGACCAGAGGTAAGAACTAATACACGAGGCATGGCATTAACAGAGATCTCAATAATGCCAAGTCCCGTCAAAATGGTTTGTACTGTAGATGTTACCTCTGTACCACGTGGAATCACAATGGTGCCGGCAACACACTCCTCACCTTGTGGAATAATATGATCACCACAATGATATTTGCCTTGAATCGTAATTGTAGTTTGTGGTTCACCAGTGCCAACCACTTGTTCTTGCATAATGACAGTATCACATGTGTCTGGTACCGGTGCACCAGTCATAATACGCACCGCATGACCAACGTCTACGGGATGTTCCCATACAACACCAGCACCAATAATACCGTCAACGATATATTCATTACGACCTTCTTCGTAGGCGATGGCATAACCATCCATAGCTGATTTTGGGAATGCAGGTACGTCTGTGGGTGCAATAATGTCCTCTGCTAACACGTACCCCTTCGCAGCCTTAACATCTATTGTTTCAACTTTATGAACTTGCGTTTGTAAGGCTTCATCCCACAATTGGAGCGCCTTCTCAACAGTAACGACGGCCATTTAAACTCCTCATCATTTCCTGTATGTGACGTACCAATTCAGGTACGTCTTGATCCAATTTGCCAATTTCTATCGTCGCCACTCGGTCCATCGGATCCGAGATTAGCTCTTCCGTATATCCCTCTTGAGTAACCTCTATAATTGGGGCAATCCCTTGGGATCTCGTTTCTAGTATAACTATATCTACAGGCATAAACTGTGATATTTCATACAAGTTGGATTGTTCTTTCGTGCGTATACGAATCGCTGTTTCAGTAGGCCCTGCAATTGCAACCGCATCAGCTCCAGCTTTATAGACAAGGTCTGTATCTGTTCCTTCATGATCCATCTGAAAGCCATGCTTATCGCTTTTTACTACACCAACCGATAAACCGATATTTTGTAACTCAGACACAAGACGCGTTACAACAGTTGTCTTACCTGTTTTACGTTTTGATGCGACCACACTAATTAAAGGTACACGGCGAAATTCATTTTCCGCCAAAGCTCGCGCCCATTGATAATCTTCAAAGCGATTAATATTACTTAATTCCCAGCTATAGTCAGTAGCATCAATGGACTCAATATGCCCAATGACGTCAAGAGCATGATGCAAGGATACATTTTCGCCAACAAGAATAGATTGAATTAAGGACGCAATATATGGCCTATAAATACCGGCCATCGGCTCAGATTTTCCACTTTCACTATATGGGACAATGGCATTCCAATCATTATGCTCTACTTGATAGAGCCAATCATAATACAAATCCATTTCCATGAATGGCATATCTACTGCCATTACCGCATAAGCAGAACTAGTACCAACCGCTAGAGTACTATACAGCCCTCCTAAAGGTCCGCATCGCCCAACAGAATCTCGAACAATAGAAACCTTATTTTTCTCATCGTTCGACAATGTATCTATAATATGAGTCTGGATAGCAAGTCCTAATTGCTCGTCATCACCTATAGAGATAAGAATATCTTGAACATCTGCATCTAATCCCTTACGAAGGGCATGAGATATAAGACTTTCACCATTAATCCAAGGCAACAAAGCTTTAGGTTGCCCCATTCTAGTACTGAGTCCTCCAGCCAAAATAATTAAACCTAATTTATCCACGACGTTGTAAACCTCGTTTGACACCTTGGTAGATGAATAGTAAAACTGCAATATTTAAAAGGCCATCTGGTACCATATAGGATGCATTATAAATCATGGAATAAACCCAAGGATTCTGCCCTTGTGGAGCATAGCTAGCAAAGACTACAGCACCGCTCGTAACAGATGCTCCCCAACGCAATACAATACCTACGATGGATCCAGTGATAAGTCCAGAAAGAGAATCTTTAAAATAACCACAAACGCCAATAGCACCGTAAGCAACCAGGTAGTCTAATATAATACTTAAATAATGAACAGATGATTTAAAGCCTAAAATAAAGTGTAATATACCATATACAACACCTGCGAAAATACCTCGTGTTCCGCCCCAACGATATGCGTAAATCATGAGTGGTACCAAAGCTGCCGCCTTAATAGAGCCCCCTGTGGCATATGAAAAATCGTAATAAATGACAACACTTGAGCAATGGCAATTGCTACGCCAGCTTCAGCAAGCATACGGGTTTTAGACTGTTCCACATTAATCAACCTCCTTTTACCATATATCTATAAATGAATATATTATTTATACAATCTACTTGTATTGTACTACAGTTTATCCCTTACACCAAACAAAATATTCGGAACGTATTGAAAATTTTATGAGTCTCTTGTATAATGGTACAGGTTCAATATGTAATACTCGAAGGAGATATAGAAACTATGATTAATACAACTAACATCTTTGATTATGAAGACGTGCAATTGATTCCTAACAAATGTATTGTCTCCAGTCGTAGCGAATGTGATACACATGTAAAATTAGGTAAACGCACATTCCGCTTGCCAGTAGTACCTGCTAATATGCAAACTATTATCGACGAAGAGTTGGCTGAAAAATTAGCTCGTGAAGGGTATTTCTATATCATGCATCGTTTCCAACCAGAACGTCGTATGGACTTTGTAAAACGCATGCACGACCTTAACCTATATTCTTCTATTTCTATCGGCGTAAAAGCTGAAGAATTTGCTTTAGTTGATGAATTTAAGAAAGCAAACTTAACCCCAGAATATATCACTATTGATATTGCACATGGTCATTCCAATGCGGTCATCGAAATGATCCAATACATAAAAAAGAACTTACCTGAAACCTTCATTATCGCTGGTAATGTAGGCACTCCAGAAGCAGTTCGTGAACTAGAAAATGCTGGTGCTGATGCGACTAAAGTAGGCATCGGTCCTGGTAAAGTATGTATCACAAAATTGAAAACCGGCTTTGGTACTGGTGGTTGGCAATTGGCTGCTGTTCGCTGGTGCGCAAAAGCAGCTACTAAACCTATCATCGCTGACGGCGGTATTCGTGACCATGGTGACATCGCAAAATCCATTCGCTTTGGTGCTACCATGGTTATGATTGGCTCCCTATTTGCTGGTCATGAAGAATCTCCAGGGGAAGAAAAAATCGTTGACGGTAAAGCTGTAAAAGAATACTTTGGTTCTGCTTCTGAGTTCCAAAAAGGGGAACGCAAAAACGTAGAAGGCAAAAAGATTTTCATCGATTCCAAAGGTTCTATCTTCGATACATTAACTGAAATGGAACAAGATTTACAATCCGCTATTTCTTACGCTGGCGGTACGACTCTACAAGCCATTCGCAAAGTAGACTATGTACTTGTTAAAAACTCCATCTTCAATGGCGATCGCTAATCTAATCAATATATAATGATAGTTCTAAAAGCCACAGGTTCTAGACCTGTGGCTTTTTAATGCGTGAAATACATAAAATATAAAAATATGAAAAAGGAGCTACGATACGAGAATCGTAGCTCCTTAATTATAGGCTATTAAATTTGTTCTTCACTAAGACCACAGTCTTTACTCATTAAATGGTATGCGTATTTACCAATACCTGCACTTACAACAAGCAATGTAGTCAATACGATAAATGCTACTGTAAGACTTGTACCGTGCGCAATGAAACCAATTAAGGCAGGTCCCATCAAAATACCCATATAACCGAGCATTGTGGATGTTGCGACCGCTTGTGTCATAGGAATGACATTTTGTTCCCCCATTGCAGAGAATAGGTTTGGTACTATCATAGCTAATGAAATACCCAATAATAAGTAAATATACATGGATGCATGACCTGGCAAGAACACGATAAGCCCCATCGCAATAGAGCCAAGTAAGTAGCCACCAACAACAACTTGCTTTGATGTTAAGTGTTTACCTAATCTATTACCAAGCAAACGGCCTATACACATAGTACCATTAAAGAGCATTACACCCATGACAGCCTCTTCGATAACAATCCCTTTATCTTCAAATAAATATAATGCACTCCAATCCCCTACAGCACCTTCTACCAAGTAAGAAACAAAGGACAATAAACCAAAAATAAGAGCGATTGGATGAAAGGACAATGGGCTTTTAGATTTTTTAGTAACCTTTGCATTTGGATCACTACCAAAGGTCAACATAAATTGGCTAACTATGACCATCGCAATAAATAGTACGATGAGAAGTCCCCAAATACTTTGATTAACAGGCAGCGATAAGATTTTTAAAAGCACGAGCAAAACACCGGCACCAGCAAAACCACCTAAGCTCCAGCCACCGTGATAGGCGCCCATTAAATGTTTTTTGCTCACCTTTTCTGTTAGGATAGCTTGTAAATTAGCAGAAGCACCACTAAGGCCTACACCAATACCAAAAAAGAACAGGGCTACTGTTGTTGTAGCAATAGTAGGACACATAGTAACGATGGCAAGAGATACCATACCAATAAAGCTAGCTAACAAAACGACTCTCTTACACCCAAAGCTTTCTACAAGCTTACCTGCTATAGCCATGGATAAACAAGAACCTACACCGAGCAACAAAATCATGGAACCTAATACATCTTCACCAATACTAAGCTTTGCTTTTAAATATGGCACGAAACCAGCCCATAAAGCTGTGTACATACCGGGGATAAAAAATGCCCCAAAAGCACCACGAATATTTGCTGTTGAAATAGAAACTTGATCGTTCATTACATCCTTTCTGGCTTCTAGAACCGTCCGGCGAAGAAAGGTCCTTTTTATCCGCAAAGCGCTAAAATATGCGTCATTACAGGAAACCATTTTAATTACATATGATTTATTATTGGAATATAATAAACTCCTTTACGAAAAAAGTAAAGGGGTTTATTTAGTAGAATTCAATGTCAGTTTTATTCGTTAAGGGAATTTAGTTCAACACTATGTATGGATGGTTTAAATACAGTCATATACAAAGTGTAGATATTAATAATAGGAATAAACATTGTCACTAACCAATAACCGCTAAGACCTGTATCATGTAATCTTCTAACAGTACAACTGATATTAGCTAATATATACCATAACCAAAAGATCCAATAGATAACTATACTAGCAACAATAGCAATTTCTAGGTTAAATATATTTTCATAGAAGAAAAATAAAACAGAATTAAGCGCACTCGTCATAATCTGGAACATAAATACACCCCAGTATAACTCTTGCCTTTTAGCTCTAGTTCGATAATCAAACAGCTTATTGATAAACATGCTTCTAAAGGAATCTATGGAATGAGATAAACCAATTCTATCCCAATAATCTTCCCTCTTTTTATCATCGCTAGAACTATATATCGGTTCATATGTGATAATATATTCTCCACTCCGCTGCTTTCCATTTGGCAAACCATATTGATTAGCAACTTTATTAGAAGGCATAAATATTAGCAATAAGAGCACTATATACTCATAGAAAAGATAAATATAAAAGTCTAAAGTCACTTTAACATCTATATTAGTAATACTTTGATTATATCCCCAATAGCCTAGAAGTAATATATTAAGAATTAAGATAACATATTGTATATACCTTCCAAGAGTACCACCACTAAAATCATTTAGTCGTCTTTTAACTAATTCCGATAGAATAAAAGCCCCTAAAATATTAATGATAATTGTCATAATAAAAAAAATTGGTTTATCAATCATGTAATTAGAAGTGAAAATTACATTATCAAAATACTCTTGAAAGGCTTCATTAAAATTAAATTTTAGGGATCCTATAATCCCAAGAAAGTTAATTAAATTACCAAAATAGACTTCTAAAAAAAGAAATGCTACACCTACTAAGTATGGAAATCTAGTTAGCCTTTGGTTAAGAAAAAGATTCTTAACATTAGACTTTAACAATAGCCATTCATCAAGGAAGTTAAAGTTAATCATTAAAACTCCGTATTTCATATATCTAAATAAAGTATTAACAACAATACTAACTAGTACCATGCCATATTAAACAGACTTTAGTATATATCTAAATTTAATACAGTATCCATATCCCTACACAGCTTGTAAGTAATGCCACAAAAACTGGCACAGCCGTGCGTCTGAGTAAATCTACCGATTTAATATGAGCTACACCAGCTACGCCAACCATTACTGGACTAATAGGGCTAAGGAACAAACCTAAGCTTGCACCATTTTGCATCCCTAACATGGTTGTAATTGGATCTAGGCTAAGATTAGATACAATATCAGGTACTAGTGGAACTAATGTGAATAATGGTGCTACGTTACTACCTGTAACCATACTAAGTCCTAGCATACCCCCTCCAAGAACAGAGGTAAGTCCAATAGAGTTTAAGGATAGTGTTTGAAGTGTACTAACTAACGAATCAATAAGGCCTAGGCTAACCAAACCTTGTGCAAAGATTTGCCCCCCTATAATAAGAGTCACTGCATAAGAGAACTGATTCCCCATACCTTCAAAGAAAACTGTGGTGCTCTTAAGTACAGTTCTCAGATTTCGATGACGAATTAATTCTGTCATTAGAGCAATGCCAAAGGCAAGCATCATGGCAAGAGTAACATTCATCTTTACACCAGAAAAACCATACTGGCTAAAGCCTAAGATAAAACACAATGGTAATAATGGGAATATCATATATAGCTTGGGACCAATAGGCGCTTTAGGAATGCTTTCAAGATCATTTACATCCATAGGGCCATCAATTCGATCTCGATATCTCTGCCACCAGAAGTGCGCTATGGCAGTCACAATAGCAACTAAGAAATAAATCCTCAACTGATAGCCTACAAAATAGTTTGGCACAGGAATATTTAATACCTTTGCAATCAATAAAGTAGACACCGCCCCAGGTCCTACATCCATAAGGTGTCCCGTAGCAATAACTGCAGCCGCCCCTACAGGACTTACACCTAATCGAACTAAAACAGGATACATTGTGACCATCATGAGGAGAGCAAGACTCAAAGGATTGGGAACACAAATAGCTAATCCCATATTGAGTAAAAACATAAGGGCTAACACAATATATGGTCGATTAAGGCGATATAAAGGGCGGATAAAAGTATCTGCGAGTCGCGTTCCTGCCCCAATATATTCCATATATTTTGCATAGCCTGCACAAGTCATAATCATAAGGCCCAGATTAACTATATTATTAGATGTCGTTATCCTTACGATATCCATGGCATCAAATATAAGAACCCCTGTAGATTGACCATCAACTAATATGGCATCAATCCATTTTCCCTCATAAGCGATGAACATCATGAGGATTCCCATGCCAATCAAAATAGGCTGTGGTTGATAGCGCTTCATCAATAATATGCCTGTTATAGCAATAATAATGAGACATATAACTATATTCATAAGAACCTCTTACATAGAATTTTAGTTATGTTCTTTTAACCACTGAATTGCATATTCAGTATACACCGCAGATGCTGCAGATAGTACGGTATCATCCATATTAAATCTATTATTATGATGATCGTAGGTAGCCTCTACTTCTGGATTTTGAATACCAATAAAGGCAAAGCATCCCGGTTTATCTTGTAAATACCATGCAAAATCTTCTCCAGGCATTACTTTACGCATCTTAAAAAGCTTGTCCTCACCTAATGTATCAATAACGACACGTTCTGCAAGTTCACTGGATTCAGGATCATTAATAGTAGGAGGCACTTTTTTTATATATTCTAATGTAGCAGTCGCTCCATAGGCTTCTGCAGTGTGTTTCACAATGCGGCGAATAGTATCGACAATGTATTGTTCTTGGTTTGGATCAAAGAAACGAACCGTACCGCCCATGGAAGCTTCCCCAGGAATGACATTCCATTCTGAGCCAGAGTGAATATTGCCAATCGTAACAACGACGGAATCAAGGGCACTCACATTACGAGAAACCACAGTTTGCAAATTCATAACGATGGCACTAGCCACCACGATAGCATCGACCGCTTGGTGTGGCTGCGCACCATGACCTTGTTTGCCTTTTACGTTAATAGTAATTTGGCTACTTGCAGCCATACGAGGACCTTCCTCAACAGACACAAGACCCGCTGGCAAATCGATCCACACATGCCCTCCAAAGATAGCATCTACCTTATCATACCAATCGCCAAACTTAATGAAATCCGGAGCCCCTGCGCCAGTTTCTTCCGCAGGTTGGAATGCTAAATACACATCGCCTTCAATACGGTCTTTCATAGACATTAGCATCTTAGCCGCACCTAATAAAATAGCCATATGTCCATCATGACCGCAAGCATGCATTTTACCCTCTACTTCAGATTTATAGTCCACTGTATTATGTTCATGAACAGGCAGTGCATCGATGTCGGCGCGCAATGCAATAGCCTTTCCAGGCTTAGCACCATGGATAATACCGATTAAGCCTATACCACGTTCTGTGTCTACATGAACCTCTACGCCCATCGATCCTAATTCTTTAGCGAGTGTCTTTGTCGTTTCAAACTCTTCGTTGCTGAGCTCTGGATGTTTATGAAAATATCTACGCCAATCTTGAACGTAGCCTTTATATTGCTCTATTAAATCGCGACTATGCATCGTATCGCCTCCTCTAATATCAGTATATCACTTACATATCAATATGCATCGCTAATATATAACGATTATACAGTCTACGAATTTATAAATACACAACCTACTTGTACCAAGAAAAGCCCCTTATTTAGGGGAATAACAGGATAAATGTAAAAGAAAACGACATGCAGCGCCATGTCGTTTTCCCAGTTTCTTATCGGTTGCGCAATACTGCTTGTACCGCTAAGGATACAACAGCTGTTGCAACTGTCACAGCAGCGGTGATTTTCGCCGTTGTGATAATTTCTTCTTTTGTAGGTTTTGCTTTTGCAGCAATGTCCAACGTTTTTGCTACCGCCGGAACCAATACTTCATTACGTAAGGATTCTGTATTCATATTTACTCCTCCAATATAGACTGTTTCTTCTAGGGTAACACGAATACGGACTAAAGTCTATATAATCATCGGTTTATTTCCATAGTTCAATGTTACATAACTATAGTAAACGATATTTATGAAAGCTAGACGAATTCTTATTTTGCAGCTAATTCTTCAATCACTTCAGCCAAAATACGTATCGCCTTTTCTAATTGTTCTTGTGGAATATTAAGGGCTGGTAAAAGTCGTACCTTATTTTTAGCAGATAAGCATACTACACCCTTTTCTAAACATTTTGCAATGACAGCTTTTGCATCTACTGTAGTCTCAATACCGAGCATGAGCCCCATACCACTAACACCAATGACACCATGTTTACCAGTTAAGGTAGATTTTACGTATTCCCCTTTTACTTTTACAGAATCGAGAAATTCAGGAGTTAACCGACTAATAATAGTGTTCCCTGCAGCCGCACAGATTGGATTTCCCCCAAAGGTAGTAGCGTGGGCACCAGCATTTAAAACGTACTGCATCTTTTCATTAAACAAAGTAGCCCCCATTGGTAGACCTCCGGCCAAGCCTTTTGCAGTAGATACCACATCTGGTTCGATGCCAAATTGTTGGTATGCATATAGACTACCAGTCCGACCATTACCAGTTTGTACCTCATCGATGAGTACCAGTTGATCGTGTTCATGCGCATATTTTGTTACCGCTTGGACAAACTCCTTATCTAAGGGCATAACACCACCTTCACCTTGGATAGGCTCCATCATGATGGCACAAACAGCTGGATTAGCAAGGACTTTCAACGCCGCATCAATATCATTGGCCGGGGTGTGAATAAAGCCCTCAGTAAATGGGAAGAAATGTTGATGGAATACATCTTGTCCTGTAGCAGACAAGGTGGTAATAGTACGACCGTGGAAACTATTGACCAAGGTAACGATTACATGACGACCTTCGCCGTATTTGTCATGACTGTATTTACGCGCTGCCTTAATAGCACATTCGTTAGACTCCGCACCAGAGTTAGAGAAAAACACCTTTTTCATCCCCGTTTTCGCGCAGAGCTGTTTCGCTAGTTCAATTTGTGGCAAAGAATAGTATAAATTAGAAATATGATTCAACGCATGAGACTGCTTAGTAACAGCGTCAGTCCACTCATCATCGTCAACACCAAAAGCCGTTACACCAATACCAGAGCCAAGGTCAATGTATTCTTTACCCTCTACATCCCACAAGAGAGAACCCTTCCCTTTTTGAAAGCATACGTTGAACCGACCATACGTATTGGCTATATATTCTTTATCTTGTTGTTCGAAATCGATTGTATTATTCATTATACCCTCCAAACGTACGGCCTTGCCGTCGTCTATCTATATAAAAGATAACCTATAGATGATTACCAGCATTATATCTACTATATTACGCAACAAACATTGTGCCAAGACCTTCATCGGTTAATAACTCGATAAGAATAGCATGTGGGATTTCACCATTAATGATAAATACTTTTTGAGCCCCTGACTTAATAGCCTCTAAGCAGCAATCCACTTTTGGGATCATACCACCGGCGATAATACCATCTACTTTTAATTGATTCGCCTCTGCCATAGTGATTTTAGAGATTAAAGATTTAGGATTATGTACATCTCGTAATACACCATCAATATTGGTCATAGCCACCATTGTTTCCGCCTTGAGAGCGCCTGCAATCTTTGCGGCTACGGTATCAGCATTAATATTGTAAGTATTACCATCGGCACCCATACCGATAGAAGAAATAACCGGAATATAGCCACGGCTAATTACGTCATGGATAATGCTCGTATCAATAGTATCAATATAACCTACATAACCAAGTTCTTCGTTTTGTTTATGAACTTGAATCATGTTGCCATCTACGCCACAGAGGCCAACAGCTTTGCCACCAAGATCCGTTAAATCCGCCACGAGCCCTTTATTCACCTTGCCGGCTAGCACCATTTGTACAACATCCATTGTTGCTTCATCGGTAACTCGTAGACCATTAGCAAAATGTGATTTAATTTGCATCGCCTCTAAGGTGCTATTAATAGCTGGACCACCACCATGAACAAGGACTACTTTGACCCCCACTAATTGAAGTAATAGTAAATCCTTCATAACAGATTTCTTTAACTCTTCATCCACCATGGCATTGCCACCGTATTTAACGACAACGTACTGATCTGTGTATTGTTTTATATATGGAACGGCCGCCGTTAAGATATGCGCCCGCATTGCATTTGTTACATTCTTCATAGATTCCTCTCTAACCTAATACTAAACCAGTATCCTCTGGTAAACCCAATGCAATATTCATACATTGAACGGCGGCACCCGATGCACCTTTACCTAAATTATCGAAAATGGCATGAACCATGATGCGTTCATCGTTACCAGTGACATAGATTTTCATGCTGTCCGTATTGCTCAATTGATTAGCGTTTAACATACCGCTATTACTATTTTCAGTAAATGGTGCAACCGTAATAATCGTACTATATTTATAAAAGTCTTCTAATACTTGTTGCACCTTATCAATGCAAACAGGTTTATGACACAAACGACTATGAATACCTACGGTAACCTCCATTCCAGAGTAGTAGTCATCAACGATTGGTATAAAAATTGGCGCTTCACTAATGCCGCATACATGTTGTACTTCAGGTAAATGTTTATGTTCTTGACCAAGCCCATATTGACGAGGAGCATAAAGGAAATAGTCTTTTGGATTGCTTTCATATTGGCCAATCATCTTTTTACCACCACCGCTATAGCCTGTTAAGGATGTAATGATGAAAGGATAATCCGCTGGCACGAGCCCTGCTTTTACAAGAGGCGCTATACAAGCAATCATACCGCTCGCATGACAGCCAGGATTTGCAATATGTTTTTTAGTTGCAATATCTGTTTTGTAGCTTTCACCAAGTTCTGGGAACCCATATGCCCAACCAGCTGTAGTTCTAAACGCTGTAGAAGTATCAATAACCTTACATGAAAAATCACCAATAGCGGCCATAATTTCCTTAGATGCCACATCAGGTAAACATAGAAATACAAGATCCGCTTTTTTTGCAACCACTTTAATGGCCTCTACATTTTTGCGATCCTCATCAGCAGTCGCTAAGAGTTCTATATCTTTTCGATCGGATAATCGTTCATGAATTCTAAGACCAGTTGTGCCTTCATGACCAACAATAAATACTCTATGGGGTGTCATAATAAACCTCAATTCTCACCTATTGGTGACTCACACCTATTTATATAGCCCTTTATCCAATATAAATAGAAAACAAACTATACGATTCATCACCATTTAGGAGGATGAATTTATTTCAATGGATAATCTCCAAAGGTGGCAACCATAACTGCCTTAATCGTGTGGAGACGATTTTCTGCTTCTTGAAACGCTAAAGAGTTTGAACCTTCGAATACCTCTTCGGTTACCTCAATGCCATTCATGCCAAACCGTTCATAAATATCTTTACCCACTTGTGTTTCTGTGTTGTGGAACGCAGGTAAACAATGGCAGAACTTAGTATTTGGATTGCCAGTTAATGCCATCATTTCTGCATTTACTTGGAATGGTTTAAAGGTATTGATACGTTCCTCCCACATATCGTAAGTATCACCCATCGTTACCCACACACCAGTGTAAATAACATCTAAGCCTTTAACGCCTTCAGCTACATCATCTGTGCAAGTAATAGTAGCACCCGTTTCTTTAGCCACTTTTAAGCACTCTTCGTAGAATGGACCAGCTGGCCAGTATTGTTTAGGGCCAATGAGTCTGAAATCCATCCCCATTTTAACGGCACCACTCATCAAGGCATTGCACATATTTGATTGACCGTGTCCAACATAAGCAAAGGAAATTTTATTCAACGGTTTATCGATATTTTCTTGTATGGTTAAGAAATTTGCTAATGTTTGTGTAGGATGATCCATATCGGTAAGCCCATTCCAAACAGGTACGCCAGAATAATCAGCTAATGTATCTACATCGGCTTGATCAAAACCTCTAAACTCGATAGCATCATACATAGATCCTAGAACACGAGCTGTATCTTTTAAGGATTCTTTCTTATTCATTTGAGAACCTGTAGGACCAAGATATGTTGTAAAAGCACCTTGGTCAGCTGCCCCTACCTCAAAAGCACAGCGGGTCCGCGTTGAGTCTTTTTCAAAAATTAGAACAAAGTTTTTACCTTCTAATGTTTTAATTTCCTTACCCGCTTTTTTATCTGCTTTTAATTTAGCTGCTAAATCTAAAAAGTATTTAATTTCCTCTGGTGTATATTGAAGCATTGTTTTAAATGATGTATGTTGTAAACTTTTCATGATAACCTCTTATTTCAAACTATGTGTTTAACTACTTTTCTTGTAAATATTCGGCGGCAATAGCTGCCATCATTGTTATACTAGGTTCGAGGATGCTTTCATCGATGGTGAAAGCTGCATTATGCAAAGCCGGATTGCCTTCAAAGCCAGTGCCTAACCAAAGGAACGCACCTTTGATTTTATGAAGATAGGCGGAGAAGTCTTCTGCTGCCATAGATGGGAACTCAGGATGTACCACTGCGTCTTTACCAAGATATTTCTCTACAATGGATGTGGCATAATCAATGGCCTCTGGATTATTGATAGTTGCACCATGTCCCCTTTTATAATCCAAAGTGCTTTCCGTTTTAAACATCACATCGAGGGCCTGTAAACTTTCACCTAATCGTCGCTCAATATAATCACGTTTCTCTGGTTCATAGGTACGACATGTACCTTCTAGATATACATCGCCACAGCCTACATTGTATCGATCACCGCCATTTATAACACCTATGGTACATACAAGATTTTCCATAGGATTCGTTTCACGAGCTACCATAGACTCCACATTTACAATCCAGTTCGCTGCGGCTACAATAGCATCAACCCCATTGTGAGGCTCCGCACCATGGGTTGATTTGCCCTTAATATGTACAAGGAAGTGATCTGATGCAGCCATCAAATTACCTTTTTTTAGACCTACAGTGCCAACGGGTAATTGTGGCCATACATGAAGTCCATATATTTCATCTACGTCATCAAGGATACCGCTATCTACAATACCTTGTGCTCCTGGGAATAATGCTTCCTCTTCGGAAGGCTGGAATACAAGTTTTACAGTGCCGTGCAATTGATCTTTAATAGACTGTAAAATCGCTGCTGCACCAAGCAAGATTGCCATGTGGCTATCATGACCACAAGCATGCATAACGCCTTCATTTTGTGAAGCAAAGGGCAAGCCTGTTATTTCATGTATGGGTAATGCATCCATATCGGCACGCAATGCAATAACAGGGCCTGTATGAGCACCTTCTATCTTACCGATAACAGCATAATCGGAAACATCGTTTACAAAGGGAATTTCTAGTTCACCAAGCACCTTTTGAATAAATAAAGATGTATTTTTTTCTTCACCCGACAATTCTGGATGACTGTGAATATGTCGACGCCATTCCACAACTTGTTCTTTATATTGGGAGGCATAAGTTTTTATTAAGTCTTGTAATGCATTCATTACTCTATCTCCTTTATACACTATATGCATAATTTATACATATTTAGCGTATTTTTATAATCTATGTACGTATTATAATACTACATTTTATAATAAGCAAGTTTTTATACGTATTTTTCGTATTTTTATTTGTTATATTGTACATTAACTTTACTCATAAATGCTTAATGCTTTTTATTAGACAAAAAAGACACCTCCCAAAGGAGGTGTCTTTCTCTTATTTTTCAATGACTGATTCGTCAAGCTGAGTACCATCAGGTAAAAATGATTTTACAATCAGCTTATTTGGTGTTACGGTCATAGACATATAATTATTCGTTTCAGGCTGAGGTGCTACATATACATCTAAGGGATGTTGCTTCCACTTAGGACGTCGTGCATCACCAGCTATACCTGTAAGGATATATAGTGGACCAGATGGGTCTCGATCAAAGTTTCGTACATGGCCACGGTTGCGGTATGTATGTAAATGAGCAGATAAAACTAAGTCTACATTAAACTCATCGAAGATAGGCATAAATAATACGCCCTCATCATCGAAACCTACATCGCGACTTGCACCTGGTCGGTCAAAGGCATATCGGAATGGATCACGATGCATGAGGACTACAGTCCACTTTTTAGTATTAGCTGCTAAATCTTGACGTAGCCACTGAACCTCTACATCGTACAAATCAGGATGATGAGTATCATGATTATCCTCATGATTACTTTCATACAACATCGTATCTAATACAACGTAATGCACATCGCCAAAATCATAGGAATAATAACGGCGATTAAATATTTCATTCCCATTAGGCGGTACTGCGAAGTAATTCAAATATGCATAAGGCTCGCGCATTTTCCAATCTAATGTATACATCTCATGATTGCCTAAGGTCGTTGCTAACGGCACATTAGCACTCAATGGTCTGATGGAATTCAACCAAGTGCGCCATTGATAGTCTTGTTCCCCATTATCTACAAGGTCCCCCATGCTAATATACAGGGCTGTCCTTGGATTGCGATGTGCGGAATCCTTAACAATCTGCTCCCACGCAGAATAATCACCAGATTGAGAATCTGGATAGATAAGAACATCATACACACTGGAGCCAGCAGTTTCCAACGAATACCAATCACTGCGACGATCATTGCCATAACCAACGCGATATTCGTATTTAGTATTAGGCGTCAAACCAGTTACTGTACCCTCATGGATATAGGTGGTACTGCCATCATCGGTAAAAGCTTTGTCTGTAGCTCTTATCGTTTGAGTCGTATCGGATCCAACAAGACGATACTCTATTACCGCATCAGCTTCGCTGCTATCTGATTGCCACATAATAGTACGACTCATGCTATTATCTTGAGCTACAATTTGCCGAATATAACGACTTTCGGAATCGAGGAGTGGCTTAATTTCTTGTCCACTTACAACGGCGGCAGTTCTAGCTATGCGACTCTGTATGGCATCCTTATGGACATATCCACCTATAATTAATACAGCCAAAACAAAAATGGCTATAATTGTTTTTAACAGTTTACTTTTATTCATATAGTTCCTTTATGTAAATATCTATTAAGTACTAATATGAACACATTATAAAACTTAAACTTAACTTTAAATCAAATAAGATTTTTCTATACTTATTCAACATCTACGTTTCTATATCTAGCAGAAATAAATCCCAACATATTTAATTGCGGTATATTCCATTCATTAGGTAAATAGATATCACAGGTAAGCTCATCCCCTAAAGAGTTATTGGCTATAAATTGATAGCGACCTAGTTCCTCATTGCTACCTACTCTTTCAATTTGATTTAAAGTAGTGTCACCCCAAAACCGACTAAATTCCTCCCATATAGTTTCCGCATCAACTTGAGATAACTCAACCTGTAATCTATATTTTACGCCAACCTTACAGCGTTTTTTTAAGCCCGTTTCGTCAGCACTACAAACCTTAGTGGAACCTTTATCAAAAGCCCATTCTAGACTATCTAATGATTGAACTTGAGTGGAAATGAGATTTTTAAAATTTGAAAGATCCGTAAGAAAATGTTTACATGCTACCTCAAATGTATCTAATCTATCTATATTGCTCAATTCACAATACCTCTATTAAAGAATTTACCTATTATTTTTCGTAATATTGTTTCATTTGTGTATAGCCATTAACAATGACTTCGATTTCACCCGTTCTAGGATGAAAGATAAGACCATGAATTGGCACGTCTTTAGGAATTAAAGGGTTCATACGCAATTCGTCCACTGTTTCTTCCACATTCTCTGCAGGATGTGTAAAGCCATCAGCCCAGCGTTCCATTTCTTTACGGACCATATGAATCGCTTCTGGTGCAATACCACGAGCCAACATTTTTTCTGTTAGATCTTTTGCTGTAGTTTTTGCCATACCACATTCGTGATGACCAATGATAAAGATTTCGTTAACGCCTAGCTCATAAATACAAACAAGTAAACTACGTACAACGCCATCAAAGGGACCTGTAATACAGTTACCTGCAGTCTTTACGATTTTCGCTTCACCGCGTCCAATATCCATGGAATCTTCTAAGAAGTTAACAAGACGTGTATCCATACATGTAACAATGGCCATCTCGCGACTTGGCATTTTACTACACTTTGTATCTGTATCTACATAACCTGTATTTTGATCTTCTACATATTCTCTATTGTGGGCTAAAATATCATCTAATAAACTCATGATACCTCCTATAGTTAAAGGTCTCGGCATACAACCAAGCTCTCTATATCAATAATGGTCGATATACATATTATATCATATTAAGTTGTACACGCTTTTAACTACAAAAAATAGGCCTATTCAAATACATATATTATATATTTGAATAGACCTAAAACACTTTTAAAGTACACTTAAAATACACACCTTATCTATCAGGTGTGGATAAGGCTTCAATGGCAACGCTACCACCGCGCACGACTTCAATACGGTTCACAAACATATCTTTAAATAAGGCAATCATATCATTATTTTTAGATACAGTTTTTACACATTGAACAAGTACAGATTTACGATTATAATCCACAACTAACAAATCAAAGGTTTGGGCAATGCGGAAAATTTCTTGTTTGTCCGCTTCTTTACAGCTATTGACCTTGATAAATAGTAATTCTTTTTTCGTAATTCGCATGTCAGTAAAGTCGATAACTTTAATAATCTCCACACTGCGATTTAGTTGCTTAATAATTTGTTCGTACGTCAAATCATCACAAGTAAGATCAATAGTCATGCGAGACATGGTAGGGTCTTCAGTTTCCCCTACCGTCAATGTATCAAGATTATAATTTTTGCCTGCAAAGAGGCCTGAAATCTTAGCTAGTACACCGATTTGGTTTTCTACATACGCTGAAATACAGCGTTTTTTCATTTGTACTTCCATAGCCCCTCCTATTTTTTATCCTTCAACAACATATCACTTAAAGACTTACCTGCTGGTACCATTGGCAACACATTGAGCTCCGTTGGAATGATGAACTCGAGTAGGGTTGGACCATTTTTGAAAGTATCTGCCAATTGGAACCCTTTTTCGATGTCCTCTACCTTAGTAATACGCATTGCCTTTGCGCCATAAGCTTCCGCCAATTTCACAAAATCCGGTACATACTCAAACTCATCATTGTCGATTATGTCTCGCGTAACAATGGCACTTTCATCCATCATCAAGTTCGTACAAGCGTAACGTTTATCGTAAAATAATTGCTGCCATTGGCGTACATTTCCGAGGAAGCCATTATTTAAAATAATTAACGTCACAGGCAAACGGTAGTGCATAGCAGTGGCAAACTCTTGGATATTCATTTGCACGCCACCATCACCACAGATGGCAAATACACGCTTATCTGGATTTCCCATTTGCGCCCCTAATGCAGCAGGGAAACCATAGCCCATAGTCCCTAAGCCACCAGACGTCAACATTTGATATTGACCTTTCACATCAAGGAACTGGGTAGTCCACAATTGATTTTGACCCACATCGGTTGTAACGATAGGATGTTCATAATGATGATTGATGTACTCGATAACAGTTTGAGGTGTTAACCCCTCTTCGTCAGCTTGAGTGACAGGACGATCTGCCTTAAGTTGCTGTAATTGTTTTGGCCATTCGCCAAGGTCGTGAGGTTCAATATATTCTAAGATTTTTTCAATAGCCAATTTAGCATCTGCTACGATTGGAATATCAACCTTAATATTTTTAGAAATAGATGCCGCATCTACATCAATATGGATAATCTTACAATTTTGTGCAAAGGTACTTAGTTTACCGGTAATACGATCATTAAAGCGCGTACCAATAGAAATCATCACGTCACAGTCAGTTATAGCCACATTAGGGGCATAGCCACCGTGAATCCCTACATTACCAAGATACAATGGATGACGGCTATCAATAGCACCTTTTCCCATCAAGGTTGTTACAACAGGAATCCCTGTTTTTTCAACCAACTCCATCATAAGGTCGTTGGCCCCACTAATACTTACCCCACCGCCTAATAGGAATAGAGGCCTTTTAGCTTTACTAATAATAGAACAGGCCTTTTTAACTTGACCTACGTGAACAGTGGTATTTGGTTTGTAACCGCGAATATTAATCTCTGTTGGATATTCATCTGACCCCATAGCCTTCTGAATATTCTTAGGAATATCTACTACAACAGGGCCTGGACGACCTGTGCGAGCAATGTAAAAGGCCTCTTTCAAAATACGACCTAAATCTTTACGGTCGCGAACAGTAACGGCATATTTACAAATATTGCGGACGATACCAACAGTATCTACCTCTTGAAAAGCATCATTGCCCATGAGGCCTAAATCAACTTGTCCAGTAATACAAACGAGGGGCACACTATCTGCATACGCTGTGGCAATACCAGTCACAAGATTTGTAGCACCTGGACCGGAGGTTACCATACACACCCCTACTTTACCAGTACTCCGAGCATAGCCATCTGCAGCATGAGCTAAGGCTTGTTCATGACGAGGCAAAATCACTTTTACCTTATCTTGCTTATATAATTCATCCATGATATCGATGGTTGCGGCCCCAGGATAGTTAAATAAAAACTCTACCTGCTCCTCTTGAAGGGCTTTTACCAAATACTGTGCGCCTGAAATCATAGGTATCTCCTTATTTATATAATGCATGCATATCGAATTCTCAATATTCACATCAGATATATCTAAAAAATTGAATATCTTATCTAGATATGTTATACTCAGTAGTGTACCATATGTTGTGGTACATGAATATGTATAAAATCTCAAATTATAGAAATATATGTAGATTCTATTTTGAAAGGACTGAATATCATGAAAGAAATCTTAGGTTTCCATTTAAACGGTTGCCCTTATTGCGCCAATGCATTCCGTGCTATCGATGAACTCGTTGCAGAAAATCCTGCATACGCAGATATTCACATCAACTGGGTTGAAGATCAAGATGCTCATGAGCTCTTCAAAACTCACCCATATGAATACTATCCAAACTTGTGGTTCGACCTCGACAAACAATACGAGGCGCAACCTGGTGAAAGCTATGACCAAACAAAATCTTTAATCAAAGCTGTATTGGACAAAGCACTCGCGTAAAAGGCTATATTTACAAATAAAAATGCACCCCTAACATATAATCTAATGTTAGGGGTGCATTTTAGTATACTGTAAGATTATAGCTTTTTTTGTACCATAAACTTGCTGACTGCCTTATACACTATTAAAATCAGTGCAATTTCTAAAGGGAAACAAATGATATTTTTAATAAGACGTCCAATAAATATAGCAGATACTGCTTTGTTATAAAATATTGTAAGCCACATTGTATTCAATATCAGATGTATGCATACAGTAACAATCGTTTCCGGTAAAAGTAATTGTTTAAATGTAACATTACGACCGTGTAAAAAATATCCATACACATAGCCTACAAGAAATTCAGATACGATAAAGCCGGGAAAGAATACCCCTTGCCCAAATAGGGACATACCTATAAAACAGGCAATAGCAGCCATTATACCTGCTGCCATAGGCCCATAAAGAATGCCAAATATAGCGGTTGATAAGAATCCAAAGGTAATATGTATAAATGTAGTATGAATAGCAAATATATAAGATAGTAAGACCGTCAAGGCTACAAATATTCCTGTCTTTACAATCATATCAGTTTTCATAAGATGTACGGTTCCTTTTTCTATCCTTCCACTCTAAATACATATGACGAACAACTTGAATGGGTGATACAAATAACATTCTAGGTCCACCATAGCGCATGATTTCACGTATTTTCTCACGATACGTAGGAGCATAGCAATGCGTTTTACATACGCTACAGAAGGTTTTGCTTTCCATATGAGGACATACATCTATACGATGTTCTGCATATTGCCAAACTTTCTGACACTCCTCACAAAGTTGCCCTTTAGGAGTGTGGTGCTTATTATGACAATAGATGCCAATAATTTGGTACATAGTTTTTAGTTCTAACTTACGTTTTTCATCAACTGTCATGGTTCTCTCCTATTTCACAGACCATGAAACCCATGCCACCTTATCAACAGTCTTATTATGAATTTCTCCATCAATAGCTAGTGGTTCAATGAGATTTCTAATCTCTTCTTTCATGTCTTCCATGTCTCCCCATCCATTATTATGAAGTCGCATGGTAAAATAATTAACTGCCTTTTCAAGAGACATAACCTCTGTTTCAGGAACTGTTTTATAAGTTACTTTCACATTATGCCCCATCTCATAGATTGCATCTAAACACTCTTTCATCTTGCCATCCCATGGGAAAGAATCACGACCAAAGAAATGTTCAGATAGCATATCTACCATTTCGTCACTGCGTTCGCTGAAAGCAATCCACAAGCATTTATCCTTACTTGCATCATGCATAGCGCGAATATTTTCTACATCAAACATAATTGGGCAGAAGATACTATATGCCAGGTCAAAGCTTTTATCCCAACCGAGTTCTCGACGAGTTTCATCAGACCAAGGTCCAATATATAAGCTAAGATCTAAACCTTCTGCCTCTGCCAATTGTTTAGCACCACGAATCATACCATCAGATAAATCAATACCAGTCGCTTTATAGCCTTCACGAGCTAAGCCCAATGCATAATCACAAACACCACAGCCTACATCAAGTGTACGACCATTCGCTGCAGGTAATAAATTTTCATCCTTTAAGAAGGCTAAAAAATCAGTGACCTGAGCCTTGCGATCCTCGCGATTGTGCATTTCTACAAAGTACTCGGAACGATGGTTCCATGCGTCTTGCTCATCACGCCAAACTTCGTTGACGGTAAGCTCTTGTATTTTATTTGTCATATTATCCCCTCTAAATAGCCCCATACCTAAATGGATGGGCTATTGATACATATATAAGTAATATTCACTTAGTTAAATTCACTACGTAATTTAACGCTCCCCTATATGTCCTAGTGTTCCGGCTAGGATGTTCAGATTTTCATATAGCTATCCTTATTGTACATCATTCTCAAAACAAAATGTGTTACCCAAATCACATTTATTATGTTATTTCGATATTATTAAATATAAAACTCTATATCGAAATCTTATCAGCACCTCAGCTCATGTATTTATCTATCTCTAACTAATTCATGCATATATCGCCATGTATTTCTCTCCCATTAATACATACAAAAAAGGCCTCTCGAAATTTCGAGAAGCCTTTTATTTGGTGCGCCTAGCAGGATTCGAACCTGCGCACCCGGTTCCGGAGACCGGCGCTCTATCCCCTGAGCTATAGGCACATGAATACCTAAAAATTATACCATATTACGCTATGGTTCGATAGTATAAAGTATATGAGGCAGATAGGCTTATAGAAAAGCCCTCAATGTAGATTAAAATTTCAGCTACCATTGAGGACCCATCAGTATATATCTTCCGCTTAAAATTTCTCTTTAAGCACTGCTAGTAGAGCATCACAGCTACGACTGACATCATCATAGGTTTCGTCAAAGTTTCCCGTATACCAAGGATCCTTTACATCACGGCTTTCACCAATGAACGACATTGCCTTGTAAACCTTAAAATCTACGTCATCCCCAATAATACGCTTTAAATTACGCGCATTATTTTCATCCATAATGATGAGATAATCAAAGTTGTAATAATCTTCCATCGTCACTTGTCGTGCCTTGCGACGAGTATAGGGAATACCCATTTCATCTAATTTATCTTTAGTCCCATAATGAGTGTCGTTCCCTATCTCCTCACGAGATGTAGCTGCAGACTCAATATAAATAGAATCACTTAGTCCAGCCTGCTCAACGATATGCTTCATATAAAATTCTGCCATCGTAGAACGGCAAATATTGCCATGACAGATGAATAAAATATTAACCATTATAACTCCTAATGAATAGAAACTTAATCATAAAAAACTCCTTATATACTAATGGTCCTTACAGCATACGCTATAAGGACCATTAATGCAATATTCAATTAAAAATTATGCCGTATCCCAGCGTCAATGCGCCATGTATTTTCTACAGTAGCACCAAAGTTTTTAGTGAATGTACCATATAGATATGTACTAGGACGGACACTCCAAGACCCACCAATTTCAGCATCGAGCCATGTATCCTTCAAATCTACTGTTGTTTGTACTGTTGGATTGCCTGGTGCGGAATATGTTGTATTTACCTTACCAGAGAATTCATGCGCTAATGCTAATTTAGCGAAGATATTGGATTTTTCTGTTTCTTTCCCAATGCCAATACCAAGTCTGCCTACAGCAGAGTTCACAGCATCAGCTTTCACATGCATAGAACCACCACCGACAACAGAAGCATCATAGGATACACCATTCAAACGGCCTACAATAAATTCTACACTAGGATCGATGTAGAAGCCATTTTCCTTCTTAATACGTTTACCATATTCAGCGCTTAAGGATGTGCCATATGTATGGTAATCACCGTTCACACGTTGTCCACCTACGGAGTAGAGCTTATAATCATTGGATAATCTATTACCACGTGCAATGATATCTAAATAACGACCATCATCATGTTGTTTTGTGCCATACAAGGCGATGCCGCCAAGTTTGCCATCACCACTACCGTTGGCATATGAATTACTAGATGTACTGTAATCAATAGCGCCGCCAAAAATCCAACCATTAGAAGCCTTATGATCGTAGCCGACTTGTACCCCATTATACGTCATATGTGCATCAGCACCGTCTGTGATTTTAGATTTACCGCCTATATATTTTGCCCATACACCTTGGTTTGTATTAGCTAAACGAAGATCTCCTAAACGGCGTTGTAAATCATTGGTATTACTCTTCCATGCCATAGCAGTCGATGTAAGAGCAGATTTTGAATCACTCACTAAGGATGATTCATTAGCACGATTAATCTTTGTTGTATCATTTACAACAAGACGCCCCTGCGAGTCAAAATGATCTGCACCTAGTTCTGCAACAGCACCTGGACGAGTAATCCCTTCATTGATTTGAACTGTTGTGCTCAGTTTTTTATCATTGCCAGTATATTGTAATTTATCAGCTAAGGCTTGTATTTCCTTTCGGTAGCTATCATCATTAGTCAAATTAGCTCCATCGCCTTGCAAGGTAATATGGCTATTATCTGCAGCATGTTCAACAACAATATTCCCCTTTCCTTTTTCACTAGCTGGAACACCGGCCTTATAAACAGCATTCACATAGCCGCTATAATTTTGAATTGTAATAGGCCGTGCATCGATAGGATGAAGGATACCGGCTGCCGCTGGATTTGATCCACCTACGAGATTACGAACCTTACTGCCCTTGTATAGATATGCTGCATTATCCCCAGATGGACGTTCTCTTTTAGGGGTAGGCCGCTCCATACCAATCCATTCATTATTCCAAGTCCCTCCATTTTGTAAGTAAATATCAGCACCAGAATTATGAGGGTTCTTATTGCTTTCAGCATATTCATTTAATACAGCGCCCGTAAGTTTAGAATTAGGTGTTGTAAAAGCTAATGCTATATTCGTTGGCATTTCGTTATGATTTGGATCACGTCCATAATCCTTATTAATTAACCCTACATTCCCAACAGCGACCAATTCTTTAGACCCCGGATGTTTACCATCAGAGCCAGTATTAACATATACATCACCCTCTTCTGCCACCACAGAGTAAGTATCAGAAGTTTCTAAAGGATGCGTGATGATACGTCCACCACCATCAACAATAATATGACCACGTTGATTAGCTTGTAAACCGACACCGATAGCATCGATATCTACATTGCCTTTGACGTGAATATTAGTATCTCCATAATCTCTATCAGGATTGTCCTTGCTGAGTCTTGGCACTTTACCACCGTAACCAGCATACACAGCGCTCATATAGTAATGACCGAGTTCCCTTTTTGAGGCTGGTGCATCATTTTTAAGGCGTACAATCAAATCTTTATCCACCGTCAATTGTGATCCAAATCCATTATAAATACCTGATACATTTTTAGTTTTACCTGTATCTGTTAAGCTTTTACCATGCACATTAACCGTCAAGGTATCTTCTATATGCTTAACTTCTGGTTGTGTTTGTACCGGTGACCCCATTGTTAAGCCAAGCAATTCCTCCGCTTTATCGCTTGTGGCATTAATTTCTGTAGCAAATGCAGAGCAGGTCATTCCAGTTAATACCAATGCAGCCATCACAGCTGATACATTTCGTTGTAATTTCATAAAAATCTCTCTTTCTTACCTCGCTTAATACGAGGCTCTCACAGAACGCATTTATACGTACACCCTAAAATTATAAAAAGACCCCCTAAATCCAACTTAGGAGGTCTTGTTTATTTCACACACTTAGTAAATAGTATATCCTATATTATTCAGGATTGATGATGAAGGACAATGCACTGAAGTATTTATTTTGCTCACCTTTAGTTTGAGTTGGGAAGCCCACTTCAACGCCTACTACGTTAAGGCCGTTAGCACTTACAGTAACAGTTGCTTTACCATTAGCATCTGCTTGGCTTTCATTAGTAAGATCATTAATTACGTCTTTAATAAGAGGTGCATTTGCATATGGTTTACCGTCTTTCAAGACTTGGATTTCATATGTATCACCTTTTCTAAGAGTTAATGGATTAACAGATGGAATGATTTGAATGAAAGCATCTTTATTATTGAAAGGTTTTGCTTCTGCATTCCAGTAGTGAACGTCATATTTAATGGCATGTGTACTTTTTTGAGCACCTGGTACTTCAGAGATTGGTTTATGAACAGTTTTACCATCTTTGTCTTTTGTCCAATAACCATAGTCAAAGTCAGTTACTGTAATACCCAATTTATCATTTGGTACAACCACTACATTTTTTTCATGTTTAATAACTTGTACAGGAATTACCATGCCATTGTTATCTAAGCCAATGATGCTTTTTACCATTTCTGGGCTATACGCATCATCAACAGGGCCTTCGCCAAGTACTAGCGCTTTTTCATCTAAGCGGTTAGCAAAGAATACGCCATGCGCATCAACGGAAGAGCACACACAACCTGCAGCTAAACCTACTGCAAATAAAGAAGCTAAGATTTTCTTATTCATAAGAACCTCCATAATCAATAACTTTTTCAATAAACTTGTTATTATTATACAGCGTTACAAATATTTCGTATATACCAATACCCCTATCAGCAAGTTATTATGCGCATTTAGTATATTAACTTATTTTTATACCCAATAATCATAAATGATAAAATTATCACCTATTTTCATGAAGATATGACTTGTAAGAATATGTTAGATAAATACTTATAGATTAGATAAAAAAGGCGCTCCTTAAGGAGCGCCATTATATCCGCATGAGATATTATTTTTTATTCTTCGCTGCTTTCGCACGTGCGTTACGATCAAGGATTGTTTTACGCATACGAATGCTTTCTGGTGTTACTTCAACAAGTTCATCATCGTTAATCCACTCAAGAGCTTGTTCCAAGGAGAAGATACGAGGTGGAGTCAAGCGTACCGCTTCATCAGAGGAACTGGAACGCATGTTGGTAACATGTTTTTTCTTACATGGGTTAACATCCATATCAAGTTCACGTGTATTTTCACCGATAACTTGGCCTGCATACACGTCTTGGTTAGGGCCAACGAACAATGTACCACGATCTTGAACGGAGTTCAAACCATATGGTGTGGTTTCACCATTTTCGAATGCTACCAAAGCACCACGTGTACGGGAAGGAATTTCACCTTTATATGGTGCATAGCCATGAAATACATGGTTCATGATACCATTACCTTTTGTAGCTGTTAAGAATTGTGCACGGAAACCGATCAGGCCACGAGCCGGAACTACGAATTCCATGCGAAGATAACCGGCCAATTCAACCATGTTAGTCAACTCAGCTTTACGTTGACCAAGATTTTCCATTACAGTCCCCATAAACTCCTGAGGTACATCGATGGTCAACGCTTCGAGCGGTTCACACAATTGATCGTTAATAGTTCTGAAAATTACACGAGGTTTTCCCACTTGTAATTCATAGCCTTCACGACGCATAGTTTCAATCAATACAGCCAAATGCAATTCGCCACGGCCGGATACTTTGAACGCATCTGCAGAATCAGTTTCTTCCACTTTCATGGATACGTTAGTTTCTACTTCGCGGAACAAACGATCACGCAAGTGACGGGATGTAACAAATTCACCTTCGCGGCCTGCGAATGGAGAGTTATTTACGGAGAACACCATGGACAATGTCGGTTCGTCGATGGAAATGGATGGCAATGCTTCAGGATTTTCAGCATCCGCTACTGTTTCACCGATATTGATATCATCGATACCTGCAAAGGCGATGATATCACCCATTTCAGCTTCGTCAGTTTCAACACGGTTCAAACCATTATATGTATATACGCGACCGATTTTCGCTTTACGAGTGCTTTCACCGTTCATGATGGCAACCTGTTGGTTAGTTTTCATTTTACCACGTACGATACGACCTACGGCGATTTTACCGATGAAGTTATCGTAATCAAGTGTAGTTACCATGAATTGAAGAGGGCCTTCCATATCACCTTGTGGTGCAGGAATTTCGTCGATCAATGTCTTGAATAACGGTTCCATATTTACAGCTTCGTCATCCCAATTGGTTTTGGAAACACCGGAACGGGCAGATGCGTAAACTACAGGGAAATCGAGTTGATCATCGTCAGCTTCAAGTTCCATAAACAATTCAAGGACTTCATCCTCAACCTCTTTAACACGTTGGTCAGGACGGTCGATTTTATTGATAACTACGATTGGTTTCAATTTTTGCTCTAATGCTTTACGCAAAACGTATTTAGTTTGAGGCATTGGACCTTCGTAAGCATCTACGAGAAGCAATACGCCGTCAACCATGTTAAGTACGCGTTCCACTTCGCCGCCGAAATCAGCATGGCCTGGAGTATCAACGATGTTGATTTTGATGCCATCATGCATAACAGCAGTGTTTTTAGACAAAATAGTAATACCGCGTTCACGTTCCAAGTCGTTTGAGTCCATTACGCGTTCTGCTACCTTTTCATTCTCACGGAACACATGGCTTTGTTTTAATAATGCGTCCACCAAAGTAGTTTTACCATGGTCAACGTGGGCGATAATCGCTACATTACGAAGATTTTCGCGAATCATAAGATCCTCCCTTTAATTCTTTCAGTATATTCTATATCACATAGCCTCTGTGAAAGTAGCTATGTAGGTATATTTTCCAAAAATGGCAACAGTTAATTATAACGCAGTCTATAGAAAAAAGTCAAAATAGTACACCTATTCTAATCATGGCAATTTCAACATTCGATTATACTTTTGACTCATCTTAGGACAAAAACCTATTTACGCGCTATCGCCCGCTTAGCAGATTTACGCAACAACGGAATTTGTTTATCTGTTAAATGGAAACAGAATTTAGGAATCAGCTTTTTTATAATCTCCTCATCAGAGGCTTTCAAAATATATTCTGGCTGTAGCAACGGCTCTAATTCATCAAGTCCGGGATAATCCAGCCCTATGCTCCAGTCATGATCTGCATTAAAAGGGCATGCATCCTGGCAGTTATCACAACCTAATATCCACGCCTCCAGCATATCGTCTGCGACACCATCCGGTAACTTACCATCACCGAATGTATTAATAAAAGATACACAGGTTAACGGATTCATAGTAAACGGTGCAGATAAGGATTTTGTCCTACACCCTTGCTGACATAAATTACAAGAATCCAGACATGGTGGTATCTCTAACTGTTGAATATACTCACAGGACTCATCAATTAAATAGCCTACCAGTTCATAGCTAGAACCTTTAGGTCCATAAAAAAAATTATTTTTTCGATAAATGCCTAAACCAGCTGCTACCGAAGCTGGCCGCAAAGGAATAATTCCGGCAGGTTTCGCCGTTTCACCGCCAATATATCGTATTCCATTTTCACCAAGCCAGACTTCAAAAGATTGCCGTCGTTTAAACTCATCACTGTGAGGAATATTTGACAAAGATAATAACAACCCTTTTGCATATCGGTTTCGAAGAGATACAGGAAACTTATAATCACCAAAATATTCAGTACAAACCACTATGGATTGTGCCCAAGGATACTTTTCTTTTAATGCTAAAAAATCTTTACTATGCGCATATACCTCTTTACTTTCAGGTACATCTTCTAAACGCTTTATCAACCGTTCTTTATAAAAATCAAGTGCATCAAGAGGCACTATACCACAACTGTCATACCCACACGCTAGCGCTTTATCATAAATCTCCTGGGCCAACAAAGTATTCATATCATCGCCTCCCAAATATGAACTAACTATAAACCTATCATACTCTTTTAAAAACTATAAAAAAAGATTTCTTATGAATCCGTCATCCTTAAAAGAGTAACATTACATAAGAAATCTTATATTAGTATTTAATTTGTATTAATCTTCACCAATCATGCGTACTTCTGGTTCGAGATGTACACCATGTTGATCATACACACGACGTTGTACCTCACTAATCAGGTCAAGTACATCCTTCGCACTTGCACTACCTGTATTGATTACGAAGCCAGCATGCTTATGAGATACTTGCGCATCACCTACAGACAAACCTTTTAGGCCTGTTTGTTCAATCAATGTACCTGCAAAGTACCCTGGTGGGCGCTTAAAGGTTGAACCTGCACTGGCATATTCCAAAGGTTGCTTTGATTCACGTTTTTCTGTTAACTCATCCATACGCGCCTTGATGACATCCTTGTCGCCTGGTTTGAGTGTCATAATGACTTCCCCAATAACTTCATGATTATCGTGGAATACACTATGACGATAAGCAAAGTCCAAGTGAGATCCATCATACTCTTTAATATTTCCTTGGAAATCTACGGCTCTCACTGCAGTAACTACATGGCTCATTTCCCCATCATAAGCACCTGCATTCATAAATACGGCACCACCAAGTGTGCCTGGAATACCAATGGCAAATTCAAGACCAGATAAACTATTCTCCCAAGCAAATTCAGAAGCATCCTTTAACATATACCCGGAACCAATACACAATGTATTTTCGTTACAATCCATGATTTGGGTCATATGTCGAACTGATACGACAGCGCCACGGATACCTCCGTCTTTCACTAAAATATTAGATCCACAACCAATAATAGTTACAGGCACATCTAATTCGTGAATAGTACGAAGTGTAAAACTAAGTTCTGCCATCGTAGTAGGTTCAATAAATAAGTCCGCAGGTCCTCCAATTTTGAATGTCGTATGATGACAAAGAAGCTCCTGCTCTCGTACACGTGTACTTGGTAATTTTTCTAATAAAGCTGTTTGTAATACCTTAATGTTTTGGTTGTTGTTCGCCATGATCTAACACTTTCATCCCCTCAGTGATTGGTTCGCTAATGATTTTATAAATATCATTAGAAATCTGGCTCCAACGCATTTGCGCTTGCAAATAAGCAGCCGCTGCAGCATTTTCTTGAATTTGAGGCATCAATTCCTCTTGTTTCTTTTGCAACTCATCCGCTTCTGGAGCACCAGACAACTTAGCATATTCCCATTGCATTTGTTGAGCCATAAATGTGCGAACCAAACCCGTTGCTACTGCATCTGCTTTCACTGCTTCCTGAGCAGCCATTAACTCTTTGTACTCTTCAGATTCACGCATTGCGTGAGCTAAATCATGAGCTTTATCGTAGTTCATAATATCCTCCTCCAAACAACACCGTTAAAATCGCTACCGGTCATATAGATTTGGTAGATCTTCTAACACATACGTATAATATATTCCTCAATTGTAAAAGTCTATTTATTTTGATTGAATCCAATTGCCTTCAGCCTTAAGGTCTGGATAATCAAGTTGACGCATACCTTCATAAGCTATGATTGCCACCGCATTAGATAAGTTTAGAGAGCGTGCTTCATCTACCATGGGTATACGAATGCATGTATCCTCTTTCCCCTCTAATAAACTTTCAGGCAATCCTCTTGTTTCAGGGCCAAAAACGAGCATATCACCGATTTCATATTTCACCTCGGAATGAGTATGCTTTGCTTTGGTAGTGGCATAGAAATATCTACGATCAGGATATTTCTCATATAATTCTTGAATATTTTCATGTACCTGTACATCTACCAAGTGCCAGTAATCAAGGCCAGCACGTTTTACGTGCTTGTCATCAATAGAAAAGCCAAGGGGTTTGATGAGATGTAAGGTCATATGATTGGCGGCGCATAAACGCGCTATATTTCCTGTATTGCCTGGAATTTCAGGCTCATAAAGTACTATTTCCATTTTCAATCCCCTATTCTTTATATCTATATTATTCTACAAAGGAACGGACAAAATGTCCACTTTTCCCGCCTTCTTTTTCTACAAGATATGTAGGGCCTATAATCATCCCCTTATCAATAGCTTTACACATATCGTAGACTGTTAAAAGTCCTACTTGAACCGCCGTAAGTGCCTCCATTTCAACACCTGTCTTTCCTGTCGTTTTTACGGTAGCATGAACTTTAACAGCTCTATTATGTGTAGAATCCGTACAGGCTGGACTTTCACCATCAACAAGAGTACAATGCACCTCAACCTTAGTTAATGCTAACGGATGACAAAGGGGAATGAGATTACTCGTCTGTTTCGCCCCCATAATAGCTGCCAATTGAGCCACACTAAGAACATCCCCTTTTTTTATTGTTCCCGCTGCAATGCGTTCATAAATTGCATCATTAATAGTAATAAAGCCTTCTGCCACAGCAGTACGAGTTGTAATATCCTTATCTGATACATCTACCATCCAAGCATTACCATCTTGATCAAAATGTGTTAAATCCATAATATATCCTTACTAATTATGTATAAATTATCACCAATAGTTTTATTTTCATTTATTATATTATACAATAGAATTAAGAATTGTATGTACAAGGAAGGAAGTGTTCCTATGAAAACAAAACTAACTTATTTTGGTCACGCTTGCTTTATGCTCACACGTGGCGATGTATCCATGATTTTCGACCCATTCTTGACCGGTAATACATGGGATATCGCTAAAAAAGAAGATATCAAATGCCAATATATCTTTGTCAGTCATGGCCATGATGATCACTATGGAGACACAGATTTTATTGCCAAAGCAAATGACGCCCTCGTTATCTCTACGGCTGAGGTAGCGGGTAAAGCAGCAGCTGCCGGTTGTCGTACACACGCCATGCATTTAGGTGGCAAGTTCGACTTTGAATTCGGTTCTGTTCGAATGGTTCCTGCCTTCCATGGCGCTGGCATCCCTGGCGGTCATGCCGCAGGATGTCTTGTAGACTTCTATGGCGACATTATTTACTTCGCTGGCGATACTGCACTCTTTAGTGATATGAAATTATTAAATCGCTTTGGCGAAATCGATTACGCCCTTCTTCCTATCGGTGATAATTTCACGATGGGTGTTGAAGATGCAGCCCTTGCCGCTTCCTATGTAAGAGCGCGCATCTCCATTCCAATCCACTACAAAACATGGCCTGTTATCGACCGTGAACCGGGTGTATTCACAAGTTTAGTTGAAGGCAAATACAACCAAACTGCTCTCATTATCGAGCCCGGTTCCTCTATCGAGCTCAATAGCTAATCTAATATATTTATTAAAAAAGTAGCAGTAATTTAAACTTTGACAAATTACTGCTACTTTTAATATTTAATTACTAAAAAACACCTTTGCAAGAGTATCCCCATAAAGTTTCTTCAAGATAGTCTGCCTCAATTAAATTCTCAATCCCCTCTAAAATATCTGTAACTGAGAATCTGTTGCTCTTAGCAACAGACCACTTTGCAAAACCTTCAATTATTTCTCTTTCTGTAACATTAGGTTGATTTTGTACAATATATAAAATTGTAGACACACATTCTATTTGATGCGTATCAGATAAGTTATTCATAAAAAATATGGCTTTATCTAATGCTGGTTTTAATTCTTCATATTTTTTTGTAGTTTTTTCACTTGTTATTTCAAAATATATACTATCATATAGTTTTTTAGTTGACTTAATATTATAAAAGTTTTTGTACTCAAGTATATTCCTTGAAATAATACGAATTGAATTATCATATGGTCCATTTTTATAAGCTTTAAATCTAAAATATGGATTTGATAATTTAACATCCATAAAAAAAGCAGTTTTTTGTAGTACTAAGGGATTAAAAATTTTACTGTTTAAATACATTTTTATATATACCAAAATTAAAGCAGCTAATGATAATTTAGGTTTAGATTTTGGAGCTAGCTTTGAAGTTACCCCTGGTTCATGGATATAAATATCTACATTAGTTAATGATGATAATTTCTCCACAACAATAGCTTTAACTTCTAACCAATTCAAGCCTCCATTACCACTACCTAACGGAGGTATTGCAATAGAATTTATACGTTGATCAATAATAATGCGTCTTAAATCATCTAATCCTTTATTAATATATTCTAATTTTGAGGGTTCTCTCCACTTATCTTTTGTTGGAAAATTGATAATCAACTTTTCAGATTCTTTATAAAAATGTAGATGCCCAATAGTCAGCTCTCCAGTTTTACAGGCCTTAATATAGTCAATATTATTATCAGGGTATTTTAATTTAAATTGATAAGCTAGTCCTTTTCCCATGTACCCTTCACAATTAACTGTATTTACCAACGCTTCTGCAGGAGACAAAAAGATATCATCAGTTACAAAATGAATCATTTCAAAAATCTCCTTTCGCCTTAAAGGCACTTACTGAACAAATAGTTTTTCATTTTTGATTACTTTTATACTGTTAATATCATAGCGCTTTAAAGTATCATTTACAGATTGTTCAACGTCAGATCTAGAAACAAAAATTACATCTATATCCGTAATACATAAATCACAATGATTGGATAAACATTCTGCCATTCTTATACTAGAGTCATATCCTGTTTGAGAGCTTGTTAGCTCCATTATATCCCAATTAATTTGCTCAAGCCCTTTATCATAATCAAAAATTTGATTTGATTCACACGATAATGGATGTTTCGGTATAATTAAAAATTTTTTATCTCTAGCTATATTTCTGTAAATAGCAAGATAAATAAATATTTTATCATGACTATGCTGAACACAGACATCAAAATCCGTATATGTATGAAAATGAAACGGCACACAATCAGCTATATTTAGAGTATTACGTTTCTCTATTATTTCAGGATCTGCTACATCAATAAATTTTGGACCTAACTCCGCTAAAGTTTTTCTTGATAACAAACCATTCTCAATAATACTTTCTAAGTTTTCTAAAGCAGTCAAGTGGTAAATACATTTTCGTTTTCTTATAGCTGTCATTATTCTTCTCCCATTACAAATGAATATCAGCTAAAACACCTTACACAACCATAAATTAATTATATCATAAGAAATAACCATTAATAGTTATCATGTAATTATCAAAAGAATGCTATGCTCTAAAACTCCTGGTTTGCCATAGAAAAGCCCCCACGGTTAGCCATGCGTACAAACTCATCAATATCTTGAGTTTCATCAACACCAACATAGCCGAGTTCACGAACCAGGCCGTATGGGGTATGCAAAGATAGTTGTGGGTTCTCACCGGTCAACACCCACAGCACCTTATAGCCTCTTGGCGCCTCTCGTAGTCGCTCTTCCCCTTTGCCATCTGTAAAGTATACAAGTAAATCTACACGGTTTTGATTAGCCAGAGAGAATACAGGGGTAAAGGCTGTTGCACCACGCACATCAAGGCGCGGCTTCACATCCTTCACGGATTCCATCGAATAGGTGCGGCGCACCTCATTATCACATTCTACAACGGTAATGCGATGGTTATAAGCATGCACGATTTGTAACACTTGCTCTAAGGCATTCGTAAACTCTACATCAGTTATACTACCACTCATGTCGAGAGCTACCCATACATTTGCCTTATGTTGGCGCAATGTACCAGACAATTCCAAACGCTCAGGCTGACGACGATTACGACGCATCGTCGTTTTTTTGTATCCACTCGCTACCTTGCCCATCAGCTTTTTGAGATAAAAATACCACGGCAAAGCGCGTCGCGTTTTTTGGAATGTATCGATAAGACTTTTCACATAGCCTTCCATATCCCCCTTTGATGCTTCGTTGATATAGCGCTCCGTGATTTGGTCCATCGTATCTGTATCAATAGAATCAGATTCATCCCAAATATCATGGCTAGTTTGAGGATCAAACTCCATAGCAACCGCTGTATCTGCATTATCGATGGGCACAAAGAGATCTGGTTTTTCTTTCATGACCTTATCAATAGCCTTCGCATAGTATTCAATGGTACGAAAACGCTTTAATAACAAACCAAAGCGCGCATTTACATTGGCTACCGTTACGGCATCACGGTCTACATGTTCAAGGTAATCATTTACGACCATGTCCATAGCCATATGGACTGCTGTTTTGTGAAAGCCTTGGCTCAGTGCTTTTACCCGCATCAAATGAGCAGAAATGATATGAAGAACTTCACGCTTAATACCATCCTTCATCACATCAGGCGATTGGCGTAACAAGATAAAGGGATTTACATATAATACATATCCGCCCTGTTTAAGATTAATACCAAAAGCACTGGACATATCAAAGCGAATGCGATGAGTCATTTGTAAGTAAAAGTAACCAAAGAATTGGTCCTCTTCAAGGAGCAAGCTGTTTACGTCATGCAATATATTCCACAACCGTTGCTCATAGGCAGGTGTCATTACCGCTTGCTGCATAACGGAAAGGTCTGTCCCCTCCACTTGTACGTCTTCAAGAGCACGACCGATAGTACCTATATGGCTATCCGACATATTATGGTTCATAAGATCAGCCGCTATACGTTCAGGCGCCATGCTATGATGTTGTTCTTCATAGCTATCTACATAGGCCTCATAAGATGCGTATATTTGCGTATACAAAGCCTCTGCTTCGCGATGTATGCGCTCTCGTTTCGCATGCCATCGATCAAGAGCCTCGATAGCCTTCGCATCATAAGAACCCGTTTTTTCCCAGCCATCGATATGAGTCAGTAAATCCGACGCATCACGTATATCGTCCTTATCTAAGTTTCGTTGCATATTTACACCTCCTTTTCTTTAGAAAACAAATTTAATATATGTCATATGCCATATATCAATTAGCATAATAATTAATAATTTACTAAAGTCGATTATCTATATATAGCTTTGATTTGGTTAACTACACACATAGAATTATTTTTGCGCTTCAAAGAAAGTATCTACAAAGAGGTCATCTTCAATAGCATAAGCATAAACGCGCTCATACGTGTTACGAAGATCTTTCATAACCGCTACGCGCAAATCCCCTGGATACAAGGTTAAAAACTCCACAAAGTGATGTACTTCCTGCGCATTGCTATTGCGATTTAAACGATGCAACATATTTTTTGCTGCTACATAAAGGCGAGTTGGGCTTTCACCTTTAACCTGCTCAGCCATAGACATAATAGCACCTGGTTTTTGAACCGCTGCCAATACATCATCAAAGGTAATAAGAGGTTCTTGATCGGACTCGATAAAGTTTACAAAAGCCTCCGCAATGAGTTTACCTACGTTACCACGAATAACATTCATAAATACGTCGCGACTATAACTTGTGCCCTCTTGATTCTTATAAATTCTATATAGACCGGACACGCGTTCAAAGGAACGAGGTGTGGCATCGATATCGTCTTCGTGACGTTGATTTAAATATTCTGGATAGGAAGAAATAAATTCAATAACCTTTTCTTCAATACCAGCACCAATAGCCCAGTCAATCCATTGCATATAATCAGCATTCATATAAAGCCATACAAAACGGTTTTGTTGTGCCGGATCCATATCGATGGTTTGGTAATCAAAGGAATCTTCAGGGTTCATAGCGGCGATGATGCGCACTTGATCACTTAAAGAAAAGCCATTAATTTCACGGTTTAGAATAAGGTTCATCAACTCTTGTTGAACTGCATGTTCTGCGCGGTTAATTTCGTCGATAAACAACAATACTTGACGCCCTTTATCTACGGCTTGTGCCACATGTTCCAATGTATGATGCACAGCGTATACTGTAGTTTTCACATCTCGTGTATTGCCATGACCATCCGTATGAGTCACCGTTTCTACGGTAGGCAAACCACCGATTTCACCTTCTTTTAAAAGGTTTCCATCGATAGTTACTAATTCCCAATTATGTACCTCTGCAACGCGCGCTGCAAGAGAGGTTTTACCAATGCCAGTCTCACCAACGAGCAAAGGCACTTGATTTGCAGCAAGCACTAATTCAACGCTTGCCATTGTATCTATAAAGTTCATCGTATCTCCGTTCTAATATTTCAAATATTCGCCTACTGCAATTTTCTTAACTATTTTGGTGCCATAAGCATCTATAAGTGACAACAAATCGATGGGCCATTTAGATTGACGTCCACCGATAGCTTTATTGTTGATTAACTCGCGTATATAGTCTTCATCAACTGTATCGCCGGAAATAGCATCTACAATTATAGCTTTGATTTCGTCTACTGTAACACCCAATGTATTAGGTATATAACCGACAATAGCCGCACTTACCTTAAATAGATGCAAGGCCAAGTCCTTAGTGAGGTTTGTAATCTGACGCATTGCCTGTGGATCTTGCTTTACTGCTGCTTCTAGAACAGTTACGCTAGGCTCATCAATGTAGCGCAAGGCTAAGTAACTTTCTTGCACGGCTTGTAACTGCACCGCCTCACTTGGAGTATTAATATATTGTAGGGCATCATAATTCGCCTTCACCGCTTCTAATTGCAATTCTTCAGATGGGTTTGCAATATAGCGAATAGCCCAGCCTGATTGAGCTAATGCACTTTGAATTAATGTATCAGACGGATTGTCGATATATTCTAAAACCGCCCAATCTTTTTCCACTAAGGCTTTTAACAATTCTTCTGTAGGATTTTCAACGAATTGTATAGCTCGTGGTGCTTGTGAAAGCGCCGTTTCAATAACCTTTTGAGTAGGTTCTTTAATATATTGTAACAACATGCCGTTTTGTCCCACACATGTAAGTTGCATAGCTTCTGTAGGATTTGGAATATTTCGAATCCCATGTGGGTTATTGGTCAGCGCCGTTATATATTGTTCCTCTGTCATAATAACCTTCATTTCTATATTAAAAGGCCATACGAATACGTATGGCCTATACTGAATTCTATCTTATTATATCATATTTTTTCGATATATTTATATCTCTTTCGTATACTTACTACACTGTTAATGCATCTAAATCAGAATTATTTCCTATGATTAATAGTTTATCCTCTGCTGAAAGAATCGTAAACGGATTAGGAGGGACTTCTAAATCCTCCCCACGCCTGATTCCTACAGCATTAAGATTATATTTCTCACGCAGATTAGAATCTTTCAAGCAAGTGCCTACCAAAAATTTTGGCATATCTACTTCAATAAGGCTAATACTTTTAGATAGCTGTAGGTAATCCATTACATGTTCTCGTGTCAACGATTGAGCTAATCGTTGTGCCACATCGTATTCTGGATAGATAACCATATCTACCCCCATCTTCTTGAGCATCTTACCTTGGAGTGCATTTTCAGCTTTCGAAACCACATGAGGCATTTTCATTTCTTTCAATAACATCGAAGTCATAAGATTTGCCTGGATATTATCCCCAATAGCAACAATAACTATATCAAATTGGCTCAAAGCTAAGGCTTTAATAGCCTCTTCATCAGTAGTATCTGCTACGATAGCATGTGTGACATAGGGGGAAACCTTTTGTACAATTTCTGGATTAATATCTACACCCAAAACCTCATGATTCATAGAGGCTAACATCTTGGCGATGGTCGTACCAAATTGTCCAAGACCAATGACAGCTATTGTTTTATATTTCATGCTATATCTCCTGATAGGCTAACTATTCTACTCAATTACAACAATACATTCTCTTCTGCATACCCAATTGGCTTCGTTGGTGACGTCCTAAGAGCCCATGTACCAATAACGGTCATAACACCCACACGACCTGTAAACATAACAAGCATCAGCACCCATTTACTGCTTTCAGATAAATCGGGCGTAATTCCCGTTGTAAGGCCTACAGTCCCAAAGGCAGACGTAACCTCAAATAGCAATCGAATAAAATCATAAGGCTCATCCCAAGCCAGATAACATGTGGCTATTAAAATGAGAAGAAGCGATAAAAATATAATCCCATTGGCTTTAAGCACGGTTACTAATGAAATACGACGTTCAAAAATCTCTGTATCTGGACGGTTATTAAACAAGGTACGCGATGCAAGTATGGTTACTGCTACGGTGCTAATTTTAACGCCTCCACCGGTAGAGTTTGGGCCAGCACCAATAAACATGAGAATAATAGTAACAAACAAGGTAATTGGATGTAATGCATTATAGTCAACCGTTGCAATCCCCGCTGTACGCGGCGTAATCGCTTGAAATAAAGAGGCCATTATTTTATTCCAAATCGGTAATGACCCAAAGGTTTTTGGATTTGACCATTCCACACCTAAAAAAATGATAGTTCCTAATAAGATAAGAATCGCTGTGCCTACTAACATAATCTTAGTGTGAAGTTTTAAGTCAACAAATCGTCTCACCTTACGGTGTGACCATATGTCAAAGGCCGCTAAATAGCCAAAACCACCGATCACAATTAGCACGGCCGTATTGATATTAAATAATATGTCCCCTACCATGGCATACGGTAGATCATTATCAAAAAATACAAATCCAGCGTTACAAAAGGTGGAAATAGCTTGCATGATACCTGTATATAATGCAGCCTGTCCAATATAAGGATATAGCTGAATCGTATAGATTATGCCTCCTACAATTTCAATAGCAAAGGTATAAAGCGTTAACTTTTTCGTAATATGTAGTAATCCAGTCATACCATCCTGTCCGACATCCTCGGACAAAAGCACACGATTTTTAAGGCCTACTCGTTTACCTAGAAGCAAAGCAATTATGGTTGTGAAAGATACAATTCCTAACCCACCTAACTGAATAAGGATAACCATTACAATCTTACCAAATAAAGACCAATGATAATAAGTATCTACAGTGGCCAGCCCTGTTACCGAAACACAAGATACGGCTGTAAAAGCGGCATCTACAAGAGCCGTCGTTTGCCCCTGAGCACTCGCCATCGGTAACATAAGCAATATGGTACCTATAATCATGACGCCTAGAAAGCTAAACGCTAATAATCGATAGGGATTTTGTTGCATGTACCGTTGTACATGAGAATGGGAAATATCGTGCCACATACTGATTTACTCCAATCCCATTAATTTATGTACAACTTGTAAACTTGGTAAAGGGCTACGGCCACCAATCCCTTGCGTATTTAAAGCTGCTACAGCGGACGCAAAAATAGCAGCCCTTTCTAGATCAGAATGTCCACAATATTGTAATAAATCTATACCATATGTAGAGGTCTTTAACCCTTCTACTGGGGCTAACTCTCTCAATAATGTAACAAGCTTTGAAAGAAATGCACCATGAAAACTATCTCCGGCCCCCGTTGTATCAACTACATATTCTTGAGGGAATGCCTGACAACGATAGAAAGTTCCATCAGGCCATACAAAATAACTACCATTAGCGCCATCCGTAACCCCCGCAATAAGAGCACCACGGTCATGAATGATACGACAAGCTTCTTCTAAATTAGTAGTGCCCGTATATTTTTCAGCATAATCACGAGCAACAATAGTAATATGACTTGACTCTGTAATAGATTTCATCTCTTCATCGTAGCGCTGTGCACCTCCATCGAGGGAGATAATAGTACCTGCCTTTTGTGCTAACGCCATGGCAGAACACATGAATTGTCGATGCCGTCCGTTAACATGTAAAATGAAAGCTTCTTTAATTAATTGCTTATGAGTATCTAAAAATACTGGCTCTGGCGCAGTAGAGCGTTCAAAAAATACGGCACGCTCGCCAGTGCTATGCTTTACTAGGATTGTAGCAACGCCACTCTTTTCCCCCTTTTCAATGTGGATAGCATCAGTATTAACATTATATTTTTTGAAATCATCTAAAATATGACGCCCCACCATATCGTCACCGATACTGTCAATCATGGCCGTACGTGCACCATATTTACCTGCAACGGCTAATGCTGTAGCTACAGGTCCTCCACCATCGGTGGTAGAAGATACAACTTGTTGTACCTCACGTCCCGTTGGGTAATGATCCACAACGATGAAGCGGTCTAATGTGCTAGCCCCAATACCTAATATATCTATTTCTTTTTGAGGACATGTACTCATACTAACCTCCTAAGCCTTTTATCAGCTATACAAGCAATATCACTTCACATCTTATAGATTTACTATCTCACTTATTGTTTTATGATTTTAACAGCAATTAGATTTTTATTGTCCTTATAGACTTATACATCTATTCCTATACATCTATTGCTATGCTTTTTAAAGTCATTTAAGTCTTATACCTACAGAATACCTTTCGCTCTATAAAAAGTAAACCCCAGACTACAGTCTGGGGCTACTTTGTACTACAGAGAGCACGTATATGTCACGTAATATGTCTTGTATATTATATGTTGGTTATTGGGAGAGGTTGTTAGAATTAAGGTGTAACATAACAGTTTAAGACATCATACGTTCCATCATATATTCAATCTCATCAGCACTTAAATTGTACATAGCTTGTACCATTCGTTCTGCTGCTTCGCCAGAAGCACCGCTCTTAGCAATTTCAGCTTTAGCCTTAGTAATAAGAGCCTCTTTACGTTGTGCTTCGGAATCTTCGTCAGTTGGTACAGAGATATTGGCTTTACCCTGGCCAATGCCACGTACCTCTTGGTTAGGATTTTCTTTAGAAGTTGTTTTTGTATCTTGTGCTGCTACTGCTTCTATAGCGAAGGAATTCTTACCAGTCATGATATATTCAACAGCTTCTAATGTACTTTGCGTAAGGTTTACAGTCCAGAATTCACCTGCATCAGTCAATTTATAAAGCAATCCATTATAGGCAACAAGACCTCGTTTTTCCCATAATTTATAGAGCCAGTTCAATTCATCTAATCTGGAATCCATTTTTACTAAGCTCATAATATTGAGGAATCCTTGTTCTAATTGACTTACTACTCGGTTTACGATAGGTTGTAAATCACTTTGTTTCATAAGGGCCATAAATGGTTTTTCACCGCGGGTAACCATATCTTCGTATGGTTTTAATGCACGATGTAACATCATCCCATAACCGTCGACGTTACCACCTGCACCACTACCAAATGGGAACATTGGAACGCCCGATTTAGCTAAAGTGTTATACAAGCTACGTTCACGGTTATTAGCACTCCAGTGAGCGGCACTCAATCGACGATAGGAACGTTCATCAAGGTATTTACGACCAAATTCAAACATATCCCCTTGCATCGCTGTTGTGGCTGCAGCTGGAACTTTGCCGTTTGTAATGTCTTTATTGAGATCACTACCATCAAATACATTTAATTGATATAAGTCCGCACCATCTACGCCAGAGCTTACCAAATCTGCTAAATCTTGTTCCCACACCTCCATAGTTTGACCAGGTAAACCATAGATCAAGTCAATAACAACAGAACATTGACCATAAGCTTTCAAAGCAGCTAGTCGTTCTAATACGGTTTCTTTCGTATCTAAACGGCCTACCATTTGACGTACTTCTGTATTGAAAGATTGCACGCCAATGGACATACGATTGACGCCGTTTGCCATCCAAACTTCAAGATTTTCAGGAATCAAATCGTGAATACGACCTTCTAAGGTAAGCTCATAATCGTTTGCCAACGGCAAGTACGCTTTAATTGCTTTGAGCAATCTTTCAGAATTTGTAGGTGATAAAGATGTTGGTGTGCCACCGCCGATAAATACGGCATGGATCAAACCATCTTTTAATCTCGAACGCTCACTAGCGAGCTTTAATTCACTGATAAGACCATCAATATATTGGTCTTCAACACTTTGACTCGTACCGTTTTGGAAGAAGCCACAATATGTGCATTTTGTCTTACAAAACGGAATATGAATGTAAGCGCATTGCATTTCGCCCTTTTTAGGAGTGCCATTCATTAACGAATCCCAAACGGCTTGTGTTTCTTTTGGAGAAACGAGCGTACCATTGAGACCTGCATGTACAACACGTTTATGAGGAAATGCACCACTCATCGGATTATCGCATTCTAAACCTAGTTGTAGATTGCGTTGTTTCTCCGGAATGGATTCAAAGAAACTTGCTAAACTCATACTCCAATCCCCTTTCAGAAATTAGGCTTGCAACTTTGCAAGTACAGATTTTGTAAATTCTTTTGCATTTGCAAAGTCTTGTTCATCTGGATGAGTTTCCGCCGCTTTATGTAATGCATCGCGTTCTGGGCTTTGCCCATGTGCTGATCCAGGGGGGAACATTTTATACATCATTTCGATTACTTTAGGATCGATTTTACCTTGGCATACGAAGCCGTCTACAAGAGCTTCTTTGTTAGGCAATAATTCAGATGCTTTTTCGATACTTTCACGAGCATGATCAGAATCAGCATACATCCCTAGTGTGGCAAAGAATACCACATTAGGATTCTTTAAAGTTTCAATCAATTTTGCCGCTTCTTTATTCGCTGTACCTCGATCCACCCAGAAACCTACGAATACTGTATCATAATCAGCTAAATTTTCAGGTGCATCTTTTACAGGAACGCAAGGTGTACCTTCAGGCATAACGGAAGCCATTGCTTCCGCTACACTTTTAGTATTTCCCGTAAGGGAAGAATATAAAATAATAGATTTCATATTTATCTCCTTTATTACTTAGATATATTTATTCTTCTTCATCTTCGCCATCGGCCTGTACTACAAAGTGTACAGGAACTTCTACTGGTTGTATATCCCCTGTTTCGTTTGGATACGGAGTCGCTCGTCGCACTGCATCAAGAGCCGCTTCTACAAATATCTCATCGCCACCACTAGTTGGATATACGTCTATTAAATTACCATTAGTATCTAATTTAGCCATTACATTAATTGTAACATCTACGTTCATTTTACGTTTAATAGCCGCATAAGGAATTTGTTTTTGGCTATCTACGGCTGCATAAAAGCCCTCTACATTGAACGCGGCTTTACCTGTACCGTGACCATCACCTTCACCGGTACCATCACCTGTACCAGTACCATGGCCTCTACCATCACCAATTCCAGTGCCTTCACCAGTACCATGACCACCGCCAGAACCACCACCTGATCCAGGGCCTGTGCCACCAACAGCGGAATTATCACCGGATGTATTGCCTTTATTTTCACTTGCTTTAGCTGCCACATCTACTGCATCAGGGATATCTGTTGCTGTAGATGGTTCAACATTTGCTACAACAGCCTTTGTTCTTGCCGCTACTTCATCTGCTGACAATGGTTTTGGGAACAGATCTGCTCTGTTACCTCCGCCACCACCAGCATGTCCACTGCCACCATCATCGAGCACACTTTGTGTGAGGTCGATTTCATAGGTATCCATTTCTTGAATGGCTGGAACCACTACAAAAAAGATTACAGCAATAAAGAGAGCAATAAGATGAACTACGGCGGATATAATGGCTGCTTTTTTCCATGATATGCCTAGTCCCATAGTTATCCTTTCTGTTCAGCTGCAATAGCTAAGCGTTTAACGCCAGATTGTTTTAACATGTCCATAATCGCTACTACTTGACCATGAGCCGCTCGTTTATCGGCTTGTAAGATAACACTAGCATTAGGGTTTTCTTGGATACGTTGTTTTACCATTGCCTCAGCATCGTCAATGCTCATTGGCTTGTTATCAATCGTAATATGACCCTCCGCATCTAATGTTAAAACCACTGGTAATTGAGCTGGTGCAGAAGCACTAGTAGCCTGTGGTAATTGTACAGACAAGGCTTTTTGAGCCACTGTTTGCAAGCTGTTCATCATGAAGAATACCAACAAGAAGAAAATGATATCAATCATTGGAATGATCATGAATTCCGGCTTAGTTTTCATACGAAAGCTTTGCAAGTTCATAACTATTTCCACCCTTCTCGTTTAGCTGTAACTATATTTACACACATATTTTCAATTTGGTTAATAATGGAGTCCAAACGATGACTAAAAATTGTGTAAACGATAAATGCCATTATGGCCACACATAAGCCAGATGCTGTCGCGATAAGAGCCTCACCTACACCACCAGTAATGGCAGATGCACCCGCACCGGAGTCAAGGATACTGAAAGAGCCAATCATACCTGTTACTGTACCAAGCAAGCCCAATAATGGAGAAATTGTAACTGTTGCACTTAAGTAGTCCATATATTTTCGGAAACCAACTGCATCAACCCCCATTTGATCAGCAAAGGCTGTCTTCATTGCTTCTTCGCTAGAATCATTTTTTAAACCTGCTTCCGCAATACGACTTGCAATAGAAGGGTTCTCTTTAATTACTTTATCAATTTCATCCCAACGTTGTAATTTTGCGAATTCATTTACGGCATGAGTTACAACAAATGTTTTACCTGCATACTTACGATAGAAGAAAGCACGTTCTGCAGCTATAGCGATAACCATGAAAGACAAGAGTAACAATGGATACATTACATACCCGCCACTATGAAATAAGTGAATGACATAATTTAAATTTTCCATATTTGTAACCTTTCTGCCTGTTTACAGACTGAACATTAGAACCTGTAGGTCCCTTGAATTCTTGTATAATCGCCTAACTTAAAGCTTTCACTACCATATAAAGTGTCTCGTTTATTAGTGCCCTTCGCATCAAATGTATAGAATGCTTCAAGGAGCAAATCCTTGCGCGGTACATAGCCGGCACCAAATGTAAAGCTACGAACACCATCTAAGTAACGATCAGGTACTGCACCCGTACCATTACCACCGAAGAAGGAGCCATGTTCAAAGTATTTGTAATCGATGAACGCATTCCAAGATTTCGGAACATCTAAATCAGCACGCCCAATATCTAGACGAGCCATCCAGAAGTGTGGTGTGCCGCCCATTTGATGACCTTTTAGAGTAAAGTCTGCTGTGCCACGTTCATGTTGATATACGGTATTACCATTGAGGTAACGTCCTAAGTTAGAACGATTTTGACCGTAATCAACCGTAACAGCTGCATTAGCACCAAGTTGATACTTAGCACCGATACCAAATACATGAGCTACATTGGAGAAGCTGTATTCATCATTACTGTTTCCATTAGCATTTAAATATGTATGTGTTTTACCGCCAAAGGAACGTAAGTACCAAGCTTGTAAACCAAGACGAGCACCAATTTGTTTCTTGTATTGAATAAATGCGGCCTTATCGATGGCTGGTACAGTATCTTTTTCAAGAACTACACCTTCTGTTCTGATCAAGTTGCCAATGACCTTACCGATTGCTTCGCGTGGTAATTTATTTTCAGACTCTGCGTCATGTACAACTTTTTCAAGATTATACATATAGTTAAACAATGCATTAGGCATACCCCAACCATAGTAAGAACCACCTTCGCCATAATCACCAGAGGACATGGTGAAGTTCTTTTTGTAAATGGCATCTTTAGCATCATAATCACTAAATACGTATTTACCACTATCGTATTTGTAAGTCTTTGCACCTAAGAAGCCAGTGAATTCATAATCACTTGACGGTTGACCATAGTAATCATAAGATCTCTTAAATGTACCATCAGCTTGTTTCACCCAAACTTCGTCAAGCCCACTATTGTTATAATTACTCCAGTTATCTTTTGCATTATATTTGGCAATTTCTGTAATCGATTGATTAATCTCAGCTGCATGTTTATCAACATACTCTTTAGGATTTAGCAAGGCTTCTTTATTATCAGAGGATACGATAAGACCTTTTGCCTTTTCTTTCATAGATTCAGGGTACAATGGGGAATTTACGTTATACATAATGTCGCCTGTTTTATACAGTTTTTCCCCTGTTTTCTTATTGGTGATTTCATACATTGCATACCCACCAGATGGGATATCAAGGGAGAATTTAGTCCCTGCCATATCTGTAGGATATGCTTTTGTAAGAATATCTTGTAATCGACCCATAATTTGAGCTTGTTTTTTCTGAGTTTCAGCTAATTTAGCATTAGCCTTTTCAATTTCTTGATCACGGTTCGGATTACTCCATCTTAAGTCTAAGCTTTCTTTATAAGCTTCGTATTCAGCTTGCAAGTCTTTGAGCTGTTGATAGAAATAGAGGCTATCTGTCTTACCTTTGTAAGTGGAGTTATAAATACCAGTTGGACTATCTGGAGCTGCCGGATCTGTTGAGGTCTTCTTCTCACCATCAGAACCGGTTTTAGTAGCACTCTCAATATCGTATGGATAATCATCGCGATTGATACCAATCAATTCAGCTGCTGTTGGTGGTCTAAAGATAACTTTATGCACTGCATGTGTATATGCAGAATCAGTGATACCTGTACTATGTTTGAAAGTACCAACACCAATACGAACTTGAGAATCATGGCCATTCCAAACAGCACGAACGCCATCATATGATTGACCAAACCAGTAGCCACTAACGCCCATAGGCTCAGTTAAACGCCCTACGGATACGTCCCATTTCTTAACGCGTCTTGTAAGATCAACTGTATCGAGTCGTTGATGGTTGAGACCTTTGGAATCAGATTTTGTCCAGCTTGTATCTACTCCACTCATGCCACTCATGCTACCGATAACTTTGAGGTTAGTGAACTCATTGAGTCGAGCATCAAAGCCAAGGCGTAAGCGTTGTTCAAAACTATGACGATTAGCATCGTACATATTGGCTTTTGCAGAACCGATGGCAGAGTTTGCTCTAAATGGAGATTGCGGTCTATTAGAACCATCATGTGCCATCCAACGCGCTCTATAGTCGCCAACCATTGTAATACCACGTTCTTTAGTAGTATCAAAATCAGAACGAATAAAGTCAGTTAAACGAACTACATCAGCTACATTTTGTACACCAGATTCAGAATTTACCACTTCACCATTAGCTATATTAGCACCTGTAGCATTAACGTTTGCACCATTCTTAGTTTTGCCGATGGCCGTAGTTTTACTACCATCGCCACCACCAAATTTAAGGTTAACACCCATGCGGTATACGCGTTCTTGTGTGGCACGATCATCATCGCGATGGTTAAAGATATTGTTGATACCGAAATACATCATGGCATTTTTATTGAAACGTTTTTGAATCATTACATTCCAAATGCCAAATGTTTTCTTTTCATACATTTGTTTCTTATAAACGCCTGCATCACCAGACAAGATATCTGGCCAGTAGTTACCACCATTATTAAGAGTATTACTATCAAGCATATTGATATAGTAATCACCCCAGATGGAGCCATTCCAACCGGATTTAGGGTTATCATAAGTAATGCCAATATCAACTTTGTGCATTGGTTTATCCAATAATTGACGTGGCATGGATGGATCGCTTTTGTTGATGGCGTGTAAATATGTATAACCTAATTTACCAGACCAATATTTGCCGAATTTTTGTTGTACTTCCGCTTGCAACCCTGTAATTTCAGCTTTACCAATATTTTTAAAGCTATAAATCATATCCGGTGCACGTTGGTATTTCGCATCACCTTTGAGATATGGTGCGAAGTCCATAAAATCACCAGTGAAGTATACAGACATATAGTTCTTAATACGGTTATGGAATACACCTACGCGTGCATATGTATTTTTATTTTCACCTTCCAAGCTCATGTCGAAATTGACTGATTTTTCTGGTTTCAAATTAGGATTGCCAGCCCAATACCAACCGAGTTTTGCTACCCCAATCCCTACAGGGTTAGAAGCATACATTTCCCAGTTATACCACAATTCGCCCATACCAGGTTCTGTATAACCAGTACCTACATTGGCTTTAAATCTGCGATGTGTATTACCGTTAACGTTATATGTCATACCCAAGGATGCAGATACGTTAGAACCAAACAAGCTACTATTATCAAAACGCACAATTGGAGACAATGTTAAATTCTTATTGACTTGCCATGTATCAGAAATGTAAGCGTTTATTTTACGAATCGTACCACTACCAGTAGTCAAGCGTTGGTCGCGATTACGGTACTCTTCCAAGAAAGCCTTACCATTTAGCTTAGGCGCTTTCTTACGCATTTCTGGATCGTTAGACTCACCATATTTAAAATAGTCGCCTACGATATTTGCACGATGCGCCGCCATTTCAGGATTTTCCGATTTCAACCGATTTTCTAAAGCATAATATCGCTTCTTAAATTCATCCGTTACGGGCTGATTATTCGGTGATGTGCTTGACCATTCACTGAGTCTGCTTTCCGATAAACCATAATTCACATAATCATCGTACGTAATGCCCGGCTTTTGTGCCTTTGTTTCAGCCCCATAGTATTCATAATCCATATCCCATTGCGGCATGCCGCCACCGGAATTAATGAATTTATAGTCATGGATGTGAGAGTAAACTTTAACACTATTATCGCCTTTACGTCGCACGAGACGATCAAGGCGGTCTACTAACAAGCTTTTATCGTAATCCCATGGATCAATGTACATCGTACTTGTATTAGGAGAACTCTTTAAGCGACTACCAGAACCTTCTTCACGAGCATAGCTAACACCATAGCTTAGCAAATGATTTTTATTGACTTGCGTATTAGCATTTACTCGAATATCTAATTGACGATGATCGATGTTATCAATATAACGCAACTCATTAGAGCCTTCATAAGCGGAACGACCTGTATAGTTAATGAGCGCTACGTCATTTTCTTTAATACGAGAGTAATTAGTTTCTACAGTCCAGTCACTCTTTCCAGCTCTAGAGGACCATTGCAGATTAGCTGTATTACGATCTGCGGTACGTTTGAAGTGTTGCTGTGGCTCTAAGTCGGAGTCGGAGTGCTTAACATCGCGCACAAGATCTTCCGTGTAACGATTAAGTCGCAATTCCACCTTATTTTTATCATTTGCCTCGTAGGTCGCTACAAGACCGATATCTGCCGCATCACCATAGTAACGAAGTACATTTGGCTTGAAGTTATGTTTTGCGTAATCAAAGGCCATCCCAGAGGCACGACGTTTAACAGATGCTAGAACAGGCATAAGATCTCGTTTACTACCTGATAAACCAACCTTTAACTTGCCCATTTGACCAGAATCGGCACGAATGAAGAAGTTTTGGAACGGAAATACATCGCCATCGCTCTTGCGACGCAAGCCTTCAGCATTAAATTGTACGGATGGTTTCTTTTGTGCTTTTTTAGTGATGATATTAACTACACCACCTACTGCATCAGATCCGTATTTAGCACTAGCCGCACCTTGAATAACTTCAATTCTCTCTACGTTCTCTGTACCCAAACGTTGTACTTCATCGGCCGCACCAGAGTACTTATCAAAATCACCTAGCACTGGTTGACCATCTACGAGGATAAGAGTGTGACGCGCTTCTGCACCGCGAATGGACACGCCCACACGCCCCATAGCATCAACTGTTCTAGATACGCCTGTTTGCGTAAAAATAATGTCTTCAACGGACTTCGCCTGTTTCTTTTCAATCTCTTTCTTGGTAATGATTTGCACTTGCTGTGAGTTCAATTTTGCTTCTTCTTCTGCCCATGTGCCTTTCACATTAACAACATCTGTAGTGACAGTCGCATTATCTGCCCAAACCACTAGAGGTGCGCTAAGCCACAAGGCAACTGCACTAGACAGGATTATGGTACGCTTTGTATGTCCCCACCGGTTCATTATGCCCTCCTAAACTTATAACTAAACATATGTCTTGTATCTCCCACACAAAAATTAAAAAGATACACTTCACCAACATTAATGACATTGAATATCATTCACATTTTAATGTTAGCAAAGTGTATCTTGCATATCTACTCCGAATAGACCAAAAATATACGTTTCGGACAAATCGGATATAAATTTTTAGAATTTATACGTCATTTGGAAACGAGTATAATTCCCAAGTTTAAAGTTTTCAGATCCATATAAGGTATCTCGTTTATTGATCCCTTTTGCATCAAATGTATAGAATGCTTGTAAAAGAAGATCTTTAGTTGGCACATAGCCACCACCAAAGGTAAAGCTCTTAATACCATCTAAGTAACGGTCAGGAACAGCCTCTGTACCATTGCCACCAAAGAAGGAACCATGGGCAAAGTATTTATAGTCTACATAGGCATTCCAAGAACCAGGTTTATTCATATCGGCACGACCAACATCAAAGCGCAATGCCCAAAAATGAGGTACACCACCTACGTCACGGCCCTTGATATCGAATTGAGAGGATCCAGCCTTATGGTCATAATGAGTATTGCCATTCATGAAGCGACCAAAGTCACTACGGTTTTGTCCATAGTCGAAGGAAACACTTACATTATGATTTAATTGATACTTAGCTCCAACGCCGAAAACATTAGCCATATTGTTGAATTCATGCGCTTCTGTAGCATTACCATTCGCCGTATAGAAGCGATAGTCACTACCGCCAAAGGAGCGTAAGTACCACGCAGCTAAGCCAAGTCTAGGTGTTACCATATGTTTAACTTGAACATAGGTAGCCTTTTCAATTGGTGGAATTGTATCCCGCTCCAATACGACACCTATTGAAGGAATAACAGCACCTGTATATTTGCCTAGCGCCTCTCTCGGCAAACGACTGTTGCCGTCCGCTTTTTCAAGCATTCGGGCCAAGCTATTAAAGTACGAAGCTATCATAGAAGGATAATAGGCACTTCCTTTTACGTTAATAAGACCAGACGTGCCGGAGTCGTTAATATCAACGACATTCGCCTTATAAATAGACTTGTCCAGCCCGTCAAAGGCATTATCTTCAAATTTCATCATGTACGGATTATTGCCAAAGCTATAGGTTGCTATATCTTTCGCCTTGGCACGATACGCCTCCACGATAGCCGCCTTATTCTGATTGTACCAATTTGAAATAAACGTTTTTCCACCATTGGAAAGAACAGTGGTATCACTCAACTTCATTTCAAACAATGGGTTTTTCTTATCAAGCCCAATCGTTCCCGGTGCTATTTTCTGAGTGAAAGTACGTTCGTCTTCATACCATTGTTCATCATCTTCATCATAGTATCGCGATTTATAAGAATACGTTACTGACACATCAGGCATCTTAATCGATACAGTCTGTTTAGCCGCATCCACACCATAAGCTTTCACCGCGATCTCCTGCATCCGGCGCAACACATCAAACTGCGCAGCTCGCAACGGTTCCCGTTCTTTCGCCACACGAGCTTCCACATCCGGCAAAGATGCTTCCAACTTTGCCAACTCCGCTTTTAATGGAGCCAGTTGATCCGCGGACATGCCGTCAATAAATTCTTTAGACCAGATATCGGAAGTCATATCGTCGATTTTCTTCTTTAATGTACCTACCTCCGCATCTAAGATGCCTTCCTTATCGCGCAAGGCTTTTAATTGCTGGTAGAAATTAATAGTATTCCCTGCGTTTGGTACGATGAGTTCCTTATTGGCACCGTCCGAATCCATAGTAACACCTAAGAATTCCTCTACCGTTGGAACCCGTTTAAAATGCGTATAAATAGCATGAGTATAAGCACTGTCGCTAATTCCCGTACTATGTTTAAAGGTCCCCACACCGATACGGACTTGAGTATTCTTATTCGTCCAAACACTACGAAGGCCGTCATATTCTTTATTAAACCAATAACCTGTAACCCCCATAGATTCAGTAATACGACCAACACTATGATCCCATTTAGAACCGTGATGTGTTACATCTAGTTCTTCGAGACGTTGATGATTAAAACCTTTAGAGCCTTCTGTTTCATGACTGCTATCTACACCAGCTTGGCCAGAAGCACTACCCACAACACGTACATTCGTATTATCGTTAATACGAGCATCGACACCGACACGTATACGTTGATTCAAGCCATGTTCCTTGCGGTCCGCCAGATTCTTTGCGGCCTCGTCGGATACGTAACTTGTAGCAGTCACCCGCGTAGCAGGACGATCAGATCCAAGATGACTGTCATTACGTACACGATAATCACCTACAAGTTCCATACCTCGTTTTCTGTCTGTATCGAAAGGACGCGTAATAAAATCCTGCAGCATAACCGGAGGTAACGATTCAAACTGCTCCTTCGTAAGTTTCGTTTTACTTTCACCTGAACCGAAACCGAATTTCATATTTAATCCGATACGATATACTCGAGCCGATAAAGCCCGATCATCATCACGATGATTAAAGAGATTATCAATACCGAAATAGATTCGTGAATCCTTATCAATCTTCTTTTGAATCATCAAATTCCATATGCCATAAGTTTTATGTTCATACATATCGGCGGTTTTTCTATTATTCAAATTATATCTGATAACGGAACGATCGGAATTATTAGGATCAATATAAGATACCATATAATTACCGCCACCAGACAAGGAGTTACTATCCAGCATATGAATATAATAATCTCCCCACAGACTACCGCTCCATCCGCTAGCCTTATCCTCAAAATCCACACCGATATCCACTTTATGACGAGGTTTATCCAGTAATTCACGAGGCATATCTTTATCGCTCTTATTAAGCGCTCGTAAATACGTATATCCCAAACGGGCCTTCCAGTGTTTATTCAAAGTTTGTTTAACTTCAAATTGAAGTCCCGTAATTTGGGCCTTGCCGATATTACGGAAACTGTAAATCATATCTGGTGCATGAGCAAATTTCGCCGCTCCATATGTGGTAGATTCATCATACTGAGGATAAAAATCCATCAAATATCCCGTATTGTAAATCGACATATAATTCCGAATATTATTATGGAATACGGTTACTTTACCATAGGTATTTTTATTTTCCCCTTCCAAAGAGAGGTCGAAATTCATGGATTTCTCTGGTTTAAGGTTCGGATTTCCGACCCAATACCAACCTAATCGGGCTTCACCGCCACCGATTGTGGCATTTGTAATATTTGGGCCATACATTTCCCAGTTATAATACAGCTCGCCCATACCAGGTTCCGTATAACTGGTACCCACATTAGCCTTTAATCTGCGGTGTACATTTCCATGTACATTATGAGTCATACCGAAATTAAACGACCAGTTGGAGCCAAATAAATCACTATGATCCAGTCTTATAATTGGTGATAAAGTAGTATTTTTATTAACCTGCCACGTATCCTGAATAAAGAAATTCTGTTTCTTGATCTCTGCACGTCCTGCGGTCTGTTGATTAACGCGTTTTAAATACTCTTCTTTAAAATAAGCTCCGTTTAATTTCAACTTCGTAGAATCAAAATCCGGTACGGCGCCATAGTAAAAGCTCGGTAAATAGGCATCATAAAGTGCTGGATAATACTTACCGTTTTCATCTTTTCGGCCCTCCTTATTAAAATGATAGTCTTCAATAAATTCTTTATTCTCCGCTAATAAACGTTTAGCAAACTGCTGATATCGCGCATAAGCTTCAGGATTCCGTTTTTTCAGCGTACGCTCCGTCACGGGGCCGTCCACAAGCCCCATTGCGGCCGCTGAATCAATCCCCGCCTGGGGATCCAAATATTGAAGATATTCTTCATAAGTAAATTCCGGCAATGTATTTGGCTTGCTTTTATCTCCGTTATACCATTCTTTCTCCTTATTCCACTGCTCTACACCGGCCTCGTTTTTTCTGAAAGAATGGTCATAAATTGTGGATGAGGGAACACCGTTTTTTACTGCCAGACTTTTATCATAATCCCAGGGGTCGATATGCCGTTTATAGGTATGAGGCGCATTTTTAAGTCTGCTACCTTCGCCTGTCTCCCGTATAAACCCAATACCATAAGACAAGAGATGTTTCTTATTGACTTGCGTATCTGCCCCGAGTGTTACGCTCCATTGACGATGATCTACATTATCCACATAGTTTAATGTATTTTTCCCTTCATAGGTACTGTTCCCGTAGTCACTGGTTAATGTTACATCATCTTCTTTGGTCCGAGTATAATTCAGCTCCGCTTTCCACGAACTCTTATTGTCCTGACCAGTATACGTCAAATTAAGATTGTTCCTATCTAAATCCCGTTTGTAATGAACCTGAGGTTCCAAATAAGAAGTACTGCGCTTTACATATCGTTCCAAGTCTTCATTATACCTATCGATACGGACTCCCAAAGACTGTTTATCATTAATATCATACGTAGCGGCCAAACCTATATTGGAATTTGTACCGTAATATCGTAGGGAATTCTTTAAAAACCCGTGATCTTCATCATTGGTCATAGCGCTGATACGACGCCGCTCGCTAGCATAAATAGGCATAATATCACGTTTACTACCGTGAATATTAACTTTTAACTTACCTAATGAGCCGGAATCAGCGCGCATAAAGAAATTGGAAAACGGTACGATATCACCGTCGCCTTTAGTTCTACGACCTTCCCCATTAAACTGAAGGCCAGCGGTCTTACGCGGTTTATTGGTAATAACATTGATAACACCACCGATGGCATCGGATCCGTATTTAGCACTGGCTGCACCTTGGATAATTTCTATACGTTCCACATTTTCTGTACCGAGACGTTGTAATTCATCACCAGCACCTTGATATTTGGCAAGGTCGCCCATCACAGGCTGTCCATCCACAAGAATCAAGGTATGACGAGGATCCGCTCCACGGATAGATACGCCGACGCGCCCCATCGAATCGACGGTTCTAGATACGCCAGTTTCGGAAAATACAATATCTTCTACGGATTTTGCCTGCTTTTTGACAATATCCTTCTTCGTGATAATCGTCGTCTGTTGAGACTCTTGTTTTGCCTGCTCTTCAGCCCATGTACCGCGAACATGAACCACATCGGTTGTTACAGTCGCATTGTCCGCCATAACCACCGGCATTTGCAACCAGCACGCTACTGCGCAGGATAGTATGACATATCTCCTTGCCCGCACCCAACTCCTATTCATTAAATTTCCTCCACACATATATTTAACCATGCATATAAAAATACACTTTACCACTATAACCAAATGACATTGAAAATCATTTACAGGTTTAATAGTAGCAAAGTGTATTATACATATCTACTCCGAATAGACCAAAAATATACGTTTAGGACAATATTTAATTTTCATAGACTATCAAACTTAGCCTAAAGCACAAAAATTTTTAGCTAGGATAATATAAGGTCCAAATTATTTAGACCTTACGATAAGCACTTGGCGTTACACCAGTAGCCTCTTTGAATGCACTAGTAAATTTACTACCATTCTCATACCCTACCGCATTAGCGATTTCTAAAATAGACTGATCTGAGTCTTGAAGCAATCGCTTCGCCGCATTAATACGACATTCTTTTAGATATTGATGTATGGTTGTACCAAATACACCTTTAAAGCAACGTTTCAGGGTAGATGTAGGAATATCAAACTGTTCAGACAAGGAATCAATAGTAATACGCTTCATAAACTGTGTTGATACATATTCACTTACAGCTTTTACAATATCTACCTGTTGCTTTCTATAGGTACTTCTCTTTTCAGGATTAGCTGTAGAGATAACAGATAATAATAAAAAGATTTCAATCACTTTTAATTTAAAATAGTGCTCTTTTATTTGATCTGACACATTATATAAACTGGAAAAAATGTGACGAACAGTTTCCGTTTCTTCCATCATCATACCAAAATCAGAATGCTCACAAAACCGATTGGCCAACTCAGTCAAATCAATTCGAGAATCACTAACAAGTGCATCTAATACGGGTTGTGCCTTTTCAACATCTACTAATAATACAATTCCTTTAAATAATTTTGTAGGAAAGTAATTTTCATGTTGATAATCAGAGCGTATATGCCAACCTAACGACATATCCCCTGGCCCCATATATAAATACTCACCAGATGAAAACTTGCACTCTATGCGCCCCTCTTCACAGTGATTTATAGCAAACGTCTTGGTATGTGATTTAGCATAAAATTGAATCGTCTCTTGCTTCACATCTAGAAACATTAGATCGATACCGTCAAACACCGTATACCTTGACATAGATGTTCCAGCATGTGAAACCGCATGATTATGTGGATTCATACTATCACCATATACACAAATTCTATAAACATAAATTAATAATATTATATTATAGTATACTTATTGATAGTCATTGTCAACTTCAAAATAGTAATAATTCATTTTATATTTAAAAATATAAGCTAGTTAGCTTTAGTAATATAGAATAATTAATATCATCATTAAGATATAGTTAGTTTGCTATAAAATAAGCCTCATAAATTAAACTACAAGAACTTAATTCATGAGGCTATATTCAAAACTAAGGATATAAGTTTCTATTTTTTTGTTTTAATAATAAAAGCTATTGCTATGACATGAGCTACCCATATAATGCCCATAACCATTAGAGCAATAGGCATATCTTGACTAAAATAGGCACCAATTGTCATTATGGCACTAACGGATACGAGAATGGACAACTTTGCCCGCAATGTCAACGCTTTATCGCGTTCATAAGCAGCAACAGTCTTTTGATATAAACTAGACGCCAAAAACATTTTATGGAGTCGTTCAGATCCACGAGCCAAACAAAATAACGTTAGCATATAAAAAGGAACTGTTGGCAATAGTGGTAGTACGATACCTGCTGTACCAAGGGCAAAACTTATGGCCCCAATAGTCAGGAATACATATCGAACAACTACATTACGATGTTGCTCAGTTATTTTCATTAATCCTCTTCTACGTAGTTAATAACTTTACCCTTTGTTTTAATAAAGTTAGGAACAATGAGTACTAAAGCGGCAATAGCTACAATGCCATAAATACCTGCCATACCTACCCATTCATAAGCATTACCTAATACTAGACCCATTACGGCAAAGTCCGCATCACCAAAGGTTGTATTTTGGAAGCCTAATTGACCAAGAACAGGAAGCGCCAAAGCTGGCAAGAATGTAATAGCCAAACCATTTAGGAAAGCGCCTACTGCTGCACCACGACGGCCACCAGTAGCATTGCCATAAATACCTGCAGTGGCACCACAGAAGAAGTGTGGCACAAGACCAGGAATGATTAATACGCCACCTACAGCACCAAGGATAAGCATACCGATAATACCACCTATAAAGGAGCTAAGGAAACCTAATACCACCGCAGTTGGAGCATAGGTGAAGAATACGGCACAATCTACAGCTGGAATTGCATTAGGGATAATTTTTGTAGCAATGCCTTGGAATGCAGGAATTAAATCACCTAAGATCATACGCACACCAGAGTATACGATTGTTACACCAACAGCAAAGTTCATAGCACTCATAACAGCGTATAAATATGGGCTCATATCACCAGATAAAGTGGCTACAAACTCGGAACCTGCCGCAAAAGCCGCAATTAAGTAGAATACAATCATAGTTAATGCTGTAGATAATGTTGAGTCCCGTAAAAAACCCCATTTTTCTGGTATTTCAATATCTTCTGTACTATCTTCAGCTTTCCCAACATATTTGGCAACCCAAGCCGATAAATAGTAGCCTAAACTACCAAAATGGCCAATGGCAATTTCATCACCATCTGTCACTTTAGATGTATAACTTTGACCAATAGCTGGAGAAATAGCAGACCAAGCCCCCATTAAGAAACCACCTACAAGTATGAGTTCCATGCCGGATAAACCAGCTGTACCAAGTACGGCAGACATAAGGCATGCCATAAATAAGCTGTGATGACCTGTTAAGAACACATATTTAAACTTGGTGAAACGTGCAATACATAAGTTCATCAATAAGCCTACAACAAGAATAGACATTGTTTCAACGCCAAGTACCTTTTGTGCAACAGCTACGATAGCTTCATTATTTGGCACTACACCAGTAATATGGAATCCATGTTCAATCATTTTTCCCAATGGGTCAAGATTGCTAACGATAACACCCGCACCTGCAGCTAACATTAAATACCCGAGAATAGGTTTTAATGTACCCGTCATTATTTTATGAAACGGACGTTTCAAGGCGATCAAGCCTATACATGACATAATACCAATCAAAAGTGCCGGTTGAGACAGCACATCACGCAAGAACTCTAATACCATTTCCATGGCACTACCTCCTATATAATTGTTACATATTATTGAGCAGCTTGTTTTAATGCTTCAAGAACATCTTCTGTAATCTTCTTTTTATTAATATAGCTACGAACAATAGCAACATTTTTATCGTCAAATTGTTCAGCCAACTCTTTCACAGTTACAATGAGGTCTGCCTTACGACCTTGAGCCGCGTTAAAATCGATAGATTCAACTTGTGCATCGATACCATTTTCAGCACAAATTTCTTCAATTTTCATTTTTAACATCAAGCTAGAACCAATACCATTACCACATACAGTTAATACAGAAATCATACTTGCCTCCTTCTAAACGTATTATTGCTCGTCTAAATGCTCTGCCAGGAATGCTTGAACATCATCGATACTTTCAAAGTCAACGGCCGCATCTAAGAATTCTTCATCCTCAAATAAAGTGGCAATATCTGTTAACAATTGAATATGCTCATCTTTGTTGGGAGCACATAAAAATAATGCGACAGATACAGGGTCATTATCAGGACTGCCAAAATTCAATGGTTTTTCCAATGTCACCAAAGCCGTTCCTACACGCTTTGCACCATGTTCTGGGCGAGCATGTGGCATAGCAAGACCTGGAGCCAATACGATATATGGGCCCATTTCGCGAACTACTTCAACCATAGCCTCTGTATAAGATGGATCCGTAAAACCCGCATCAACCATCAGTTGACCACCATGACGAATAACATCCTCCCACGTCTCAGCGGGATAATGAAAGGATACATTATCCTCAGATAATAAATCTTGTATCAAACTAACACCTCCTAAACGTACTTCTGTACATATAATTCTATTATAGCTATTATAATAAATTTTTCATATATCAAAATAACAATGAACTTATAAAAATGAATAAAGCTAACATAAGATTTTGCTATTTATAATTTAATAAACCCTTATACGTATAATACCTATACAGGTATTAATATTGTATATATATTGAAAATTCTCTATACTTAGATAAGACTTAAACTACCTAAATAAAAAATAGAATAAGGAGATTTTATGCAGACTTCGGTAAAAGTATTTGTACTCTGTCTAATCCTCTGTATTTCATTAGTAACAGCTTTACAGTTTGGCGCTAAATTCATTTCTCTAGACCAAATTATTTCAGCACTTATGTCTATGATTGATGCAAATACTACAGCATCTATGACTGATACGATTATTACAGATATCCGCTTACCACGACTTATTTACTCTGTTCTAACAGGTATAGGTCTATCACTTGTAGGTCTATTAATGCAAACTGTCACACGCAATGCCCTCGCAGATCCCTATGTATTAGGTGTTTCTTCTGGCGCAAGCACAGGTGCCGTTTTCGCTATTATCATGGGTGGGCTACCATTCTTAGGCCAGTACAATACGCCTATTTTTGCGGCCCTAGGCGCAGCACTTTCAATCATATTAGTCCTCTTATGTGTTGGTAAAAGCAACAGCCCCGTAAAACTTATCCTCATAGGTATGGGTATGACTGGTGTATTCTCAGCCTTAACGATGATGATTATTTACGGAGCCAAACACGAAGCTCAAGTGCGAAGTGCTATGTTCTGGCTACTTGGCAGCTTTGCAGGCATACAATGGAATGATTTACCATTAACAGCAATCATCATAACCTTATTTATGCTATATATCTATATGTTCAATCAAGACCTTGATGTGTTGCTACTCGGTAATCATGAAGCAGCACAAATGGGCCTTTCCGTTAAGCAGTTACAATTAAGTATCGTTATCATATCCTCTATTGTGATCGCCACACTAGTATCAAAGGTTGGTGTAGTTGGCTTTATCGGCCTTATCATCCCTCACCTTGCTCGGATTATAGGCGGACCTAAACATAAACATACATTACTATTTAGTGCACTCATAGGTAGCATCGTTATGATCTGGTCAGACGTATTATCGAGAGCACTCTACAGTCCAGAAGAAATCCCTATTGGTGTGCTTACATCTTTATTGGGGGCTCCACTCTTCATTTGGATTATCATGAATCGTTATAAACACAATGGTTAGTGTATATCATATCTATAGGAGATACTATGTATCAAATTAATCAGCTGTCTTTTTCTTATGAAACCAAAGAAGTGTTAAAGAATATTTCTGTAACATTTCCTACCAATAAAATAACAGCCATAATTGGACCAAATGGATGTGGTAAGTCTACGCTACTTAGCCATCTATATCGACTTCATCCATCAAAAAACAAAATCACATTAAACGAAAAACCTTTAGAGTCTTATAAAGGTCGCGAGTTTGCTCAATTGGTAGCAGTCTTAACACAATCTAGAGACGCTATGATCGATGATTTTTTCGTAAAAGATATCGTTCTCATGGGCCGGTATCCGTACAAACAACACTTTGGCACCTATAGTTCTGAGGATGTTAAAATTGCAGAGCATTATATGAATGAAGTAGGCATCACCCATTTATCAAATGAAGAAATTCATCATTTATCAGGTGGTGAGAAGCAACGCGTATTCATTGCTAAAGCCTTAACCCAGAAACCCCAAATACTTCTTTTAGATGAACCTACTAATCATTTAGATATGAAGTATAAAGTAGCACTTATGAAGCAATTGCGTGCTTTTAAAGGCACTACAATTGTAGTCCTTCACGACTTAAATCTAGCGGCTCAATATTGCGATCATATTGTCATCATGAACAGCGGAACTATCCTAAAAGAAGGTTTCCCTACCGAGGTGCTCACACCTGAAATTCTTGAACCAATTTTTGAAGTTCCTTTCAAAACCTCTTGGGATGAAGGGCGCTATCATTTATATTATTAATTAGTAAAGAAAGGACTTACTATGTTTCAGAATTTAAGAAAGTCAAAAAAATTATTATTAATCGCTATGACATGTGCTACATTCGCTATTGCTGGTTGTGGTTCTGATACTACAAAAACTACAGCGGATAATGGAACCTCTGTAACATGGAGTGAAACATTTGATGGTACAAAAACAGACTTTACCGTAAAATCCGCCCCTACTCATGCAGTGTCCATGTCCCAAGCAACAACGGAAATGATGTTACAATTAGGCCTTGAAGACAAAATGGCTGGGACGGCTTTCAAAGAAGAAGAAATCTACCCACCTTTACAAGCGGCTTACGACAAAGTAAAAGTATTATCTGAAAAATGGCCTTCCTATGAAGTATTCATGTCCGTAAAGCCTGACTTCGCTACAGGATGGCCTGATTCTTTCAGCAAACGAGCTATACCTGCAGATAAAATGATTTCCCAAAAGGTTAATATTTGGATCCCTGAATCCATGTTATCTACTAAGGCTGACCTAGAAACCAACTTCAGCGACATGATTAAATTGGGTGAGATTTTCGGCGTAAAACCTAAAGCTGAAGAATGGGTTGCAGGTCAACGTAAAACATTGGCAGCTATCCAGAATAAACTAAAAGACTTACCTCGTAAACGCGTTTTCATTTATGACTCTGAAGACGGTCAACCATTCACAGCATTCGAGGGTTATACTACTAACATCTTAAAACTTATCGGTGCTGATAATGTAATGAGCGGCTTAGGCGTTGATAAAACATGGGCTAAAGGTTCTTGGGAAACAGTAATTGCACAAAACCCTGATTATATTATTATCGCCGACTATGGTAATTCTATTCGCAACGATGATGATTTCCAACAAAAAATTGAAAAGATCAAGGCTAATCCTCAACTTCAAGACATCACAGCCGTAAAAGAAGGTCACTTCATTCGTGTAAAACTTTCCGAAATCACACCTGGGGTACGTACAGTTGATGCTTTAAAACGTTTAGCTGAAGAAATTCACGGCATCAAAGTAGACTAATTTAATATAACAAGATATAGAGTAATATGTAATATGTAATATGTAATATGTAATATGTATTGTATATTATATTATATATAACGAAGAAGGTCCCAATTCAAATGAATTGGGACCTTCTTCGTACTACTTGTATTGCACACAGCATATTGTTTAGAGAGTAAAGATGTGTTGTAGTTGAAAGATTTAGAAATAATGAATTATTGTAAAATAGATTTAAAATGTATTAAATTGTATATGCTGTGACAATGCCTGATTATTTATACTTCTCGACTATATTGTTGCCTATATCGTTTATCATTATTTGCCTTAATAGCCATGATCAATGGCTTTAGCGAAAGAAACTCTTCATCACTGAGTCGAAAGGTTCTACCAATACGTTTAATAGGATTACGTGGGCGCCCGGCACCGCGTCTAGATCCACCCCATGCCATATACATACCTCACTTTTCACTTGAAAAACTCCTTCTACCGATAGTATAACCTCGTATACATAAGTATGCAATAGCCATTCACTTTAAACAACCTCTTAACAGCCTATAAATTAGTAATAAACTTCATTTATTAGTAAAATGCATAATCAACAAAACACATATTTATAAGTATTTTCCCCTATTCAACTTGAATTGTAACATTAATGTTGCCAAATATAGATAAATCTCTTTTATAGAATATAGTATTTACAAACCAGTTTATTTCTATATTCTTAGACTATTTAGATACTATCACGTACATATATAGTAAATAGAATTTTAAAATAGAAAAGCAAATTATTTATAAATATGACAATATAGCAAGAATATTTTGGTAAACAAAAAAGACTGCTTTTGCAGTCTTTTTTACGGTAATAAAAAGTATATGAATTAGCCAAATAGTAAGTGACCTACTTCATAGGCAATAGCGGCAACGATGCCAGATAATGGAATCGTTACAAACCAAGCCATAACCATAGATCTTGCTACGCCCCAGTTAACGGCTTTAATGCGTTTAGAAGAGCCTACACCTAGTAAAGAACCACTTACTACGTGTGTAGTACTTACAGGCAAATGTAAGAATGTAGCTGTAAAAATAGTAATAGCAGAGTTTAAATCAGCAGCGAACCCATTAATAGTTTCTAGTTTGAAAATCTTGGTTCCCATTGTAGAGATAATTTTCCAACCGCCTACAGCAGTCCCCATAGCCATTGCAGTAGCACAACAAAGTTTTACCCAAATCGGTACATCTAATGTATCGATGAAACCACCGCTAAGTAAAGTTAATGTGATTATCCCCATCGCTTTTTGTGCATCATTAGAACCATGAGAAAATGCCATCATAATAGCTGATACAATTTGCATGGATCTAAATCGATCATTTAAAGCAATCGGAGAAAATCTACCGAAAATAAGCAACAATACTTTCATCACAATATAGCCACCAATCATGGCTACAATCGGAGATAAAATAAGAGACAAAAAGATTTTTAAAATCCCCGCTTCATTCAACGCGTCAAATCCTACAGACCAGCCCACAGCACCGATGATACCACCAATCAAAGCATGGGATGAGGAACTTGGGATTCCCCAATACCAAGTTAAAAGATTCCATGTAATGGCACCGATAAGGGCTGCAGAAATAATACCACTATCGATAAGAGATGGCGACATTACTATATCACCACCGATAGTCTTTGCAACACCTGTACTAACCATTGCACCCAAAAAATTGAGAGCAGCGGTCATCATAATTGCCTTTTTAGGCTCAATAGCTCGTGTAGAAACGGATGTGGCAATGGCATTCGCCGTATCATGAAAGCCATTGATATAGTCAAAGGCTAATGCTAAGAATACAACTAGCCATACTAAATAATGGGCATCAAGCATACTTCAATACTACCCGGCGGAATGTACCAACCAAATCTTCACAGCCATCAATTACATCTTCCATAGCGCTAAGGATTTCCTTCCATTTGATAATTTCAATTGGATCTGTACACTCTGTAAAGAGCTTAGCCATTTCTTCATGATAGATATTATCCGCTTCAGACTCAAGTTTCAATACTTGGTGAACACGCCCCTCTACCTTCACATGATCCTTTTTAAGACTACCCATATAACCAATGGATTTATTGATATGCTTAACACATTTAACAACAATTTCACTCATGCGAATAGCACCATCACTTGGTTTGCCAACGTGATACATAACCATTTTATCCATGATTTCTTTGATATTATCCAATGTAGTATCCAGTTGGTCAATCAAAAGCTGAATATCCTCACGATCCATTGGAGTGATAAATGTTTTGCGTAAACGCTCTACAGTTTCATTTACTAATTCATCGGCAGCTTTTTCCTTTGTATCAATTTCAAGAAATGCCTCTTCCTTAGAGATATCCCCCTTAAACACGCGTTCCATCATTTCCGCACTTTCATAAGTTAGTGCAGCATGCTTTTCCAAAATACTGAAAAATTTTTCTTCTTTTCCTTTTAATTTAAAAGCCATGAAGATCCTCCCGAACCAGTATTGATTGCTTCTATAATAACAATTTAATTATAGCATACTACAAGTAATTCCTAAACCAATTTACCAATCTCTATATTTTAACCCCTATGCGTATATGGCATATATAGAATCTACATCTGTGAAAGCTTTTATTAACCATATTTCCACTATATAAAGTAGAAAAAAGCAGATAGCTGACTAACATATCAACTATCTGCTATATATTTCTTAGCTATCTTTGTGTTTTTTATTAACTAATAACCATCAACTCTTAGCTATTAGCTTCCGCTGCCGCTTTAGCCGCCTCTGCCGCCTTTTTCAAATTAGGTACGGATGTAGGGCATGTAGCAGGCGTACAAGCGCCATTAGGGCCTAAATCTTCAGAACGATTTACAAAGGTAGTATGTAACATGTGATGTGCTTTGTGGCTCATAGGTTTGCCATCAAAGAACTCAGCATACAATTTTTGGATATCTGGATTATCACAAGCAGCTTTTACAGTTACTTCTGCATCGCGAGTATACAAGGAAGCAATACGAGCTTCACGAGCTTTGTCAGCCATCGGTAATTTAACGCGTGGTTGACCACCACCACCGATACAGCCACCACGACAAGCCATTACTTCAATGAAGTCATAATGGATATTTTCTGCACGCATGCGTTCGATGAACTTACGCAAATTACCTGTACCATGAACTGCCGCTACGTGTAATGTTTTATCGCCAATCACTACGTCTGCTTCGCGAGCACCGTCCATGCCGCGAATAGCTTCGAATGGAATCAATGTTTGAGGTGCATCTTCACCTGTCGCCATCTTGTAAGCCGCACGCATAGCCGCTTCCATAACACCACCAGTGTTACCGAAAATGATACCACCACCAGAAGCTTCACCCATCAATGGGTCAAAAGCAGAATCTTCAAGATCATCAAAGTTGATTTCTTCTGCGCGCAACCATTTTGCAAGTTCCCGTGTAGTAATACAGTAGTCTGTATCGCGCATTTCTGGTGTATCCCAGTATTCCGCAGAGGAATTCATTTCATCGCGACGAATCTCAAACTTCTTAGCTGTACATGGTGTTACTGCAACGGCAACAATTTGTTTTGCATCAAGGCCCATTTTTTCAGCAAAATATGTTTTTTGTGTAGGCGCTTGCATAGCAATTGGGCTCTTAGCCGTAGATAGGTTTGGCAAGAATTCTGGATAGAATGTTTCCGCAAACTTAACCCAAGCAGGACAACAAGATGTGAATTGAGGCAATACTGCATCACTATTAATAACGCGTTCTAATAACTCAGATGCTTCTTCCATGATAGTCATGTCCGCACCAAAGTTTGTATCAAGAATATAGTCGCCACCCAATTTACGAAGAGCAGCCACCATTTTACCTTCTACAAACGTACCAGCCTCAAGGCCAAATTCCTCGCCTAAACCAACACGTACGGCAGGCGCAGTTTGGAAAATGACGATTTTATTAGGGTCAGCAATAGCTGCTTTTACTTCATCAATTTCAGAGCGCTCATTAATGGAATCAAATGGGCAAATAGACGCACATTGACCACAATGAATACAAATTGGATGATCCCCATTTGTTGTTAAATCATAATAATCAAATACACCCATGTCTACAGCACAAGCTTTACGACATAAGGAGCAGTTTTTACATTTAGTTAAATCTTGTACTAATGCAATATTTCCGTCTTCAATTGGCACGCGACGGTCTAAAAATTGGTACTTACTCATGAGTTCCTCCTACTTAGGTAACGTTGTTATCGTTAATCGTAGAAATTATACTATACATTGTGAGTTTTATCAATAAACTTACACGTAATTCCTTTGCATAACAGATATTAAAAAATAGCATGATAAAAGGAATTATAGGCGTTCCTCTAATTCCATCCACCGTTCAGTGAGCGCATCTATTTGAGTCTGTGTTTCTTCTCGTTCCTCCATCAGTGACTGCATTTTTTCATAATCAGTAGCCACTTGGCTTATCATAACATCGAGGCCCTTCACTAAATGTTCTAGCTTAGGCAATTCATCCATAATTTTGGCATACTCCGCTTCTTCTGCTTTATTGAGACCCTTCTTTGGTATTTCTTTGAAAGTATCTGTTTTATCACCAGCAACAACATTATCATTTCCAAGGGTATCTACCCTATTAGATTGATTATCAACAGAGTCATCGCTATCAGCCTCTCCACCTACTACAGCTCGTACCACTTTGGAATTAGCCGGTATATTATCATTTGGCATATAGAATGGGCGCTTGCTGCCACTACTTTCATCAAGAGCATCTTTGTAGTCAGAATACGAGCCATGAACGATTTCAATATGTCCATCGCCGGTAAAAACAAACAGTTTATCCACTACGCGGTCTAGGAAGTACCGATCGTGGCAAACGGTGATGATGACGCCACTAAAGAAGTCAAGGAAATCCTCTAATACCTCCAATGTTGGAATATCAAGATCATTCGTCGGTTCGTCCAGCAATAATACGTTAGGGGCGCTCATCAACAATTTTAAGAGGTATAAACGACGACGTTCCCCGCCAGAGAGTTTTCGAATCGGTACACCATGTAATTCTGGGGTAAAAAGGAATCGCTCAAGGATTTGTCCTGCGCTCAATGTAGATCCATCACCGAGCACCATATAAGAGTGGTCCTCACGAATATAATCGAGAACGCGCATATCTTCATCAAATTCAGGTAGCTCTTGTTTAAAATGAGCAATACGAACGGTCTCACCTTTACCAATAGTACCTCTCGTCGCTTCGTAGGTGCCATCAAGGATATTCATAAAGGTAGACTTACCAACACCATTGGGCCCTACTATACCGATACGATCATGGCGTACCACGTGATAGGTAAAGTCCTTAATCATAGGACGTTCATCAAAATAAAACTCTAAATGCTCAATATCAAAGATGGTTTTTCCTAAACGTGTCTTCAGCGCAATAGGATCCATTTGATCCGGACGACGGGTTTTCTCCATATTCTTTAATTTTTCGTAACGGTCAAGACGAGCCTTTTGTTTTGTAGTTCTTGCCAGAGCACCACGACGTACCCATTCGATTTCCCGCTTTAAAAATTGACGTCGTTTTTCTTCCGTAGCAGCTTCACGAGCCTCTCGATCAGCTTTCAAGGCAATAAATTCTTCATAATTGCCATCGTATTGATACATATGACGATTTGATAGCTCTAAAATACCATTACATACGGAATCGAGGAAATATCTATCATGGGTACTGATTAATAATCCTCCTTGACGTACACTCAAATACGACTCTAGCCAATCAATACTATCTTCATCCAAATGGTTAGTCGGCTCATCTAGTAATAAAAGATCACATGGATATAGCAATGCTTGCCCCAATGCAAGACGACGCTTTTGCCCTCCTGATAACATAGCTACCTTTTGCTCCACATCAGGAAAGCCCAATTTAGATAAAATAATGCGCGCCTCTTGCTCTACTTGCCACCCGTCTTGCTGATCCATTTGCTCCAGTGCATTCATATAGTTGCGAGATATTTTAGCATCGTCTTTACCAGACTCTTGCATTTGGCGATACTCACGACTAATACGTTCAAAGACTTTTACCATTTGCAACCGAGGATGATTTCCATCAAGAACGGCCTCAAGCAAAGTAGCTTCCGCATCAAAATCAGGTGTCTGCGCTAAGTAATAAATGCTAGCCTTACCATTACGCTCAATGGTGCCTTTATCAGCTTCCATTTGTCCTGCTAATATTTTTAGAAATGTAGACTTACCCGTTCCGTTGATGCCCACAAGACCTAATCGTTTTTCCGTGGTAAAAGTCATACTCACCTCTTTAAACAGTAGCCTTGTGCCATATGATTTCTCTATGTTCTGTAAACTAATAACGTTCATATTCCGCTCCTATTTTGTAATTCTGTTATTTATTATACTACACATTACCATTGACAGTAACAGGCGCCCTCAGTAGAATAAACGTAACATATATATTCATGAGGAGGTCCACATGGCGACGGATATGGTTTTAGACTTTTATGAAAGTATCAACTTTGAACTTATCGACATTGATGGGTATGACACATTATTTACTGAGCTCTTAGAGGATGGCACGTATGCAACTGTGTCCGATGATGACGGCTATATGCCAGAGGACTTAGAGACACCAGTCGTATTCAATGTGTACGACGATAACGACTCCTTCCAATGGAGTGTTACCCTTGATGACTCTTCCCAATTAAAAGATCTATTGGATGGTGCAGAAAGTACGGATGCTTTCTTAGTTACATTACAAAAACTTCGAAAAGAACATATTGAACAGTATCAATAGAAAAAAGCGATGGCCCTTTAGGTCATCGCTTTTTCTATATTGGTTAGCTAATTGCCTCTTGAGCTTTCACAAGCTCATCTTGTGCACTAGCATCTAAAATTTCAATGAGACTATTTACGATATCAGCAGCCCCATCCACATGCCATTCGCGAGCACGTTCAGACATTTGTTGAAGTCGCGGAGAATTAATTAACAGTGCAGTTACCACATCTTCTAAGTTGTGAATATCGCGAGCCCAACGAGCACATCCCCGTTGCTCTAACAATTCTGCATTTGCCTCTTCCTGCCCTGGGATAGCATTAAAGAATACCATTGGCAATCCGATTGTAACAGCCTCCATACAGGTCAATGCACCAGGTTTTGTGACGAGCAAAGACGATGATTTCATGAGCTCAGAAATATTGGTAGTATAACCATATACGGTAGTCTTCGTCTTCATAGATTCACTAAGGACAACTAACGATTCGTAAAGAGACGTATTTTGTCCAGCTACAACGGTAATTTCACCAATACCATTTACTTCATCTAGATGTTTTAAAGCCGTCTCAAGAGAGCCTAAACCCAGGCCACCACCCATAACAAGAACTTTCACAGGTTCCTCTAAGCTATACTCTTCAATAGCATCACGGAAAAAAGATCGCCGCACAGGAATGCCAGATACATGAATACGAGATTCATCGATACCTGAAGCTACCATTTCAGGTACCATAGATTCTGTTGCAACATAGTAAACATCAATCTGTGGATAGAGCCAAAACTGATGACTACTAAAGTCTGTCATAATAGCCACTAGTGGTACATCTATATGACCTTGACGTTTTAAAATCGATGCCGCCCCACAAGGAAATGGATGTGTAAAGACCATTACATCTGGCTCTTCTTGTTGTACTAGTTTAAGCATGCGGCTTTTAAGTAGGTACGACAATGCGGTTTGCATAATGGTACCTCGTTTTTCCCCTTTCGATACGCGATAAATCATATCATAGAGCATGGGGAATACGTCAATCATCTTGATATAGGTACCCTTAATTAAATGCTCTACAGACATAGTTTCTGTATCAAGAAAATCAACATGGGTAATTGATGCTTGTGGCTCTTTTTCTTTCCAATATTCTTCTATGGCTCTTGCGGCTTGCATATGTCCAGTGCCGATTGAGGCAGACACAATGAGAACCTTCCTTGATGTTTCGTTATTCATAATGCACCCTTTCTCTGTGCATTATACCATAAATAGATAAAAAAAAGAGACCTCGAAAGGTCTCTTTCACATCCAATATGGATTATTTTTTGCGTTTTTTAGCTTTTGCAGCGTTAACTTGTTCTTTCAAACCTTTACCAGCTTTGAATGCAGGGGATTTGGAAGCTGCAATTGTGATAGTTTTACCGTTTTGTGGGTTACGGCCTTCACGAGCTGCGCGTTCACGAACTTCGAAAGTACCGAAGCCGATAACTTGTACTTTGCCACCAGCTGCTAATTCTTGAGCTACTGTGTCAAATACAGCTTTTACTGCTTTTTCAGCATCTTTTTTAGTTAATTCAGTTTTTTGTGCAACACTTGCGATTAATTCTGTTTTGTTCATGACAGAACCTCCTTAAAATTACAATACCTTAGAAGTGTATAAACCTCTAGGTTACTTTTCCTGCACTTTAGCCTCCTCCCAAAAAGCATCGAGCTCAGCTAATGAAAAGTCTTCCCATGAGCGATCGCTTTGGTTAACACAAGCTTCTACATGTAAAAAACGCTGTCGGAACTTTGTGTTTGTGCGATTTAGTGCATTTTCACCGCTTATTTTATACCATCTGAATAGATTAATCAAGGAAAAAAGCACATCTCCTGCTTCTTTTTCCATATTTTCTCTATCATTTTGGTCAATAGCCTCCTTAAATTCCCCCATTTCTTCGGAAACTTTAGCCCAAACAGGATCAAGCTCGTCCCAGTCAAATCCTAGCTTTGCAGCCTTTTCTTGGAGTTTATAAGCCGCCATTAAAGCAGGTAAACTTTTCGATACACCATCCAATACAGAATTTTGAATATTTTTCTTTTCTTGTGCCTTTAATTCATCCCAAGTGTATGATTTTTCATCATTTTCTGGGCTAAAAACACGAGGATGACGACGAATCATTTTTTCAGCGACATCATTAATTACGTCTTGAAGTGTAAAATGACCAGCCTCCTCTGCCAATTGACTGTGAAAGACAACTTGCAATAATACATCACCTAACTCTTCACGAAGATTTGGCATATCTTTATTATCAATGGCATCTACTACTTCGTAAGTCTCTTCTATAAAATAGCGGCGTAAAGATTCATGCGTTTGCTTTTGATCCCAAGGACAGCCATTTGGTGCACGCAAAGTTTTCACTACATCGACTAAAGGTTGAATATCAATATTGTTCTTCATATAGCTTTGCTTCCTCCCTATTGCGTCGAGCTTGTAAGCGCTTGCCTATGATTGGGAAATGGTATATATCATCTTTTACGACAGCTTTAGTAAGCCATAACGATAAACCATATACAAAAATAGCCACTACAATTGCTGCAGCCACAGCGCCACCATTGCCTAATAAATCAACAGTGCTCACATAGATGACTTGTGTAGCACCGCCCATGGCCATGGCAGATACTATTATTTTTAATAACTCTAATGTGCTGAGTACCGAACCTACATATTTTTTTACAAAAATATAGTTAATAAGCGCTGCAATGGCAAAGTTTAAATTCGTCGCCCAAGCTGCACCATTAATGCCCAACTCAACACTACCTGTCAATTCATAATCTAAGAATGTCTTCACTAATAAGCCGATAAAAATCGACACCATAGGAATTACTGTTCTTCCTAAACCTTGTAAAACACCTGCAGTAACCTGCTGCCATCCGAGGAACACAATACTCAAGCTAATAACAGCAATAACAGGCCCTGCGTGGGGTGTTGCATATATTAATTGCGATATTGGTGTAGCTAATACGCAGAGACCAATACAGGCTGGAATCGTAAACATATTAGCAATTTTAATCGCCGTCTCCGCCCGTTTCACGATGCGATGTACATCACCTTGAGTATGGGCCTCAGATACGGCTGGTACAAGACTAGCGGCTAAGGACGTAGTTAGAATAATTGGCAACCCAATCAGAGATGTTGCCATTCCCGTTAGATAGCCAAATTGTGTGGTTGCTTCATTGAGATAGTATCCAATATCCATCAATCGTTTCGGGACGATAAATGTATCAATGAGTGATACCATGGGAAGCATGATATTCGCCATAGAAACCGGTATGGCAAGACTAAACAATCGTTTAACTACGGTGCCGTTACTTTCACAAATGGCATTAGGATTCTGTTGTGAAAGCATCTTCTCTCGAACATTACGTTGTCGGTAGTAAAAATAAATTAATACCAGTAACCCTGCCAATACGCCTGGGAATGTAGCAAAGGTCGCACCACCCGCCGCCAAATGGAGTCCACGATCAATGAAGTAGTATGCCAAACCTACCATAGAAGACACGCGAAAGATTTGTTCAAATACTTGACTCGTACCAGTAGGCACCATATACTGGAAACCTTGGAAATACCCTCTAAAACAGCTCAGGATGGTCACTACAAAAATGGCTGGAGATAATAGCTGAATAGCAATTAAAGCACGTGGATCGGTGATGATTTGATTATCTACGAGCCATTGCGCACTACCATATAAGGCCAAACTAAATACCAGCCCTAATATAGCGAGTACCCTTAAAGATACGGAAAATACTTGTTGTACGCCTCGCATATCATCATTAGCAAGTTTCTCTGCAATCATAATAGATATGGCTACAGGAATACCTGCCGCAGAAATACTAACGATAATTTGATAGATTGGATAGGCCATCATATATAGGCCAATTCCTTCACCACCTAAAATCCGTGCGATAAGAACCTTACTAAACGCACCAATGACCTTCACGATAATACCGGCTAAGGTTAAAATCATGGCTCCTTTTAAAAATCGATTCATAAGCCCTCCTTAGTCGGTGACTTGTGGCTAAGAGCCTTTATCACCGCTTCCGTAATGGTCAAAATAGAACCTTTCATGCCATTAAGATTCACATATAATGTGGCTGGCTTGGTGTCCATAAACTTCATTTTTTTCCATAAATCTTCACGTACAGCCCCCATGTCCCAATCGGCCATTTTAGAATCGTCATACCAATGGATGGTGAGTTGTTTATCTCTACGGACGATACTTTTAATGCCCAGTAGGCGCGCTTGCTCCTTAATTTGAGCAATGCGCAACAAACGATCTACTGGATCGGTTGGTGTACCGAAGCGATCAATGAGCTCATCCGTCATATCGTCGAGTTGCTCTTTAGATTTAATATGTAACAATCGTTGGTATACAGAAATCTTACGTGCGCTATCTTTGATATACGCATCGTCAATAAACGCATCTACCTCTAAGTCGATAGCTGGATCAATGGATACATCTCGCTCAACTTCTTTATTTTGAGTCTTTGCAATCGCTTCTTCTAACATGCTCACGTACATACCAAAGCCGACAGAGGCGATATTACCATGTTGCTGTGAACCTAATAGATTGCCGGCACCGCGAATCTCTAAATCTCTCATGGCTAACTTAAATCCTGCGCCGAGCTCGGTAAACTCCTCTATGGCTTTTAAACGCTTTTCAGCTGCCTCTGAAAGTATTTTATCTGGCCGATACATAAAGTATGCATAAGCACGTCTACGAGAGCGTCCTACCCGACCTCGCATTTGGTATAGTTGAGATAAACCTAAGCGATCCGCATCATAAATGATGATAGTATTTGCATTAGGAATATCTAAACCGGTTTCAATAATGCTCGTGGACAAGAGTACATCATAATGGCCTTCATAGAAATCGGTCATAATCTCCTCAATTTGACGGCCTGTCATCTGTCCATGAGCAATAGCATAACGCAAGCCAGGTAATGCAGATTCTAATAGTTCTCCCATGTGATTAATGGATGCGACCCGATTATATACGAAATAAACCTGTCCACCTCTTGCAAGTTCTCGTTTGATAGCATCTGCTATGAGATTCATATCATATTCCACCACATAGGTTTGAACAGGCAAACGCTCCTCTGGCGGAGTATTGATAACAGACATTTCTCGAACGCCAACGAGGGACATATGTAAAGTCCGCGGAATCGGTGTAGCACTCAAAGTGAGTACATCGATATTGCTAGCCCACTCTTTCCACTTTTCTTTTTGTGCTACCCCAAAACGTTGCTCCTCGTCTACAACAAGCATACCTAAGTCTTTGAATACCACCTTTTTGTTAAGTAATGAATGAGTTCCAATAAGAACATCAATAGATCCATCCTCTACGCCTTTAAGAATTTGTTTTTTCTCTGATGTAGTTCGGAATCGATTAAGCACATCTACTTTCACCCCAAATGGAGCAAAGCGATTCAAAAAAGTTTGGAAATGTTGCTGTGCTAAAACCGTAGTTGGTACAAGTACTGCTACTTGTTTTCCGCTCATAACAGCCTTGAAAATGGCGCGCATAGCCACTTCCGTTTTACCAAAACCTACATCACCAGCGAGCAGGCGATCCATAGGAACAGGTCTTTCCATGGATTCTTTAATCTCTGCGGTAGCCTGTAATTGGTCTTCCGTTTCCTCATATGGGAATGCATCTTCAAACTCTTGCTGCCATGGTTGGTCTGGCAAGAATGCAAAACCTTCTGTGATTTCTCGTTGTGCATATATCTCAACGAGTTTATCTGCTAAATCATCAATAGATTTTTTTGCCTTTGTAACAACCTTGCTCCAGTCACGGCCACCCATCTTATTAATACGTGGCACATCACCTTCGTTGCCAATATATTTTTGCAGTTGATCTAAATTATTAGCTGGTAAGAACAGTTTGTCCGTTCCAGCATAAGCAATCTCAATATAATCGCGGTGAATGCCTTCCGTCTCAATTGTTTTAAGACCAATATACTTGCCGATACCATGCATATTATGTACTACATAGTCACCAGGCGTTAAATCTGTAAAATAATTGATTTCTTGGCCCTTTTTAGGCTTATTACGAAGCTTGCGCTTTTGCTGTCCGTAAATATTACCTTCTACGACAACTACGAGATGGCTATTGGGCAATTCAAAACCATCTGTTAATAAGCCCTTTAAAATAACGACAGTGTTTGGCTTTGCTATCCATGTATCACTATGAATAAATGCAATATTCTCCCCTTCAAGGGCGCGCTCAATACCTTCTCGTCGTTGCTGATTATTTAGTACTAGTACCACTTGATGATTTAAACGATGCCATTGTTTAATTTCATCTGTTAATAGGGGAATTTGACGCTCAAAGCTCGTCATCGTCTTCCCTTGAATACCAATAGGGTTAAATCCAGTGAGACCAATAGAACGTTGTTGCATAAATGTGAAAGCCACTTGATTCGTAGCATCTACAGTGCGTTGTAGTTCATTCCAATCACAATGATTTTTCCGATGTGTAGGATCTTCTTTTAAGAATTTCTTTAATGCCTCTTGAATACGACCTGGCTCATCATAAATCAAAGTGCCATCTTTCACATAAGATAATAGAGTGCTATCCGCATCACTTTGACCAAGAAAGAAAGGCGTCACCGTATAGGATTCGATTTGTTCAATAGAACGTTGATTCTCAACAGAGAAGAAACGCAATGTATCAATCTCATCTCCAAAGAATTCAATACGAATCGGATGATCACTATTTACAGGATAAATATCCAAAATATCTCCGCGCACAGCAAAATGACCACGTTGTTCCACCTGGTCTACGCGTTCATATCCAATTGTTACGAGCTGTTCAAGAGCTACATCACGTTCAATTGCATCATTCAAAGCAAAATGCAACGATTGCCCCTTTAAATAATGAGGGGATACAACATATTGTGTAACCTCTTCAGCATTGGCAATGACTACTGCCGGCTCTTGCCACGCTAATAATGCTAATGCTCGCATTTGTGCACCTTGATTTTCAAGACTACGTGCTACAGTTGTAAAGTCTACATGATCTGTTATAGGAAATGATTGGACTGGCACATTAGGCCAAAAGAAAGCTAAATCTCGCTCCCACATCTCCTTATGATCCTTATCATGAACTACGATGACTACAGGCTTTTTAAGACCTGCAGAAAAAGCTTGATTTAAAAGGAAACTCTTTTGAGATCCACTAAGCCCATATATGACCGACTTTCCTTTACGCTGAAATGCGTTTAGCCCATCCACAAAGGATGGGTTCTGTGAAAGCAGTTTTGTTAATGTATTATTCATACTGCACCATATAGTATTACTATGATTGTATTAATTAAATAGTTCTAACTCATTTATTATAACATATAATGTAGTAGTTAATTCTGTACCTACCCTACTATTAAATTACAAGTGTTTATCGATATGAATATCCACATTAACTACTTAATTTTAGGCAAAAAAAATACACCTCTAAAGGTGCAATAAAGTTGGTGCGGGAGAAGGGACTTGAACCCCCACGCCGTAAGGCGCCAGATCCTAAGTCTGGTGCGTCTGCCAATTCCGCCACTCCCGCGTCTCAACTGAAATAATAATATCATGTATGGAATTCATCGTCAATCATTTTTTTATAAATGACTTAAAATTCATACATCTAAAAATAGATTCAAAGAAAAACAACTATCTAATTACACCTTACGATTTATGTAACCCCAAAGCAAATTCTAAATCTAAAAACGCTTAATTATTCTACGATTCTATATCTATTAACGCTTCATCTAAAGCTTAACGCTACAGACCTCTATCTAAAAGGTCTTACCGATAATTAATATTTGCAAAATAAAAAGAGACTGACCCAGAATCCGAACTACTAGAACCCTGGGTCAGCCTCTTTTTTAGGATGATGATGAATAAATGCATGCCCTACATTTACCATAAAATATATTAACAGTCACAACATATGTCATGCTGGTAATACCAAGAAGGTAATCCACCATGACCATAGCACGACATTTAGGTCGTATAGAACTAAAATCTAAATCAACTATAATACAATTTAGATTCAATAGAACTAAAAAATCCTTTTTACGGGTACGTAAAAAGGAGCTATTAACTTCTCCTCCCTATCTCTCGTAGGTCAAATGGTGAATGTTGAATAGGCAGTTCTCCTGACTCGGCGTCATCGCTCATCTAGCCTTCCCAGTTTCCCAGTGACTTAATTTAGACTCGCTCGACCATACAGTGGCGGGACCGTGCCGGCCTTTAACCGGCTTCTCTATTATGCTTTTCAGCACCTATTCCCAAATATGATATTTTCTATGCCTTTATTCTAACAGTCTACATTCATTTAGTCAATACGGCAGTAGCATATTTATTAATAAAAAAATGCTATTTAGGTCTGCCGTATTGTTATAACAAAATATAAAAAGTTTAACGATCTAATCATTAGCTTTATCCAACGTGATTTCTAAATAGCCATCCTGCTATGGACATGCTTATAATGATTAGGATAATCATAGGAATAAAATTAAACCAAATATCCGTCAATCCTGCACCTTCTAAATAAATCCTGCGCATTGCATCAACAGAAAACCGCATAGGATTTCCATATGTAAGATATTGCAATATTTTCGGCATGTTATGTACAGGTGTGATTAATCCGGACAATAATGCTAGTGGAAAAAGAAAAACAAAAACATATACGAGAACTTGCTGCATATTTTTTGCAATAGCCGAAATAGATAACCCCAATCCAATGCTACTACTTATAAACGTAAACAACACAGCATACACAAGAAATATGTTGCCCCGAAATGGAACTTTAAACCAAAACATGGCTATTAATAACAATACAGTACTTTGAAACAGTCCTATTATCATGGGTGGTATAGACTTTGCAATCAAAATTTGCATAGATGATACGGGCGTCACCAATAATTGATCAAAGGTTCCCTGCTCTCGTTCTCTCGCCACAGATAAGCCCCCCAACATGATAACTTGTGTCATACTGATCAATATAACGAGACCTGTCAAGAAAGTCCAGGAAGACTGCTGATTTTCATTATACCAGGTACGAGATTCAATCGTGATTCCCTTATGCTCAACACCTAACCAAGTCTGATTGAATTGAGAAATGATTTGCCCCATATAGGCTGTGGCAAGACCTGAAGTCATTGTATTCGTTCCATTTACAATAACAGTAATAGATGTAGGTTGTTTATGCTTTAAGTTTTCTTCAAAATCCTGAGGTATGATAACCGCCATAATAACCTTGTTGGAGTCTATTAGTGGTGCGATTATATCCGGAGAGTTCGCAGATTGATACAGTTCAAAAACACCGGATGAATTAATAGTCGATTCTAATGCAGCTGCGGTCTGCGTATGACTTTCATCAATCAATACATAGGGAACCTTGTTGAGATTATAGGTTGCGGCGTAACCGAAGAGGAACCCTTGAATAATAACCGGTAACAGTAAGATTATACGAGTTTTCGGATCTTTAAAGGTGGCTAATAGCTCTTTCCATATGATGGAGACAATTTGATTCCAATACAGGCGCCAATTCATTATTCCACCTTCTTCCGCGTAATATAAATTGTCAATATTGTAAAGCAAATAGCAAACCCCGATAATACGGCACTATTTTTAATAATCAAATACCAGTTATTTCCACCTAGAAACAATGATTTCAGTAATTCTAAAAAATATGTAGGAGGTAAAAGCCGTGAAATATATTGAATCACCACAGGTTGTGAATGTGGATCAAATAAAAACCCCGTCAATATCAACGCCGGTAAAAAACTGGTAAGTAACGCCATTTGACAAGCTAAGAACTGTTTCTTCGTAAACGCAGATATAAGTAGTCCCATATTTAAGGAAACAATCAAATACAATGTGGACACGATGCAGATAATCCATAAGGAACCACGCATCGGTACTTCATAAAAGAAATACGATACACCGAGGCAAAACAATAGCCCCAACATGGCCAATACATAATAAGGCACTACCTTAGCCAAAATAATTTCAATAGGCTTAACTGGTGTAACGAATAAAGCCTCAAAAGTACCACGTTCCCATTCTCTAGCCATAACAACCGCCGTAAGAAAGACGGATACAATCGTCATGATAATCATAATGAGCCCAGGAATCAAAAACCAGGTACTTGTATTTGCCTCATTAAACCACATGCGAGGGTTCATTGTTATATATCCACCACGTAGCATAAACGGAATATTCTTAACGGCCCATAAGTTAATAGCTGAGTTTACATAACTTTCTATGCTCATCGCTACCGAAGTATCGACACCATAGTAAATCCCCTGCACTTTCCCTTGTCCACGCATAACTTGAGCAGAAAAGTCCTGTGGAATCACCAATATGGCATCTACCTTTCGTTTTTCCATCAATAGTTCCGCCGTTTTTCTATCGCGAACCGCTATAGGTTGAAAGTACTCAGAGCCGTATAAGGAGTCATACACACTCTGGGTCATAGAATCTTGCCGTTCCATAACCACTGCTATCGGCACGTGTTTAACATCCAAAGTAACCCCTGAGCCGATGAGGATGATAAGTAGTATAGGTAGCACAACACCCAACAAAATAGTGCTTGGGTCGCGCAATACTTGTAAGGTTTCCTTGTATACCAATGAGGAAAACCGTCTTATAAATCCGTTCATACGTCATCCTCCTGTTCCCGTTTTTTTAGTATGACGGAGATAAACGCTTCATCCATAGTACAATTCTCATCGCCGGCAATCCGTCTAACTTCATCAGGTGTTCCCAGTACAACGAGTTTTCCTGCATCCTGAATCATAATACGGTCACAATATTCCGATTCATCCATAAAATGAGTCGTAATAATAATCGTTGTTCCTCGCTTTGATAAAGAAGTAATCTGTCGCCAGAAATTACGCCTTGTAAGAGGATCAATACCACTTGTGGGCTCATCCAAGAAAAGAATTTTAGGCTCATGCATTAAGGCAGCCGCCATGGACAAGCGCTGTTTATAACCACCAGGCAAATCACCGGCTATCATATCTCTCACGTCATTCAGACGAAACTCACTGATAACGGCTTCTATACGATCAAGCTTCTTCTGTCCGTGAAGGCCGTACACACCGGCAAAAAAATTCAAGTTTTCCATAACAGACAGATTACCGTACAAAGAAAACTTTTGCGCTACATATCCGAAATTGCTTCTTGCCGCCGTACGGGATTTAACGACATCAACACCGGCTACACGCAAATCCCCGCTCGTTACAGGCAATAATCCACACAACATACGAAATGTCGTCGTCTTCCCTGCTCCGTTTGGTCCGAGTAACCCGAATACTTCTCCGCGCTGCACCGTAAATGATGTATTAGCCACCGCCGTAAAATCACCGAATGTCCTCACCAAATGAGATACGGAAATTTCTACTGGACGCTCAACTATTTCATTGGGGGCCAACAAATGCTTTCGTTCTTTCTCTATCGCACTTTCATCCAAATCCATATCGATACTATCTAAAAGCTTAGCCCCTTGTTTTGAAGCAATTTCATCCTCTTTTAACAGCATCATAAAGGTATCTTCCAAACGGCTCTGAACTGGTTCTTCCTCCATACCGTACTCATTAAGCCATGGAATCGAAAGCATTTCTTTTGTTTTTATGTACCTCACAGCACCGGCCTCCGGAACTGCATCCGCCACGCATTTCCTGTCATCCATCAATGCGGCCTGTACATTTCGCAGGCTCAATGACTTCGGAATTTTTACCTGAAAGCATCGTTTCTCAGACATTTGAGTCAACTCATGCGGTGTCCCGGTTGCTAAAAAGCGCCCCTTATTGAGGACGAAAACATCTTTACAACGCTCCGCCTCATCTAAGTATGCAGTGCTAACAAGTACGCTAATTCCATCTGTACATACCAGCGACTCTAAGATCTCCCATAACTCCCGCCTTGAAAATGGATCGACCCCTACGGTAGGCTCATCGAGCAGTAATAGCTCCGGAGAACGAACCAATGTACAAGCTAGGCTAAGCTTTTGCTTCATACCGCCTGACAATTTACCGGCTTGACGCTTAGTAAATTTGGCTAGCCCTGTCATATGCAGTAATTTTTCAAACCGCTTCGTTCTCACATGCAAAGGAATACCGTGTAAATCTGCATAGAGATTCATGTTTTCACTGACGGATAATTCCTCATAAAGCCCAAATTTCTGAGGCATATAACTGAGTCTATCTTGAACTGCCTGTGAATGTGCTTTCACATCCATTCCGAGGACCTCTAAAGAACCAGCCGTGGCATCCAATAAACCAGCTATCAAACGAATCAAAGTCGTTTTTCCCGCCCCATCTGGACCAACCAACGCAGTTAAACAGCCTTTCCGGATTTTAAAATCCAAATGGTCCAATGCTATTATAGGATCAGCTCCGACAAGGGGGAACTCTTTATATAATTGTGACCCTTCGATTGCATATACATCATTCACTGCACACCTCTATATATCAATGGAAACAGTGGCAGGCATTCCTAAACGGAGACGATTATCAGGATCATCTACATATACCCGCACTTCATATACAAGTGTAGTACGCACATCCTCCGTTTCTACCGATTTAGGTGTAAATTCCGCTACGGAAGAAATATATCCGATTGTTCC